>JACROC010000003.1 GCA_016214655.1 Candidatus Harrisonbacteria bacterium
ATCTACCGTAACTGTAAAACCATCAACTTTCAGCACCGAAGTTCCTGCTCCACTGAGGAATGATTCAAGGGAGGGATCATACTGGATCTTCCCGTTATTATCTACTGAAAATTGAAAACCTCGGCCGGGCCAGTAGCTGAATGTGTAAGTTCCTGGTGCAACGGATGCAGTCAGCATGCCCAAAGAATCGAATCCTCCGATCCCAGCAACATTGATCATCCACTGTGCGCCATAGTTGAGACTACTTGCATCAACAGTTATCGAAAAAGTCGCCGCTTGGACTGAATTAATAGGAAAAAGCAATGCCGCAGTTAAAATCGTCGCGCCGATCATTAAAATTGGCAAATTATTAATATTCCAAACCCCCGACTTAAAACTTAATTTTAAATAATTCATATATTTTAAATTATTTGTTATGCGACTATTAATTTTTAATAAATTTTTATAAAAATAAAAAACAGGCGGCTTCTGCGCACTTTTTAAAAAAGATTTTGGTCAAACGATAGCTACTTTCCACCTTAAAATTAGTATAGCATACCACAATTTGAAGTTATCCACAGCCACAAAGAATTAGGATGCTCTCCATGCAATAAAAATCCAGCCGTTTGGCTGGATTTTTATTTTGCGCGGTCGCGGGGGATCAGGATACTCGGAAACCCGCGGTTTTCCGACAGTCGCTACACTCCCTGCCTTCCTACACGGAAAACTCCCGTTTCCCGACCCCTTCCCTATCCAACCCCCGCACGGCAATAAAATTTAAAAATACCCATTCGGGTATTTTTAAATTTTGTCGCGGGGGTTGGATTTGCACCAACGTCCTCCTGGTTATGAGCCAGGCGAGCTAACTACTGCTCTACCCCGCTGTTTAATAATATAATAGAATAACTTCATGAATGCAAACCAAGAAAAAATAATCACTTTGGCCCGCTCGCTTATCGGCACTCCATATAAATACGCAGCCAAACCGGAAGATATTCCGCAATATATGGATTGTTCGTCTTTTACCCAATACATTTATAAACAAATCGATAAAGGACTCCCGAGAAGCACGCTACTCCAGGCAGCCCAGGCAGGAAAAAAAATATCACTAACCGCTAGAAGCTCAGAGCTAAAAGCTCACTTGGAAACTGGGGATCTTTTATTTTTCCGCGGTAGCAAAGGCCATTATGACGATATGTTATTCCTAGGAAAGGCGGTATATATAGGCCACGTTGCTATCTACACCGGAAATAATAAAGCTATTCATGCCACGTCTCCTAAGGGAGTTGTAGAAGAATCTTTAGATCAGGTTACAAAAGAAAAAGGACCCGTGGCGATGATAAAAAGAATAATATGACAAAACATAAAGTTCCGGCTCTATCCCAGCATATCCATATCCAAGATCCGGAGTGGAAAGAAAAATCCTGCGGCATTGTCAGTCTGACAATGCTATTTAATTATTTTGGCAAAGAAATATCCGCCGACCAATTACTGAAAGATGGTATTACAAATAACGCCTATTTAAAAGCAGTGGGGTGGAAGCATAAAGAATTGGCAGAATTAGGAAAGCAATATGGGCTAAACGGCGAAAATCTAGACTGGACCGCATTAGATGCGCAATCTGCCTACCAAAAAGCAACAGGATATCTCAACCAGTATCCGATTATGGCCTCCGTTTATAATAACTTCGAGCCCGGAAATAGCGGGCACTTAATTGTCATCACCGGAGCGACTACAGATAAAATTTTTTATAACGACCCGGATGCTAAAAATATAAATAATATCTCAAAAGAAATATCCTTGAAAAAATTCCTTAATGGCTGGAAAAAAAGAATAATCATCATTAACAAAAAACGTAACGCAGTTTAATTATTTCTCGGCGAATTATTTTTATATAAAAACACAAGCCAGGGATCCGCCGCGCGCCACGTTTGCAACCTTAAAAGGGCTCACTTTTACCTTTTCGCTTTCAATGCCTCGTTCATGGATAATTATTAGCAACTAAATTCTGGATTGGCGGCTTATTTCGGCAAACACGCTCCGTCACTGCAACCATTGGGACATTTATATTTAACCGAATCGAATGTGCCGCCATTTGGTTTCGGCGTACTCAAACAATAAAGTTCGTTCAGCTCACCGGTTGGTGCATATTCTTTACCATTCCATCCATTCTGACAATTATCAATTCCAGAAAAACGTCCGGTGGGATCCGAAGCATTAAGAGATCCTTTCACCGCATAATTTTTTCCACCATCGCTATCGGTGCAAGTTGCTATAAGGGCGGGATTGATTGTCAGTTTAGCGGTTTGTTTGGAATTATTTGCCGTGGCCGTAATAGTTGTACTTACGGACGAACCAACTTTGTTGGTCTGGATCTTGAATGTACCAGAAGTTTCACCGGCTTTCACTGTTATTTGCGGTCGAGGAGGCGACCACGAGTACCACGAAGTTTGAGGGGTGTCACCCAATAATGAGACATTATTATAAGCATCAGCGTAAGTATCAGCTGATAACTGTATAACCTGGCCGCCAGCAGGCGCAGGGCCGCTTAGAGTCACTGTACCGACTGAAACAGCGCCCCCAACCACTGAAACCGGCGATACGGTTAGTGCAGACACGGCCGGCAGCGGATTAATCGTCAGTAAAACAGTTTTTTGGAAGTCATTCAGTGTGGCCGTGATAGTCACATTTACAGGTAAATCCACCGCCTTGGTTTTGATATTAAAATTAGCCGAAATTTCACCGGCTTTCACTCTTATACTATTAGGAGCATTCAAATAACCTTGAGCATAATACGTTAACCGCACAAGTTGACCACCGGAAGGCGCCGGCTTACTCAATGTTATCGTACCAACCGAAGAGACGCGGCCAATCACTGAAGGCGGCGACACTATTAATGCAGTTATGGGTGGCGCCGGTGTCGGATTGATTATCAGTTGAGCAGTTTTAGAAGAGCTATCTGTTGAGGACAGATTCAAAAGTCCGGCCGTAATAGTTACATTTACAGGCGAACTTACCTTTTTGGTTTGAATATCAAAAGTTCCGGAAGTTTCACCGGCCTTTATAATTAGGCGCGCGGGAAATGCCAGTGAATCACTCGGGACAGCCGACAATAATACAGCACGGCCACCGGCAGGCGCTGGACTGCTTAAGATCACTGTGCCAACTGCGGGAGTGTCATTAATCACCACATTTGGTGAAACCGTAAATGCAGATACGGTGGCGGGATTAATTGTCAGCGGAGCGCTTCCCTCATAATTGCCTAATTTTGCTTTAATGGTTACATTAAGAAGCGCATTTACCGCATTAGTTGAGATATTAAAAATACCCGAAGTTTCACCGGCTTTCACTGTCACGCTCGCCGGAATATTGATGGATGCATTAGGAATAGCTGACAACTTTACGATTTGGCCACCGATGGACGCGGGGCTACCTAAAGTTACTGTGCCAACCGCAAAGGTTCCGTTAACTACTGTAGTTGGCGAAACAGTTAGTGTAACTGGAATCGGAATAGGGACATAGCAAATTTGGGAAATATAATTATAACAAGTTTGCCATCCGAAAAATCCGCATCTGTAAGAATTGCCCGGCACAGATTTGCAACCGCTTGTTCCCTGGCTCATCATACCCGAAGGACCGGACTGACCAACGGGGACGCAAATGCCAAGGCAAGATGTTTGCACTGGCAATTGTTTAGACTTTGAAGTAGTTGGCGCTGATATTGGTTCGGGAGAAGAAATTGGGGCTGGTTCTGGTATTGGCGCAGAAATTGACGGCTGAACTAAGTTAGGTTTCTCGGGAGAATACGTTACTGTTCCTATTTTCCGGCGCGGCCCAGCAGGAGCAGAAGGCTCAGGTGGTCTAGTGGGTTCCGAAGGCCTGGTGGGTTCAGGTGGCCTAGTAGGTTCCGGTGGTTTAGACGGCTCAGTTCCTCCCCCCCCCGTTCCAGATGGCTGAGTAGGCGCGGACGGCTGAGTGGGTACGGAAGGTTGTGTAGGCGCAGATGGCTTGGTGGGTTCTAGAGGTTTAATGGGTTCTGGGGGCTTAGAAGACTTGGGAGCATCCTGCCAGCCAAGCTGATCCTTCATCTCTATATTGGTAATTTCCTCAATAATCATGTAATCACCCGCCTTGCTTCCGGAGGGAAACTGCAATGACGCCACATTTGTTGTTTCATAAATCCCTCCTTGTTTTTGCGGAAAAGGTTCTACCGTGACGGTATAGAATGAATTAAGCACCAATTCCTCGCCAGTTGCTTTATTATTAGCTGTATAGCGATAAGAAAATCTGACCGCATCCGCCGAAGAGGGGGTGTCCCTAATAGCAACACCCCTACTCTTGATTGTGGCATTAAAAATATCCCCGTTAATTATTTCGGTCTTACTGAATGTTGCCGGCTCATAGGTAATTTTAAAATAATCGATCGGGCTGTACACCGCCAATGAAAGATGAACTAAAAAGAAACTCGCCGAGATAATCAAAATTAATGCCGCTAGCCATACAAATTTAGAATTCAGATAATTATTTATTTGCTTCATAATTTTAATTAAATTATATCATATTATTACCACTTATGTTTTTGTGATACCATTCAAATCCCAAACCATACATACAAAATTTAAAATACCCCAAAGGGGTATTTTAAATTTGCGCGGTGAATGGGATTTGAACCCACGATCTCCTCCGTGCACGAATCCACTACTTTCATAATGGTGTGGACTATATCTTCGTCCTACCTAAAACAATTAGGGTTAGACGCTCTGGTATCTAGTCTCTACGGCGCCCAAACATATAACCATGTTACGTGTTTGGTTCCCACGGTATTACCATTGATAAATTTTATCCAAGGCTTCACCGTTATCCCAGAATGTTCATCCCAATGTTTCCATTGGGAGCTGCAGTTATCTACAGGGAGGCGCTTTAGGCCGCTAAGCTACCACCGCATATGACCCATATCTTAAATAACTTTCAAATATCTTCTTTTTCCTTGTTAAGTATAAATCGCTATCTAAGTCTTTGTAAAGGAATTTATAAAGACTTAGGCTGTCATTGATTGAAAAATTTAATCTAAAACCTTTTGAATAATATAATGTCCCACCCTTAATTATGTGAAGTTTTATTAAATTATTTTTTAATTGTTCCAAAAAATTTCTTGTACCAGATGTAAAACCGGAAAAAATTAATTTTGAGAAAGCGCTTCTTCCTTTCTTTTTATAAATTCCTTTAGTTACATGCCCATCACCATCAAAATATCCTCGCACAAAATGTTTAAAATATTTATTAGGTATTTTAGGATAAGTTAAAGTTTTACTCTTATTTGGCCAAAAACCTAAACTAAAAAGATCGTTAAACATTTCCTTACTTCCAATCTGAATTCGGTAAATAGTTTTCCAATTTTCTCTTCTTTTTTGACTGCTTATTTTATGGTTAGAATTTAGATATCTCTTTATCTTTTCTAAAATATCTTTATCAGTAGAAGTGAATTCCAAGTAATGATTACCTCTTTTCCCTAAAGTTAAATTTCCATCCGCAGCGAAAAATCCCAATACATAAGCCATTTCCGGAGACCACTTCTTAAAAAAATTCTCATTTTTAGTTCTAAAAATCGGCATTATTCTTGAATTAGGTTCAATTCTTTGAATGCCTGTTTATAAATTTCTATAACCGCTGCCGCCTCTTCCGCCGAAAGTTCATAAGTCGGATCTTTAGAAATCTTATCACGCACCTCATGGGCATTGCGCACCTGATCCACACTAGCGAGCTGCGCCGGAGTAATCAGTTCCAATTTTTCTTCCAATTTATTCCCCAAATAACCCGACATTTTTAAAATCTCATTTAAAATATAATCGGCTTCCAGAATCGCAAGCTTCCATTGGTTAGATTCTTTGGACTGGAGCCGTTTTAAAATCTGCTTCCAAGCGCGCAAAGTCCGGCGGCGGGAAACCGACTTACTACCCCAAATATCCAAAAATTGTTCCTTTTTTATTTCCAAATAATTAGTTTTAGCCACTATATAGATAATTCCCCATAGGAAAATGGCCGAAAAGATAACCGAAATAATTTTTATCCACCATAAATTAGGCACAAGCCAGCTGACTAGATACTCACGAAGGGTGTATAAATTTTTTAGAGTCGTATTCATAAGTTGAAATCCGAAATCCTAATATCTAAATCCTAAACAAATTCCAATATCTAAAATAACAAATTCAAAAAGTTTTAATTTTGATAATTTGAATTTTAATATTGTTTAGAAATTAGTAATTAGAATTTAGAATTTTATAAATATAGCTTCTCATAGTATTGCCCCAACCCCAAAATATCCGCTTCCCGGAGGTGTTTGCCTATCAACTGGAAACCAATTGGCAGATTACTAGATATCTGACCGCTGACATTTGACCCTTGACGAACTGGTATAGAGATCGCGGGTAAGCCGGCTAAATTAACCGGAACAGTGAAAATATCAGAGAGATACATAGCCAACGGATCAGCAACTTTTTCTCCAAATTTAAACGGCGGTGTTGGCGTGACCGGAGTCAAGATAACATCCACCTCCTTAAACGCTTCATCAAAGTCCTGCCTGATCAAGCGCCTCACCCTCTGTGCCTTGGCGTAATACGCATCATAATACCCGGAAGATAAAACAAATGTGCCAAGAAGGATCCGGCGCTTTGGCTCCGCCCCAAAACCCGCTTCCCTGTTCCGCTTGTATAATTCCAGTAAATTTTCAGCGCCTTGTCTTGTTCCATAACGGATGCCATCAAATCTTTCCAGGTTCGAGCTTACCTCCGCCGGCATAATAATATAATAACAAGATAAAGCGTATTTAGTATGCGGCAGACTGATTTTTTTAACCTCCGCTTTTAAACTCTGCAGATCTTTAGTTGCTCTTTCCACATTCTCCGCAACTTCTTTATCCAGACCAGCTACCCAATATTCTTCCGGAACTCCAATTTTTAATTTTCTAATATCTTCCAGCCTTGGATTAACCAATTCGTCGCCATAATTATTAGATAGTGGAGAGCTCGCAGAATCCATAGAATCATACCCGGCTATTTCTTTAAACAAAATCGCCGCATCTTCCACGGTTTTAGTGAACGGCCCAATCTGATCCAAACTAGAAGCCATAGCAATTAATCCAAAACGGGATACTGCCCCATAGGTCGGTTTCAAACCTACTACACCGCAAAATGCCGCCGGCTGGCGAATTGATCCCCCGGTATCAGAACCAAGAGCAGCTATTGCCATATGCGCCGCTACCGCAGCAGCTGACCCGCCGGATGATCCGCCGGGAACGCGAGATAAGTCATGCGGATTCCTGGTTAATTTATACGCAGAATTCTCAGTTGAAGAGCCCATAGCAAATTCGTCACAATTGGTCTTTCCCAAAAATACCGTACCGGCCTTTTTTAACTTTTTTATCACTGTCGCGTCATAACTCGCGGTATAGTCTTTTAAAATTTTCGAGCCGGCCGTAGCCGGCCTGCCTTCTATCAGAATATTATCCTTAAAAGCAAGGGGGATTCCCGCAATCACTCCAACTGGCTCGTTCTTTGCAATTTTAATATCCACCGCTTCCGCTTGGCGCACTGCCAAATCTTTGCTCAAACTCAAATATGCGCCCGTTTCCCAATCGCGCTTTTCAATCCAATCGAAAAATGCTTGCGTTATTTCCAGCGCGGAAAATTCTTTCTTCAGCAAACCTTGGTGAAAATTTTTAATTGTTAGATCGTGTAGATGCACCCATTAAGGGGTTAGGGGTTAGGGGTTAGGGGTTAGAAATTTCTATACCCTATACCCTATACCCTATACCCTAAAATTTAAAACACTGGTGGCACTTTTAAATACCCATCCTTTTTATCCGGAAACTGCTCTGGTCCTTTTCCGGTATCATCAGTTTGACCCGCCACGTCTTCTCTAAAAACATTTTTTAATTCTGTCCCGCCAGTCATCGGCTCTACCCCGTTCGTATCCAAAGACTGTAATTCTTGAAAATGATTAAGAATACTACCCAGGTCTCTGAGAAGCTTTTCTTCTTCGCCCTTTTTTAAATCCAAACGGGCTAATGCCGCCAAATGTTCTAAATCTTTTTTAGTTAACATATAAAAATTATATCAAAAAAATAATATTCTATAAAGATCGAACTAAAGATACAGAGATTAAGAAATTAACTTTAAAAACTCTTTTTCATCAAGAATCTGGACGCCTAACTTCCTGGCTTTTTCCAATTTTGATCCGGCCTCCGAACCCGCCACCACATAAGAAGTTTTCTTAGAAACCGATCCGCTGACTCCTCCTCCAAGTTCACGGATTTTTTCTTTTGCCTGATCACGACTCATAGATTCCAGCGCGCCTGTCAGTACAAACATTTTAGCTTTTAGCTTTGAACTTTGAGCTCTTAGTCGTTCAATTTTTATTTCTACTCCGACTTGATCAAGTTTTCTTAAAAGATTTTGATTGCGACGATCGCTAAAATATTCAAGAATACTTCTTGATACTGCCGGTCCGATATCGGGAATTTTTTGTAAATTGTCTAACGTGGAACGGGAAAAGTATTTTAAAATATCGGAAATTTTACATTCCCCTTTATCACATTCCACATTCTCCGTTATATTCCGCGCTAGAAGCGCGGCAGTTTCCTCACCAACATGCAAAATTCCTAAACTATAAATAAATCTTGATAAACTAATTTTCTTACGAAGTCCGACTTCGTAAATTATATTTTGGGCTGATTTTTCGCCAAATCTTTCCAAAACAGCAATATCCCCCCCTTTCAGCTTGAAAATATCCGCGGCATCAGAAATTAATCCCTCATCTATAAAACGGTCAATAATTTTCCACCCCAAACCTTCAATATTAAACGCGCCCCGGGAAACAAAATGGTAAAGCTGTTCCCGATGACGCGCACCGCAATTTTTATTACTGCACTTATAAGCCACGCCGTCTTTGACCACCGGCGATCCGTCCACCGGACATTTTTCCGGCATCTGAAATTCCTTAGCGCCGCGCGGACGCAATTCTCTCAAAACTTTGGTAATTTTGGGGATCACATCGCCCGCCCGAGTAATAATAACCGTATCGCCAACCCGGACATCCAGCCGCTTGATTTCATCGGCATTATGAAGCGTAGCGTGAGTAATTGTAATCCCGCCAACCGCTGCCGGCTTTAACACCGCTACCGGAGTCAACGCCCCGGTACGGCCAATTTGCACCTGAATATCTTCTACCACCGTAGTCGCTTCCTTAGCTGCAAATTTAAAAGCAATCGCCGCTCTCGGCGCCTTACCAATTACTCCTCCATGTTCAAAATCTTTATTCAAATTCATAATCACTACAACGCCATCAATCTCGTACGGCAATTTCTCCCGATACTTTGACCAATAATCATGGAATTTAAAAACTTCCTCAAGAGTCGCCGCATGCTTATTATGCGGATTAGTTTTAAATCCAAAATTTTTCAGCATTTCATGTTCCTCTTCATGATATCTCGCCCCGAGGTCAGCTTGAGCTGACTCTTCGTGGTCCTGTCCGACTACAACATCATACTGGAAAGAATCTAATTTACGGCTGGCAGTAACTTTCGGATCTAGCTGGCGAATAGAACCAGCCGCAATGTTCCGCGGATTGGCATACATCTTGCCGCCAATTTTCTCCTGTTCACGATTAATGCGTTCAAATTCCTTTTTAGTAAGAAACACCTCCCCCCTCACCACCAACCTTTTAGGAACTCTAAACCCTAAGCCCTTGACCCTACCCCCTAAATGTAATGGAATCGCTTCCACAGTTTTTAAATTCTGCGTTACGTTTTCACCAACCAGTCCGTCGCCACGAGTTGAACCTTGCACTAAAATTCCGTTTTCATAAACTAACTCAATCGCCAGGCCGTCGATTTTCAGCTCACAATAAAAAGCGTGATCGCCGGACTCAACTTTCCTGCCTAAATAATTTTCTAATCTTTCTAGCCAAGCCCGCACATCCTCTTTAGAAAAGGCGTCATTAAAAGAAATCATCGGCTTTTCATGCCGTACCTTAGCAAACTCTTTCAATGGCTGGCCGCCCACCCGCTGAGTCGGCGAATCTGAAGTAATCAGCTCCGGAAATTGCTGTTCCAGATCAAAAAGTTCCTTTTTCAAGGAATCCAGCGCTTCATCGGAAATTAAAGATTTATCCAGAACATGATAAGCATAACGGTAATGTTCTATGGTTTTTTTTAATTTTTCTATTCTTTGTTTGGCTTTCGCCCTCTCCATAAAACGCTATTGCTGTATTAATTTATACTCAAAAGTTCTTGCGTTATATCCGGCGCGTCCGGTTGATGAAATAACTACGACTTTTTGGGGGGGCGGCGCTGAATCACAAGATGACTCGGAAGGATCTGGGCACGTCTTCACCTCGCAGGAGGTTTTAAAAGAAACATTTTCCTGCATTTCCGGCCTTGGCATACAGGTGTTGATACAAGTACCAGTCACAACGCAGGCATTAGTGTCTCCAGAATTAACGTCGCTTGGCCGCTCAACTTCGCAATCAGCGTTACAGACTTGTCCATCAACATTATTGAAGCGGTCCAAGCGCCATTCTAAACCGGTATCGGCGGCAAAAATCGCCTTAGTTGTCCCAACCACATCAGTAGCCTGCCTTAGTTGGTATAGCATTAAAATACCGCTAATTGTGGTGGCGGCAATAATCGTCCCGGACATCGCCAGAACCGTTATCAACATTACCTGGCCATTGCGCATATAACATTAATTATAAATCTCTTTCTTACAAATCAAAACACCTCCGTTTGGAGGGTTTTGATTTTTTCAACACTATTTTCTTATTTCTTTTCCTCTGTGGATTTTCGGAAAATCTTAAACTTATCCGTAATAGTAGGAATAAACTTAAGCGGATTTAACTCCCTGAGAACGTCCGGCCGGAAAATGTCAAAAACCTTTGGCAGCGGAACTTCAAAACCAGCCTCAACTCTCCTGCTTTTGTCCATAGTTAACTGACATTCGGTTGGAACAGGATTGCTATCGCAACCGCTCCATCTGGTGAATCGGGACCCCTCTCCGGCTGCCGCCCTAATCAAAACTTGAGTATTTTTCAAATATCGAAGATCAGCGCAACCACTGCTACAGTCCAGCGGATCAGGTTTAACTACAGAAACACTCCCAATACCGCCGCGAACATTCATAACCTGGATAATTAAGGCCGGCTGCTCCCTGATAAAGTTGGCGCTCACAACTCGCGGCTGATCCATCAATAGAGTGCATTCCCCGGTTTGGCCGGCGCATTCATCAACATTGCCGGTCCAACCATCAAAGTTCCATCCGTTTTCAGTATCTGCCAAGGCCTTAAGAACAACTTTTGCGCTCGTACCCAAAAAAGTTCTCTGACAATTCGGAGGACAATACGTAAGTCCACCCGAGGGAAGAGTAAGGCTAATTTTACCGCCGATCGGAGAAGAAATAATCAGGGTTTGGGATGAAGAAATCAGGACAAAAGTCGCAGTTACGGAAACATTCTCGTTAAAAGTTATAGCGCAAGTATTGGCGCCGCCGCAAGCTTCGGTGCCCCTTCCCGTCCAGCCGGCGAAACGATAATTAGCCGCAGACGGCGCAGCAGTCAAGGTTACTGTTTCTCCCAGCCTATAAGATAAGGCGCAAGCAACATTGCCCGGGCAGGTAACTGTACCCTGGCCGACAACGTTAATCTGTAAAGTACGCAAATTAGAAACCGCAGAAAAACTCACTGCAACTTGCCGATTCTCGCTCATGGTTAAAGCGCAGGAAAAACCGCTGCAATTTTCCGTACCCACGCCAGTCCAGCCGGTAACTTGATAACCAAGAGCCGGAAAAGCATTTAAAGTAATCTTGTCTCCGCTGTTGTAAGACGCAGAACAAAGACTGCCTCCTGCTCCACAATTGATACTATTATTCGGGCCACTAACAGTTCCGTTGGCCGGCCGGGTAACAGTCAACTGCTTCAAATCTTTGGTTTCGGAAAAAGTTGCAACTACGCTGACTATATTGTCAGTGGTCAAATTATTATCTAATTTCAAAATACATCTGTCAGTTCTGCCGGCGCAGGAGCCAACCGTGCCTGACCAGCCGGTAAAAGTTGAACCCACTCCTGGAGTAGCTTGCAGTTCTACCTCCATGCCAAGATTATAAGATTTAGTGCAAAGATTACCGCAATCAATATCCGCATTCCGAACCGACCGAACAGAGCCGTTACCGGAAGTGCTGACGCTCAAATTTTTAGTCGCCTGACTTCCGTCAAAACTAGCGGTCACTGACCGTTCCCGATCCATTTTAATGACGCAAGGCAACACGCCAGTGCAAGTCCCAATATCCCCCGACCATCCGGTAAATCTCCAGTTCGGATCCGCAGTGGCAGAAAGCGTAACATCCGCATCTTTTGCTAATTGCTTAGTGCAGTCAGGCGGGCAATAATAAGTTTGATTTAAAACTTTCATGCCAACGGTACCATTTTCCGGCACCCGGCCGACATTCAAAGTATTAATATTTACCGGAGCGGTAAAATGAGCCTCTACTACTTTGTCTTTATCAAGAGTTAAATCGCAAATCGGAACATTTTGGGTGCCGCAGGCGCCGCCCCAAGTTATGAATGCCTGCGGCGCAATCGGTTTAGCCTCAAGCTTCACCGCCGAACCGGAAAAATAATATTCCGAACAATTAATTCCACAACTAATTTTTGGCGGAACTTCATTGCTTACTACATTGCCTAATCCATAAATCTTAACCAACAGAAGCGGTTTTTTATCAAATTTTGCAAAAACCAAACGCGGATAACTCATAATCAAATCACAATTGGCTGTCGGGCAGGCTCCCAGCGCGCCGCCCGAATCCAAAGATCCGGGACTTAAGCCTAAATCACCAGACCAGCGGGAAAATACCGAGGTCTGATCAGGAACGGCATTTATTGAAATAGAAGTATTTCGCTGATAAAGCGCTTCGCAGTTTGGCGGGCAATTCAAATTATCCCCGACAATAGTTCCGCCGCCAGTTCCGGATTGATCCAAAACCGTGGTCAGCTGAACTAAATCAATAACCTCTTTAAAAGTCGCAGTTACTTGTTTAGCCTCATTGATACTAATCGGACAAAAACGCTGTTTGCCGCAAATAGTTTCGGTCCCCGCCCCAGACCAGCTGACAAACGTCCATCCAGTAAGAGGCTGCATCGCATCTAAAGTAACTAAATCATTAGCCGGATAATCCGCCTGGCAAACTGAGCCGGGAGTAAGTCCTTGGGCCGAAGAAACGCAATTAATTTTATTCGCGCCATCACTGACAGTTCCTTGCCCGACAATTGATACTTTCAAATTTTTCAAACTGGCAGCCGGAACGAAAGTAGCTGAAGCAATAGTCTGGAGCTTACTTAAAGAAACCGGGCAATTATTCGGATTAGATCCGCAACTAGAAGCATCATCCGACCAGTTGGAAAACTGCCAGCCATTACTAGGCGCAGCGGAAATGCTGACTTGATTAACGCCGTAATAAGCTACCGAACAATCAGAACTCACAGCCGGGCAATTCAAATCAGGCCCGGTTACGGAACCGCTGCCAGCCTTGGAAATACTAAGAGTTCTGGCGGTTGGCGTAGTAAAACTCACTTCAACAAACCGATTTTCACTCATGTCGATTGGACAAGTAGTATTAGTCCCGCAGGCAGCAGTTCCATCCACCAACCAGCTTTTTACAGAACCGCCTAATTCTGGAATGGCAGTCAGTGAAATTTTACCGCCCAGAGTCTGAAGTTCCGCTAAAGAAACATTAGCCTGGCAGCCGGAACTAGACTGGGGAGAACAGTCAACCCTGCCATTTAATCCAGTCACCCGGCCGCGGCCAGTGATAGAAAGAGCGATTGTGCGGTCGGTATTCTTAGCTGTAAATCTAGCTGTAATATCATAGACAGACCGAGAACTGGCTCCTAAATTCAAAACGCAAGTAAGAGATTGCCCGCAGGCAATTCCAGTTCCGGACCAGCCATTAAAAGTAGAATTATTAACGGCTGCAGTTAAGGTAACCGTGCTTTCCGACGGCAAATAACTTGCATCACAAGTCCCCGGACAATTAATCCTAAGACCAGTGACAGTTCCTGGACCATCAACATTAACACCGACTGTCTTCAAAGTATTGGCAGACACAAAATTAGCGGTTAGATCCTTATCGCCATCCAAGGTTATCTGGCATGACGGATTGATTCCGCAACTGCCGGCTCCCGGTCCGGTCCAGCCGGAAAAAACCCATCCGGCAATCTCATTGGCAGTCAAAGTTACGGTGCCAAAAGAAGATGGGTAAGAAACTAGACAAGAAGAACGGTCGCAATAAAAACCGGTTTGCCCACCGGACGGAGGCCCGGTGACTGTGCCGCTGCCGACGATTTTCAAAGAAATATTCTTTAAATTAACTATTTCCTCAAAGTTAGCGGTGACTGACCGGTCCTTTATCATAAAAGATGAGCTAAGCGCGCAATCGCCAGCGCCGCCGCAATCCCCCTCCCAGCCGGCGAAACGCCAATTGCTATCTTTTGGCAAAGCTTTTAAAGTAACCGCGGTCCTGGAAATATAAGTTTTGAAACAAGCAAAACTTCCTAATCCGCAATTAATATCATTGATAATCTGCTGTCCCAATACTTTTCCGCCGAGAACCTTGCCCCCTTGCGGCTTGGAAACCTCGACAGTTAAATTAACCGATTTTGACGCCTCCACAAAGGTAGCGGTAAGGGACTTGGAAGGATAGTCCATCTTCAAAACGCAAGTCGGATTAGTTGAGCTTTGGCACTCTCCGGAGCTGGTCCCGGACCAGCCCGCAAAAACATATTTCTCCGAATCAGAAGGCTGAGCAACCAAGCTAACCTCAGCGCCTAAATTATAAGTCGCAAAACAGTTTGGCTGGCAATTTAAATTCTTGCCATCCGTAACTTTACCGCTGCCACTGACCGTGACATCTAACTTAGGCCTGGTATCAAATAAGGCGGTAATTTCCAAAGTCTTGCCGGCTTCTTCGTTGCTGATTACCACATTGCAATTTGGATTGGGGTCCAAGTCCGGATAAAGACTGCTGTCGCAATTTCCCGCGTCCCGGCCAGTCCAGCCATAAAAAATATAAGTAGGTTCCGATTGAGCCCTTAAGGGAATGGAAACTGGCGGCGTATAATCACTAGAACAAATGTTGCTGCCGGCGCCGCATCTGATCTGCTGAGCCGCCAAAGAGTGATTGGCCAAAATAAAACCGGCAAAGATTATTAAAAATAATCCACTTACTGAATATATTTTTTCCATCCTGTACATAACTTAGTTTTATTATAACAAAAATGTATGCAAGTGCCAAAACTCTACTCCGTCACCCTCCCTCTTTCAGCTCCCCTAGATTTATCCTGGACTCCCTCAATATTGATTTGAATAGTAGTCTTGGCAATGAAGTTAGCGGAGACAGTCAGAGGTTTATTGATGGTGATTACGCAATCACCCACTTGTCCTTGGCAATCGTCTCCCCAGGAAACAAAGGAGTAGTTAGAGTCTGGAAGAGCTTGAAGAACGATCTTATCGCCATAGTTATAGGTTTTGGTACAGTCTTGGGCAGTGCTGGAACTGGAACAATATAATGAAGGGAGAATTTGAGTAGTCTGGACCCGGCCTACGGCTGGTTTGATAACAGTCAGAGTCATTGGTTTCAAGGTAAAATTAGCAGTTAAAGATTTGGCTTTATCCATAGTAATGGGGCCGCAATCCCGGGATTTAAGATCTGGTCCGCATTCTCCGGCATTTTGGCCGGACCAGCCGGTAAAAGTGGAGCTGGTGTCTTCCCCGGCGCGAAGATTAACCGGGGTGTCAAGGTCAAAGTTATGAGATAACTCGGGACAATTAGCATCGCAAGATATGTCAGTTCCGATTACGGATATAATTCCTTTGCCATTGTTGCCTTTAGCTACGGTCAAAAGCGGCAGTTCGCTAAATCGGCCAATGACCAGTTTGTCGGAGTTCATTCTGATGGTGCAGTTGCCTTTTCCAAATAATCTGCAATTATCATCTTCCCAGCCATTGAACACGCCTCCGGAAACTGGAGCGGCTGTCAAAATAACATTTGTTCCCTCTATATAATATCCGCCTCCTCTAATAGTGCCGGAACCCAAGACAACGGTGTTCAACCGGAAACTACCGATTGGCACGAATTCGGCGGTAACCGCTTTTCTAGGCGCGCCTTCCATTTTAACCAAGCAGGTCAAATTAATCCCAGCGCTGGCGCAAGCTCCTCCCCAGCCGACAAATTTGGAACCGATATCCGGTTTGGCAGTTAAAACTTCTGATTCTCCGAAATTATAAGTTTTTGAACAAGTATTTCCGCAGTTAATAGATTGGCCGGTGACCGTGCCGGTGCCGAGGCCGCGCTTAGTAACTTCCAGATATATGCCCTTAATGAAATTGGCTGAAACTGATTGGTCGCTGTTCAGCGTAATATCACAAGGAACGCCAAGAGGACATTTATCAGAACTGACCACAGCACACTGTTCATTATCAAGGCAAGATCCGGACCAGCCGGTAAATACTGAA
>JACROC010000001.1 GCA_016214655.1 Candidatus Harrisonbacteria bacterium
TACTGGCCCGGCCGAGGTTTTCAATTTTCAGTAGATAATAACGGGAAGATCCAGTATGATCCCTCCCTTGAATCATTCCTCAGTGGAGCAGGAACTTCGGTGCTGAAAGTTGATGGTTTTACAGTTACGGTAGATGCCAGCATATTCTCTTCTTCCTGGTCTATAATGGGGGTTGGTGATGGTATCGCGAATAGCATTAAAGATTTTATTATAATTCCAGGCCCCAATACCTTTAGTAGTCCCTTGGGGACATCCTTATTTACTCTAAATATTAATGGCACAGTCACGCCGATCTCTCTTTTCTTTGGCGGCCAGGAAGTTAAATTAAGTGTCGTCACAGATACTACTTCTCCGGCAACATCTGTTTCATTTTCCGGTACTTTAGGCCAAAACAACTGGTATACTTCTGATGTTTCCGCAACACTTTCAGCCGTGGATAACATCGATGGTTCTGGCGTTAAAGAAACCAGAGCTTGCTCTGATCAAACAAATACTTGCACTCCGGTTGTTGGCGCTTCAGCTACAATCAGCAGTGAAGGCACAAGTTATGTTCGCTACCAGTCATTGGATAATGCCGGCAATCTGGAAACGCTTCAGGTTGATCAGGTGAAGATTGATAAAACTGCGCCTGTCAGTCCCTCTGTAGAAGTTATGCCGCAATTTAGTAATTTAGATTCTCAAACTATAACCTGGTCAGCTTCTTCTGATGCAAACTCCGGACTATACGGCTATCGGGTGTACCGCTGCTCGGTCACTAGTTCTGCTAGCAGCTGCACTCCTACTGAACAACTTGCATCGCCGACACTAACCGGCTTTGTAGACCCTTCTTCTAAGCCAGATGACTCCCGCTACTATTATTTAGTTAGAGCTTATGATAATGCTGGCCTAGTGAGTTCGGATTCTAATATAGTAAATGTCACTATTGATAAGAGCGCTCCTACCCCTCCGTCTCTTTCAGCGCTAAGTTTGACCGGTTTTATTTCTTCATTGCCATCAGCGCTTAATTGGTCAGAGTCTCAAGACCCTGGCGTTTTGGCTTCCGGGGTGGATCACTATAATGTTTTTAAAGGGCCATCTTCTGGTTCGTTGAGTTTGCTTGCCACTACAGCTGCTGCTGTCAGAGCTTATTACGACATGGCTTTGACTGAAGGAAGTCGGGCTTATTATCAGGTTAGCGCCACTGACCGCGCGATTAATGAGGGCACGAAATCAAATCAAGAATCTGTAGTCTTGGATCAAACCAAGCCAATAACTATGCTCACTAAAACTCCAGCCGCTCCTGACGGTACTAATGGCTGGTATAAAGCTCCTTTTGGCGTGACTCTGACTTGCTCGGATTCCGGCACCGGAGAAACTTCCGGCTGCCAAGCCAATGGCACAAAATATTCTATTAATGGCGGCGCGCTAGTTGCTTATACCGGCACCTTCTTGATTGATCAAGACGGCACTTATACGATTTCTTATTTTTCTTCAGATAATGCCGGGAACGTAGAAGATCAGAAAAGCGTTTCCGAAAAGTTAGACGCAACTCTTCCCGCTAGCACCGCCACTTTCTCTGATTCAGATTCTGATGGAGTTCCTAACATAGCTAATGTTGCTTTGAACGCAACCGACAGTCTAAGCGGTGTTGCCGGCATCAGCTATGCGTTAGACACCAATCCATTAACAGTTGTTAATGCCGCCATTGCCAGCGTAACTTTTCCTAGCGGAATTCATACGTTGAGATATTTTGCGACTGACAATGCTGGCAATGCCAGTTCGGAAAAAACCTTGAAGTATCCGGATAATTGTCCGAGCTTAGCCAACTCTGATCAGACTGATACGGACAGCGACGGTTTAGGCGATGCTTGTGATTCAGACAAAGATGGCGATGGAATTGCGAATGAAATTGATCGCAATAAAACTACTGGCGTTGATGAGAGCTTGGTTTCTTCAAACGACTTTAAAGATGCTGATGTCACTTTCGGAACAATTACGCAGCGCGGCGGTTGGACTATCTCAATGATTGATCTTCCGCCATTCTTGGGTGTGCCCTATGGTGTGCGAGTCGGTATCACCGGCGCTGGCACTGCTCCTGCGAGAATAGTGAGTTGTAACAGTAATGTTGAAACTGAACTTGATACTATTGGCGAAACAGCTGATATTATGTGCGGCAGTATTACTGTGCTTGCAGTGCAAGCCAACCCAGGCATTGACCTTCGCAAACCTCCTACTGGAACAACCGGCAAAGCCACCCGAGTAAGACTCTCAACCGGACAATCAGCCACCCTTGGCAGTCCGATCACTCCGAGCTCCGCTAACACTTCTCCGATTACAGTCGAATTAATAGATGAAAATAATAATGTTCTGGCCAATGCCTCTTTGAATGTCGGCCAGATACTTGATATTGAACCGGCCCCAACCGGAGAAGTTGCCATTAGTGTGCCTGCTACGGCGACTGGAAATGTAAGTATTTCTTTAGTGGATAGCACTGTCGTTACTTTGCCGCCGGCTTCTACAGTGGAGGTGGCCATAGTGCAAGATCCTACTACTAGCACTGTAACCTCAGTTGAATATACCAATACCTCTACTGAAACAGTAACAGTGGCATCGGGTGAAACTACCGCTACTCTTACTGCGGACGATTCTTTGCAAGTGGCGGTAAGCACTGATCCAGTAACTCAAGAAACCACTGTGCAATACACGAATACCGGCACTACAGAAGTGACTATTGCTTCTGACACAACTTCGGCAACCCTTACCCAGGATGCCAGTGTGGCTGTAGCTACTACGGAAGCAGAGCCAGTGTTTACTAATACCGGTGAAACGGCAGTCACGGTTGTTACTGATGGCACTCCGGCTACCATTACTCCGGGCGCTAGTTTGACCGATCAATGTCCCGGAGTCAGCGGAAATGTCGCTGAGACCGGCTGTCCGTTTGCAGACAAGACTACGGTAATTCTCCATTTAGTTGATCAGCAGAAATCCGGAGTGTGCGGTACTTTGCCGGATGGCAAACCGCGGCCAGAATGCAAGCGACCGCTTCAGGGGGTCAAAGTCAAAGTCTTTGATCGGGAACGCGCGGATTTCCTGGCAGCCTACGGCACCAAGCGTCCCAAGAAAGATCTTTTAAATGTCATTTATGAATCAGATCTTGGCAAAGTCGGCTCTTGCGTGACTGGTACGGATGGTTCTTGCTTGGCCGGTGAAGATCATCCAGGAAAGTTCCTGGTCATCGTAAAATTCCAGGACGGCAATAACTCTGTTTATACCGGCAAGTTCAAGAATTTCAAGCGTAATGTTATTCTCGCCTCCCAAGAAGAAGAGGATGATAATGATACCGATGCTGCATCGCCAAAAGATACTTTGATTACCAAAACCCTTCGATTATTAAAGACTATTAAGAAAGACGGTAAAGTTATTTACCAGGCCGGCAAGATGACAGTAGTTAGCGGCTCCGAACTGGATGTTCTTTATCCGGAATATACTATTTGGAACGACAGCGTGGAACTCTATCCGTTTGTAATGTCCTCCAATGAGAATTGGACTGTGGATGTTTGTCTTCAGGTGCCTCCCGGGTATCAGATTGCCGGCCTTCTTGATGAAAATGGAAGTTTGGTTTCCACTTCGAATTGCACCCAGAGCTTGATTGCCGGTCAGAGCGCAGTTGTCCTTTTCAGCGTTAAGGAAATTGGCAGTCCAGAACCCAATTTCGGACTTTCCTTAACTACTAATCATAAGGGCAAGAAATTAAAACAAGATCTTAATATTGATGGCATTCGTAAGAAGACTAAAGATCTCCAGGATCAGGAACTGCGTAAAAAAGTCAGTCAGCAGAAAGATCAACGGAAAGGCAAAAGCGCGGCGAACACTAGTTCAAAGATAGTAACTTTGGAGCCTGGCGATACTCTTTGGTCTGTTACGAAGAATGTGTTGGGCGATATACACAATGATTACCTGAAAGAAGCTAGTAGAAAGCTGGCTGAATATAATAATGTCAATGTCCCAGAATGGGGAATAAATCACGGCAATAAAGATGCCAGAAAATTATTACTCGGTTCAGTAATTGATTTGAGTCCATTGCAGGCGTACTTGAAGAGATAGATTTTCGGATGAATTCGGTTTTGAGAAAAACCTGGCAAAGAGCCAGGTTTTTCGTTTATAGTTATTAATGGAGAAAGGTCTTTGATGACGGCATCTTTTCAGATTATCCCGGCTGGTTATAAAAATATCCGACTTTTGAAGTCGGATTTAATTTTGATAAATATCGGTTTCTTCTATAAATTCTTTCAATTCTTCAGCGGTACGCCTTAATTTTTCTTCCGAAGGTTCTTTAAGCGCAAAAAATTTTTCTCCAAGAAGCGGAATGGCGGCGATAGGAATTGATAAAACAAGAGTTAAATTGACGAATTGATACCTGTATTTTACGGGCGATAAAATAATAGCGGTTATTGACAGGATAAGGATTGGAATCCACATACCAAAAGCGGCAATTATTGTTATTTCTAGAAAGCTGATTATTGTTGGCGTTAAAAGAATTGACCAAAATTCTACTGGCATCAAATAAAAGAGGTTTGCGATTACGGATAATAGGCAAATTTCCATCATGATGCCCATCTGGACGCTGCCGCAAAACATGAGATTAGCCGGACACTTTTTCAAATTCTCAACCGTTGGTTCCAGGCCGGCCTCTAGGACTACTACGCTTTTATGTTCAGCGGCATGCCACTCCCGGTTTTCTGAATCTTGGCGTAAATGCCAAAGCGTGGAGAGATTAGTGATTAATATCTGAATAGTCAGGGATAAGAAAAAACTGGTAATTCCTATTTCCAGCAGAGATAATTTTTTTAATATGCTGGCCAGAGCAATGATGGCGGTAGAAATTAAGAATCCGACGAACATTTCCAGCAGGCGTGCGCGGTGGGAATAGCTGCGGGTAAAGTCGTTGTATTCATCAAAATCAGTGATTGAAAAATTGACCGGCTGATCTACATTAGCTTTGCGGATTTCAAGCCGGAAGCCGTTTCTGCTGGAACTCCCGCTAATGTCAAATGTTGGTTTGCCGACATAACCAAGGATTGGCACTATCAAGCAGCCGCCTTTTTGTTATCAAAGAAGATGATTAAAGTTTATCTAAGACTTGGCGTTAGAGTCAATTTCAGACAGCTTGTAAAAAATCCGCCTATTTTCTATTATTTGCATATAAGCTTTTATAATACGCCTGTGTAGCTCAGTGGTAGAGCGAGGTCTTCATAAGGCCGAGGTCGGAGGTTCGATCCCTCCCACAGGCACATTGAGCATTGGTCTCAAATCTTCTATACTTTAAGAAGTATTTATGAGAAGAATTCTTGGTCTGCTGGTTATTTTAGGATTGGGCGGTATGAGCAGTTATTTTATCCTTACTAGAACGAATTTTTCGAGTTATGATTTTCCGGATTTTATCCGTAAGAATATTCCGGCCGGTTCGGCGACGAATGTGGTTTTAACAGGTAAAACCGAGGCGGCGGCAGGCAAGTTGTCCGGACTGTTGGATTCGGTAGCGGAAAGAAGTGAAGAGATTATTGAAAAGGCGGAAGAGAAAATAAAGGAGCAAGTTTTTAAGATCTTCAAAGATACTATTGATAAAAAAATTGAAACCGTCGGTGAGAGTTTGGGGGTTGAGGTTAAACGGGTAGTTCAGCCAGACAGCGAATCCCCAATAGTTTTTGGGGTAAAAACCGGTATCCCAGCTTATTTTTCGATTCAGAATAGAGAACGGGAAAGTATTAGATATGAGGTAGATTGGCGAGATGGCACTAAAGATGGTGCGCGATTGGAAAGCGGGAAAGAAGAGGTATTATCTCATAAATGGGAGAAAGCCGGCAATTATTTATTAAAATTTAAAATTATTAATTTCAAGGGAGAAAAGATTTATAATATTTCCATAACTATTTTATGAAAAAGTTAAATATTGATATTGAGAGATTTAGGAAATCGGCTATTCAGGCCATTAAAGAGATTAAAGACGCTACGGCTTTGGAGAGCTTAAGAATTCGATTTTTAGGAAGGCAAGGCGGGGAACTTACTGAAATTTTGAGATCCCTAAAAAATTTGGCGCTTGAGGAAAAGCGGAGAATTGGTCCCGTTGCCAATTCTTTACGCGGAGAAATCGAAAAAGCGCTGGAACAAAAATTAGAATCCCTAAAAGTTCAAAGTTCAAAGCTGAAAGTTGTTGTTGATTTGACTATGCCGGGCAAAAGAATAGAGACAGGCCATTTGCATCCGCTTACGCTAGTTGAAAAAGAAATAAGGGAAATTTTTAAAGCAATGAATTTTTCCGTTGTTGAGGGCCCGGAGGTGGAAACCGAATATTATAATTTTGACGCTCTAAATGTCCCTAAAGATCACCCGGCTCGCGAAATGCATGACACTTTTTGGCTAAAGCAATTTGGTAAAACCAGGGGCGGGCGATTATTGCTTAGAACACACACTTCTCCCATTCAGATTCATTATATGGAAACACATCAGCCTCCGTTTCAAATTGTGGGTCCGGGGCGGGCATTTCGGTATGAAGCGACTGACGCTTCTCATGAAACTAATTTTCATCAGATAGAAGCGCTAATGGTTGGCAAGGATGTGACGCTGGCTAATTTTAAATTTGTAATCCAGGAATTTTTCAAGCGGCTTTTTAAAAAGAAGGTCCAGATTAGGCTCCGGCCAAGCTATTTCCCTTTTGTAGAGCCTGGCTTGGAAGTTGATATTCAATGCGTCAAATGCGACGGGAAGGGATGTAATATCTGCAAAGAATCCGGCTGGCTGGAAGTAATGGGCGCGGGGATGGTTCATCCTAAAGTTTTTGAGGCGGTCCGTTATAATCCGAAGGAGTGGCGTGGATTTGCTTTTGGTTTGGGACCCGAGCGTATTGCGATGATTAAATATAATATTCCCGATATCAGATTATTTTATTCAGGCGATCTCCGTTTTATTAAACAGTTTTAAGATATGCGATTTAGCTTTTCTTTCATCAAAAAGTTAGCTCCCGGCAATTATACTAAGGCCGAGCTAGTGGAAAAATTTAATTTGCATGTTTTTGAGGCTGTTGATCTAGGCGGCGACATTCTGGAAATTTCTATTCCGCCGAACAGGTATTCCGATGCCGCATCACATCTTGGAATTGCGCGAGAAACCGCTGTTATAATGGGATTGAAATTGAACGATCCTTTATTGAAAGCGTTTAAGCCGGACTTGAAAGAGCGGGGAATATTTACTGTAAATATTAAAGATAAGAATTCTTGCTTCCGCTACATGGCTACTTACGTGTCTGGAATCAAAATTGGCCCAACGCCACGGTGGATGAAAAATGCTTTAGAAGTTTGCGGTCTTCGCTCTATTAATAATGTGGTTGATATTATGAATTATGTGATGCTGGAAGTGGGTCAGCCGCTTCATGCTTTTGATGCTGATAAAATTTCCGGGGGCATAATCGTCAGGAGTGCAAAAAATAATGAACAGATTGAAACGATTGACAATCAGAATTTTAAGTTATCTCCGGATGATCCAGTGATTGCGGATGCCGATTCTTTGCAGGCAATTGCTGGAATAAAAGGCGGAAAGCTTGCCGAGGTTTCTCTCAAGACAAGTCATATTTTAGTTGAGGCGGCTAGTTTTAGCGGTATTAATATTTACCGTTCTTCGCACAAGCTTGGCCTTGTAACCGAAGCAGCATCAAGATTTGCCCATGAGTTGAGCCCGGAGCTTGCTGAGCTTGGGATGAAGCGCGCTCTGCAGCTTCTCAAGGAATTGACTGGAGCCAAAATCTACAGTTCCGTGGATGTTTATCCCAAGAAACAGGCAAGAAAATTATTTAAATTGGATTTAAAGAAAATTAATGGGATTATTGGCCATCATTTTAGTGAAAAAGAGATTTCCAAGGCGTTGCAACCACTTGGGTTTAAAAAGATTGGAACGAAAGTTGAGATTCCGGCGCTCCGCACGGATATCAGCAGTATTGAGGATTTGGCTGAGGAAGTCGCGCGGATTTATGGCTATAATAATTTAATCCCGCAGCCGCCGACAGTTGCCTTGGGCGCCGCAACTCAAGAAGACCAAATTACTCTTAAAGACCGCGCAAGGTCTCTACTGGTTAGCGCCGGTTATAGCGAAGTTTACAATTATTCATTTTTATCTAAAAAAGAAACCAGCAGCAGCGCCGTTCAGCTTTTGAATCCGATCAGCGATCAATTTGAATTTTTAAGGGATAGCCTGAAGCCTTATTTGATTAGGAATTTGGAAAGCAACAGCAGATTTTTTGATAAGGTGCGTGTTTTTGAAATCGGGAAAATATTTTACATTAATAAGGGTGAAGTGTCGGAAAAACTTATGCTGGGTATTGCTTTGCTTCTTAAGGATAGCCTCTTGGAATCGAAAGGAATTATTGATTCATTATTAAGCAGCATTGGCGTTACCGATTATGAAACGGTTGAAAGAGGTAATTCGCTGGAATTTATTATTGACGGCAGAAAAATCGGCGATTTAATACTGGTTCCCGGATTAAAGAATGCGTCAGTCGCAGAAGTGAGCCTGGAAGAACTCATAAAAGTTACCGGAGAAGAACGTGAATATAAACCATTGCCTAAATTTCCAGCAATTACCAGAGACTTATCGATTTTTGTTCCGGAGGATATACGCGTCGGATTGATTTTAGATTTGATTCAGCGCGTAAACCCGCGGCTTATCGGAGACGTTGATTTAATCGACATTTACGAGCCGCCAATCGAGACTTTGCGGGACCGCAGCGCAGAACCGGAAAAAAGAAGAAAAAGTTTGGCATTTCGGATTGTTTTTCAAGCCGAAGATCGGACTTTGACCAATGCGGAGGTTGATCGGGAAATGGCCGTGATCAACCAAGTTTTAATCGATAGATTTGATGTCGAACTTCGGTAGCAATTAATAAATTTTTATGGGAGAAAAATTTGAAGGAAAAAAATCTCCTAAAGATATATTGAAAGAGTCTGAGCGGGGATTGATAGAAGTTAAGGAGAGGGCTATGACATTGCTCAATGATTGGATACTGCTTAGAAAAGAAGTAGAAATTCTCATAGAAAAAAATAAGGGTGATAAAAAAATGAAAGAGGAGCTAGAAGAGCAATTGCGAAATTTCGATGAAGAAATTATGGAAAACTTGAATATTATGGGTTCTATGGATTTGAAAGCTGAACGGTATAAACAAGCAGGAGATTTAATAAAAGAAGCCATCAAAAAGGTACGAGGTGAAACAGAATAATAAAAATTTTTTTCTTTGGGGCGCAGCAACGTCTTCTTATCAAGTTGAGGGCGGAATTAAAAATGACTGGACCCGCGCGGGATTCGATTCTGGAAGAGCCGCAGACCATTATTCTCGTTTCAAGGAGGATTTCGATTTAGCGAAAGAACTGGGGCATAACGCCCATCGTTTTTCCATCGAATGGTCTCGGATTGAGCCGGAAGAAGGAAAATTTGATAAGAAAGAAATTGAACACTACCGGAAAGTGGTTACGGCGCTCCAGGAACGAGGATTGGAGCCATTTGTAACTCTTTGGCATTTTACTAATCCAGTTTGGTTTGCTGAGTCGGGAGGCTTTGAGAGTCCCAAGGCCGTTTTTTATTTTGAGCGTTATATAAATTTTGTAACCGAGAATTTAAAAGACGTAAAGTTTTGGATAACTATTAACGAACCGATGGTTTATACGAAAAATTCCTATTGGTTGGGTATTTGGCCTCCGGGCAGGCCATTATCGCCCCTATCTTATTTTAGAGCCATTAAAAACTTAATTCAGGCGCATAAAAAAGCTTCTGTTGTAATAAAAAAAGTTAATCCGCGGGCGCAGGTCGGCATAGCTAAAAATATTATTTATTTTGAGGAAGATAAACACCCTTGGCACTATCTTCAAAAACTCGGAGAGTATTGGTGGAATGAATATTTTTTGAATAAAATTTTTGACCATCAAGATTTTGTTGGTTTAAATTATTATTTTCATAAGCATATTCGCAGAGAAACGCATCCGGTCAGTGATTTGGGATGGGGGATTTACCCGGAAGGCTTATATCAGGTTTTAGGGGTTTTAAAAAAATATAATAAACCGATTTATGTTACTGAAAACGGTATTGCTGATGCCAAAGACGAAAAACGCGCGCAGTTTATAAAAGATCATATTGACTGGATGAAAAAGGCTATGGCTGAAGGCGTGGACGTGCGCGGTTATTTTTATTGGTCGCTTCTGGATAATTTTGAATGGGAAAAAGGCTTTGGCCCGCGTTTCGGTTTAATTGAAGTGGATTATAAGACCATGCGGAGAAAAATCCGGGGAAGCGCCTATCTTTATAAATATTTTATTAAACATTCATGAGCCGTTTAATTAAAGGTGCTGCGATTTTATTGATAGTCAGCTGGCTGATTATCTTATTTTTTATTCAGAAACCGGCGGATTTAACTCCGGGCTTAAAAACTTTTGGCGTGACTTTTAGCAAGCAAGCAGCAGAAAGTTTTGGCCTTGATTGGCAGGAAGCATTCCGTGCGATTTTGGACGATCTGGGCGCTAAGAATTTGCGTTTATCTGTTTATTGGACAGAGACCGAGCCATCGGAAGGACAATATGACTTTTCTATTTTGGATTGGCAACTTAAAGAGGCAGAGAGGCGCGGCGTAAAAATTATTGTTGCGGTTGGTCAGCGTTTGCCTCGGTGGCCAGAATGCCATATTCCGGACTGGGCTAAAAACTTGCCGACAGAAGAGCGGCGGGAAAGATTGTTGAAATTAATTGATGTTGTAGTTAATCGCTATAAGTCGCTGTCAGCAATCAAGTATTGGCAAGTAGAAAACGAACCGTTTTTGATCGGTTTTGGAGAATGCCTGCCGTTTGATAAGAAATTTTTGGATAAAGAAATCGCGTTCGTGCGCTCGCTGGATAGCCGTCTGATTATTGTCAGTGATAGCGGTGAATTGAGTCTTTGGCTGCAAGCTGCGCGAAGGGCGGACATTTTTGGAACAACTATGTATCGCAGTGTCTGGAGCAATAAAATTCCTGGCGGTTATTTGCGTTATCCATTGCCGCCGAGCTTTTTTTATTTAAAAGCAAATTTGATTAAATATTTTGCCAGTACAAAAAATATAATCGTTACCGAACTTCAGGCTGAGCCATGGGGACCAAAGCAAATCAAGGAAATGGCTCCTATGGAAAGAGACACATCCTTGAGTCTGGAAAAGTTTAAAGCAAACATTGAATATGCCCGCCAGGTTGGCTTCCGTGAAGCATATTTGTGGGGCGCAGAGTGGTGGCTATGGGAGAAGATGAGCGGGAGACCGGAGTTTTGGGAGTATGCAAAGAGTCTTTTCTAGGTCAAAATTATGCACAAAAATCGATTGATTTTAGGCCCGGGTCTTGGTATACTAAGAAAGTAAATTTATATCTAAAAAGCCGCGGCTTTTTTAGTTTCGGCTTAAACCATGGCAAAAAATAAAGAACAAAAAGAAGCTAAAAAAGAGGGTTCATATACCGCTAAGGACATTTATGTTTTAGAGGGCCTGGATCCGGTTAGAAAGCGGCCGGGAATGTATATTGGCACTACCGACACCGCCGGTTTGCACCATCTTATTTGGGAGGTTGTTGATAATTCTATTGACGAGGCAATGGCCGGATATGCTAAAAATGTCCGCATTGATTTGCTTTCCGGTAATAAAATCAGCGTGGATGATGATGGCCGCGGTATTCCGGTGGAGACTCACAAGCAGACCAAGAAATCAGCGCTGGAAACTGTTATGGTGACTTTGCATGCCGGCGGCAAATTCGGCGGCGAATCTTATAAAGTCTCCGGCGGTTTGCATGGCGTAGGCGTTTCGGTGGTGAATGCCTTATCTGAGTGGCTGAGGGTGGAAGTTTGCCGCGATGGCGCTCTTTGGGTTCAGGAATACAAGCGCGGCAAGCCGCAATATAAAGTTAAGAAAGTCGGCAAATCTTCCAGGACTGGCACTAAGGTAACTTTTTCTCCAGATCCGGAAATTTTCGCTAAAATTGAATGGGATTTGAAGCGCATAGTTGATCACTTACGTCAGCAAGCCTTTTTGACTAAAGGCGTGAAAATAGAAATTGTCGACCAGCGGACTTTGCCGGCAAATTATCATGGGTTTTATTTTGACGGAGGACTGCTTTCGTTTATTAAATATGTTACCAAGAGTGAAAAACCTTTACAGGAAGAGCCTTTTTACGCGCATAAAGAATACGAAAATATTGATGTAGAAGCCGCCTTTCTTTTCCGCGATGAGCTGGAAACAAATGAATTAAGTTTTGCTAATAATATTTATACGCCGGACGGCGGAATGCACTTGACTGGTTTTCGTTCCGCATTGACTAGGGTTCTTAATGACTATGCGAATAAGGAAGGATACCTTAAAACAAAAGACGATAATTTGACCGGCGATGATGTGCGAGAGGGATTGTCGGCGATTGTTTCGGTGAAGCTGCGGGAACCGCAATTTGAAGGGCAGACCAAGGCAAGATTAGGCAATCCGCCGGCCAGGACTGCGGTGGAGAGCGTGACTGGCGAGGGACTGAAGGATTGGCTGGAACGGCACCCGCAAGACGCGCGAAGAATTATTGAAAAATGTTTATTAGCTGCCAAAGCCCGTAAAGCCGCTAAAGCCGCCAAAGATACTGTTTTAAGAAAAGGCGCTTTGGAGGGTCTTACTTTGCCCGGTAAACTTGCAGATTGCAGTTCTCGTGATCCGGCCGAATCGGAATTATTCATAGTTGAGGGAGATTCCGCCGGCGGTTCAGCCAAGCAGGGCAGGGACAGAAGAATTCAGGCTATTCTGCCGCTTAAAGGTAAAATTTTGAATGTAGAGAAAGCGCGCGTTGATAAGATGCTTTTAAATAAAGAAATCCGGGCCTTGGTAGTGGCGCTTGGAACTGCGATTGCTGAATCCTTTGATCTTTCCGGCTTGCGGTACTACAAGCTTATTTTAATGACTGATGCGGATGTGGATGGCGCCCATATCAGGACCCTTCTTTTAACGCTTCTTTATCGTTATTTCCAGCCACTGATTACTAATGGCCATGTTTATATTGCTCAGCCGCCGCTTTATAAAGTTCAGAAAGGAAAAGAGTTTAAATATGCGTATAGCGATTCCGAAAAAGAAAAAGTAGTGAAGGAGTTTGCCAAAGGAGAGAAAGAAAAATTCCCGGCTAATATTCAGCGTTATAAGGGTCTTGGCGAGATGAATCCTGCCCAGCTTTGGGAGACAACCATGGATCCGGCAAACCGGCTGCTGAAGCAGGTTATGGTTGAAGATGTGGTTGAAGCGGACAAATTATTTGATGTTTTAATGGGACAGGATGTGGAACCGCGAAAAAATTTCATTCAGGCCAGGGCGCTATCGGTGAAAAATTTGGATGTGTAAATAATTGACAATAGATAAATAATCAATTATAATTTAATACAATGTTTTCAAAACTTTCTTCATTTTTACAGGAATCCAGGCAGGAGCTGGCCAGAGTTAATTGGCCGAGCCGGCAGGATACCATCAGATTAACGGGGGTGGTAATTTTGCTGTCGCTTTTGGTGGCGGTCTTTTTAGGCGGGCTGGATTTTTTGTTTACTTATTTGTTGGAATTATTATTACTAAAATAAGCTTTTAGTTTTAAGCTTTTAGCTTTTAGAAATTAACTAATAGCTAACAGCTAACAGCTAACAGCTAAATGTTGTGGTTGAAGATAAAAATCCGGAATCTAAAAAAATGGTGGAGATTAAGAGTAAGGAGCGCCATTGGTACGCTATCCATACTTATTCGGGTTATGAAGATGCGGTGGCTCGTTATTTGAAACAGCGCGTGGATTCTTTATCGATGAATGATAAGATTTTTAATGTTTTAGTTCCTAAGGAAACTAAGATTAAAATTAAAAACGGCAAAAGGCGCACCGTAGAAGAGAAGATTTATCCCGGATATGTCTTGGTGGATATGATCTTGACCGAAGATTCTTGGTATGTAGTCCGCAACACTCCTCGGGTAACTGGTTTTGTTGGTCCGGACTCCACTACTCCATTGCCGCTTTCCAGAGATGAAATAGATATGTTGATGGCCAGGATGGGCGGCGGCGAAAAGAAATTTAAAGTTGATCTTAAGCCGGGAGATATGGTAAAAGTTATAGACGGTCCGTTCAAAGATTACGATGCGAAAGTTTCGGAGGTGGATGAGGATAAAGCTAAAATCAAGGTACTTATTCCAATCTTCGGTCGAGATACGGTAGTGGAACTGGATTCACTTCAGATACAGAAAATGTAATTTAAGGGTATAGGGTATAGGGTAGAGGGTTTAGTAAATTTCTAACCCCTAACCCCTAACCCCTAACCCCTATGACCAAATGGCAAAACTAATAAAAACAGTTTTAAAATTACAAATTGAAGCCGGTAAGGCAAATCCGGCGCCGCCAATCGGGCCGGCTTTGGGCCAGCATGGCGTGAATATCCAGGATTTTTGTAAGAAGTTTAACGATGCCACCAAAGAGATGACCGGCGATGTTATTCCGGCGGAAATTACTATATACGAGGACCGGAGTTTTGATTTTAAATTAAAAACTCCCCCGGCTTCGGCGCTTTTGAAAAAAGCTGCCGGTATAGAAAAGGGATCCGGTGATCCGCTGAAAAATAAAGTTGGCAAAGTGACCAGAGAAGACCTTAGAAAAATTGCGGAAAAGAAAATGGTGGATCTGAATGCCTATGACGTGGATGCTGCCATGAAAATCATCGCCGGCACTGCCAGGAATATGGGAATAGAAGTAATTGAGAAATAAATAAAAATCGTCCCGAGCATAGTCGAGGGGCGATTTTTTGTTGCTCTTTATAAAAGGTTTATGTTATTTTTAAAAGAGTAAATTTTAATTGAATATCGGATAAATAGTGGCTAAGAAACGAGGGAAATTTATTGTGTTTGATGGGTTGGATGGTTGTGGCAAGGGAAGCCAGCTTTTGCGGCTGCATGCGCATCTTTTTAATAAAGATAAGCGTAATCATGTTGTAGCGACTCGGGAACCTTATAATTCGGAGTATTACGACGAGATTCGCAGGATTTTGAAGGAAAGCACTAACCCGGGAGAAAATGCGGAATTGCTGGCGGAACTTTTTGTGAAAGACCGGAAAGTTCACGTACGCTTCATTGAATCTTTGCTTCGCGAAGGATTTCATGTTGGCTGCGACCGCTATAAATACTCAACTCTTGCTTATCAGCAAACGCAGGGAATTTCTTTAGAGAAGCTGATGGAAATGCATAAAGGTGTCTTAGTTCCCGACCTGGTTATGTTTATTGATGTTCCGGCAGAAGTAGCCATGAAGAGGCTGGCCACTGACGAAGGCAGGGAATACAAGGAAGTTTTTGAGAAATTGGAATTTCAGGAGCAGTTAAGGAAGAACTTTCTGGCGTTGCCCGGTCAGTTGTCCGGAGAGAATATTGTCGTCATAGACGGCAACCAGTCCTTTGAGGAAGTTTTTGAATCAGTAAAGAGAGAGGTTGATAAATTATTGACCACCTAAAGAGGTGGTCTTTGATTATTTTGAGCTAGTAAAGAAGTAAAATTTCGTTTTATAATAAATTTATGGCAATTAAGCTTCCGGTTCAGAAAATTGTTTCCGATCCGATTTTAGGACTCATTAATATTCATGGTTTTTTGCCGATGATTGATACCCAGAAATTCCAGGCTTTGGCGTTTAAGTACCAGCTTGGTTTGGCCTTTTTGCTTTTTCCTTCGGCGACTCATACGCGTAAACAGCATTGTCTGGGAGCCTTTCAGCGCACCAAGGATTTAACTCGCCGCTGGGTGGAAAGCGGCATGATTACCAAAGATCAGGCCCACACGGTCACAGCTTTCGCGCTTTATCATGATATTGGTCACGGCCCGTTTTCCCATACCGTGGAACCGCTTTTTGAGCTTTTGCCTGGAGCCAAGAAAACCAAATTGCGCGCCGATGATGCTATGGGTATGGAGATTATAAGGGGACTTCAGAAAGAAATTGAGGCCTGCGGAGTGAACTTTGATGCTTTGCTGAAAGTTTTTAAGCACGAAGACCCATTATATTTGGCAGTGCATGATAAAAATTTAGGGATGGAAAAATTTGATTATTTAACCCGCGATGCTTATTACACAATTTTAGAATTACCAGGAGTGGAATATTTATCCAGATATATCTATTTCGTAGATAATCAAGTAGTGGTGGATGAAAGGGTGATTGATCAGGCAAAAGCTATTCAAGATTTTTATATTAAAATGTCTAAGCACGTTTATCTGCGTAAAAAATCCGCAATTCTTCAGAGGCTGGTTCAAAAAATGGCATATGAGCTTGTGAAAGAGGGAATGAGCGTGCAGGAGATTTGGAGTCTGACCGACTTCGGACTTTTGGGAAGGTTTGAGATATCTTCCAATCCCAAGATTCAATTCTATTATAACCGTTTAATGTCCGGCGATTTTCCAAAGGCGGCAATTGATTTTAAGTATGAGCAATTTGTCCAGCTGGATGAGAAAAGGCGGGATAAATCTTTATACACCTTTGGTTTGTCGGAAAAAGTTTTAAATAAAATTGTTGCTCATGAAGAAGTTTCTAGTGTGAAATTGCTGGCGGATTTTGAAAAAGGGGTGGCCGAATTAGTCGGTATTCCGGAAGACAGCGTAATTGTGGTGCCGCCGATGTCGCATCATCGGTTTGTGCCAGAAGATGTTAAAGTTTACGGCCGAGACGGGAATATTGTGATGCTTAGCGATTTTTATCCGCAGCACTTTGCCGCTATGGTAGAATATGGGCAATCCCATCAAATGCTTAGAATTTGCGCTATGCCTGAATATCGGGAAAAATTAACTAAGAATGCGGAAAAGATCAAGGATTACCTTTTAGAGTTCGCCAAATAGGGTATGGGGTATAGGGTATAGGGTATAGATTTTTTAAAGAATTTCTAAACCCTAAACCTTCGCCCCCTAAACCCTTCAATGAATGAAATATGTTCCTACAATTGGTTTAGAGATTCATGCCGAGCTTAAGACGGCTACGAAAATGTTTTGCGATTGCCCGAATGATCCGGAGGAAAAGCATCCTAATACTAATATTTGTCCGATTTGTCTTGGTCATCCGGGAGTTCTGCCGACTATTAATAAAAAAGCCATAGAGTCTATGATTCAAATCGGCTTTGCCGTGAATGGAGAAATAAATCAAACTTTTAAGTTTGATCGAAAAAATTATTTTTACCCGGATTTGCCAAAGGGTTACCAGATTTCCCAATATGACTTGCCGCTGGTGAAAGGCGGACAAATTGATATATCAGCGCGTTTAGGTGAATCGAAAATTGTGAAATTAAATCGTGTTCATTTAGAGGAAGATGCCGCAAAGCTTTTACATGCGGAAAGTGAAGAGGGAAAAGCGGCAAGTTTGGTGGATTTTAATAGAGGCGGGGTGCCGTTGATGGAGCTGGTCAGTGAGCCAGACATGCATGGTGCAAAAGAAGCTGTTGCTTTTGCCAAGGAATTGCAGCTTATTCTGCGTTATCTAGGCGTGGCTGATGCGGATTTGGAACGGGGACAGATGCGGTTTGACGCAAATGTCAGTATAGCGAAAAGTGAGAAGGAAAAAACGAAAAGTTTGGGAACTAAGGTTGAAATAAAAAACCTTAATTCATTTGCGGCGCTGGAAGAAGCGATTAATTATGAGATTAAGAGACAAGAAGAAATTTTAGAATCTAGAAAGGGGGTGAGTCAAGAAACTCGCGGCTGGGATGATGTTAAAAAGCACACGGTATCGCAGCGTTCCAAAGAGGAAGCGCATGATTACCGCTATTTTCCGGAGCCGGATTTGCCGCCGCTGGAAATCGCATCCCTGAAAGAAATTGGCGTGAACCTGGAAAATTTGAAACTGGCAATTCCGGAGATGCCGGCTGAAAAACGCAGGAGATTTAAAGATCAATTTAAAATTAATGATGAACAAGCGAATATTATGACAGAAGACAGAGCGGAAGCGGAGTTTTTTGAAAATGCGGTTTCAGAGTTAGAAGCGGACAGCGGTTCGTCGGCTCGTGATGAACAAATACAGCTTCTATTCAATTATTTAAACAGTGATTTGAAGGGGTTACTGCGGGACAGGGAGTCATCGCTTGCAGAGTGCAAGATTACTCCGGAAAATTTTGCCGATCTAGTCACAATGGCCGGCAAAAAAGAAATTACCAGCCGGACTACAAAGGATTTGCTGGTTAAGATGCTTGATTCTGGCGTGGATCCCAGGACTTTGGTAGAGAATGAAGGATTAGCGCAGGTTTCCGGAGAAGCCGAGTTAGGTGTTGCAGTGGAAAAAATTATTACGAGTAATTCGAAAGCGGTTGAGGATTACAGAAAAGGCAAAATGAACGCACTCCAGTTTTTAGTAGGAAAAGCCATGGCCGAATTAAAGGGGAGGGGTAATCCGGAAGTTTTAAGATCTTTACTTGACAAAAAATTGAAATAAGATTATCATGTAGATATGTCAATGGAAAAACCTATGCGGCGTGAGAGGCCTCCAGTTAAATTAAGAGAAACCCCGGAGGAGGCGGCTATGAGGGCTAGGATTGTTGCTGATATGGAAAATGAACAAAAACGGGCGCAGGCAGAGAAGGATCGTGAAGAAGTAGCGAGATTACAAAGACTTGGGCAACAAGCAGCGGCTGAGGAAGCCGGTCCGCACATTATTACCGCAGAAGATGCAAAAGAAGCAGAAAAAATGATTGGAAAGGAATCTGAGAAGTTAAAATAAACAGACACCCCTACCTGGGTGCCTGTTTATTTATTTCTTCAATAAATTTTTCTGGAATCATTGCGCCGAGATTGCCCTTTTGCCTTTCCCGTACACTTACGGTTTTGTTGGTTTCTTCGTCAGCTCCAACCACTATTATATAAGGAATTTTTTCCATTTCTGCCTGCCGGATTCTTTTGCCAAGACTTTCATTTGCGTCATTTAGTTCGGTCCGGATTCCAGCATTTTTTAATTGAATAAAAATTTTATCGGCATAATCTTTTTGTTTTTCGCTGATCGGAAGAATTATTGCCTGCACCGGAGCCAGCCAGGCCGGAAAAGCGCCGCCTAAGTGCTCAATCAGGATTCCGAGGAATCTTTCGGTGGATCCCAGGATGGCGCGATGGATCACTACCAGCTGCCGTTTTTTGCCTTCCGCGTCAGTGTATTCCAATTCAAATCTTTTCGGCAGGTTCATATCCAGCTGGATAGTGGAAAGCTGCCATTCCCGGCCGATCACGTCTTTGAAAATGAAGTCCAGTTTTGGGCCGTAAAAAGCCGCTTCGCCCACGCCGATCTCATGCTTCCAGCCGCGCTTTTGAATCAAATGGGTCAGAGCTTCTTCTGATTTCTGCCAGACTTTTTCATCCCCGATATATTTGGATTTATTTTTCGGATCGTGGGTAGAAATTCGGACCCAAAAATCATTGAATCCGAATTTTTTATAAACCTCTTCAATTGTATCCAGTAACAGGTTAATTTCCTGTTCTATCTGATCGGGCCTGGCGAAGACGTGGCAATCGTCTTGACTGATTGAACGAACGCGAGTCAGGCCGGACAGCTCGCCGGATTTTTCATGGCGGTAAACTGTGCCGGTGTAAGTCCAACGCACGGGAAGTTCTTTATAAGAGTGGGGGAGCGATTTATAAAGCATCATAAAGTGCGGGCAGCTCATCGGTTTGAGGTAGTAGTCTGCCTCGTCTTTCAGCTTCATCGGCGGATACATCGCGTCGTACTTATCCAAATGCCCGGAGATCTTGTAGAGTTCGCCTTTAGTAATGTGAGGAACCCAGATCGGCAGATAACCGTGGCGTTCCTGGAGTTCGGTAATATAGTTTTCTACCAGACGACGGAGGATCGCCCCCTTGGGATAAAACAGCGGCAGACCCGGGCCGACTTCATCAACTATCTCAAATAACTGCAGTTCTTTGCCGAGCTTCCGGTGGTCGCGTTTCTTCGCTTCCTCCATCATTCTTAAGTGGTCTTCGAGCGTCTTTTTGTCGGCAAAGGCCAATCCATAGATACGGGTAAGCATCGGGTTTTTTTCACTGCCTTTCCAATAAGCGCCGGCCAGGTGGGTGAGCTTGAATCCTTCCGGGTTTATTTTTTTGGTATTTTTAACGTGTCCGCCGCGGCAAAGATCGGTAAATATATCTCCAGTATGGTAGGCGGTTAGAGATTTTTTCTCTTTAACAAATTCTTTAATTAATTCCTGCTTAAACGGCTGGCCGCGAAACATTTTTTTGGCTTTAATCGGAGTTAATTTTTCTCCTTTAAAATCCAGACCCAGATGAATAAGCCGGCGCATTTCTTTTTCCAATTCCGGCAAATCGGCATCGCTGATCGACTGAGGCAAGAGAAAATCATAATAAAAGCCGTTTTCAATCACCGGGCCGATGCCCAGTTTGGTTTTAGGATATTTTTTAAGCACTGCCGCTGCCAGCAGATGGGCAAGTGAGTGGCGGATTTCTTCTAGAGATGACATCAATTGATTATAAAATGATTCAGGCTAATTTTCAAAACATCTTGAATCCGCTGTGCCTATTTAAATATCCGAAATTATGTTCCGTGCGGCAACTACGGACCCAGCCGGAGCTTGGTCTTCGCGTAAGGGAAGTCCGGCTGGGGAGGCGTAGGAGCCGCTTGTCGCCGGAGCAAGCGGACTCCGGTGCCGTCAGGAATATAATTTCGGGTATTAGCCAATTGATAATCTCCAAGATTTATTTAACAATTAAGGCAATGGAAACACCCGGTTTTGGCAAAGAATCGGCTCCGAGGCAGAAAAGCCGCGAAGAAGTAAGATCGCAGGAACGTAAGACGCTCAGGCATTTATTGCCGCCGGATTTACAATTAAAGTTTGAACCGAAAGGCAGGTGGAATTTTGAGGGGGAACTGTTGCGCCGCCGGCATTCTGAAATAAAAGAAGATCAGACCTTTTTTGATTTTTTAAAAATGAAAAAAGAGGCAAAAGAAAGAACGGGTATGCCTCCGGAAGGCGGAGATGCTTTTGTATTGGAGTTTAGTAAGGCGCGCCACAAAGTTTCTTCTGAACTTGCCTTGATAGACACACTCTATAGCATCGAGATAGAGATTCTGCAAAATGATGATTTGTCGGCGGCGGAAATCGGAAAAATTTTGGCAGATAAAGACCCGCAATTTGCCCGCGAAATAATGAATTTGCTGATTAATAAAGGAGGTATTTATGAACTTTATGAAGGAACAGAGCTGGCGCTTAAGCTGGGAGAGCGGCAGCTGGCTGAGAAAAATTTGCAGACTTTTCTTGATCAAAAACAATATTCGTATGCCGGGAAGATTGCCCTTGGCCTTGGAAATCTGGAGCTGGCTAAGCAATCTTTGGAAAATTTATATAAAAAAGAATCAAGAACCACTAAGAAAGAATCTGAGGTGCGCAAGAAATTCGGCTTGACGATTTTTTCAGCCGATATGGCAGAGCTGGGCCGGAGAATCGCCGAACAAGATCCGGAATTCGGCCGGAATTTTCTGGAAAAGCTTTTAAGCAAGAAAAGGGTGTTTGAAGCTGCTAAGGTTGCGATTGGATTGGGCGATCCGGAATTGGCAGAGCGGTTGAGATCAGAATTGTATAATGGCGGTATCCCAGAATTAAGCATGGAGATTGGTTTGGATATGGCTAAGCTGGATTTTGATTTTGGCTGGAAATGGATGGAAAGGAATTTAGCTCATGGCGATCCGATTTTGCCCCCGATTGCCGTCGGGAAAATTGTGGCAGTGCTGGCGGAAAGACAAAATTTAACCGGAGAGCAAACTTCAAAAATTAAAGAGATCCGGGATAAATTGCTAAAAGCCGGCGGCCACGAAAGCCTTTTTGTTGCCGGTAAAATAGCCCTGGCTTCCGGGGATGTGTCTGCTTATAGATTGGCCCAGAAAGATTTGCAAGAATCTAAAAGTGAACCGGCTAGATTAAAAAGCAATAAGTTGGTCATTGAATATCTTAAAAGAAAGGAAATTTCTCCGGAGACTAAGCGGTTAATCGGAGTATTGTCGGATGTTACCAAGGAGAAGAGGTATGCCGTAGATATGGTTAAAAATCTTTTACTCGGCGGGGATTTATTGGATTTTCAGTCTAAATATTTGCCAACTTTTCTGGCCCTGAAGGATTACGGAATGATTATTAATAATAAGGCGGAAGAGGGAAAAAAGTGGGAGAACCCGGAATTATTTTTTGAGATTAATACCGATATTATAGTTAATTTACAGCTACTGGATAATAATCTCTCTGCCGCGCTTTTGCGCTCATGGATGTCCAGAGGCTTTTCTTTTGCAGACTCTAACTTGGTCGGTTGTGTGCCGGTTTTGGAAGATATAGATTCTTTTAATGCAGTTCAGAAATTTATAAAAAGCCAAAAAGGCAATTTATCATATTATGAATTCGGCAAGCTGTTGGAAATCGCTTCCGGATACATAGCCAGCGGCCGGAAGGAAATTTTTGTTTCTTTACTCGGGAAAGCCAGCCCTTACAAAGAGACTCTGGATATTTTGAACGGCAAATTATTTGAAATTATCGCGCGGAAAGCAGGCGTTAAAGGTGAAATAGCTTTTTCATCGGCAGAGCATTGGCCGCTTAGATTTCTCCCGAATTTAGTCAATCATTACCAGTTTTTAAAAACAGAATCCAAAGTTACGCAGGATCTGTATGGCGGAGTATTGCGGGCGGCGTTCGAAAATAGATTTTCAAAATTTATTTCCGATGAGGGTCAAACGGATAAGCTCGGCAAAAAAATAGCTTTGCACAATCAGGAAGTGGAAAAAACTTTTAAAAAGTCTGGAATTAACTGGGAGAATTGGGAAAATTTTTCCGGTCAGGAGGCGTTTGAAGTCGGGGCCGGCAAGAAAATATCGCCGGAAGAAAGCTGGGGCGAACTCATGCAAAAATTAACCGATCTTCAGGAATTGCTTGGTAATTTGCCGGTGGCCGGAAGTTTGCGGAAAGACATGATCAGAATTCAAAAAGAAAAAGGCAAATTTGATTTTTCTGGAATTGATTTATCAGATCCGGAGTGGCAAAAGAAAAATTTTCCTAATTATGCCCGCGGTCTGGAATATCTTATTTCTAAAAATCCAGGTTTTGTTTTGCCGGGTCAGGCGGCGGAGTTATGGAAACAAATTCAGGAATTCGTTGGCGTTGTTCAGCGGCGCGGAAAAGATCAGCATGCCAAGAAAAGATTTTTGGTTAAAAAATGGGACCGCGATCCGCGGCGGGATTTGTTTCAGGGCAATTACAGCCGGTGCTGCATTTCTATCGGCGAGAAGGGTATCGCTCCACAGCAGCTTCCGGGAGTAGAATTTGATGTTTATCCCCCGGGAATTTTGGAATTTTTGGTAGATAAAGGCGTTCAGGTAGCGGAGGTGATAGACGAGGAAATCGGAGAGCCGATAGGGCAATGCTGGCTGTATGTTTCTTTAGATAAGAACAATCAGCCGGTACTGGTGGCGGATACTTTTGATATTCAGGCCAGTTATGGCATTGGTAAAAATGAGAATCGCGGAATTCGGGAGGCTATGTTTAAGTTTCTAAGAAATTATGCGGATGCGGCCGGAATTAAGAATGTCGTACTTGGTAAAAAATGGGGGAATGGAGATTCAATCGTGAATAAAGTGGAAGTTGGAGATTTGCCGAAGACTAGTTTACCCCCGATAAAAAAATTAGGCGGGTACGTCAATAAAAAACAGTATTATTTGGAAACTACCGGCTCAAGAGAAGTTTATTTGATAGAGTAAATTTATTGAGCTATAATTCCCTGACGTTATCGCAGATGAATTTCGGTTCGCCGTTCCGCCAGGACATTTTTCCGGAAACCATGACAATATTATTTTCTCTCCACATCGGCAAAGTTCTGGCGAGGGTATCGGAGAAAACAATGACTTCCATGGTATTGCTGAGATCTTCCACTTTGGCAAAAACCATCGGCTGTCCGAGTTTGGTATTAATTTTCTGGACTTTGGCGATGATGCCGGCGATGCGGGATTTCCTTTCCCCGGCGGAGCTATTGGTTAAAAGCAAGTTTTTAATTTCTTGGACTCCGTATTCGGACATAACTTCTTTATGGCGGTTGAGCGGATGATCGGAAATGTACAGCCCCAGCAGTTCTTTTTCCCAAGTTAATTTTTCTTGTTGGGTAGCTGGCGGGCAGGATTTTAATTTTAGCGCGTTAGCAGAGACATGAGTTTGTCCGAATAGCGAGAATTGGCTGGTTTTTTTTGATTTTCGCAGGGTACCGGCAAAATTAATAATTTCTTCCATATTAGTAAGGCCGGCGTTCCTTTCAATACCCAAATCGTCCAGCGCGCCGCACTTTAATAAACTCTCAAAAGATTTTTTATTCAAATCTTTATGTTCTACGCGCTGAAGCAGATCAACCAAATTTTTAAATGGGCCGCCTTTTTGGCGTTCGGCCACGATTGCTTCTACGATATTTTGGCCGACATTTTTTATGGCGAGAAGTCCGAACCGGATGCCACTTTCTTCCGGAGTAAAATTAGCAAGGCTTTTATTGATATCCGGAGGAAGTACGGCAATATCGGCTTTTTTTGCTTCGCTGATAAGAAAAGCGATCCGTTCCACATCTCCAGCCTCGTTATTGAAGAGGCTGGTATAGAATTCAATGGGATACCGGGCGCGGAGGTAAGCGGTTCGGTAAGCAATCATGGCGTAGCAGGCGGCATGTGACCGGTTGAAGCCGTAGCGCGCGAATGGCTCAAACCATTGCCAGATCTGTTCGGCAACGTTTTTGGCAATACCATTGGCAATCATTCCGTTAACCATTTTCTGGGCTTGTTCATCAAGGAGTGATTTAATTTTTTTGCCGACTGCTTTCCGGAGCGTATCAGCTTCAGCTAGCGTAAAACCGGCTAAATCGCGGGCAATCTGCATTAATTGTTCCTGATAGATGGCTACGCCATAGGTTTTTTTAAGGATTGGTTCAAGTTTGGGATGAAGATAGGTTATCCGTTCTTTGCCGAATTTCCGCTTAATATACTGCGGAATAAGGTCCATCGGACCTGGGCGGTATAGCGCGACCATGGCAATGATATCTTCCAGTTCATTCGGCCGTAGTTCTTTAAGATACCGGCGCATGCCGCTTGATTCCAGCTGGAATACGCCAGTGGTATCCGCGGCCTGGAGCAGTTCAAAAGTTTTCTTGTCATCTAACGGAATTTGGCCGATATCTATTTTTACACCGCTTCCTTCTTCAATCAGGCGCAAAGTATCTTCAATAATGGTTAAGTTTTTGAGTCCCAACAGATCCATTTTTAAAAGTCCCAGATCTTCAACGCTATGCATCTCAAATTGGGTGATGATGGTATTGTCACCCTGCGGCGCATATTGGATGGGCATATATTCGGTAAGCGGCTCTTTGGCGATTACTGTACCGCAGGCATGGACAGACGCATGCCTGACTACGCCTTCCAGATTTTTTGCGGCATCAATAACCTTTTTAGCATCCGGATTATTCTGGTATAAATTTTTTAATTCGTTAACTTCTTTAAGGCAATGGTCCAGCCAGCCCTCTTTCATTCCTTGAGTCGGATTAAAAGGAATAAGTTTAGCTATTTGATCGCAGAATCCGTAACTTAAGCCCATAGCTCTTCCGGCATCGCGGATAGCCGCCCGCGCAGCCATAGTTCCGAAAGTGATAATGTGGGCAACCCGGTCTTTTCCATATTTTTCCTCCAGGTAGCCGAATACTTCATCGCGGCGGGTATCGGCAAAATCAATATCAATATCAGGCATTTGGATACGGTCGGGATTTAAGAATCGCTCAAAAAGCAAATCATACTTTAATGGATCAATATCCGTAATATTCAGGATATAGGCGATAATACTGCCGGCGGCGGAGCCGCGGCCCGGACCCACGACAATTCCGTGGTCTTTTGCCCAGTTGATAAAATCCTGAACTATTAAAAAGTAATCCGCAAAACCGGTTTTTTCTATGACTCCTATTTCGTAATCTATCCTATTTTTTATTTCCGGAGTTATTTCCGGGTAGCGCAGGGGCGTGCGTTCAGTTATCAATGAGCGAAGATAGCCGTTGGCGGTTTGATTTTCTGGAAGGTTGAATTTCGGAAGCTGAGTTTTTCCCAGCTGAAGCTCAAAATTGCATTGATTGGCGATGCGGACGGTATTTTCAATTGCCTCCGGAACATCCTGGAAAAATCCGGCCATTTCTTCCGGCGAGCGCATGGAAAAATCATCGTCTTTGAGCGTCAGCCGGCTCTTATCGGAGAGTTTGTTTCCGGTTTGAACTGCAAGGAGAATATCATGATATTCTGCATCGCTTGGTTTTACGTAATGGATATCTTGGGTAGCCACCAGCGGGATGCCGGTTTTTTGCGAAAGTTTTTTTAATCCTTCGTTGGCTTTAATGGTTTCTTTAATGCCGGGATGATGGCCGATTTCCAAATAAAAATTTTCCGGGCCGAAAATTTTCTGGTATTCCAGTGCGGCTTTTTCCGCGCCGGCGGCATTATTATTTAAAATATTTTTGGCGACTTCGCCGGTAATACAGGCGGAAAGGGCGATTAACCCTTCATGATATTGCTGTAAAAGATTTTTATCTACCCGCGGTTTGTAATAAAAGCCCTCCAAATGGGCAATAGTTACCAATTTGATCAGATTTTTCCAGCCGCGCTCGTTTTTGGCGAGTAAAATAAGATGATAATACTTCTCTTCTCCGCCATTGATTTCTTTTTGTTTGTGATCTCTCGGGGCAACGTAAGTTTCGATGCCGAGAATCGGTTTGATGCCGGCCTTTTTAGCTTTTTTATAAAATTCCACGGCACCGTAAAGGTTGCCGTGATCAGTGAGCGCTACCGAATCCATTCCCAATTTTTTAGCGCGATTTACCAAATCATCGATTTTTCCAAGGCCGTCGAGTAATGAGTAATGTGAATGTGTATGGAGATGTACGAAGCGTGGCATATATTCAATCCTAATCCATTTATATATGCATCTTCAAGAAAAATTGTGGATAAAATAAAAAACCGAGTTTACACCCGGTTATTTTCTCTTTAGTTCTATAATTTCCCAAAGTCCTTTTAGGATCATGATAGAATTTGATCCCATGAGTTCTTTCAAATCTTTCAGTTCTACCTCTTTTTTTATCACCTTTCCATTTCTAAGGACAGTTACCTTAATTCTATTTCCAGGTTTTAGTGTCAGATTTTCTCTGGCAATCTGCTCACAGGTTTTTATCGGTTTATCATTATATTCTAAAATGACATCGCCTTCGCGTAGATTGGAAAATGGCCAGAGCCTTGGTAGGCCAATAGGCGGCGCAATCTTTGGTCCTAACACTACCGGTCTGCGTAGATTTTTACTTACGCCGATTTCCTGTAATTCTTCCGGTCTTAATTCCCAACTATTCCTTATATGATAACCAATGTCGGCGATTTTAATTTCGCCACCTTTCAGTAATTTCGGCAGAATCGCCTCGAATTGGTTTATGGGAATAGCTAGGGGAATATTCGGGAATTGTCCCAAAACTGATGGATTGTTAACATTAACTCTTTGATTTAATCCGACAACTTCGCCCCTCATGTTTAAAAGTGGACCGCCAGAATTGCCGGGCATAATGCGTACATCAACTCCGATTAACCCCGGTCCGTTGTAATAAGGAACTTCGGTTACAGTTAATCGACTGATTATACCTTTTGAAAGATAATTTTTTATTCCGTAAGGATGGCCAAGGGCAACTACGGACTCTCCAACTTCGAGGGTATCTGAATTGCCTATAATCGCACTGGCACTTACTTTAAATTCTTCGTCTTTGAATTTAAGTAAGGCTACATCTAATGGAATTTCGTTATACCCGACTATTTCTACTTCTTGCCAACTTCCATTAGAAAATTCTACGCTAATTTTGAAATTCTTTAGATTAGTAAAATTATTAAGGCAGTGATTTAGGGTATAGACGTACGGTTTGTCATTAATGGTTCGGATAATGCCGCTACAAAAACTTCCTTTTCTGGGATAATTCGGATTCTGAAAATCATTAGCGTCATCCCATTCCGTGATAACTGCAACAGTGTATCGCATGGCTTCCCGATAGATCTGTCTGGCATTTTTAAAACTTCTTTTTTCCGTAGCGGTGCTGATTATGACCGGAGAATTATCTGCCGGCTGAAGGGCTGCGGTTTCAGCTTGACGGGTCGCGGCCTCAACCTTGATGTTGGTTTCAACATTTTGTTCCTGGCCAGAAGATATAAGCCAAGTGAAAATTAATGCCATCAGAATTATCGCGGTTCTGGCATTCATCTTATTCTCTTTTTAAAGATCTTGGAAAGAAAAAGACCCCTGGTGATTTCCGACTTGCCCACAAAGATCAGTTGTCGTAAGACCACCGATCCGTAGGGATAGAGTCGGACAGACCAAGAGTCTTTGCCCTTTCCTTTTTAGGATTAATTAATGGTAGCATAGCCGTTATTATTATGGCAAATCTTCTTTGACATTTGCAGATAAAATGTGATAATCTTGTTGCATAAGCAAATCAGCGGTGAAAAGTGGTGGGTGAAGAGTGATTGGGTTTTAATTAACTAATCGCTAGTCGCTAACCGCTAATCGCTTTAAAGTATGGGTGGTGTACCAGTAAAACATCGTTCCAAGTCTGCGGTCGGTCATACCCGGTCTCATTTGGCTTTAAAGAAAATTAAGCTGGTTGTTTGCGCTAATTGTAAAGCTCCAAATTTGCCGCACCGGGCTTGTTCAAATTGCAAACAATATAAGAAAGCTGTGTAGGCAGTAGCCCGTAGTTCGTAGAGAATTTATTTTTTCTACGCCCTACGTACTACGGACTACGTCCTAGTGAATGGCAACTCGACAACTTTGCAGATCAATTGTGCTTCAGTCCCTTTACGAATGGGATTTTTATAAACAGAAAAATGATCTGACGGGAACTTTGGAAAGAAATCTGCAGGAATTCGGTCCGGGAATTGACGAACCGGAATTTGCTTGGAAATTATTAAAAGGCGTAATTGAGCATAAAAAAGAAATTGATGCGGTTATTGAGAAAGCTGCTCCGGACTGGCCATTAGAACAAATTGCCACCATAGATCGGAATGTTCTTCGCATCGGTCTTTATGAGCTTCTTTATGCCGACCGGAATGAAGTTCCGCCCAAAGTTGCCATCAATGAAGCCATTGAAATTGCCAAGAATTACGGCGGACCCAATTCGGGTAAATTTATTAACGGGGTATTGGGTACGGTTTATAGAGAAATAGGGGAACCGGGGAAGGACGATAAGCCAAAATCCAAAGACGAAAAAACTGAAGAACAAAAAAACGAAGAAAAATAATAACGCGATCCAAAACTACGAATGCATGCGAATCAACGAATAAGTTTATTTGTAGATTCGGATATATTTGTAGCTTCGCATCGGCACCTGATGACTTTAGAAAAATTAGAGAAGTTATTATCTTACGAATTTAAAAATAAGGATTTATTAAAGGAGGCCTTAACGCACCGTTCTTACTTGAATGAAAATCCCAAGTGGCATTTGCCGCATAACGAGCGGCTGGAGTTTTTGGGAGATGCGGTTTTGGAATTGGCGACCACTGAGGCTCTTTTTGAAAAATTTCCAAAGGAAGCGGAGGGGAAATTGACGACTTTGCGGGCCGCTTTGGTAAATTATCAGATGCTGGCAAAACTTTCCAAAAAAATTGAACTGGAGAAATTTTTAATGATGTCTAGGGGCGAAGCTAAAGATACTGGCCGGGCGAGGGAGGTTATTTTAGCCAATGCCATGGAAGCTATTATCGGATCGACTTATCTTGATGGCGGGTATGAAGCGGCGAGAAAATTCATTACTAAAGTCATTTTGCCGGAAGTTGGGACGGTGATTAAGCACGAACTTTATAAGGATCCGAAAAGTCTTTTGCAGGAACGCACCCAAGCGGAGATGAAAGTTACTCCTGCATATAAATTATTGGCAGAAGAAGGTCCGGATCATAAAAAAGTTTTCACTGTCGGAGCTTATTTGGGTGAAGAAAAAATTGCTGAAGGTCAGGGTCCATCCAAACAGGACGCGGAAGTGGAAGCCGCAAAGAAAGCCTTGGAAAACATTTAGTTGTATAAAAATCTCGCAGATGATATGACGAACCTCGTTTGTATTTCGTGCGGCAACTACGGAGCCGCGATTTGCTTGGTTTCTCGAAGAGAAAAATCACGGCGAGGCGTAGGCGGCGCCGACCGCAGGAGTCGGCGAACGCCGGTGCCGTCAGAAATATAAACAAGGTGAGTAGAAATTATTATGTTTAGACAAGGTATAAAAACCCTTGTCTTTCTTTTCATTTTGTAGTTTGATTAAGTAAACTTTGTACCTTTAAATAGGACAAATATGAGGAAGACAAGCGGAAATCCTCTCTTTTGGCTGTTTTGGTTATTTCTCTTTTTTATGTTAGTTCAAAATTTGAGCCGTTCCAGAGACATCTCTGTCAAGCAGTTGTCCGGGAATGAATTAACCGAAGCAATGCAAGCTGGTAAAGTTCAGGGGATTAATTTTTATCCAACTGAAAATCCGAGAGTTACCGGAAAGATGCAGACGGAATTTAACGGAAAAACAGTCGTGGTGGATTTTGAAGTGCAAGTTGTAGGCGCCGCTCATCTGGAATCAATCCGCAAATTAGCTGAAGAAAAGCGCATTCAATATAACACGGCAAAACCGAATGTCCCGTGGTTTGGCACTTTATTCAATTTATTATTGATAGCATCATTTTTACTCTCGATTTTATTTTTTTGGTTTATATTCAAGGCGCAGACTAGCCAAATTAACACTATCCGCGGCGGAAATAAGAAATTCCGAACTACTTTTAAGGATAATAAAGAAAAGAAAACCTTTCAGGATGTTGCCGGCTGCGATGAAGCTAAGGAGGAGCTGCAGGAAATTGTTGAGTTTTTGAAAAATCCGGCCGTATTTAGCGGAGTTGGCGGGCATATTCCGAAAGGTGTTCTGATGATTGGCGCTCCTGGTACTGGCAAAACTCTTCTGGCAAAAGCGTTAGCCGGTGAAGCTAATGTCCCGTTTTTGTCTGCAACCGGTTCTGAGTTTATTGAGATGTTTGTTGGTGTCGGAGCGGCTAGAGTCCGCGCTTTATTTGCGGAAGCTAAAGCTTGTGCGCCTTGTATAGTATTTATTGACGAAGTTGATGCGGTCGGTAAAAAAAGAGGAGTGGCAATCGGTGGCGGCCATGATGAGCGCGAGCAAACCTTGGACCAGATTTTAACCGAGCTGGACGGATTTTCCGGCGATACGAAAGTGATTGTCATTGCCGCTACTAACCGTCCGGATGTATTAGATGAAGCATTGGTTCGTGCCGGCAGATTTGATCGGCATGTGCAGGTTCCGAAGCCCGATGTAAGGGGCAGGGAATTAATTTTGAAAGTACACGCTAAGGGCGTGAAATTAGCATCGGATGTCGATTTGACGATAGTTGCCAAGGACACTGCCGGAATGGTTGGCGCAGATTTGGCTAATGTAGTTAATGAAGCCGCTTTGATTGCCGCCAGGCGGAAGAAAGCTGCGGCGGATAAAGCTGATTTCAGCGAAGCGGTTGATAAAGTTTCCATGGGCCCGATGAGAAAATCCACTAAGCTGACGGATAAAGAAAAGAAAATTACTGCCTATCACGAATCTGGCCATGCGCTAGTTGCCATGTTTTTGAGAGATAAAGGCGCGGATCCGGTGCATAAAGTCACTATTATCCCTCGCGGTCCGGCGCTTGGTTTTACCAAGCAATTACCGGAAGACGACCGGCATTTATATACTCGTCAGCAATTGGAGTCTATGGTTGCAGTCTGTGTCGGCGGAAGAGCGGCGGAAGAATTGGTGATAGGTGATGTTACTACTGGCGCTTCCAATGATTTTCTGAAGGCAACTAGCATTTTGCGGAAGATGGTTTGCGAATTAGGAATGTCCGAAGCGGGGTTGGTAGTTTATCGCGAGAAGTCTGATTTTTGGGGAAATTCCACCGGTATGGATGCTTCGCAGAAAACTAAAGAATTGATAGAGCGCATAGTAAAGGAAACGCTGGATAAGATTTATGAAAATGTGAAAGTAATTCTTCAGGAGCATCGCGCTAAGCTGGATGCGATGGCCAATGCATTGCTGGAGCGAGAAACATTGGACGCTAAGGATGTTTTGGAAATTATTAATTCCGACTAAGGTCGGAATTTTTTTATTGTCCTATCGGACTCATTCATCTTATTGGACCTATATGACCTATAAGATATAATAAAATCTATGTATCTCAAGCATTTGGAACTTCTCGGCTTTAAGTCTTTCGCGCAAAAGACTACTTTGGATTTTCCCGGCGGCATTGCTTCTATTGTCGGCCCGAACGGTTCAGGAAAGTCCAATATTATTGATGCGGTCCGGTGGCTGCTGGGGGAAAGAGAAGCCAAAAATCTCCGCGGGATGAAAGCGGAAGATCTGATTTTTGCCGGCACTCCGAAAAGGCCGCGTATGGGCATGGCGCAGGTCACCGTAACCTTTGACAATAGTTCCGGATTTTTTCCGGTGGATTATAAAGAAGTTACGATTCAAAGGCGGATTGAGCGGGACGGGAATTCCAAATATTTTTTAAATAAAGCCGAAGTCCGTTTGAAGGACATTATCGATTTTTTTGCTAAGGTCCGCTTAGGTACCCGCGGCCTTTCTATTATTAACCAAGGCTCCAGCGATCTCTTTGTGCGCGCGACTCCGCAAGAGCGCCGGATGATGATTGAAGAAATTTTGGGGCTCCGGCAGTATCAGCTGAAAAAGCACGAGGCGGAAAGAAAGCTGAAAAATACCGGCATTAATATTGAAAAAGTTAAGGCGATGATTGAAGAAATCGCTCCGCACCTCCGGTTTTTGAAAAGGCAGACTTCCAAGTGGGAGAAGCTGGCGGATGTAGAAAAAGAACTGCGGGAATGCGAGAACAGCTATTTTTCCAATAAATTAAAAGAGCTCCGCGACGGTCTTCAGAAATTTGATCCCCAGATTAAAAGAATAGACCAGGAAATTTCCGGCAAAGAAAAAGAATTAAAAGAATTGAGAGTCCTTTTGGATAAGGTTGAATCCGGCCAGCCTAAGCAAAAAAGCCAGATGCTGGAAGCGAGAAAAAAGAGGGAAGCACTGCTTCAGGAGCGTTCTAATATTGAGCGAGAGGCCAGTAAATTGGAAGCGAAAATAGAATTTTTGCATTCGGTTGCGGCCAGCGATAATTTGGATCTCCGCGCAGGAGAATTGCTGGCGCTTCTGGGGGAAGTTAAAGAATCAGTGTTAAAACTTCTCGAGGAAAAGAATCTGGAAAAGATCCACCAGGATTTGCAGTCTCTGCTTTCCAAAATTACTTCTTTGACCGACACTGCCTCCAAGAAAAAGGCGGAGATCAATGACGTTAAACTTGCGAAAGACAATTTATTGAAAAAACTTCAGCCGATCCGGGAAGAGCTGGACAGGCTGACCAAAGCCGAGGATGAGTCCGCCAAAGAATTGGAGCATTTTAACGAAGATTTCCGGGAGGCGTTTGATAAAGTAGAAAAAAAGAAAGAAGAAATCTCGGTTTTGGATAAAGAAAAAAATAAATTGCTTTTTGAAGTGGAACGGCTGAAGTTGCGCCAGCAGGATTTAGAAATGCAATTATCGCAGATAAATAGAAATTTGAAAGATTTCGAATCTTTGGCTGAAAATCCGCCGCTGGTGGAAGACATGGTTACGCTGGAGAGGCGGATGCTGCGGCTTCGTTCGGAGATTGCCGGCATCGGAGAAGTTGATCAGATGCTTATTAAAGAAGCGCAAGAGACTGAGACGCGGCATAATTTTTTAACCACTCAGCTTCAGGATTTGGAAAAAGCGGCCGGAGATTTGGGGGCGCTGATTAAGGAGCTGGAAGAAAAAATTAACACTGGTTTTACTGATTCGCTTAAAAAAATCAATGACGAGTTCGATAAATTTTTTAATCTGATGTTCGGCGGCGGGAAAGCTAAATTATTTCTGGAAAAACCGGAAGTAAAAATTGAAACAGCGGCGGAGGGAGTTGAGCCGGAAGAAAAAGAACACGAAAAAGAATTGGAAGAGGACTCGCTTTCCAGGCAGCTGGGGATTGAGATCGATGTCAGTTTGCCCCGTAAAAGAATTAAGGGTTTAGAAATGCTGTCCGGCGGCGAGAAAAGCTTGGTATCCATCGCCGCGCTTTTTGCTTTAATTTCCGTCAGCCCGCCGCCTTTTTTGGTATTAGATGAAATAGATGCGGCTTTAGATGAAAAAAATACCCGACGATTTGCGGAAATTATCAGGGATTTTTCCAAAAAAACTCAATTTATTATCGTTACTCATAACCGCGCCACCATGGAAGCCGCGGACGTTCTTTATGGCGTGACTATGGAAGAGGATGGAGTTTCTAAGGTTTTATCTTTGAAGTTGGAATAAGTCATATCAGACTTATTAGTCCTATTAATCTTATTTATCCTATTGGTTCTATAAGACGAAAAATTAGGGCATCTGAGTTATCCACAACTCCAAATGCCGGATGATATTAGATAAAAATCTATAAAAAAGTCAATACCTCAATTGTGGATAACTTCCTCCTGTGGATAACTAGGCATTATATAATATAGGCAATTTGATAAAATTATATATGACGTTAATTTAAGTCATATTTGTGAGTAAAAAAACCATCAATCTTCTAGATCCAAACCACACTCGGGTATTTTCTTTACCCCGTGATCGCTTTGCGATTTTACGGGGCCTTTCTTTCCTCTCTGCCGTCACCCTAACCACCCTCTACATCGTCTATTCTGCTTCCGGAGCTAATACGACTATCGGAAATAATATCTCCACCTCCGGAACTCTGACCGTCGGAGGTATCTCTAGATTATCCAGCGGACTCTATGCTTCTTCTACACTCCAGGCCTCCGGAACCACAACTCTTTATGATACTCTGTCTATCGCCGGAGCTGTTTCGGCTTCCTCCACATTCCAAGTCACCGGCAATACCAGAATCTACGGCGATCTGACGGTTGACGGCACTACCAGTTTAGGAGGCATCTCTTTATCCAATCCTTCTTTCACCGGCAACACTTCGGTTCAACAAGATCTTTTCGTTTATGGCGGAGATATTAATCTCGGCACCGGATCGGCTACTTCAACTTTGACTTCGGCTAATGGGAAGTTAGGAGTGGGGAGTACGAGTCCATCTCAAACTCTGGCAGTGCAAGGGAATGCTCTTTTCTCCGGCAATATAACAAGTGTGGCGAATATTACTGCGACGGGAACACTCTCGCTCACCGGAACTTCCGGAACTTCTACGATTGCCAGCGGGCAAGGATTTACAATCGGTTCATCCCAATTCGTAGTCCAGCAGGGGAGCGGGAATGTGGGTATTGGAACGAGTACGCCAAGTCAGAAGTTATATGTCGAGGGCAGATCTTTTTTCAATAATAACGCCTATAACTTTATTACAGTCAATTCTCAGCTCAGTGATGCTTATTTGCGTTTGGCAGGGGGAGGCGTTGAGAAGTGGTTTATCAGAAATGATTTCGACGATAGCCATAAATTCCAAATTGGGAACGAGGCCATGGCAACTGACAACACCGCGGCGGTGTTGACAATTTTACAAAGCGGCAACGTCGGCATCGGCACTACCACTCCATCCAAAACTTTCTCCGTCCAAGGAGACTCTCTCTTCTCCGGTAATCTCAGTGTGGCGAATGTGACGGCTACCGGAACTCTTAACGTCACTGGACTTACTACGCTTGGGAATGCCTCCACAACTCAAATTTCTTCAACTGGTTCTTCATATTTTGCAACAAGCGGCGGCAGCGTCGGCATCGCTTCAACTTCTCCGCTGGCCCAACTTTCTGTGGAAATGGGTACGAATCCTTTTGCTCTTTGGGTAGGAGATAGCGGGACTTCTACTCCGGCGTTGGCAGTAAGCGGTGCGGGAAATGTCAGTATCGGAACAGTAAGTCATCCACAAAAATTAGCTGTCTACGGCGATTCAGATGGCGAGATTGGCATTGTAGTAGGCAATACTAATACCGGAGCATCTTCAGTTGCTTCTTTTGTGATGGATGGACAAGGAAATAATTTTCGTATTAAAAACTGGGGTGACGGCACAGCTAACGCTAATCTTACTGAATTCCATTCTTCCGCCACCGGAGCCAGGTTCGCTTTTAGTGGTGGCAACGTCGGCATCGGCACCACTACTCCAAACTGGAATTTCCAGACTGCCGGCACCCGACCTTTTGCAGTTCTTTCGGATACTTCTGCCGGAATCGATGCAAAACATTGGTTTACTTCATCTCAAGGCGGTAACTTCTATGTCGGCACTTCCACTGATTCACTGAATGCCACCAGTACTTATTTGACGATTGCGAATGGCGGGAATGTGGGGATTGGTACTACTACTCCAACCCAAAAATTTAATGTTGACGGCCCGGTCTTATTTGGAAATCAGCCTTGGCCTTCCGTATCTGCGGCGCGGACTGGGCGTATGGCGCTTACCCAGACTAGTGGCAATGCAGCTTTATTCTTTTTTGATGATACCGCGGTCGCCGCAAACAATACGTTTGGAACAATCGCTTTTGAGGGGAGGAAAGACGATACCGGTCCAGTATATGACGTGTTTGCTCAAATTAAAGCCGCTAAAGAAAATGCTAATCAAAATGATCGTGGCGGTTATCTAAGTTTCATCACCAGTTCTAATAGCTTGGGTACACAAACTGAGCAGTTGAGGATTACTTCACTAGGATTAGTGGGCATCGGCACCACCACTCCATCTCAAACTCTGGCAGTGCAGGGGAATGCTTTATTTTCCGGAAATCTTAGCGTGGCAAATATTACGGCGACGGGAACTTTGAATGTAACCGGCGCAACCACCCTTTCTTCTACTCTTTCTACTGGGACTTCGACACTTAACAACCTTATTGTTACAAACACCTCTTCCTCAACCTTTGCCGGACCGATCTCTAATACTTCTGGCAATCTTATTGTTGCGCCGACTGGAACTTCTAATAATCTTTTACTTAACCCGTATGGTGGCAACGTCGGCATTGGCTCTACCACGCCAGGATTTCCTTTGAGCGTCACAAAAACCAACGGATTATCTGCATATTTTGATGGCGGAACCACTGATGCCAGTTTTTATATGAACCAAGGGTCTGTTAGTGGTCCGAGTACGGTAGCGGGTATTCGTACTAATAGCGGCAGTCCTGCTTTTAATGCCAAAAACGGAGGCGCTATCTATTTTAACAGAGATGTTGCCTCTGCTGATGTGATATTTCAGTATAATAGCGGAGTTAGCAATTCTCTGGTTGTTTCCGGGAGTAGCGGAAATGTCGGTATTGGGACTACTACTCCGATGAGTCTTTTTTCACTCAGTTCCTCTGAGCCTATTATTACAATCGCAGGTACGGGTGCGGCCACAGCAAAACAAATTCGTTTTGTCGGACCAGCCGGTTCTGCTACAGTTTCTAACTGGCAAGTGGGAGCAGATGCCCAAGCTAATGATGCTTTCACCTTTACGCCATCCACTGCGGCAGGAGGATTCACCTTTTCATCTCCGGCACTGTCGATTCTAAATACCGGCAGCGTCGGTATTGGAACCGCTACTCCCTCTACCACTTTTGCAGTTCAAGGCAACGCCTTATTCTCCGGCAACATCTCTAGTGTGGCGAATATCATGGCAACTGGGACTCTTACCGTAACAGGAACATCAGGGACTTCCACCATAGGTTCAATTACTATTGGCCCGAACGGAAAAATCGGAATTGGCACCACTACCCCCAATATCGCCAATTTTGAAGTGGCGACAAGGACGATTGCTTTCAATTCCGGAGCTGACGGCTCGCTTGGCCCGTGGGCAACGACTACTAGTATGCAGTCTGGCGTGACTTTACATACATCAGTTGCTTCTAATGGTTATATTTATGTAATGGGCGGCTTGATTTCGGGTTGCAATGCAAATGGCTGTAATGAAACTTTTTATACTAAAGTAAATAGCGATGGCTCTCTCGGTTCTTGGGCAACCAGCACTAATCTTATACCCGGTGTTCACTTCCAGCATTCTTCGGTGACTGCTAATGGCTATATTTATATACTCGGAGGATATGACGGTCAGAGCGCTGTTTATTATGCCAAAATAAATAGAGATGGTGATACCAGCGCTTGGTCAACAAATATAAATCCATTGCCTTATGGTATTTGGCGAGCGTCAGCAGCTACGGCTAATGGATATATTTATGTAATTGGGGGTACACCTGATACTGGTGGTTCGACTACTACCGTTAGTTATGCAAAATTAAATAGTGATGGTTCTACGAGTTCCTGGGCTTCAACAACAGCCTTAACTGTTGCGTCAATAGAGCATTCTTCAGTCGCTGCCAATGGTTATGTTTATGTTCTTGGCGATGGTACTAATAAAGTTTATTACGCCAAAATAAATAGCGATGGTACTCTTAACAACTGGCGGCAAAATTCTAATAATCTCCCAACTGCTACATCTCTTACTTCTGCAGTAGTTGCCAGTGGTTATATTTATGTTGTTGGCGGCTACAGTACCAGCGGAGTTTATTATGCCAAACTGAATAGCGATGGTTCTATTGGTCCATGGTCTACTACAAATATGCCGGCTTATAGAAATGGCCATACATCAGTTGTAGTTAATGGTTACGTTTATGTGATTGGCGGCAAAGAATATCCAGGTAGCACAAACATGGCAACGGTTTCTTATGCTTCCACTGCCCGCACTCAAATAGCTGGGAATCTTGATTTAATTGGTCTTGCCAGTTCTACGGTTTCCGATTTAGCAGGTGACAACGGTAGCGTCGGCGGTTCAATCTTCGCCGGAAATATTTTCTCTCAAAATAGATTGGAAGTTGGAGGCAACTCATCCCTTTGGGGTGGACTGAATGTAAATGGATTATTCTCGTTAACAGCTTCTTCTTCCGCCCCACAAAATCAATCTATCTTTTCTATCCAAAACGCCACCGGCACTGCTCCGTTGTTTACAGTGCAATATGACGGAAAAGTTGGAATTGGGACATCATCTTTGACGGCTGTCTTGGGACTTCAAAAACCATCAACTGGCTCTATATTTAATATTTCAAATAATCTCGCCGGTGATTTATTAACGGTAAATAATAGTGGACAACTGGGATTGGGCACTACTTCTCCATCTCAAACTCTGGCAGTTCAAGGCAATGCCTTATTCTCCGGCAACATTTCTAGCGTGGCGAACATTACGGCGACGGGGACAGCAACCATCGGCGGGTCAACAAACAGCAACCAGCTGACTATTAGAGAACATGCTAATCAAGCTCAAGCCACCGCTCCCTTTGTGATTGTTGGCCGTGATGGCTCAACTGCGTTAGAAATAAGAGTCGGAACTTCATCTCAATCCAATACTCTCATCGGTCTTGATGCTGGAAAATTAATTACTGTAGGAGGTACTGCAAATACCGCATTAGGGCTTTCTGCGCTTGAAGATCTTACTACCGGCGATAGCAATGTTGCAGTGGGAAATAGTGCCTTGGCTAATATTGCCACTACAAATATGAATACTGCTATTGGTTCTACTGCCTTGTATCAAACCACTTCGGGCTATCAAAATACAGCTGTAGGCGCAGAGGCTTCTTATTATAATATTTCAGGTATTAACAATGTAGCTGTTGGCCAAGGGGCTCTTACTAATAGTAGAACTGGTAATAATAATGTGGCTATTGGAGAGGCTGTTCTCAATTATAATGGTTCAGCAACTAATACTACCGCGGTTGGTTTTCAGGCAGGCTTCGGCGTTGCCGGAACCAGCAACCAAAACAATTCTCTTTTTGGATATTCGGCTGGATATGGACTTTCTACCGGCTCAAATAACCTTCTTTTTGGCTACCAAGCTGGAGATGCTCTTACCACTGGCTCAAACAATATAATAGTAGGCTACGACATAGACGCCCCGTCAAACACTGGAAGCAACCAGCTCTCCATCGGCAACCTTCTTTTTGGCACTGGCATAGACGGAACAGGAACTACTATTAGTAGTGGGAATATCGGTATCGGCACAACAACACCAAGTACCAAATTTGCAGTTCAAGGTAATGCTTTGTTCTCCGGAAATCTTAGTTTAGCTAATTTAGCGGCAACTGGAAGTATTAGTATAACTGCCAACACTAGCGGTATTCAGACAAATTCATTATTTATTATTCAAAACGCCACTGGCACTGCGCCTATATTTACCGCACTCTATAACGGCAATATCGGCATCGGCACCTCCACTCCAAATGCCCAACTGAATATTTTTGCTTCTTCTACAGTTAACACAACAGCTTTGAAAGTAGATACAGATGGAGCGCTTGGGCCTTTTGCGAGTAGCTCTGTTTCATTGCCAGGTGTTAGAAAATATCATGGTACCGCCGCTGCTAATGGTTATGTGTATGTAGTTGGAGGTGGAAATGCAAGCAATGCCACCCAATCCTCTGTTTATTATTCCAAGCTTAATAGTGACGGTTCCATTAATTCCTGGCAAACTAACATGAACTCTCTGCCGGCTGGTGGGGCATTTGCTCCGAGCTCTTTTGTTGCCAATGGCTATATATATTCAATCGGAGGCGGCGCAAGTATTAATGATGACTCGGTAACAACACAAGTTTATTATGCCAAGCTTAATAAAGATGGTTCAACTGGTTCTTGGAAAATTAATGCCAATACTTTACCGGTTGCCGGCAGATTTGAGCATTCTACCGTTGCTGCTAATGGTTATGTATATGTAATGGGCGGCTGCCAAGGAAATTGCGGTTCAGCTACTTCATCAGTTGTTTATGCTAAATTAAATGGCGATGGTTCTATCGGCATATGGGCGAGTACGACAGCTATGGCAGCGCCTAGATTGGGCGCCGCTTCTGTTGTTGCTAACGGTTATGTGTATGTAATAAGTGGTTATAGCGGTGGCAGCAAAACAGATGTCTATTATGCCAAAATAAATAATGATGGTTCTCTTGGAAATTGGTCAATTAATTCTTATAGTTTACCAACGTCTGGCTCATATGGGGAGGGCGTTGGTGCCACTGTTGTTAATGGTTATGTATATGTAGGAGGAGGGGGCGTGGCAGTAAACGCACCAATATCTTATGCCAAGCTTAATAGCGATGGCTCTACCGGTCCGTGGCGGACTACAAGTATCTTGCCGTCAGCTAACGCCGCATATGGTGGATTTGTTGGCATTGTCACTGTTAATGGTTATATATACGCAATTGGCCAGTACACTAATCTAGCAACTTTTTACGCCTCAACTGCCCGCACTCAAATAGCGGGGAATCTTGATTTGATTGGACTTGCTAGTAGCACACTTTCAGATTTTGGAGGCGATAACGGCAGCGTCGGCGGTTCTATATTTGCCGGAGACATATTCAGCGCTGGAAAATTAACAGTGATGAATAATACCCAATTAATGGGCGGCTTAGCTGTTAATGATTTATTTTCCTTAACCGCTTCTACCAGCGCCCCTCAAGATTCTTCCATCTTCAGCATCCAAAACGCTACTTCATCATCGCCGTTGTTTACAGTTCAATACAACGGTAACATCGGCATCGGAACTTCTACTCCGAATGCTCAACTGAATATTTTTGCTTCTGCCACTACCAGCGCTTTGAATATCACTACAAACGGCGCGCTTAGCGCTTGGGCAACAAGCACTAACTTCATTACCGAGAGGAGGATACAGTCTGGCGTTGCCGCTAATGGATATATCTATACGATCGGCGGAAGGAGTACCTCCAATAATGTTATTAAATCTATTGAATATTCCAAAATAAATAGTGACGGTTCGCCCGGCGTTTGGGCAACCAGCACCAATCCTTTGCCGCTTAATACAGAACAGCAAACTTCACATGTTGCTAATGGCTATCTCTATGCGATTGGCGGTGAAACCACTATAGGCGGCACTGCCAGAAATACTGTTTATTACGCCAAGCTTCGCGGCGATGGCACTAATGATTCTTGGCAAACTGATTATTTGCCGATTGGCCGTAAACTTCACAGTTCGGCAGTGGCGAACGGGTTTTTATATGTTTTTGGCGGAATTGATGAGAGCGGCAGCGCCACTTCCTCGGTTATATTTGCAAGATTAAACAGCGACGGCTCTGTTGGTTCTTGGGCAAGCACAACCGCGCTGGCTGTGGCAGATTATCAGTTGGCTGCCGTTGTTGCTAATGGCTATATCTACACTTTTGCCGGCGATACTTCTCCTACCACTAAAACTTATTACGCAAGAATTAATAATGATGGCACGCTTGGCAATTGGACAGCCGGTACTACGATTACCGGAACGCATGGCGACTTGGGTCAGGATGCGGTAGTTCTTAATGGCTATGTTTATTTAATCGGCGGAGGACCATCGGCTAACTCTAAAGATGTTTCTTATGCAAAGTTAAACAGCGATGGTTCTATCGGGACTTGGAAAGATGAAGCTACGTTTCCTGAAAACATTGGCAATGCAATAACGGTCACAACTAATGGCTATATTTACATAATTGGAGGAAGTCTTAGTAACGGCGCTTTGCCAAGCAGTAAAGTTTTCTATACTTCTGCCGCCAGAACCACAATCTCCGGGTCTTTGGATTTGCTCAAAAATACGAATTTGCCGCTTACCGGTTGGGCAGGAGACAATGGCAGTGTGGGCGGCGCGATTTATGCTGGCAGCATATTTTCTCAAAACAATTTAGAAGTTTCTGGCAACACTCAATTATGGAATGGCCTTGGCGTAAATGGAATTTTCTCTTTATCCGCCTCAACCAGCGCCCCTCAAGATTCTTCCATCTTCAGCATCCAAAACGCCACCGGCACTGCTCCGTTGTTTACAGTGCAATATGACGGAAAAGTTGGAATTGGGACATCATCTTTGACGGCTGTCTTGGGACTTCAAAAACCATCAACTGGCTCTTTATTTAATATTTCAAATAATCTCGCCGGTGATTTATTAACGGTAAATAATAGTGGACAACTGGGATTGGGCACTACTTCTCCATCTCAAACTCTGGCAGTTCAAGGCAATGCCTTATTCTCCGGAGATTTGACGCTAGCTAATTTGACTGCGACTGGAACTCTTACTTTATCTGGCACTTCTGGAACTTCTACTATCGCCAGCGGGCAAGGATTCACA
>JACROC010000002.1 GCA_016214655.1 Candidatus Harrisonbacteria bacterium
ATCTCCGGAGATCAAGGCGTTGCCCTGGACAGAGAGCAGTTTGGACGGAGAGGTAGAGCCAATGCCGACATTGCCGTCTATGGTCAGGGTGGAATATAACCTGGCGGCGCCGCTGGCTTGCAGGGTGGAAGAGGCATAGATGGGTCCGGAGAGCTGGGTGGTGCTGCCGACAGTCAGATTGCCGGAGGTGGAGATATTATTGCCGATGGTAGTGTTGGCTCCGGAGGCGGAGTAGACAACGTAAAGAGTGGTTAAGGTGACGGCGGAGATAAGGGAAAATACCCTTGCATAGTATGGGAATAGAGAGGATCGAGATTGACGACCTGGATGTAATAAATTAATATGCCTCTTTTCCATACTACAAATGTCTAATTACTAATTTCTGACGTACCATATAATTTTATCAAATTCACCATATTATATAATGCCTAGTTATCCACAGGAGGAAGTTATCCACAGTTAGGGTATTGACTTCTTTATAGATTTTTATCTAATATCTTTAGGATTCTGTAGTTGTGAATAAATTAGTGCTTGCTATACCTATCTATCAATACAAAAACCGCCTTTAGAAGGCGGTTTTTGATTTTTATTGCTTTGGCTGTTGCTGCTGTTCTGCCGGAGCATTCTTCAGTTGATCAATCGCCTGCACCACCGGAGAATCAGCTCTCATATTTTCCCAAAAAATAATCTGGGACTTTGGAACATACATCGTGTCTTCCGGAGCATGAATTTCATTGCCAAGCTTCACTAAATCAATTCTAGTTTGCGGTTGTTGGGACGGCGGCTGAAGCTGTTGGGAAACCCGAAGATAATAAATATCCATTAAAACAGCGTAGTCGCGATTTGCTTCTTTAAGATGGCCGAAATAGACTTGTCCGTTGGTTAGAAATACCGCCTGCCTCCGGCTGGAATCCACTGACGGAAAAGTCAGAGACGGCAATAAACTATAGGAAACTCCCAGTTTCCATAAAAGCACCAAAGCCACCAGCAAAACCACCCAACCGGTACTGGTTGACGGGCAACAGCTCAAGCACATATTTTTAAATCTTCCCATCATCGACTCTTTTTGCGCTTCTTCCATCGGCATCTCTTCCGGCCTTTTGCCGAATGGGCTTACGTCCATTAATCTAGTCATAAATCAACTATGATACTAATATACGAATTGTACTAATGATACAAATAATATTAATTTAAAACATTTGTATAATTAGTATGCATTAGTATATTGGTATCGCTTTTATATTTATTCGACTTTAATTAATTTAATTTTAATGTAATTAACATTATAACATAATAACTCTGCCGACAATATCCCGATTGTTGATGAAATCTAAGAACTGGTTAAACGGCGATTAACTTCCTGCCAATCAAGTGCGCTTAAAAACGCTTCAAGATATTCAGCTTTTTTCAATCCGTAATCAAGCATATACGCATGCTCAAAAACATCCAGCACCAAAAGCGGCTTGCATCCGGCTAAATGTCCGAAGTCATGTTCGTTTATCCAGGTATTTATTAACCGGTTTGCGGCCAAATCATAATAAAGAATTGCCCAGCCGATGCCGCGCATTGTTCCGGTGGCTTTAAAATCTTTCAGCCATTCGTCATAGCTCCCGAATTGATTGGAAATCTTTTTATAAACAGAAGATTCTGGGTCAGCAGCCCCGTCGCCTTTGGTGGACATATTTTCAAAATAAAGTTCGTGGAGTCGCATACCATTAAATTCCCACCCAAACCGGCGTTTCAATTCCGCATATTCCGGCACCGTCAACTTATCTTCTCTTTGCAGCTGATTAAGAGCGGCGGAAATTTTATTGATATTCGCAACATACCCCTGATAAAGGGTAAAGTGATTTTTTAATAAAACATCACTAAACCCGGGCGTTCCAAGAAGTCGCTCATAATTTTTTGCGCTGTAATCCATGAATTGAATTGTATCATATTTTAATTTAGAATAACTACAATTGCCAGGTCGTCTAATGGTAGGACCTCGGACTCTGAATCCGAGTATCTTGGTTCGAATCCAAGCCTGGCAGCCAAAGTTATTCTCTCCTGAATCGTGTTAAAATTAATTTGTGGAAATTTCGACGGTTAATTTAAAAAGGGTATTTTGGATAACAACTGCGGCAATTATTATACTAGTTATTTTGGGCTACGAAGAATATCGCTATTGGCAACTTTACCAAACCAATACTCTTCTGGTGATAGAAATTAACGAGCTGAGGCAATCAGTCACGTCCGTTACGGCAGATCTTTTGCGATCCAAAAGCGAAGCTAGCGGACTAGTTGAAGTTCTCCAAACAGAACAAAATAAAAATGCCGCTTTTGAAGCGCAAATTGAAGGAATTTCGCAAGCCGTGCGCGCGATCCAAAAATTAAGCTCGGCCGACCAGGAACTATTAAAAAAATATTCCAAAGTATATTTTTTGAACGAGAACTATGTCCCAACCCAGCTTACCAGCATTGATTCCCGATACATCTACAATAAGAGCAAGCCGCAGTTAATTCATACCGGAGTTTTGCCCTATCTTAACACAATGCTGGGGATCGCAGAACATAATGGAATAAAAATGCAGATTGTTTCGGCCTACCGGTCTTTCTACGATCAAGTCTCAGTGAAAATCGGCTACAAAATAAGCTACGGAACCGGGGCAAATAAATTTTCAGCCGACCAGGGATATTCGGAACACCAGCTCGGGACGACTGTTGATTTCACCACGCCGGAAATTGACAACTCGTTCTCCAAATTTGTAAAAACCGATGCCTACAAATGGCTGAATGAAAATGCTTACAGATTCGGCTTCATGCTTTCTTATCCACAAAACAATTTATATTACCAATTTGAACCATGGCACTGGCGGTTTATAGGAATTAATCTTGCCACAAAACTGCATAACGAAAATAAATATTTTTACGACCTGAGCCAGCAGGAAATTAACCAGTATTTGATTTCAATTTTCGACTAAAAAGTTATCCACATCCCACCGTTTGACGCCAAAATCACTATGCTATACTTAAATTGAGGCATAAGTTATCGAAGTCTGTACCGCAAAGGAAAGTCATTAAGTATACTTCACTGTATTGCTGATAGAGACCCTAAACCTCATCGAAAGATCCTGCAGAAATGCCGGGTCTTTTGATTTTTGCACCCACACCTAATGAGTTTTAGTTCGCTATAAGCGAACGAAATTTTAACTAAACTCGTTAAGTATGGGGGTTTATGTCAAAAATTAAAATACTAGAATTGGCCAGTATAATAAGAAATAATTTATAATTAAAATAATGCCGCATAAAAACCTGCTTATCATTTCTGCCCTCATTATCCTGGCCGTAGTAATTATTTGGTTTATTAACCTCCTCCCAGAACGATATACTGCTCCAGTCAATAGCTTGATGCCAGATTTTTTATCCGAAGAAAGTCCGTCCGCCCATCAAGAATTACCCAGAAATCCTATTACTTTTACGGTAGCGATTAAAAATAACCGCTTTGTACCCGATAGACTAGAAATAAAAGTCAACGATAGCGTCCGCTGGGTTAATGAAGGTGAAACTCTGCATTGGGTTGCTTCTGATCCCCACCCGACTCACACAAATGAACCGGGCCTTGATGCCTTAGGCGAACTTCAAAAAGGAGAATTTTATATCCATCAATTCAAAACTCCCGGAATCTTCTCTTACCATGATCATGCCGCTAAATTACAAGAGCTAGAAGCTGCGCAAGGAATAATTATCGTAAAGTAATGAAAGAATTCCTAGCTGAACTTCGCGAGCAAAAACTTTTCTGGCGATTCACCGCATTAAGCTTGATTGCTTTTATTTTTATAGTCTTTTTCGTAATTCAGATTATCTCCCCGGCAATTGAAAATTTTGTCACCACTGATGCAGAACGGGAGGCGGTAGTTTTCATCAATCGTTTTTTCCAATCCCAGATCAAACCGGTATATCTGATACCGCCTATTCTTAGCGAAGCAGAGAAAGCATTTACAAATTTTTTCCAATTGATTCCGGTGCGCGGATTCGTTGCCGGAACAATCATAAGCCGCGACAGCCATACTATCTATACTACCGGGCCCAGCACGGCTATGTGGCAACAAGAATATTCAGATGATCCCAGATTTACCGGAGCGCTGGCATTAAAATCCAGCGCGTTTTTCCAGCCACTCACCGCCGCAGAGCAAGAAGAATTAGGCCTACAAGAAGGGTTTGTGATGTATATTCCAATCACCATTCAAGGAGAGAAAGAAGTTGCGGCGGTAGTTAAAACTATTTCCCGCACCGGATTTGTACGCGAGGCAATCCAAAATACCGAAACCCAAATACGCTACCGGATTATTTTAAGCGCTACGCTCCTCTACTTTATCCTGGCAATTATTGTTTGGGGCGCATCAAGAACCATTGTCCGGCAAACTAAGGAGCTGAAAATTTACGCTGACCGCCTGACAAAAAGCTTGGAAAAAGAAAAGGAGATTACGGAACTGCAAAGCCAATTTATCACCGTTGCCTCCCATCAGCTGAATACTCCCCTTTCTGCCATAGGCTGGGCAGTTGATCTGCTGCATGAATCCATGGATAACCTGGAAAATGCCCGAGAGAGTATTGAACAAAGCTTCTACAATCTCCGGTCTATTGTCTTTGATTTACTAACCGTCTCAGAAATCGGATTTAAATATGAAAAAAAGAGCGGAGTTGAATTTGATATAGCGGAGCTAACGAAAGAAATTATAACTGAGTTTGAAAGCCGCATAAAAGAAAAGAAGATTAAGCTGGAATTACAAACTCTTGATTCGTTAATTATCAACGCAGACAAGCGGGCTATTAAAAAAGTTCTGCAGAATCTGATTGATAATGCAATAATCTACAGCCACGAAACCGGAAATATTAAAATAGAACTTACCCAAAATGATTCCGGAATAAATTGGATAATCAGCGACACCGGCATCGGCATACCAGCCGAAGACCAGCCTTCAATTTTCGGAAAAATTTTCCGAGCCAAAAATGCCGTAGAGAAAAAGAATGTGGGCAGCGGACTCGGACTTTTTATCGCCAAAACTATCGTGGAAGGCCACGGCGGAAAAATAAATTTTACTTCCGAGCAAAATAAAGGAACAACTTTTAAAATTTCTTTATAAAAAATCCCCAACTCAAAGGTTGGGGAGATTCGGCTGTTCAGCCGGCTTCACTCGTTTGTCAAAAATCACAGCCGCAGCCTTATCGCACATCATCTTAAATCGCTTCGGCGGTATATAATTATCAATCCGCTTTTCTGAGAGAAACATTCTATCATCCTTTCCGCGCATAAATACCGCATCATGTAACAGCTCGCCGTTCTTTATATATTGAATCTGGACCCAGATAGCACGATTGCGGTCGTCCCGAAGCACCTCCACTACCTTTACGATCCGTTCCATTAGCCACCCCTACCCTCAAAGATCAGAAAGCTTTCAATATAATAGCATAGATCTTACTACTTGACAAGCATATAGATACATGCTATATTAATTTGGTACCTTGAAGTTCTACGCCCCCTTTCCTCCTGGAAGCTGCAAGCAACCAGGAGGCCGCCAGCCGACGCACATTAACCGACGTACATTGGGCCTCGACCAAGGGAGGGGTTGTGCGAAAACTCCGTATAGGGCCTCACGGTAAATGCCCGAGGAGGGAACGCTCAAAACTGGCATATAACATGCCTAACATCCGTTATTGTTACCGGATGGCATGAGCGCCGTGAGGCCCGATTTTCCTGAATTCGGAGAGCGAACTACTGGTCTTGCGGGACCAGTAATCCGCTCCCCGGATGCCTCCCGAGGGAGGGAGTCCGTCGCCCCAACGCGCGATGGGCTATAAAGTAGTATGGCTGACGCCGCAGGCGAATGGCGAGCAGTCATCGTAGAAAGAGCACCCCAGGCGCAGAATGCAATCTGCGCCTGGGCCCGATCTCACCGTAAAGGCCACCTGAAAAGGTGGCCTGTTATTTTTTTATAAAAAGGTTTAATCTTTAATCAGAAACTTCAAATAATAACGGCAAATGAAAAATAAAAGATTTACTGCCTCCCTACCATGTCCGCAATGCCATACTATCACCTCGCGCATTTCCGATTCATTTATAAAACACCTCATTACCAGCGGAAAACAAATTTCCGAAAGACATAAAATGCCGGCTTATATTGAATTAGACTGGCTTGGCTGTACCAAAGAAAATTGCCAAAATTATTTTCCAAAATACCGAAGCATCAGCCGCTGTCCGGTATGCAAACTGTGGTCGCTGAGATTTTCCCTAAATGCCGGCATCAGAAAATGGAACTGCAAAAATCGTGATTGCGAATGGTCATTTAGCTACTGATTCACACAAGCCGCTTATATAAAGGCGGTTTTTTTAATTTATGTAGATATGTAAGTTACATATCCGGCGCTTTAACGAGTTAAAGCGCGCCGAATATAACAAATCATATGCATTTTATTTTGACCATGAGATAAAATAAACTATTTTCCTCACTACTACACCGCGGTGTGTACTATCACGCGAGATAACGCCATCCACGTAATTATCTATATAAAAACGCAATCCCCCACATAATTTATGTGGGGGATTAACGTGGTAACTAATAAGCCGGATTCTGTCTCTGACGCGAAGTCAGAACGATGACAATTTATCTTGACCTTACATTACTGCAAGATTCTTTGCGGCATTCCAAGCACATAACAAGTTATATGCTCGGCACAGCCTTGCACCCGGTAAGGATTTAGCCGTTTCATTCCCGCTTTCTTATCTCTATAGCGAGATTAAGCCAACTACGTTGAGATCGGGCTTTCCTGATCCTTTCGAATCAAGACGTTTCTGTTCGCACCTCTAGGTTGCCCATGATGGCGGTTAGCCATTACTTGTTACTAAGTGTCCGGACTTTCCTCTCCGGCTTTCGCCGAAGCTGTCATCTAAGTTACCTATTATAATATAACCCAACTTCCTTCATTTTGCAACCCCAGGTATATTTGCTATAGCAAATATACCTGGGGTTGAATAGATTCGAAACTGACTTACCGTCAATGAAATCCTAAATCCGCCGGATTAACATCTCCGGAAATGTATTGTATCTTGCCGCCAAAACTCTCAAATTCTTTTCTTAATTGTGCTACTTCTTCAGCCAAAGCAATAGTTTTCTTCGGCAAAAATTTTCGGTTCAGAATGCCCTTAGACCAAAAATCTATTACGAGCTTGCTGTCGCCGAAAACATTTTTTACCCCGCCCTTCAATGCAAACCCTAATGCGTATTTCGCCGCTAAAAGCTCGCCGTAGTTATTAGTAACTTTTCCTTTTATAAGATGCTTGCCGTGTTTATTGATAAATTTCTTTTCTAATACATCTTTTAATAAATCATTACCGGCGCTATCCGTTATGCTTATTTCAACCCCTTCTCCCCGCCCAGTTCCGGCGTCAAAATAGATTCCAGGAAATAATTTAGCTTTTACCTTTAAGCTTTTAGCTTTTAGTTCATAATTCGCTCCTGACACAAGCCACGCCGCAGCTGCTTCTCTACTTTTAAAAGCCCGGTACCTTGCATCTTTCCCCTTCACGATTTTTTCGCAATCGCTCCAGCTTTCACAAATTCCCTGCTTATCTTTAGAAAAAAAATAGGCGTAATATTTTTCTGCTCTCACGGTATTTTATTTTATTAGATTACTAAAATATTGCTCCATGGCCTTTTTAAATTTTGATAGATTTCCTTTTTCAAGATAAAATCCCGCCGCCACCGGATGGCCTCCAAAGGAAACAAGAAGGTCTTTATAAAGACTCATCGCTTCTACCACATTAAGTCCCGACGGATATACAGCCCGGATATTGCCGCGAAAACCTTTCTTGAATTTCTTATATACAAAGATCGGAACTCGCAATTTTGAGCTCAATTTATCGGCGGTCATACTTGAAGTACCAGACAACTTGGACCTATTCTCAAAAAAAACAACGCTTGGCTTATTTTCTTTTTTAAAAATCTCTGTACCGCCTATGACATTATTTTTGATCGCCTCATTAAACTTCCGTAGATGATTCTTAATATCTTTTGCGAGCGCGGCGGCTTTCCTCGGATCTTTTGTAGTAAGAAGCTGAAATAAATTATTATTCCGATTATCTCCATGAACAGCCGCCCTTAACACATAGTCATCTGACTCTCCCCAAAGCATCACTTTTTTATCAAGTTTTTTTGCCTTCGCTTCTTTTAGAAGCATGCGAACGCCTGGTCTCACCCGGCGATTTAAATAATCAACCCCCTTCTCCCAGTATTTTATATTACCCTCATCCGGCTCTATGCCATCCGCAGCCATCGCCATCGCAAATAAATCCAATGATAATTCTAATCTTTTCAAATCTAATCCTTGCATGCTGTAAAAAGATTCAAAAAATTTATAGGCAACTCCGGTTCCGCACCAATTTTTATAAGAAAAACGTTCACCTCTTTGTTTCGGATTTATAAGAATTGCCAGAAGTTTTCCAGGCTCACAGATATGATGATCCAATAAAATGATGTCGAAGCCCATCTTTTTTGCCATAACTACCTGAGAAAAATCGCTGGAACCGAAGTCAACCCCTACAATTAAAGAAGCTTTTTTGCTTTTAAGCAGCCGCAGATGGAAAAGATTGAAACTCCGGTCATATTCTCTTTGATTCGGCAAAATAACCGTCAAATTATTTTTATCAAAATCGGCACCAATCATAGCCTCATATATTAACGTCGCTCCTGGAATGCCGTCTGGATCATAATCGCCCCAAATGCCGATCTTCTCATTTTGTTTTTTAGCTAAAAGCAGCCGCTTAATAGCCTTATTGGTATTTTTGAAAGTTTCCATAAAATTTATTTTTCTAAGGCTTTAATGCCCGGCAATTCTTTGCCGGCAAAAAAATCCAGCATCGCGCCCCCCACCTCGCTCCATTTCGTGGAGTCTTTGGAACCCAGCGGTTCCGACGCTGCGCTGCCTCCGCAACGAGAAAACTATCGTTTTCCCGACCCCTTTCCACGGCGGCGGAGCTGAATCTTAATAAATTAATCATGATTTTCTAATGCTTTTATACCGGGAAGAACTTTGCCAGCAAGGAAATCTAACATCGCTCCGCCGCCGGTAGAAATAAAATTAATTTTTTTATCCAATTTTAATTTTTTCAAGAACATCACCGTTTCCCCTCCGCCGACAACCTTAAAAGCTTTTTTATTTTTAACTACCGCCTGCGCAACCGCCTTGGTGCCATGGCTGAATTTATTCTTATTAATATCCCCCACGGGGCCGTTCCAAATAATAGTTTGTGCCTTGGCAATTTCTTTTTGGAAAAAATTAGCAGTCTTCCGGCCAATATCTTTGATTTCTCCATCATCTTTTTTAAAATCAACCGGCAAAATTATTTTTGGCGATTTCAGTTGATCTAAAATTTCCGACGTCAAAGCCCCGCCAACTAAAAAAGACACGGTGCGATCCTTGAGATTATCAATGACCTGCATCTTATCCTCAATTTTCAGACCTCCGAGAATTACCGCCAATGGCTGCTTCGGGGCAGTCATCACCCGCGATAAATTTTTAATCTCCGACTCCAAGCCAAAACCGGCGTAACTTTTTATATATTTAGTGATGGCTACCACTGATGCATTGGCCCGATGAGAAACCGCAAAGGCGTCGTTGACATAAATATTCCCGATTGAAGCCAAGTGCTCTGCTAAAATCTCATTATTGTCCGCTTCTTCCTCCAGAAAACGCAGATTTTCTAATAGAAATACCGCGCCCCGCGGCGAAGCATGGACCAATTCTCTGATTTCCAAGAACCGGAAGTGCGGAACAAAAGTTACAGTCTTCCCTAATGCCTTACGAAGAATTTTAGTAATCGGTTTCAAGCTTAACGATCGGTCAAATCCTTCCGGCCTGCCTTTATGGCTCAAAATAACTACGGCTTTACAATTTTTTGCCAAAAACTTAAGGGTCGGCAAACCAGCATCTAGCCGCCAGTTATCTTCAGTATTAAAGTCCAGCCGCAAAAGGCAAACTTTATTTTTTAGTTCTTGCGGCTTGAGTTGGCTTAGATACCCCATGAAATGATTATATCTAAAAAAGACGTTATAATAAAATCGTGGCCAATAATACAAAAAAGAAAATCGTAATCCTGGGGGCGGGCTTTGGCGGTATTAAAGCCGCTTTTTCGCTCTGTAAAAACCTGGATAAACTTCTCCTTAACGATAAATATGAATTAATTTTAGTGGATAAAAATTCTTACCACACTTACACCCCCACTCTATACGAAGCTTCAACCACCTCTAAAACCCTGGCTAATCAAATTGACCTTAAATCTATCATTACCTTTGATCTAAAAAAGATTTTTAAAAATAAAAATATTTCCCTGCTTCAAGAAACAGTAAACAATGTTGATTTAATCGAAGGCGACATCCATTTTGATTCAGGCAAAAAATTAAAATTTGATTACCTGGTGCTGGCACTCGGATCTGAGACTAATTTCTTCGGCATTCCGGGCTTAGAGGAAAATTCGCTGACGCTTAAAACTTTTACCGATGCCATTAAAATCCGGGATGCGGTGTGGAGTAAATACGAGGAAATGGTAAATGCCGGAAAGAAAGAACTGGAAATCGTAATTGGCGGAGGCGGGTCCACCGGCATAGAACTGGCCGGAGAAATAAAATCTTGGCTTTGCCAGCTGGAAGAAGAATTTAAAAAATGCCCGGCCTCAGTGAAAATTATTGAAGGGATGCCGAATGTTCTTCCGGGATTCGATGAAAAAGTAGTGCATAAAGTCACCAAGCGGCTGAGAAAAATCGGCGTGGAACTTTTATTAAATGAATTAATTGAAAAAGTTGATCCGGGAAAAACTGTCCTCAAAAGCGGCAGGATAGTAAAATTTGACCTTCTCATATGGAGCGGAGGAGTAAAAGCGATTTCTTTAATGGGCGCATTGCCACTTAAAAGAGAGGCTAAAGGACGCGTGCGAGTATTGGAAGAAATGGAATGCCTGCCGCAAAGCGAAGATTTGAAACTCTACGGAAAAATTTATGGCCTTGGAGATGCGATCTGTTTTTACAATCCGGAAACCAATAAGCCCATCCCCCTGGTCGCCGAAGCGGCTATCGATAGCGCAAAAATCATAGCTCATAATATTATTGAGGATATTAAAATTACCGAAAGTCTAAACGAAAAAGCTGATTATAAAAAATTTACGCCGAAAAGATACACTTATGTTATTTCGGTAGGAGGAAAATACGCAGTGGCTAAAATTGGGCCGCTGATAATCTCCGGGTTTGCCGGATGGGTACTGAAAGGTTTAGTTGAACTCTATTATTTGCTTTTTAACGTCTTGCCGCCATTTCAGGCAATTAAAGTCTGGCTGAAAGGATTGAGAATTTTTGTACAGAACGACCGGCTTGGTTAGAACCTATTTTTATAAAATAGGTTCTGATAAGAAAGACCCCCTTGCGGGGGTCAATCAAAGATCGTTGTGTCTTTTATTAATAAGACAGAGATCTAACTGTCGGCAAAAGGATTGAAAAATTTTCCCTGCCTTCGCGAATTCCGAATCGCTCGGCTCGCTTACTCTTAATATAACAAATTGTGAAAATGGCACAAAGAGAATGGCTGTGGATAACTTGACGCTCGCCATACCTATCTGCCTACCGGCACCGGCGTCGCTTCTTTCCAGCGAAGAAGCGCGCCTACGCCTCGCCACGAAATTTTTTGCTTCGCAAAAAGCCAAGCATTTCGTGGCTCCGTAGTTGCCGCACGACAGATAGGTATGGCTCACTTATTTATAATAAAAAGCCCCGAGGGGGCTAAATTTTCTTGAAAGACAAATTAGCTTGTCAAACCGATTCCTTAACGCGTTAAAGCGTCGAATCAAAAATTTTTGACTTTTATAAGAAAGCCATCTATTATTTTTCGTAGCTCTCCGAAAAAGCCGCCGTACGGAGGTCGAAAGATGTGGACTATCGCTGAAACCTTAAACACGGTAAAAATTTCCGCAAAATGCGCAAGGGAGTTGTTTGAAGCCCAAGAAGATGGCGAGGAAATCTGGTACAGCCTGGAAAATGTAACCTACAAAGGAAAATTAACTTTCAATCCGGACCATAATGAACATATGGATTTCTTGAGAAGAGATGATAAATATGTCAGCATCTTGCGAAGGCATAAAGTCAAAGGCGATATTTGCTTCGGCAGCCTGGATGGAGACAATGCCGGAGAATTCTGGGGCTATCGCTTTGACGGCAAGGGTGGGATGAAAAGACTGACCGGCCGACTTGAATATCGGGAGAAAAAATAATGACGCTTGTAATCTACCTCCGTGATCTCACCAAAAATGAAGCAAAATTCCTGGTTGAAGTAAAAAAAGAGTCTGATGAAGAATATCTAGAAGATGAACAAATCTCTGAAATGTTTAAGGAATTCGTCACAAAATCCAAAGCTAAACTACCATTAAAATCCAAAAAGGTAGATATCTGGATTGGCATGTGGATAAATGAAAGCCAGCTCACTATAAAATTTCCGCCGGAATTCATGGCACTTGTCAGCCAAAACGGCTGGCCAGTAACTTTTGACCTGAATGATTAAAAATCGCCTGTAAGGGCGAATTTTTTATTTATAGAAATCTTGCAGTAAAAAATAACGCTAACCCAAGCGCGGTAAAAACAGCGGAAACAATCCAAAAACGCATGGTAACTTTAGTTTCCGGCCAGCCGATAGCTTCAAAATGATGATGGATGGGGGTAGAAATAAAAACCTTTCTGCCAAGAAACTTTTTGCTGGTTAACTGAACTATGACCGAAAGAGATTCCACAACTAAAATAATGGCGAAAAATGGCAGGAACAGCGTGGTATTGGTAAGCATGGAAATGACTCCCATGGTAATCCCCAGCGCCATAGACCCAGTGTCCCCCATAAAAAATCTCGCCGGATAAATGTTAAACCATAAAAACGCGAGCAGGGCGCCAACAGTGATTCCGCTAAAAGTTGCAAGATCATAACGATGAAGCGCAAAGGCCACTACTGTTAAGGCGCTAAAAGTAAAAAGCATAACCCCGCCCAACAGACCGTCCAAGCCATCGGTTTCATTAGCAGAAAAAGCGCTGGCAATAATAATGAACATAAAAATTGGCACATACCATGCTCCAATCTCTATATTCCCAAAGAATGGCGCGTAAAGCACGCTCCAGTCCAGCCGATAATAAAACCAAAGCCCGCCGATGAGCGCGAGCAACGTATAGACAATCAGTTTTTGAGACATCCTCAATCCTCCGCCATTAGATCCAAGCCGAAAAACACCGAGAAGATCATCAACGAGACCCAAAGCGGCCGCAACCAGCATGGCCGCAATCGGCAAGTAAGTTTCCGCGCGGTCGACAAAGTTCAGATAATTCCAAAAACCATCAAACAACTTGCCCATTATTAAAAATAAAAGCGCTAAACCAAGTACAGTGGCCCAAATGACAATCCCGCCCATAGTCGGCGTATTCTCCTTGCCCTTGTGCAGTTCATAAAAAACCGGCGCCTGCTCTTTGCTCCGCAGCTGCTTATTAAAATTAAACTTATACAAAATTTTAACCACCACTGGGGTTAATGCCAGCGCAGCTAAAAATGATATTGTTGATAGCCCGAGTACACGAGCGGCTTGTAAAATTTCCATTCTAATTAAATTCGTATTCTTCCTTCACCCAATTATACAATATATCCGTCTGGCCGAACCGATCATCCGTCCCAAGAACGATAATCAAAATCCTGTGTCCCTGATAGTTAAAAAGCGAAATTAAATTGCCATTGGCTTCATTAGTAAATCCGGTTTTCCCGCCGATGAAATCCGGCCGGGAAGATGCGAAACCGTTGATATTCAAAAGCTCTTTACTAATTCCTTTTGTTAATTCGCGCAAATCAACTTTTTGATTCGTGGTAATTTTAAATATTTCCGGATGATTTTTGTCTATATATTTCACCAGCTTCTCCAAATCCTCAATAGATCCTTGATTCAGATAAGAAATTCCCGTCGGGTCTGCAAAAACAGTCTGGTCCATTCTCAACTCCACCGCTTTATCCCGCATTTTCTTTACGAAATTATCCAATCCATAAAATTCTCCGACCGCAGTAGCCGCATCATTACTGGAAACCACCAGCATCGCCTTCACTAAATCGCCCGCGCTGTATTGCTCGCCAACTTCCAAATTCCCGGAAATTCCTTCAGCCGCAATTGCCGATTCGGAAATTACAACGCGCTTTTCCAAACCAATATCTTCAGTCGCTATCACTGCGCTCATTAATTTAGTTAACGAGGCTAATGGCCAACGGACATCAGCATTAGAACTATAAAAATCGGATCCGTAATCCAAATCTCTGACAGCAGCGGCTTTTACTTTTAATTCAGGGTCAGCTATGTTCCAATCCTTGCGATACGGAACTGTTTCTTTTATTGGTGCGTCTACTAAACTGCCGGATTGACCGATTGAACTAGGTTTGAGCAAAAAACTTTTAGTGTGAATAAATACTGGCTGGACTTGTGCGGCAAGGCTGGTAGTTTTAATATTTTCCTGCAATGCTGTCTTTTCCAAGTCATTCCGGTCACCCCTTCCCCAAAAAGCCATGGCCACCATCAAAGCTACGAATAAAAATTTTAATTGGTCATCGTGCATAAGTGCGATACTAATATACTAATACATGCGAATGATACTAATCATGTAAATATTTTAACTATTAGTATTATTCGTATCATTAGTACCCATTTGTATATTTGTATCATTAATTTGCTGTTCAACCTGCTGCTTATCCTTTTGCTGAAGTTCCTGATGCAAATTGATAACCAATTCCTTATATTTTGAATGATTTGGCAAATCTTCATTTTTGGACAAACCAAGATGCCGCAGCAATTCAAAGCTGACGCTGTATAAATAGGCATTGGTCCGTTTAGGATCAACTCCTCTTTCTACTAAGCCGCGCATCAGCAATGCGCGCAAAGTAAAACTGGAATTAACCCCGCGGATATATTCAATATCCGCCCTGGTAATCGGACCGGCATAAGAAATAATTGATAAAGTTTCCAGTGCCGCCGGAGTCAAAGCTTCGGTGAATTCCTGCTTGGTTATGTCTTCCAATAATTTGGAAAATTCCGGCTTAGTAACTAATTGCACCCTTCCTTTATCCTGCACCAATAACAAACCCCTTTCAGCGCGGCTCAATTCTTGTTCCAATAATTGCAGACCCTCTTCCATCTCGGAATCTTTTAAAGCCAAAATTTTGGCTAATTTTTTAGTTTCAATCGGCTCGCCGTATATAAATAATAATGCCTCTATTTTTGCCAACGATTTTAAGTTTTTCTCCAAGATTTCCATAAATCAAAGTTTATAATGTAAAGTTAAAAATGCAAAGTGGAAAATTAAGGTATCTCTTGGACTGGCGGCGGCAAATTTTCTTCCTCGTGTTTCTTAATCAAAATATCAGAGAATTTTTCTTCTTGGTGGGCTTTAGCAATCCGGTCACGAATCAAATGCAAAATGGCTAAAAATAACAAAATAATTTCCAGTTTGGATTTCTCTTTAGATAAGTCCTTAAAACTGTGTTCGGTTCTTTCTTTCAGCCTCTCCAACAATTCCTTAACTTTCATTTCCACCGTCAGAATAACTTTTCTGACTGTCTGTTTTTCCGGAATCAGAGCCTTTAACTCCTGCATCAATTCCATCAACTCTGACTCCAACCGCTCAATGGTTAAATTTTCTGAAGGATAAAAGACTACCGGCAAATTCATAAACAACTCCCGGCCGTATAAAGACATTTTTTTATTCCATAAATTATTAATTTCTAAACTGGCCTCTTCGAATTCTTTATAGATTTTAAGCCGCGCTTCCAAATCCCTGATATCAGTTTCTTCTTCCTCCGTGAGTTCCAAAGCCGGCAAAAGCGCCTTAGATTTTATCAAAAGCAACCGGGAAGCCACTACCACAAAATCCGCGAGTACACTCGGATGCCTGACTCCTTCTTCAAGATTTTTTAAATAATCCAAAAAATCTCCGGTAACCTTAGCTAAACTGACCAAAGTGATGTCCAGCTGTTTAGCCTCAATAAGTTCCAATAGTTTTTCCAGCGGACCAGCAAACTTATCTAATTTAATTTCGTATTCCATAATTCATTATTCTGGCAGAAGCGCGGCCTTAGTGTAATTATTTGCCGGATTCCACAACATCCAGCCAATAGGCGTACTGCTAGCCGCATCATAAGTTGCTTTAATCTGCGCGCGCACTTTTTCCGCGTCATAATTCGCCCCCAAATCAAAATCCTGCAGCCATGGACGAAGCTGCGGCTTCTTAACCAGATATTTTTCCGTGGAAGTGGAATTTTCCGCGTTAATTATATACTGCTTTAATCTCTCGCTGGCCACCAGTATAGAATTATGAACAACCTCATATGGATGCGCCGCTGGATTCTGATAACCATCAAATCCGACATTGTAATGCGACGGGTAAACCATCGGTGCCACCGCATCAAAATAATTATAAGCATCGTCAATATTCTGTCCTATGCCGACGTCGCCGTAATTAACCGTTACCAAACCGAATAAGTCCGCGGAAATTTTCGCCTCCGGCAAAGCTTTCCGCAAATATTTCCAAAAATCCCGGATAACGTGCCGCTTTAAAGTCACGCCATCCCAAAACGGAAACCTGGCGTCATTTAAATTGCCGTCAGACGGAAAACGGATGTAATCAAAATTAATTTCGTCAAAACCACGCGCCAGCGCGTCTTTGGCAATTTCAATATTGTAATCCCACGCTTCTTTAGCAGCCGGATCAATCCACATTATTCCTTTATAATCTTTCCATTGCTTGCCGGTAGAAGTACTGGTAACGGCTAAATCCGGACGATTTTTGGCCAGTATCGGGTCCTGAAAAACTGCTAAGCGGGCAATTGCATATATGCCTTCATCGTGGAGTTTTTTAATCAAAGCATTTGGACGCTGAATACGGATTTCCTCGGCGCCATATTTATTAATCAGTTCAATATCAGTATCATAACTGACTTGGCCAGTGTAATCCTTGACATCTATTACTATCGCATTCAATTCGGTTTTTTTAAGAAGGTCCATCAAATAATTCATTTTTTTGACGCTGCCGGCAGACCAGCCAGTCGCATAAAGCGCTTTGATAACTTCCGGAGGATTTTCCAACGGCTTTTGCAGCGGCAAATCCGGATTGGCGGCAATAGCATCTTGCTTTGCCTTATTTTCTATTACCAATTTATTGGCTTCCATTTCATGAGTGACTTCGGAAATCTGCGCCAATTGGAAATCATTATGCGCCTTAAAAAATAAAAATAGGCCGCCGCCCGCCAAAAGAAAAATTAGAAATATTATGGTATTTCTCACCAGTTAATTTTAAGTTAAAACCCTGCTATTTTCAATTAAATTTTGTGAATAGTTGACAAATTTTTATATAATCTGCTATTATATAACCAATGTTCTTTGTTACCAAATCTGTGGTACTTGTGGGTCCATAGCTCAATGGAGAGCGCTCCCTTGATACGGGAGAGGCACGGAATTGGATCCATCCGTGATATCCTGGTTCGAATCCAGGTGGACCCACTGGTACCATAGAAACCCGTAATGCGATTGGGTGTGTAACTCAGCGGCAGAGTGCCCGCCTTTTAAGCGGGAGATCATGGGTTCGATACCCACCGCACCCAATGGCACTATGGATCAGTTTTGATGGGACCCAGTCCGGGTCCCGCCGCACCCCACATTGGAAGATGTGGGGTTTTATTTTTTATAAAAAGAATGAACGACAAAGCGCCAACGCGCCCGCCGAACGATCTCCCGCACCGCCCGGATAACAAGTTAAAATAAAATTTATGACCTCGCTTCGGGGTCTTTTTTATTCAAACAAAAAACCGCGCATCGCGCGGTTCTGAAAACCTAAACTCAAAAATGATACTCCAGTCCCAGATTCGGCGACCAGAATCCCACCGGACCAGGACCATCCCACCTGCTCATCTCCACATTTACATACATACTCTTAAACAAATTAAGTCCTATTCCAAAGCCCCACTTCCAGCATCCGCCAACAGTAGTGTTATCAGCATTTAAAACTGATAACCCATATCCGCCCTCAAAATAAAATCCCGGAACCAACCCGATTCGCATATTCGCAATGATATTATTCAAGGAAAAATTTACTTCAGGCGCAGTTCTGCTTCTCATTTTTCCTTTAAAATGAGTGTAATCAATACCGCTATCAAATACATTAACCAGCTTATCCTTGCGATCCTTCTCCCAATTATGAAACATAACCGATAATCCAACTCCGGAATTTGAAGAAAATGATCGTCTATCATCTGAGAAATTCGCATCGCCCTGCGCGCTCAATGACAGATAACCGAGCCTGGTGTCATCTTTCGCACTGGCATAAATCGGCTGGGCACTCAAAACAGTCAAGGAGATCACCGCTAAAGAAATTTTTTTCATCCCCCCTCCTTTTTCGAGCAACGGTTTCTACAGCTGTGCCTGTAGTGTAAATATATTAACATATAAATTCCTCTTTGGCAAACCACTAGCCGCTAATCACTGGTCGCTGTATAATAAATCTAAATTTACTAGTCGCTAAAATATGCTTGCTATTTATCGCAAATATCGTCCGAAAACTTTTGAAGATTTACTGGGACAAGAACATATCGTGGAAATTCTCCGCAATGCCGCGCGGCAGGATAAATTCGCCCACGCTTATCTTTTTTACGGTTCACGCGGATCCGGAAAAACCACCACCGCAAGACTGATCGCAAAATTAATAAACTGCGAAACCCGCCAGACTGATAAAAAATTCAAAGAAACTGGGGAGCCATGCAACAAATGCCGGCCGTGCACGGAAATTGATGCCGGACACGCTTTGGATGTAATCGAAGTTGATGCGGCTTCCAACCGAGGCATTGATGAAATCCGTAATCTCCAAGAAGGCGTCCGCCTCTCACCTACTTCTTATAAAAGTAAAGTATTTATCATTGACGAAGTGCACATGCTCACCCGCGAAGCCTTTAACGCGCTTTTAAAAACTTTGGAGGAGCCGCCGGCGCATGTGATTTTCATTTTAGCCACTACCGAATACGAAAAGGTACCGGCGACAATTTCATCCCGCACCCAAAGATTCCATTTCCGGAAACTTGCGCTTAATGAAATTATTAAAAAGCTTTCCTTAATCATTAAGGCTGAAAAACTCAAAGTTGCTGATGATGCTTTAGAGCTTATAGCCGCCCTAGCCGAAGGAAGTTTACGAGATGCTGAGTCGCTGCTGGATCAGATCACCTCCCTTGATCAGAGCGTGGAACTAAAAGATGTTGAACGAATCGCCGGAAAGATCGGCTACAAAAAAACTGCCCAACTTGCCGAATATCTACTTAAGAGCAGTCTGGAGGATTCGTTGAGCTATCTAAATGAAATTGATCAGGGCGGATATAACCTAGTCCAGCTCAACAAAGACCTCATCCATTATCTCCGCCGCGCTTTAACACTCAAGATGAGTCCGAAGATTGAAGAACTTTACCAAAAAGAACTCACTAAGGACGAGCTCGCGCATTTAAAAAATCACGCTCAACTTCTGCAAGAACAAAAACATATTGCTTTATTGAAATCTCTGATCCGCGCTTATAGCGAAATGCGCTATTCGCCGTTTGCCATCGTACCGCTGGAAGTGGCAATTATAGAAAATCTTAAACATTGATTCATTGCTTTTAAAATATTATATTGCAAGCAGTACCCCAAAATAAGTATAACCACAGTGATACTGACCTGGATGCGAATCGCCGAGATTAACCCGAAAAAGATGGAAGCGCAAGTATTACGGCAAACGGAAATGCAGTATAACCAAGCTATTGAAGAACTACGTGCCGAAATCAAAAACGGCTACGAACCGACATTCTTCCAGAAAGACAGAATCAGCCTGCTAAAATACGATAAAGTAAAAAAAGACCTTTTTGCGTTTACCACTGAAGGCACTGAGGAAGAAATAAAATCGATACAAAAAGCAATTTATCAAGCCCCAACATAACGGGGCTTTTTTATAATACCCAAAACTATCTTCCTACCGGCACCAGAGTCCGCTCGCTCCAGCGACAAACGGCTCCTACGCCTCACCCCGAAAATTTTCGCTTTGCGAAAAACCAATCTTTTCGGGGTTCCGTAATTGCCGCACGAAAGATAATTTTGAGTATTATCGCACATTACTTAGTTTCAATTTCTGTAATCTCAATCTTGATATTATTTTTCTTGAATTCCTCTAAGAGCTGGCCACGTATTTCATCGCTTAACGCTTCCGGCGGAAACACTCCGCCCTCTTTTATTTTCGGAATCGCCATGGCAAAAATCAACGCGCTTAAGCCGGCCGCATAAGAAACATAATTAGCGCCCGGATAAACCTGGTTAATCGCCACCTGATCAGGAAATAAAATCATGGCTTTTTTAATAATTTTCTTTTTCTCACGTAAACCCTTCTCCTCAACCGCCGCCCAGAAATGGGCATTATGGAGCTGTTTGTATGCCACTAAATTTTTCAGATCCCGCAGCGCCGGCACATCCGGCCATACCTTGAGTAAAACTTCATATGGCGCAACCATCGCATCGCCGATTTTTACCTGGCGCTTTTTAAAAAGTCCCAGCTTAAAAAGCGTCCGCGCAAATTCCATTTCACTGCCGCCGGCCTTAAGATCCACATATTTTGTTTTGATATAAAGCGGCATAGTGCCGATGTCCTCCTGCGCGAGCAAATAGCACTTTTGGTTTAAAAAGGGTTCCGGAAAGTCATAAACTTCTTCCTCAGAAAAATTATTTTTAGGTAAAAATTTATCAAATTCCCAGACCAGCGGCTTATGCCAGACCTCGTCAAAAAAGATCGCCTTGGACCAGGCAGTAAACGGCACATCCGAACTCACGTCCTCCAGCAATCTTATTTTTATATATTCAATCCTTTTTAATTGCAACGAGAGTTCTTTGGCAACCAAATTCGTCACCCCGGGAGAAGCCGAGGCATTGATCAAAGCTTTCAGATTTTTTTCCTGAAAATCTTTTTTATATTTTAATTGTTCAATCTTGCCGCCCTCCCATTCCGAAGCCAGATCCTGATAATTTACTCCGGCCTCCAGTGCAGCCTTCATCAGGCCATCATTAAATCCGGGCAAGGATGCATTGATCAATAAATCAAAGCCCCTAGCTGCGGCTACGACCGTCGGAGAATCCTTAGCATTTAATGTCTTAAAAGTAATTTTAGGGCTGGGAATAAGAAATTTCCTGGCCTTGGCCTGATCAATATCGCCTATAATAACCTGCTCAACTTCTGCCTTATCGGAGAGTAATTTAGCAATTATTGACCCGGCCGCCCCTGCCCCTATGATTAGAACTTTCATTACCTTAAGAATAGCCCGATGCGGCAACTAGCGCACTATTGACTTTTTTATGTAAATACGATATATTATTTTTATTACCAGAACTGGTAATAGAATGTTCTTTAAGGAGGCGGAGAGACAACATGAAAGATCTGGGATGGGCGAACAACTGACACCGACAGCCGCCGGAAGTCAAGCGTTGCAGGAAACTTGGCCATAGGCGCAAAGACGTGGATGTCGGGCCGCCTAATCGCGGCATCGAGCACGTGGTCACCTGCCGTGTATGCAAATACGTATACCGCTACGATTCGAGCGATTAACAGAATCGTGCTCAACTAACTAAACCGAACAAAGAGCGCAAAGGAGGTGCGAGTGGCCATACGCAATGTCATCGATGCCAAACTGGCGTCTATGAGCAATGACGATATCCGCACAACCTGGGAAGCCCTTTAGCAAGGATGGGACAGTGGCTTCTGGAACGCGGAGCATCGCATCACCATGGACTACTGGGCGCAGGCTGTGTACTCGGAGAAATCCGTACGCAACCTCTAGCCAAAAGGGCGTCCCGAATAAAATCGGGACGCCCTTAACTTTTTTGTAAAAAATACTATTTTCAATTATAATTTAACACTATGCAAAAGGTAAGGAACATCGCTATAATAGCCCACGTTGATCATGGAAAATCTACTTTAGTGGACACCATGCTTAAACAATCAGATACTGATTTAGGCAAGGTTGGCGAACAAGACCAAATAATGGATTTTAACGAGCTTGAAAGAGAACGCGGTATTACGATTTTCTCAAAAAATGCCGCGGTAAAATACGGCGATACTAAAATAAATATTATTGATACTCCGGGACACGCAGACTTCGGCGGCGAAGTTGAACGAGTTTTAAACATGGCTGACGGCGCACTGCTTTTAGTTGATGCCCAGGAAGGCCCGATGCCGCAGACTCGTTTCGTTCTCAAAAAAGCCCTTTCCATGGGCCATAAAATCATCGTAGTTATAAATAAAATTGATAAGAAAAACGCACGGGTAAATTATGCTTTGGATAAAGTCATAGATCTTTTTATTGAACTTGGCGCCAATGATGAACAAATAAACTTCCCCATCGTCTATGCCGCCTCCAAACTCGGCAAGGCCGGCCTTACGCCGGAACTGGAAAAAATGACTGACATCAAACCGGTTTTTGAGACTGTTCTGAAACATGTACCGGAACCAAAAGTAAATGCCAACGGCCCGCTCCAGCTGATGGTAACTTCCATTGCTTATGATAATTATAAAGGCAGAATCGGCATCGGCCGGATACACCAAGGGAAAATAAAAAACGGCGACGCCATATCCCACATTAACCGCGAAGGCAAAATCACCAAAGGAAAATTAAGCGGGTTAATGACCTTTTTAGGATTAGCCAGAATGGAAGCTAAAGAACTGGAAGCCGGCGACATCGCCGCAGTTGCGGGGATAGAAAATATTAATATCGGCGACACTATCGCGGACGCCGAAAATCCCATAGCGCTTCCGCCGATTCAAATTGAAAAACCGACTGTCAAAATGATTTTCAGCGTCAACAACTCCCCTTTTGCCGGACAGGAAGGAGAATATTGCACTTCCCGCAATCTTAAAGAGCGGCTGGAAAAAGAATTGGATAACGATGTGGCTCTGCGGGTTGAAGCCGGGAAATCACCGGACGAATTTATCGTCAGCGGCCGCGGCGAACTTCATCTTGGAATTTTAATTGAAACCATGCGCAGGCAAGGTTATGAACTCCAAGTCTCCAAACCGGAAGTTATTATGAAAGAAGAAAATGGCAAAACCATGGAACCGGCGGAAGACGTCTGGGTAGAAGCGCCGGAACAATATTCCGGCACGGTCATAGAAAAAATGAGCCGCCGGAAAGGCGAGATGAAAAATATGAACGTGGAAAACGGCATCGCTTATTTCCACTTCTTCATCCCCACCCGCGGACTGATCGGATTCAGAAATGAATTTTTAATTGATACCAAGGGCAATGGCATTATCAATACTCTTTTCGCCGGCTATCATCCGAAATGGGAAGATATCCAGACCAATCCCCACGGATCGCTGATCGCCCATGAAACCGGCACCAGCACTGCATTCGGACTTTTAAATGCGCAGGAACGGGGAGAAATGTTTATCGGCCCAGGCACGAAACTATATGAAGGCCAGGTAGTCGGCCAGAATGCCAAAGCCGAAGATCTGACTCTGAATGTCTGCAAACAAAAACAGCTTACCAATTTCCGCGCTAAAACCGATGCGGTTACTGACGATTTAATTCCTCCGCGGCTTATGTCATTAGAACAATGCCTGGAATATCTCGGCGACGATGAGCTTCTGGAAGTAACGCCGACCAGTCTCCGGCTCAGAAAACGTATTCTTAAAAACGCTCTTCGTAAATAAAGAGCCTATTCTATATATATGCCCACATCTTCAAATGGTTTTTCTAAACTGGGAATCGCACCGGCGATCTTAGAAATACTTTATAAACTTAAATTCGAACAGCCGACGCCTATCCAAGAACAAGCAATCCCGGTTGCACTGGAAGGAAAAGATTTAGTCGGAATCGCGCAAACCGGTACAGGAAAGACCCTGGCATTCGGCATTCCGATGATCCAGCGGATTCTGCAAAGCAAAGGCATTGGCCTCATAGTTTTGCCAACCCGCGAATTAGCGCTGCAAGTCAGAGATTCGCTGAATCTCATCGGCAGCGGCTTCGGCGTGAAAACCGCACTGCTTATCGGCGGCGCGCCAATGTGGCGCCAAATCGCAGAAATCCGCCGGCAGCCGAATATTGTTATCGGAACTCCTGGCCGCATCATTGACCATTTGGATCAGCGAACGCTGGTTCTTTCCGGCGTAAAAATACTGGTGCTGGATGAAGCAGATCGCATGCTGGATATGGGTTTTGCCCCGCAGCTTAAGCGCATTCTGCAGCACGTTCCAACTGAACGCCAGACATTATTATTTTCAGCCACCATGCCTCCGGCAATCATGCAGATTGCGCGCGGATTTATGAAACTGCCGATACAAATTGAAATCGTACCGCCTGGAACAGCCGCAACCAACGTCACCCATGAAGTATTTGTGGTACCCAGAGAACAAAAACCGGCGCTGCTGCATAAACTTCTTCACGATTACCGCGGTTCAGTTTTAATATTTATACGCACTAAATTTGGCGCTAAAAAAGTTGCCTTCAACGTAAGAAGCGCCGGCCATACGTCAGCCGAACTTCATTCAAATCGTTCACTTAGCCAGCGAAGAGAAGCGCTTGAAGGTTTTAAAAATGGCCGCTATCGGGTTCTAGCCGCGACCGATATTGCCGCGCGGGGAATAGATGTAACCGGAATTGAACTTGTTATCAACTACGACCTGCCGATGCAAGCCGAAGACTATGTGCATCGAATCGGCAGAACCGGCAGAGCCGGCGCGAGCGGACACGCAATTTCATTTGCCACCCCGGACCAGCGCGGCGATTTAAGGATCATTGAAAAGTTATTGAGAAAAACTTTGCCGCTTACCAAATTGCCGGAATCTTTGCCGACGCCTCCCCCGCCTCGTGCGCAGATGTATCCGGGACGACCGCAGCCTCCGCGCTCCGAAAGATCATTCTCCGAAAACCGCAGGCGCAGAAACTTCAACGCACATCACCAGCGCGAGGGCTTCCGCCGTCGCCGGCATTATTAAAAAATATCCGCCAGCCAGCGGATATTTTTTTATAGCTGTTCCAAGTCCAAAGTTTTATCAATCTTGATCTGTTTTACGAATTCCAGGACGTGGCTGACCAGAATCATCGCGCCCTGATATTTATCCAAAGCCGCGGCAATAACCGGAATATGGCGGAAATTAATATGATTCGTCGGCTCATCCAAAATAAGCAATCCCGGCTTTTGAATAACTAACCGGGCAAAAGCGACCAGTCCTTTCTGTCCCTCCGACAAACTGCCGACTTTCGCGCGCAATAATTGTTCGTCCAGCAAAAATCCGGCGGCAATAGCACGAAGTTTCTCATACGTCATATTCTGGTTAGCTCCGACGCTTCGGTCGGAGTCCCGACCCGCAAGCGTCGGAAAATCATTCATCACCGATACCAGAGAATCCCAGACCGTGTCTTCAAAATTAAGCGTAGAAAAATCTTGCCGATAATATCCAATCCTGACCCCTTTTGTAATATGTTCTCCCTTGGCATGTCCGGTAGCCAGCTTTTCAAGCAATGTAGTTTTGCCGATGCCATTCGGACCGGCCAAAAGCAAATGCTCGCCTTTTTTTAAAATCACTTCAACTTTTTTATTTATTTTCAGCTCAAGTAATTGCCCGCTGATATCTTCCTGGCACGGAATGAAGAAATTCCGGATGGCCTTATCTTCCTGGCGCACCTCCACAACTTCCTCTTCCAGCTCCTCTATTTTTTCCCGCATCTTGCGGGCAACATCCCGCATGTGTCCGCCTTTTTGGGCAAAAAAGCTGGCTTGTTCTTTTCGATTCGCAATATCTTTTTCCAGGCGGACATTTTTCATGCGCTCGCGCTCCAGCCGGGCTTTAATCTCCGCAACCACGTCAAAATAATTTCCGGCATACTGCTCAACCTTTTTGGTAAAAATATCCAGATACAAGACTCCCTGCGTAAATGCATTAAGGAAATCGGCATCGTGAGAAATCACGATGCAAGTTTTTTTATAATCAATAAGAAATTGAGTCAGGTGGGCAATGCCCTGTTTATCCAAATTATTAGTCGGCTCATCCAGAAGCAATAAATCCGGATCCTGGATAAGCGCCGATGCCAGCAACAATCTTGCCTGCTGGCCTCCGGAAAAAGTCTTGATAACTTTTTTATGGTCAGCCTTCAAATTCACAACTTCCAAAACTTTATCAATGCGCGGATCAATATCATATATTTTTTTATTAAAGCATTTTTCAAAAAATTCTCTTACCGTTAACTGCATTTGGTCGCGCGGAATTACCTGCCGGGCAGTAGCAATCGTAAGCCCGCCCGCAACGCTCACCGATCCGGATTCCACCTTAAACTCGTCAACCTGCCCCGCCTGGGCAATCAGCTGAAAAATCGTGCTTTTACCGGCTCCATTTTGCCCCATCAGAGCAATCTTAGATCCCCGGCGAACGGAAAAATCCGCCTCATTAAGAATAGGCTTATTGTGCCCGTAATCAAAAGAGGCCTTATTAAATCTGACAATTACCTCGTCGTTTAGCATGCATAATAGAATACAACATTTCACCAGAATTTTCCAGCCAACACGTCAAATATACTTCCAATTACCCAATTGGATATTTCTAATAAAAATAATATAGTATATAATATTATTAACAGTCGTTAAAATTATTTTTTTAAATTATGAAAGGTAAAATTAGTTTCAGTTTAACACAGTCGGTTTCTTTATTACTCGCCTTATTATTAATAGCTGGTTTAGCTTTGGCGTATCATCAAGCAACCGCTCAAGAAGGCGGCCGGAAAATTGTTACTTGGCAGACCGGCCTAAATCAAGCTGCTAAAGATCAATTACTTGCCAAGTATGGCGCAATTAAATTAAAAGACTTGTCGTCGGTCAATGGCTCTGCGGTTTGGCTTCCAAGTAAAGCTTCAGAAAAAGCTCTAGGACGCCAATCCGGAGTAACAAAAGTAGAAGAAGACGCCTTGGTATCCGCTCTCGGAAAACCGGCGCCGGCTCTCCAACCATCTCAAGTACTGCCTTGGGGCGTAGATAGAGTTGAAGCTGATTTGGTCTGGCTCTCTGGCAATACCGGAGATCCGGTCCGAGTAGCCGTAGTTGACACCGGCATATCCAAAGACCATCCAGACTTGAAAGAAAATATAAAAGGCGGCTATAACACAATTAACCCGACGAGGAGCTGGGACGATGATAATGGCCACGGCTCTCATGTCGCCGGAATTGTCGCGGCACTTAATAATTCGATTGGTGCCGTAGGCGTGGGGCCAGCAGTTGATCTTTTGGCAGTAAAAGTATTAAGAAAAGATGGTTCTGGGTTTACTTCAGATGTAATTGAAGGCATTGATTGGGCGGTTCAAAACGGAGCACAAGTTATCAATTTAAGCCTCGGTTCAACCTCAGATATCCAAGCAATGCACGATGCCGTGAAAGCCGCGCATGATGCCGGCACAGTTGTGGTAGCTGCGGCTGGCAATAATGGCGGCGCGGTGATTTATCCGGCAGCTTATCCGGAAGTATTGGCGGTTTCGGCAACTGACCAAAACAATCTGCTCGCCAGCTGGTCCAGCCGAGGCCCGGAAGTTGATCTATCGGCGCCTGGAGTGAGTATTTACTCTACTTATCTAGGCACTGGCTATGCAACGCTTTCCGGCACTTCCATGGCTACTCCGCATGTAACTGGCGCAGCAGCACTGGTCTTAAATACACCAGTTGGAACTTATGATACCAACAATAACGGCAAATGGGATCCGACTGAAGTTCAGCAGAAACTCCAGGATCGTGCCACCGATTTAGGCGATCCCGGATTTGATAATCTCTACGGCTGGGGCTTACTAAATGCCTGGAATGCCACTCAGCCATAAAATAAATTGGCCAATTAATCAAAAAATCTTCGCTCTGAAATGAAGATTTTTGCGCTAATAGTATTCCTAGCATTCTAAGTATTCTTAGTCTTCCTATACTAATACTAATTATTACCGCCATGGCGGTAATAATTAGTATATAGAAATTAAAATAACTTTTTAAAAATTTCCTTCAGGTAAAGTTGATTATCTAGATCTTGAACTATTAGTTGTCTAACATATTTTCTAACGCCATAGAATTCAACCAAAAAATCAATTTCGTTTTTGCACTCATGCGGATGTATAAATACACTCTTTTGATACTGATAAAAACCTAATCTTTTAAGGTGAAAACGTAGTGCCTCTCTTACTTTCTTTTTAGATGTCGGAATATCGAACAACACCATCCGCCATAACTTATCCCAGCGAGCCAGTTTCTTAATTTGGATATTTTCTAATTTATAATCTAATACTCTTTGTTTCCCCTTATCTAATAAAATTATCTTTACGGAACCATCGGGATTTTCTTTCAGATCGACCATTTTATTTCTATAAAGACTATCGATCGCCTCTCGTAAAACATCATTATTTATCCTTTCCCATTCGCTGCTAATAGCACGCAAAGTTTTATACCGTTGCCTAAGACTACCTGCTAAACCCAAAGAAATACCGCCAACCAATAATATCAATAATTTCCTTTGTATTGCTCCTAACTTTCGCATTAACAAATTATACACTAACTATTCTTGCTATGGCAAGAATAGTTAGTGTATTGTTTTTTAAAGATAAAAAGTGATAAAATTATTAAGTGAAATTTTGCCGGGTCGTCTAACGGTAGGACAGCAGCCTTTGGAGCTGTTTATCGGGGTTCGAGTCCCTGCCCGGCAGCACCAGTCAGCGCAGTATCGAGGGACCGATTCCCGTACAAATTTTGAAGTTTTTTCGAATCCAGAGAGGGTCACCCATCCGGGACAGCGAACTAATAAGCAAATTATTCTATAATAAAGAGATGAAAAAGCGAGTATAGTATTTTGAATATAAATTAAAAGCTGGCGGAAGTCGAAATATCATGAAAAATAATAAAATGGAAATAAAATTGAAAATAAAGCCCCGGACTGCCCTTAAAAACACCTGTGGACCCACCTCCCTGAGAATGGTTCTGTCTTATTACGGAATCGACGCAAAGGAAAAAGAAATCATAAAAGCCGTCGGCGGCTTGAAAAAATTCGGCATTCGGACGATTAAGCTCGCCCAATACGCCAAGAAGCTGGGTTTCAAATGCGAATGCCTTTCTTATGAGAAAAAATTGTCGCGCGGCTTTGCCAAAATCAAAAAGCCGGATGTTAATGACATTCTAAAATTCCTGAAAAGAGGCGTGCCGGTAATCATCGCCGTGAATCAATATCTGCTTTACGGAAAAGGCAAAGACAAGAAAATGGGGCATTTTATAGTCATCACCGGCTATAAAAAAGATTGTTTCTGGTATAACGATCCTTGGGACGGCAAGCTCCATAAAATTAATTTGGAAGATTTGAAATTGGCTTGGTACAACAATATTCTGGATTCCAGCGCATATCTGCTGGCAATTTGGCCTAAATATGGATATCAAATACAAAAAAATTAAGCCTGATAATTCCCCGATTTAAAAATGTAAGATTTTTATTTTACATCCCCCTTTTTAATCTCTTTTTCAAAAAGAACTTTTACAGCCTGTTCCGGGTCAACCCGATAGGAAGTATGACCTTCAAAGAAATCGTGTTCCTTAAGCAAATGGGCGATAAGTCCTGGACCACTGAAAGATTCCCCCGTTTTTCGATTGGTGATTATAAAATCTAAATTGCTAAAATCTGCATACGAGCCATCAAATGGGCAGTTCTGCATCCCTCGCCAACTGGTCCAGCTTATTTCAAAATCATCAACAACAGCCGGTACTTTATGGCCTTGCTCTTGCATAGCCCGCTTTAATAATTCGGCAATCTTTTCCCCTATTTCTTTAGATTTTATCTCCAGTTGTTCGCAAACTTTTCGGTCGGCAACGATAACATCTTTTAACTTCTCCCCTTCAGCTAAAAATCCTCCTATGGACGATTTTTTAGGATAAAATTTGCTTTCATCTACCCCCTCCCAAGGCTCTTTATGTTCAAATGGTTTTTCTTTATTCATATTCATTGTTATTTAATAAATCCCCCATGATAAAAAGCTCGATAAACAACTTTATCTTTAAATAGGATTTCTTCTTTGCCAGTAAATTTATCTAATTTACCTTCGGCGGTATTAATATATTGATAATCTCCTTCTTCGAAAAATTTCGGCCCCCTCACGGGTATAATATCATCATACTCCTGCGTTAAAGATTTTTTGAGGAAATCATAAACCTGGTCTGCGGCAAAACCGTCGTCGAGAATAAAGCCAAGGTAATTTGCTCCCCAAATTGGTTTTTCATCTTTATAAACTACTTCTTCGCCAATATAATCCCTCACTCCAAAATAAGTATCGTGATAGATCAGATTACCTTTTTTATATTCAAGATCTTTTGAACTAATACGAGTAGGGCTGACTTTCTTGCCTCCTGCAGCGTATCCATGCTTATTGGCTTCATCAAGAAAACCAGCCAGTTCTCGTAAATCAATTGGTCGATTCATATAAATTATTTTAACACAAATAAAAAATCGCCCTTGTTGAAGCGATCATTTTTTACATTTCTCTCCAATTAAACTTTTCCACAACATCGCCCCGAGAACAAAAATGAACTTCTCCCCTAATCTTTTTGCCCTGTAATATCAGCGGGAGCCATTCTTTATCCGCAGCCCACATACTGCCGTAGGGAATATTATCAATATTATACCACCGTGGTTTCATTTCTTCCGATTCTTGGGCTTCCCCATTCCACCCTTTTACCAAAAAAATATGAACTTGCTGGTTCCATTCAGAATTTTCTTTGAAATAAAAAGAGATGTCACCGACTTTTTGGAGATTATCTTCTTTGCTTTGTATCCCCGCTTCTTCTTGCAACTCTCTGATAGCTGCGGTTTCCAATCCCTCTCCCTCCCCGACTTTTCCGCCAAAACCATTCCATTTGCCCGCTCCAAATCCCCGCTTCTTCATGGCAAGTAATATTTGGTTGTCCGCAAGTAAAAGGCAAAGCGTGACTTTTCTCATAATTAAAAACAGCTAAATCACCTTATTGTCCATCAAAAAAATTCTGACTCTCTCGTAAATCTTTTGGTGCCCTTTTGTGTTAGGATGAACGCCGTCATCCAAATCCTTATTTTCCAAAATACCGAATAGATCCAGGAAAAGCACTTTTTGTTCGACGCAAACTTTTTTCATTATTTCGTTATACTTTTTGATGTTCTTATTGGTGTAATAAATATCGCGCCATGGCACGGGTTTTGTCTTTGCTTCATCGACATTTTTGAAGCCGATAAATATGATTCTATCGGTCATCTTTTTAGCCCTTCGGATAATTTCTTCAAGATTCTCCTTAAATTTATCCGGGGGAACTTGATAATTATCCTCCGTATGTTCACCGGCCGCATCATTGCCGCCGGTCTGAAAAACAAGGATATCGGCTTCCCTTATTTTGGCTTCATTTTCAAACCGAGCAAGAATGGTCTCGGAGGTTCCGCCCGAGATGCTTAAGTTATAAAGTTCGGCGTCCTGGTCTTTCTCGGCCAAAAACAGCCAAAGACGGTTAACCCAGCCACCCTTTTCCAAATCCCAAGCGCCCCAAGCAGTGCTGTCGCCGAAAACACAAATAGTTGCCATTAGAACTATTCTATCAAAAGAGTAGCTCATCCCGCCACTCGCTATATTTATAAAAACAAAAAGTCCGATTATTAATCGGACATGGATGGCAATACTTTCACGCCATTGACTCTTACTCCTTGAGTCGTGGAAAGCACCAGATCATCGTTATTCACTGAAAGAACCGAAGAATAGCCAATCCTGATTCCACCCCGCAGCGGTGTCCCGTCTTCAGCGATAATACCAACCACTGAGGCGAAAGTTTCACGGGTAATATGTCTGCCATTGCTATTCACGCGAACCTTATTCCATTTGGGAGAAATAACCTTCATCGTATAAAGCGTATTGCGAGTCTGCACTTCAACAACATCGCCGATCTTGAGATCACTTATAAGAATCCAGTCTGGCTTTTTCATCTTTTATGTCTCCACTGTTTTAATTTTCAACGAACTAGAAAGTGACTCTATATTATTTCAAAATCTGTGTTTTGTCAAAAGAAAAAACAAGCAATGAATGCCTGTTTAATGTATTATCGTAATTTTTTTCTTTCTGACTCTTCCAATTGTTTTATAATCTCTTTCGTATCTTTTGTGTACTGATTAGATTTAACTTTCTTGCCATATATTACTTCATAAACAAACCTTATGGTTCTTTTGAAGAGTTTAGCGGATACAGCATTGGCGGAAAGCAAAGATACTGCATATTTAACTTCTTGCCTTCCTTCCCTATTTACCCCCTTTAACACTTTCATTACGGGCAACATTTCCGGATAAACTTTTATAGTTAATCCCTTTCTTACTGAGAAAACTACTTTATTCATATTCCCCTTCATCCCTTATCTGATTATTTAAAAGCTAATATAGATATTAATTAAGATAAATTGATTAGTCAAATAAAAAACCGCTCAATGTAGAGCGGTGGATACAGTAATTTTTCCATATATCGGTATTCCCATATACGTTCTGAGTAAGGGTAAATCAATCCCGCGTCCTTGTACGTCTACCTCATTTCCTAACCAATTACGAATAAAATTATATTTTAATGCTATAGACTCGCCAATATGAAGTTCTGGAGATTCAGGAAGCGATACATACCATCCCCATACTAACTCTTCACCTCTATCGTATTTCGATACTTCAATATAATAGACCTCCTTGTTCTTTGGAAACATGTCCAAATCAAAACCATATAAATCTCTATCAAGTTTCCGCGCTTTTTTTAATACACCATTCATTGTGTAGGTCTTTTTTTCGTTATACGATCCAAGAGTGTGAAAAAAGTATGATAAATCGTCAAATACGGGAGTAAAAACAGAACCCCAAAAGATGGCAAATACTAGGAGAAAAATCATCGGTGGTTCATTAACCGTTTTTTTCATTGTTGGCTCCTACGACTTCAAGCATTGCCCTACACGTCTTACACTGCTCCACATGGAGCATTCGGATATCGGAAAGATTCGGCCACTGCTTGAGTTCTTTAAGAGTAAGGCAATCTTTGATAAAAGCCAGCTCCAATGCCTTGTCTTCTAATTTCCCCTTAAATTCTTCGGTCGTCATTCCGATTCCCATAGCGACTCTTTTCAAGGCAGCCTCGAACTCATCTTCTTGATTACCGGTCTTTTTTGAACCAAGATCAAAATAGTTGATGATGTCTCTCCTTATGGTTGGCGAAGCTAACATCAAAAATAACACAATGCCTACGAGTGTCAGACTAACGATAATCAGATAATTTTCCATCTTTCCTCCTATCTTCAGTTTTAAACGAACTGGGTATTGATGAATATATTACTTCAAAATCTATGTTTTGTCAACAACCCGTAATGGTTCAATAGCTTGGAATACCCCAAACTATGTATATGACATATTCAAATGACCCCCACTTGCCTCGGGTTAGAATGGAGGCAGTTCGTTTAGTTCGCTCCGGTTTGAGCACGGTAAAGGTCGCAAGGCATATGGGATATTCTCAAAGCGCTATTGTGAAATGGGTAGCCAAAGCTCCTACTGATGGTCGAATGATCATTCCTACTCAGTCATCTCGTTTCTGGACACATCCGCATTCTTTGTCTGCTGAATTAGTGGAAACTATTTTGTCTTATCGACGAGAAAGAAATCAATGCGCGGAGATTCTGCATTATCGTTTGGCTACAGATGGTTACCGAGTCAGCCTCTCCTCAGTAAAAAGAACTTTGCAAAGAAATCAGATGACTCGTTTCTCTAAATGAAAAAAGTGGCATCAATATCCGCCTCGTCCTCTGGCAGAAAAACCAGGGATTCTGGTTCAAATTGACACGATTCACGACGGCCAGGTTGGGGAGCAGCTATACATCTATACTCTGCTGGATGTCTGCTCCCGTTGGGCCTATGCCCTGCCTTCTTTGTGGATCAATACTCATCGCAGTTTGCAATTTGTGGAAAGGGCGAAGGAATTAGCTCCTTTTCCTTTCCAAACTTTCCAATCAGATCATGGCAGTGAATTTTCCAAATGGTTTACCAAAAGAATCGGGGAACGAAACATGGCCCATCGCCATTCCCGAGTCCGGCAGCCGAATGACAATGCTCACTTGGAAAGATTCAATCGGATCATTCAGGAGGAATGCATTTCCCGGATTCCCGGGTCATTATCTGTCTGGAAAAAAGAAATACTGGAATATCTCCGGTATTACAATGAGGAAAGGCCGCATATGGGGTTGGCTATGAAAACCCCGATCGATATTATTAAAACTATTCCAAGCTATTGATTAGAAAACGCAACCCCGGACTAAAGCCCGGGGCTTGTGGCTACGAGATGTCAAAATAAAAACCGCAAAGATTATCTACGACCCCACCGAACATTGTTAAAAGTAAAGTTATAAAAATATAAACGTCAAATTTGGTTCAAAAAAAGACGGCGGTGAAGCCGTCGAAATTGTGCCAATGGGTACTTTGCGATCCGCTGCGTTGAGGATTTAGCTTCCACGCTAGGTTTGGCATCCCCCGAGCCAACTACCCTACGCCGTAATCCCCACTGGTATAATGTAATATAACATACTGGTATAATTTATCAAGTAAATCTGTGTGCCATCGTGTGGGATGTTAGAACTTTGTTTGAGAGGAAGAATGATGCGGGTATCTATGTTCTCGTTTTCTGCCACACCCGTGATTCGCCATATTTTATAAAAGAAAAAACCACCTAATGACGGTGGTTTGCAAATTATATTTTATCTTTAAAGAACTTTTCCACTACTTGCGAACAACGGCGAAACGAGTGCCTTTGGGCAAACCCCTAAAGAAATAACCAAAACCCACAAATCGCTTCTCGCCGCCAATACTGCCAAGATATAAATTTTCCCACTTTCTGGCATCAATGTTATACCGGCCGCCATCTAAAGTAACAATCTCGCTCTTTTGCTGCTCATCAGGATACGCGACCCCAAACGCAAGAAGTTCTGCGGCGTTAGCAAAGCCAAAACCCAACTTTCCCAGCTCATCCTTAATTTCATCATCTTTCACATAATCTCTTACTGGGAAATTGTCCTTCGGCTGAGAACCCCAAAATTTCCTTGTCACCCATTCATTGGGTTCTAATTCCCTAAAAATTTCTTCTTTTGAGTATCTCTTAAAAAAATCTCCGATTGTGGCAATATGAACTTCAATTCTTTTTTTACCCTTATTTCCAGCTTGTGCGCAGGCAGACTTAAAATTATTCCCTAAAGCATTATAACCACCCAAAAGATCCTCATCATCCGGAGGCAACTGCATATATTTTCCAACAACAGCAATTACTCTCCTGAAAGACTGGCTACAGTTGACTTCAATCGGAAAACCCTCGCTGATATCAACTCTTACAAATTCTTTCTTTTCTTGAATCTCGGTTGAAGTTTTCAGCCCACATCCCGCTTGCGATATGGAAAAAGATAAACTGACAATGATCAGGGTTGGTAATCCCAAAAACCATTTGTTTCGATTAGTCGCCATCTGTTTCCTCCTTTCAAGGAACATTAACTACTGATAAATATATTAGCAGAAAATAAAAGTAAAGTCAAATAAAGTTGGGTCGGCAACTGAATCAGATTAGAACTTGTTTAGTGGGATTATGAAAAAGGCCCCACTTTTATGAGGCAAATTTATTTATGAAATAAGAAGTAAACAACCCACATCGGTGTAAAAAATAATACTAACCAAAGTAAAAATGGTGCTATCTCTCTGTTTTTGTGTTTCATCATCTCATAAATATTAAGGCCAATATAGATCATGGTGGGAATGCATATAAGCCACAAAGGGGCAAAGTATCCTATCACGGGGCCAACTAATAAAGCCGAAAGAAGGAGTGCTATTAAAGGCCGATCTTGCTTTGAAGTCATTATTCCTCTCAAGGCTAGTAAGTTTTTGAAGGTGCCTAATAATATTAGTAGATTTCGCCGGAAGTTCAAGCGGTGATATATAGCAAACTCTTTGAAAAAGATTTGGAATTAAAAAAGTTAATGCGGAGAAAGCCGATAGAGAATGTGGCTCCAATTACAATAAAGAGTAGGCTGGGTCGGCAACTGGATCAAGTTAGAACCTGATGGACAAAAATTATTGGGTAGGCTATATTATGAACTAGCAACTTTACCAATTGAAATGGGTAATGATAGATAAAGTAGCGTTATGCGGAACGGGCGGCTTTTGTACCTCTATTCTACTAGGAGTTCTGTGGGGCATAGCAATATGGCCCATTAACATTTTTTGGCTGATTATGACTATGCTTGTTTTCGCTATCGGATTGGCTTTATTGATAGCAGCAACTAATCTGGCTTATCACAATGGATTTAAGCACAATCAACCCTATGCAACGATTGTTGCAATGATTCTCAAGGAATATATCAATTTACTCAATATACACGGCGAATATTCAAAAGAAGAGAAAGAATTCCGAGATAGATTCCAAAAGAATCCGGAACTACTGAACCTATTAGACACTGCTAAAATGACAAAAACTGTTTACTCAACAGCCCTACAAGACCCTTAATAACGGGGTCTCTTTTTATTAAAACTAGGTGCCGTCGTGTAGGATATTAGAACCAGGATAAACACAAATTGAGTTACCCCACCCCCAAATACACTATTTTGAAAAGAAAAACCGTTCAAGATTAACGGTCATTCTCCTTAGAACGTATTTCGCTTGCGAATTTTTGTATAAATGCCTCATCGGCTTCCCTATATTCGTTGCTATCCTTTCCATAAAGTTTCTCGGCCTGCCTCCTGGCTTCGATATATATATTAAGCTTCTTTTTAAGAGATTCTGCACGTTCTTTGTCTCGTTGAATCCATAGTTGCATTGCCTCTTTATATTCTTTACTGTCTTCTCCTAATGCCTGAGCGGCTATCATCGCCGCATCAGGATAATTGCGAGCTTCCATTGCCTGTTTATACATTTCTTTACCAAATTGCTTGCCTTGCTCTTCCGAAACCAATTCAACGTTTTCTAGTTCATATTTAAGTTCGACTGCTAAATAGTAATTACCGTGATTAGCAAGGTCTGTAATAACCTCCTCAGCCCATCTTTGAATCTCTGTAGCGGATATTCCTAACTCCACACCTTTGCGAATCGTAAAAGAGGGGCGGCCCATTTTTTTAATTTGTTCCCAAGATTGTTCCTTTGGCTTATCTTCTTTGTTAAACCTCTTATCGGGATTCATAAATACACATTATCATAAATAAACTTGTTATACACGTTCTTTTATTTGCTCCTTTCTAGTAGGGAAAATTAGAACCTATTTTGTGAGTGTTGGGGCGTTACCCCACCCCGTGATTCACTATATTTCTTAAAAAGAAAAAGCCCCGAATGGGATTAAACCATTTTGAGGCTTCGGGGAAAATCAATTTCCCCGTATCATCTTGCTTATTCTACTTCGGGATAACCACCTCTTTAGGTAAATCTTTGCGCAATGCCTTGTTCCACTTTTCGGCACTGGCCTCATCCGGAACAATAACAGTGGCTTTCCTATAAAAGTTCCCGGAACCTTCTTTCAATCTATACTTCGAATTCACCTCTACGTACACCAATTTTTCTCCTGAAGGAACGACTTGTACAAAAACCTTCCTGGTATTATTTACACCAATACAAGGAGGTGTCTCTTCCCCCTAAAATATCCAATTCTAAATACCAAGTACTAGGCAATCTATCATATCTACTATATCGCATATCTGCATATCGTAATACCCTTGCCGACTGAACCACGAATTTCGTTTTCTTCTCAACCCCATAAGAATCACAGTTAATGAGCCCGCCGCACAAGACAAAACCGAAACATAGCATCAGGGATTTCATCTTCTTCACCCTTTCTCCTTCAATTTTCAACAAACTAAATTCTAGTGTATATATTACTTCAAAATTTATGTTTTGTCAAAAGAAAAAACCGCCTCAGCTTACGCTTTGGCGGATACAAAATGAAATACGATTAATCAGTAAATTTAATCTGTTTATGCTGGGAGAGACAAAGGTAAAGCGCAACTGCAACGCAATCGGCTAGAAAACCCCTGCCGACTTTTTCATCATGCAGACAACAAGCGCGCTGATATGCCTCCGCAACTTTATTGCCCAAGCCACTCAAATGAGAGTCGATGATGGCTTTGTAAATACATTTAACAGTGGGAAAGCCCTGCACGAACTCGCTATTGTGAGCAATACTCGTAGGCTTTCCGGCTGAAACAGCTAAATCTTCCTCGTAATACCGGAGAACATTCGTGGCTTTAGGATGTTTTGCAATTTTGCGATCGGTATAATTAGAAAGGACATGAACCAACTGTTTCATTTCCACTAGTCTATCAACATCCTCACGCGTGGTTGCTCTAAGGACAGCAACCGCTTTCTGAAGGATGTCTTCCGTTTTCATTGTGCTTGATAAATCAAAAAGGTGTTGGCTTGCCACGACAGGAATCAGAAGTTCAATAATACCGTGATTGATTCTGCCCCCTCCCCGGTTGCGCAGACTTTCCTTCTGGGCCCGGAGAGCAAAATGGTATATCGGCGGCTGCCCATCTACACTATGCTGACGCACACTTCGTGCCAAATCTTCAAATGCCTCGCCGATGTTGATACCCCCTATTACAAAATACTCAAGTTTCAAATGCCGACTCACATTTCGATGTCTGGTAGTGCAACCGGTTTTATCCGATAGCGGCTCAAGTGCGCAAGCAAGCATTACTTGCCGGCCAGTTTCGCGAGGAGTTCTTACATCTTTCTGATTCTCCCATGCAATTTTGTAAAGAACATCCAGGTGACGCTCATCTTGTTGCTCATCCTCCTCCATAAAAATATCTGCATCGTATAAATCCTCAATCAGACGCCGCAGATCCGGGTTCAGCACAAGCATTTTTTCTTTTATCTGAGCCGCGCTAAGCTTTGCTCCGCCAAACTTATCATTCGCCCGATGCAAAGCATCGTAACAATCAGCAAGCGCCAACATCCGACCATAAAAAGTAATTAAAGCCTCCGTGGCTCGGGAAAAAGAATGAGACTTCTTCGGAAGTTTACTCGGATAACCATTAACTTGAAATCGGTGATGCCACAATATAACTTCTGCGGTAAAATCGAAAGTTCCCCTAAGGAGTCGATAACTGTCCATAACATGGGCTTTCATAACCCTAGTATCCTTAGCTGTCCATCCGCTCGTTTTTTCCAAAGTTGAAATGGGAGCCTGAGTTTTACCAATATCATGGAATACGCCAGCATACACAAGCGCTTTAACATCAAGATTCATAAACTTAGCTATTAACTCAAGCAGTAATGCAACACGAAGGCTGTGCTGGTAATGAAGGTGGGTTACAGAATTCTTGTTTCGAAGTGGAGCGAGCAACGATCTTACCTTTCTACGCTCATCACTACTCACCTTCAAATCGCTTAAAATCTCGTCAAATCTTTTCTCGAGCCAGGTAGTATAAGCCGCATCGTTCTCTACGTGTATTTTGTCCATCTATATCTCCTTTTAAAAAGATCCAGTGTTATATTAACACTAAATTTGAAGGGTGTCAAAAGAAAAAACCGCTTATTTGGCGGTTAATGTTCTGATTCATTATTCTTATCTTCTAGACGCTGCCGATCCCTTTGATCATATTCTTGAGCAAGTTTTTGGGCTTTTGCTTTAAAATCCTCGCCCTCCTCAAGATCAACGATATAAGATCGTATAGGTAAATCGCCAAGACAGCCAGTATCTCTTAGAAGACTATCGCTCTTTCTCCACCCAAAACTACTTATAAGATTCACACCGACTATCCCCTCGGTCTCATAAAGACCCCTTATCTGCATATCAATAAATTCTTTCTCTAACTTCGAATCTTCAACTCTCCTCGAATCTATACGGCGCAATCGTTCTTCTTGGGCACCTCTGTCAATGTTTAGAAAAATAAGGACGCGCTCAGGATTATCAGTTGGTTGCTTTGGATACGCATAATCAGGAAACCCATATTGATAATCAGGTATCACAAAAATAACGGCATCAAGAACAAATGGGAATTTTCTTAATTTCTTTTCAAGTCGATCAAGATTAATCTGTATAGTGGGTCGTATATATGCAACATCTATTTCTTCAGTCGTCTTCCCATGAAGATTGTATACCATCTATTTAAACCTTCTTATCCTAAATTACTAAACATATATTATTAAAAAGATATCTTTTTGTCAAAAAACTGCTGACAAATAGAAATGCCCACACAGTAAACCGTGTGGGCATTTTTCCAGATGTCCCGTTACTTACGAAGGCCGACGAGACGACCTGCGGGGCCGCCCCAGGACTCAATTTCAAGCCAGAAAAAAGACAAGTTCCACTGGTCCCCGTCCCAGTAGAGATACGCGACACGCTGGCCACCATACCAGTCCTGCCAGACCGTTCCTGGAAAGATAAGATAATACTTGCCTTGCCATTCTTTGGGAATGAGATCTTGATGCTCCAGCAGATATTCGGCATGACGCTGGCTAAGATGAGCATTGAGCTCCTTGGCTCTCTGCTTCATCACATCGCCCCTCACATAGGACTCGTTAGGCTTGAGGAACTCTACGATATCAGGAACAAACTGCTTACCATCGAATGAGGTATCCTCAAGGAGCGTCCAGCCAGATTTAGTTTTATCATAATCGTACTTGTAGGACTCGCGCACAGCCAGGAACCGACAGCCCTCGTGCCACCTACAGTCAAAACAGTTAAATTCCATGTAGCGCCCGCCAGAGCCCATCAAAAGATACGGCACTTTGTAATGATTGCGACGGGCATTCGGATCCAGCCAGACCGAACCCAGTGCGACTACCGAAACGACTGGCGGAAACTGATTCCAAATGTCAGAGTATTTCGCCCCAAAAACTAAAAGTTCGCGAAGCTCGGCGGGACGATAGCCCATCTTATCCAATTCTTTGAGCGCTTCCTCAGAGGTCAATACCCCGTTGAAATGCACTAGTCCAAGAACAAGATCAACCTCACCCTTCCGAATGGTTGGGAAGTTTTTGGTGGTGAAGTTATAATTTTGCCCGTCATACTTTCCCATGGCCACCATGGATTCCACCGAAAGATCATAGTTGACCGAAATTGGGAAAGTTTCCACTTGATTTTCAACTTGAATCTCCTCAGTGTCATTCGGCTCTTTACAAAAGACCAATGGAGAAAATAAAACAGTCGCCCCAAAAGAAAACATCAGGACAAGCTTTTTCATTGTTCCTCCTCTCTTCTTCAGTTTTAAACGAACTGTAAAGTGCTTATATATTACTTTAAAATTTATGTTTTGTCAAAAAAATAATCCAAATCGACGACCGGATCAAATTAAAATATATTTAGTGAGTAATAAAAAAGCCCAAAAATAATTTAGGGCGTATATTACCAATTTACTCCTTTTTTAAGCACGCGATAGAACAGGGCGCCTAGAATCCCAAATAAAACGGGAACAATAAAAAATGCTGGGATGAATAACGGCGAAAAAACATGTGCATCACTTGTTATGACCGGTGCTACGATGGAACCTATTAAGATAAGCGATGTAATAGCGATATTTCTACCCCTACATTGCACTTTATATCCCACAAGCACACCTAAACACAGAAGAAAAACCAACAAAAGCAACCAACCCATTACATACCCCCAATAGGATTAAAGAATGCTGTTTATATAGTATCACGCAAAAAAAATCTGTCAATGCAAATAAAAACCGCCTTTGTGGGGCGGGTTTATTTAAGTTTCTTCAAAACCCATTTCTTTCCGTTTTTATCAGTTAAAATAACTTCGTCCGGCCATTCCGAATACGGCCTTGAATAAGCTTCAGCCAATACATCAGCATTCAATCGCACTAATTCTTTGAGATCTTCCCGGAGTGCATCCATGACATCCCTTCTCATTTTAAAGAACTATTTAAATAGTTTATAATTTTAAAATTAAATAAGTCAAATAAAAAATATAAAACCCTACATTTACGTAGGGTCATTATCAGATTTATTTTCTGAATTATCGCCGGTCGACGGTAAATTGGAGGGTGTCTCATTTTTATTTATCATTGTCCTTTTTCTTTCTGACTTTTTCTAGAATATCCGAACGAACATAAACATATTTATCCCGTGGCAGGAACCAAGGTATTAAGGCACGGAGTAATTTATTTCTAGGAGCAGAAGCCGCTAAAACGCCATTTTTTTGAAAACTGACTACAACGCTTTCATTATTTACTTCAATTGAACCGATGAGATTATCCCCTAATACTGCTAAGAAAAAAGGGTTGTCCACGATGCTTACATAATTTTCACCTGCTACCCTAACCTTCATAGTCATACTACTGGTATATACATTTAAAACCGTTCCTTGTAGTAAAGCACCGCCATTACCAATGGCACTAACCCAGACAGTAACGGTAGACTTATGGACCAACTTATTTAAATTGTTTAAATCGTCCAATTCTTTTGCAAAAATATTGGAAGAACAAAATAAAAATAGTCCGATGACCATAACCATCTTTTTCTTCATTTCCAACCTCCTTTTTCAATGAGCATTCTCTGCTTTTCAGCAGTGTTGATATATTAACATAAAATTTTTATAAATCAAATCTGGATCGGCAACTGGAGCGGGTTAGAACCTGTTTGGTGAGGTTATAAAAAAAACCGCTGGGCGAACCAAGCGGCTGTTTTTATCAAACAAGTGCAACTTGAAATTGATTTTTATCGTCTGTATAACCTCGAATTTCAGCAACTTGCTTCGCACTACCATCTCTAGATGTTGAACAAAGATTGCAAGTTCCCATACGAATTTTATTGGGAGGCACTTCTATACCCACTTTCTTTAAGCATCCAACACAATAAGTATGTATACTCATTCCTTTTCTCGCTAATAATGTTCTGTAACTATATTATTCTCTAATCAAAAATAAATCAAATAAATTTAGGTCAGCAACTGGATCGAGTCGGAACCTGTTTAGTTGAGTCATAAAAGAAAAAAGTCATTCGCGCGACTATTGATTCTCTCTGACTTGATTATTATCTTTGAAGTCTTGATACAAACCCGAAGATTTATCCTCATTAAACCAATAATTTTTTTCATTAGGATTGATTGAAATAAGGCTACGAACTAATTGGTCTTTGGTGCAACAGAGTGAGGTTCGTTTGCCGTATCGAAATCTGTACGTTTTCTGCCAAAGTTTTGCCGTCTCTGTCACGGGCTCTTCAACTATGACTGGTCCCCAAAAATGGAGTCCTAATCTGCAAAGAAATTTTATTTCCTTATCGTCTGTATTTAAACCACCAGATTCTAGCAAATGGCTTCGTGCCTCATCCATGAAAACAATAGTGAAAATGGTGAGCAAATACATCAAAAGCCAAAAAATTAAGATTCCCTTCAATCCCCAGACTAAAACGATAAACGCCACCAGAAGCCAGTCTTGTAAACCAGCTGGTCTCGTGGAAAGTATTAATTTAACTAACTTCATTTCCCATCTCCTTTTCAACGAGCGTTAGGTGCTGATAAATATATTACTAAGAAATAAGAATAAAATCAAACCTGGGTCGTCTAGTGAACAATGTTAGAACTTGTTTGATGATTTGAAAAATAAAAACCGTTGAGCAAATCAACGGTTCCTGAATTCTATTATTCAATTACCTGCGTCATTCCCTTTCCCGTCTTTCCGTGATCCCAACCGGCGCCTTCAACATTCTTTTCCGAATGGAGGTGAATTTCTAGGGAAATCACCCGCCAACGCGCATTAATGCCATTGTCCCGCATCACAACATGCGACCACATCTTCTCCTCCCCTGAAACATCTTTGAAAAGATGTACACAATCGGAATAATCATTACATCGATATGCTTCCATTTTTAGTTCTTTAGAGTCATTTTTCTCAGTAATCAAAGTCCAATTATACCGGTCATGCATCAATACGCGAACGATATTCTCAACTTTCTCCTCCGAAATTCTCGAGATCCTTTTCATTTCTTGCCGCGTCACTGTATAAATAGTAGATAAACACAAGGCAATACACATCAAAACTAAAACCCTATAAAGATTTTTCATCGCCCCTCCTTTGCTTCCCCTTATTTAGTACTATTTAAAAATTACCACAATATATTTATTCTGTCAATTAAACGTACCGGCGAGTTCAATAAGTAAGTGCACCATTTGGTAAAAAAGTTATTTCTTACTGACATCGATTATCTCCTCCCAAAACATGGTGGCGCTATTCGTAGGATCACCTTCACCATTAATACCGCAAAGTTCCACACCCCCTTCGCTGATGCCGCGCACTACCAATTGCTGAATTACTTCAATGCTTCCATTTCCCTTTCGCCTGGTAACTTCTACCATACCTTTTTCAAGAGATTCTTCCGACAAGAAAATCTCCAAGGATGCTTGAAAAATTAGGCGAAGGCGCTCACGTTTTTCTTGATCAGATTCTTTTTGGGGACCGCGTTCAAATTGACTCATTTATAAAATAGGGATCATTATGATGAATAATATTAAAACTTCTTTAATCAATCTCGAATTAACATCACCCCAACAATCATAATAGCAAAAAGCAGTGCTTTTTTGGCAATTGCCCAACCATCAATTTCCTCTCTAAATACACCCGGCAGATTTTTTGATAAAAACCTGGCATAAAATACCAGAAAAAATGGCGTGAGCATCGAAATGCTCTTCGCCATACTTACTGAAGCAAGCGCAATCGCGTAACTTTCGGAAACAAAGGCAATAAAGGTGAATGTTTCCTCAGCCGCAAAAACCGGAAACATTTGCCTGAAAATGTTGACGTTAGCTATAATGTCACTTCTTGTGCGTTGTGGAATTAAGAAAAGCAAAGCCAGCAAAAGCGCCGTTCCCCCTTCCCCAACAAGCACAGTACCCAAATTCACTCCTTGTCCAAAAAGATATTTGATCAACACCCCCTCAAATGAAAGAATAAAAGCCGCCAATCCAATATACCAGAAAGCCTTGCTGAATCGAAAATCTTCTTTCCAACCTCTTAAACTCAAAAGCGTGCTGCTCAATATAAGCAATCCGATACCAACATATTGAAACAAAGTCAGAACTTCACCGACAATAAAAAAGGCCAAGATGGGAATGAAAATTCTCCCCAACGAGAAAAAGGAAATGGCAATAGAAGTGTCATCGCTTTGCAGTCCTTTATAGTAAGGATAAAGATATATAATATTAATGAAGCCCAAAAGAAATAAAATCGGGAAAACAGCCGCCGACGGCATGACTGGCTTAAAAAAAATAAAAACTAATGGGAGAAACAAAAGATTAAATAAAGAAGTGTAAAATGCGAGAGTGGTTGGATTTTTAAATTTTTGATTAACTAAAAAATTATCTAAAACGTTGGACAGGGCATAAAAAGCCGGCGCTAAAAATGCAATCAACAGCCACATAAGAAAATTATAACACGGTAAGAAGCAATTTTATTTACCCCGCCCCAAAACTCACCGTATTTTGAAAAAGAAAAAGCCCCAGATGGGATAAAACCATATAGGGCTTTTGAAGTTGCTTCTTTCTCCATTGCTTCAAAAAAGTTGATTATGCTTCCCTAGCATAAAACCTGCGACATCTTTGTATTCATTCCATTGTTTTCTGACCTTACTCTTTAAAATAGCGGGTATGGTAATTGGCCAATAAACTACGAACATCACAGCTGTTAAAGCAGTTTCCATTCTCATACCCCCTCTTCCTTTTGAGTTTATACTTCAGAGTACTGCGTATATAATATATTAAAATAATCCTTTTGTTAAAAAAAGAGCCCCGGTACTATAAAAGCTACTGGGGGAGGTGCCTGCTACCCCCGCTCTCGAACAGGAACCTCAATATATTAATATCATATCGTTGTTAATAAAGTCAATTAAAAAAACCGCCCTTATTAAGTGATTTCACGCAACATATCAACTAAAACAGGGTCTTCTATATATCTCCAAAATCTGGGCAAAGGAGCGTAATAGGTTCGATTCCATTCGTCTCCAGAACAGGAGCATGGCAAAAATGGATAAACGGTAATCAGTTGTTTCGTTTGAAATCCTTTGAGTAAAGGAAGCAGCTCTTCCGGCTTTAATCGGGTGCGAGCTTCCAATTCGAGAGAACTCTGGATCCCGCCTTCTTTTAAAGCGTGAATCAGCCTGTCCACGGCCATTTTCTTTTCCATTCTCCTTCCTTTTTCAGTTTTAAACGAACTTAAAAGTGCTTCTATCTTATTTCAAGATTTACTATCTGTCAAAAGAAAAACCGCTTCAGCTTACGCTTTAGCGGTTCTATTTAATTCAAAACACTACGGTCCGCACCACTTCCGAATATCCGATCATTCCTTGATTTGAACCATGAGGATTCAATAAAACCCACTCGAGATATTTCTTATAAGCCTCCTCACGACTTATTTTTCCGAGAACAACCACATTCATTTGCTTTGAACCGCTACAATTAAAAATGATGCGATAATCATCTACCTTTTCCCACTTGACGTCCCCGCGCGTTCCATGAACTTCAGATAAGTCAGTTGTACTAGAGCTGGGATAAAATTTACTCATAAACCGCCTCTTTAACTCTGGGTTCGCGTTTATTTCATCCAGGAATTTTTTAATTCTCTTATCATAAAGTCTCACAATCAACTCCTATTTATTTGTAAACTGTCTTGATAAAGTGTATTTCAAAAGCGCTCTATAGTCAACTTTCATATTCTAGAGGATACTAAAGTCAAATTTGGGTCACCTAGTGAATAATACAAGAACCTATTTAATCGAATTGTAAAAGAAAAAAGCGCGATTCATCGCACTTTTAGTTACCTCACCACATCCCGAACTGCGGCAACAGACTCAAGTTCATTCTCGAAGAAACACCCCCCTTTCAATCCTTGCTCGTCTTGAAAAGCCACTGCATAAATAAATTCGCCGCTATGGTCACCTCGCGCTACATTCATAACATAACCAACTCTGCCGAATAATTGCCGGCGCTCCCTGCTGAAGAAAAACTTATAAAGAAAACTGACATTGCGAACTCGAACTTCATCAAGTACCTCAAAACGCGCTGTTTTCTGCTGTCCCATCACTACTCCTTATAGAAATATGCTATTCACTATATTACTAAGAATAAAAAATAAGTCAATTGTTTTTCGAGTGAATAAATAGGTCTAGAACCCGCTTCATAAATACATAAAAAAGCGATATTAAATATAGCCCTATCAATCTCCAAATTTTACCAACTTGTCACCCCCTGAAAGAACATAGTCGGTTGTCACTACAAGAATCTCTCCTATAAAAATCTGAGACTTGCCATCTTCTGCACTTAACACAGACATTCCCGCCTTTCTTTTCAAGATATTCACCGGATTGCTTTCGTTTGGACCTATCGAAAATACGGTAATCGTATCATGTTTAGAAATACGGAGCCCCTTTGAATTCATAAAATTCCTGAGGCAGGTTATATTATCCCCGTCTATATATGTAACCGTAAAACACTTTCTTTTGTGCTCTAAAGTAATAACATTTGTCTTATGAGAATTCTTTTTAATACTCAAGAACTCACTCCTTATATATCAATTAACTAAGAAAAGACTAGCAAATCTGGTATGGTTTGTCTAACGGAAAATGTTACAACTGAAATAATGAAAACGTAATTTATTGATTTATTAAAGATTTTTTATTAGAATATGGTCAGAATAAAACCTACCTTAAAAAAGGAATACAATGAAAATGAACTGGGTGGCATTTACTGTTGTCTTCTTTGCCTTTCTTGCGGCCACCGGCAATGTACTTTCTGGATTGTTATGGGGTGTGGCTCTCGGATTACTATTTGCCAATACAAAAAGCAAATAACATTGTCCCAATCTCTCCGCTCATATCTTGAGCGGATTTTTTATTTTTACACCGCCTCGCTACTCGCTATATTTCTTAAAAAAAGCCCCGAATGGGATTGAACCATTTAGGGGGCTTTGGGATCAACTGCCAGATCTTCAGGCAACGATACGAAAATTTAGCCAAGTCGGCGGCTTACCGTTCCATAATTCATCAGCGGTCAGCGACGGAAGAGAAAGCTCTTGAAATTCGTCTTCTCCGCTCTTTTTGGAAAAATACTGGATGACTGCCCCCGTCCCATCAATTCTTTATTTTTTTAGAATGAACTTCCTTCCTATATCCGATAACCACTGCCGTGGATTCTAATATACTCGAGGATGATATTACATTCGTCCCAAATCTTTTACCGCGAATTTACATCCGGCAATTTCTTCAAAAATCTTATCTTAAAAATAAATTAAGTGGTAAATCTGGTATAATATAATAAATGAGCAGAAAATCACTTATCTGGATTAGTATGCTTTTGGGCTCAACAATCGGGGGCTTCGTCCCGATACTCTGGGGCGGAGATGCACTCTCCTTTTCCTCGATACTTCTAAGCGGCATCGGAGGGATTCTTGGCATCTGGTTCGGTTTTAAATTTGGAGAATAAAAAATAAATCAATGATTAAAATCGTCGGTAATGACATTTTTAAAAACGGACAGAAAATCGGCTGGGTACAAAGCGATGATATTTACGATTCCAGCGGCAGAAAATTGGGGTATTACTCAGGCAATGATATTTATAACCGTAGCGGCACCAAAATCGCCTACGTTGAAGGCGGCAGTATAAAGAGGGAAAATGGCTCTACGATCAGCGTTGAGCAAAATCGGCTGCGTATTACCGGTGGAAATTATTCTGATATCTGCAGAGCTGCCATTCGTTTACTTTTTGGAGATTAAATCATGCAATTCCCCAAACGAAGATTATCCGATGCTCTTAAAATACGAGATGACGGACCAATATACCTTACGCCAGAAGGCATTAAACGCTTAAAGGAAAAACTTATTCGCCTTAAGCAAGAACTTCCCGATCTCATAGCCGAAGCAAAACGGACAGCCGCGTATGGCGACCGTTCGGATAATGCAGAATATAAAGAGGCGAAATCAATTCTCCGCCGAACGCACCGGCAAATTCTCGGCACCGAAGATCAGCTTAAGCGCGCGATAGAAATCACTCTGGGCCGCAATGCCACCGGAACAATCAAGCTTGGTTCCACCGTTATACTGGAATCAAAAGAGAGGGTGCGCAAGACATTTCAAATCGTCGGCCCTTACGAAACTAACCCCGAAAGAGGGCGCATCTCGCACCAGTCTCCGCTTGGCGCCGCACTTATTGATCACACAAAAGGAGAGAAGATAACAATACAAACAATGAATGGCCCCAAAGAATTTCTGGTCATTGAAGTTCACTAATATGATATAATTAACAACGTGATCCCGCATGGTCCAAAAGATACTTTTAATCACTTAACTGGCCGTAAAGGTTTTGATTATAATCAAATCACAGATGAGATTTTTATTGGCACCAATATGTGTTGCCAATTCGGTTTCTCTAAAGAACTCCTATTGAAAGGAGTACGCGCCGATATCAGCCTTGAACAAGATCGTACAGATGCGCCCGATGGCGTGGATTATTTTTTGTGGCTTCCAACAGAAAATGGTAAAGCTCCAAATCCTAAAAATCTTGAAATCGGAGTTAAATTTTTGGATTTTTTAATTAACAATAAGATAAAAACTTTTATTCACTGCAAGAACGGCCATGGGCGCGCGCCCACTCTTTTCGCTGCTTATTTAATTAGCCGCAGCATGAACGTTCAAGATGCGGTTAAATTAATCACATCTAAACGGCCGACAATCCACCTAACTGATTTACAAATGCAAGCGCTTAATGAATATAAAACAGGCGTAACCAATTAATTGCGGCGGCATCTGAAAAATTTATTAATTCAAAATCGGGGGTAGTGGCCTGATTTGTACAGACTGCGCAGTGATGCTCCCATCAGAATTTACCGTTCCATTTATAGAAACATTTTCACCGATTTTAAGATCACTCAGAACGCCATTAATAAACTTCCCAACTTCGGTCACATCAGAATAAAAAACAATCTTTGAGCCGCCATCGCGAAGTTTAACGGTTATGCTCTTGTCGTCTTTGGAAATAATTTCACCGCTTGCAAATCCGCCACTTTGTCCAAGCCTTCCTCCTCTAGACCCCCCGCTTCCACCAATTTCTTGAAACCGTTGCTGGCGTTCCTCTGACGAAAGATTCTGAAAGTCTACGCGTGAAAATTGTCCGCGCAAACTTTTACTTTCCACATACTTCATCCCTCCATAAAACGCTCCGCCCCCGACCACCACAGCAACCGCTATGATAATTAAAATTAATTTATTCATATCGTAATGCTTCGATTGGATTTAATGACGCAGCCCGGCGCGCAGGATAATAACCGAAAATAATTCCGATAGCGGCAGATACGCCGAATGCCAAGGCGATTGATGACAATGATACTTGTGTGGCAATTCCCGCAAATTGCGTGACGGCCAATGAAATAATCCAGCCCAGCAGTATCCCCATGAGACCTCCGAAAAATGTCAGCATTACCGCTTCGCTTAAGAACTGCAAACTGATGTCCTTTCTTTTTGCGCCGATGGCTTTGCGAAGCCCGATCTCGCGCGTTCGCTCAGTAACAGTGGTCAACATCATATTCATAATGCCGATGCCGCCCACAATGAGCGAGATGCCGGCAATGGAAGCAAGGAGAATAGTCATGGTATTAGTTACGGCGGAAGCGGTTTGCACGATGTCTTGCTGATTTAATACTTGAAAGTCGGCGAACTGGGGATTTGGGATGTTATGCCTTTGAAGTAAAAGATCGGTAATTTGCTGTTGAATGGTTGCCATGGTATCTGGACTTTCTGCCTGCACGCTGATGGTTGTCACATAATTATCGCCGGCAAGAAACCGCTGGGCAGTTGATAGAGGAATAAAAATCATATCGTCTTGATTAGTGAATCCAGATCCGCCCTTTGATTTGGTAATGCCGATAATCTTAAAATCTACGCGGTTGATGCGAATGGTTTGGCCGATTGGAGTTGAATTTTCGCCAAATAGGTCATTTCGGGTGGTGGAACCCAGCACTGCCACTTTCGATAAGCTCCGCACATTTTGTTCAGAGATGAATGATCCGGCATCGATTTGAACATTCCGCACTTGCAGATAAGAAGCGACGGTGCCGACAACTTGTGTGTTGGTATTTTTGCCTTTTGTGGTAATTTGGTATCTTCGCGATATTTCAGGAGCCACGGCTTGCGCAAGCGTAATTTCTTTCTGAATGGCGTCGGCATCTTCTTGTTTAAGCGTTTGAGCTGATCCACGGCCGGCGCTTACCGGGCCCGCTCCAGCTCCTCTTTGAGCTCCGGGCATAACCAGCACCAAGTTTGAACCGATGGATTGGATGCTTGCCTGAATTGAACCAGATACGCCCTGTCCGATGGATATCATGGCGATGACTGATCCAATGCCGATAACAATACCAAGAATCGTGAGGCCTGACCTCGCTTTATTAGCCAAAAGGGCGGTGTATGTTTCGTAAAAAATGTCTTTTGATTTCATTGATGCGCGTTGTGATTGGCAAGTCTGCGGTTTTTTACTTTACTGTCATCCAAGATGCTTCCGTCACGAATATTGATGATACGCTCGGCGTGTTCCGCAACGTACTGCTCGTGCGTAATCAACACTATAGTGCGACCTTGTTCTTGGTGAAGCCGTTGAAAAGTATCCAGAACAATCTCTCCTGTTTTAGTGTCAAGATTGCCGGTCGGTTCATCGGCAAGCACTAGCGTCGGGTTGTTTACGAGCGCGCGGGCAATGGCCACTCTTTGCATCATTCCTCCGGAAAGCTGATTAGAATAATGATTCCAGAATTTATCCGGGAATGCGGAGGCAGTAAGAGCTTCTTCGGCATGCTTTTTTCGTTCCTCTTCTGATACGCCCGCATAAATCAGCGGAAGCATGACGTTTCGCAACACGCTGGTTCTCGGCAAAAGATTGAAGGACTGAAACACAAAACCAATTTTTTTCATCCGGATATCCGCCAGCTCATCATCCGCCAAAGTTGATACGTCTTTTCCGTCTAAAAAATAAGTTCCGCTGGTCGGCGTATCCAAAGCTCCAAGAATATGCATCAAAGTTGATTTACCGGAACCGGACGGACCCATAATCGCAACGAATTCGCCGTCTTTAATGACAAACGAAACGTCTTTCAACGCTTGTGTTTCTACATCGCTGGTCTTATATATTTTGCTGATATGTTTGCATTCAATCATTATCTTAAAAAAATTTTGGCGGGTGAATTAACGACGCGGCCCTCCGCCACCGCCTCCACCACCACCTCCTCCGCCGGTGATGCCCGGGATTCGCAAACTCGTATTCTGCTGAGTTTGGCTCTGTGAAGCAGTTTGCGTGATTGTTTGCGTCACGACTTGATCACCTTCATTGAGGCCGCTTGTGACTTCGGTCATCGTATCATTGGAAAGTCCCGTTTGAATGATTTGGCGTTTCGGCGTTTCGGTTTCGCTGGTAGATATTTCCACGTACGCCGTATCGCCCTGTTGTTTTACTGCAGAATTTGGAACGAGAAGCGCGTTTTGTTTGACATCGGTGATGATCGCAGCGGATACGCTCATACCCGGTTTAACCCGCTCATCCTGCGTGTCAAAACTGATTTTGACGCCGTAAGTAACCACTCCTTGGGTGACCGCTCCGACAGATTCTATTTCCACTACCTCTCCCGTGAAGGAAAGACTCTCGATCGCATCAAAGGTAAGTGTAACTTTCTGGCCGACTTTAACTTTCACAATATCTACTTCGTTTAATGAAATTTCCGCAATCTTTTGCTTAGTGATAAGAGTTGCGAGTGTCGAACCGCTAGAAACCGCATCTGTCTTCTTTGCATTTACTTTAGCAATGATACCTGAAAAAGGGGCGCGAATTACATAATCGGCAAGTTTCTCCTTTAAATCACTGAGGGCAACCCCTTTCTTTTTAATGCTATTTTGAGCGATTTGAAGATCAATAGGATTTATTCCGGTTGGATTATTTATCTCTAAAATACGAATATCCCTTTCTGTATTGAGAATCGCTCCCTTGGTGTCTGCCAAAGACTGCTTCTGCGCCAAAATAGAACTCAAATTGTTATTTACCGTGCTAAGGTAATTTTTGAGATTGGTTCGTAGCGTTGCTATCGATGGATTGAGATTTCGGTTTTTTTTCTCAGCGATATCTATAATCGTATCTAAAAGATTGGTCTCGCTTTTTGCCGCTTGGGCAATAGCTTTAGTGGTGTTAAGCGTCTCCTGCAAAAGTTCTTCCAAAAAAGATTCCTCGGAATAACGGGAAATAGCTTTAAAGTTAAGAAAATTCTTATCATACGCTTCTCGTGCGATTCCGTAGTCCTTATCTGCAATATCAGCAAAGGCCGTAACTAAATCCCTGTCTTCTTTATCAAACAAACTTTTATAGACGTCTATATTCCACTGCGACGTACGTGGTTCTAAATCCTTGCCAAATAAAATATTTTGAACTCCTGTTATTATGGAAGGGAGGTCAAGAAAAGCGTTAGAGACTGTATTGAATGTATCCTCGTATTCTTTTTCCAAGCTATCTTTTAATTTTTGAAGCGACTCAAGCTTGCGCTCGTAATCAATAGGGGCTTGGGCAATATCTTTATCAAGCTTTAATTTAGTTTCTTCAAGGTCTAGCTCCGCGTCAGCAACTGCCTTTTTAGCAGTGGTATCGTCAAGACTAAATAATGCTTGGCCTTGCGAAACTTCCTGGCCAACTTTTGCGCCTATCCAAATTACATCTCCGGACACTTTTGGTTTAAGGTCCACCTGATTGGAAGCGGAAACCTGGCCGCTTCCGGAGATGGAAACAATAAGCGTGCCTTTTTGAACCTGCGCGGATACATAGCGAGTGGCAAAGCTTGTGCCAAAAAAATATTTATATCCGAAATAGCCACTGACAATAAACGCAACGGCAACCGCGCCAAATAAAATTTTTCTCTCCAAAACTTTTTTGATTAAATTTGCCATAATGTGTCTATCGGAAAACCCGAATAAACTTTGCCTCGATTTGGCCTTGATCATTCGGGGAACCGATGATGACCACTTGATCGTCAACTTTAAGGTCGCTTGCTTTTAATGATTCGCGGCGACTGTCGATTGTCGTTTTGTCAGAGACAAGAACTGTTTTTTCAACTTCGCCTTTTCCTTTGATGATAAGGGTCGAGCCGTCAATTCTGATGATTGACCCAAAAGTGCCGTGAGCATTTATATAATCACGATCTCCAAAGCTGCGCCTGAAATCTCCGAAAAATCCCCCTTTGGGTCCAGCAAAATTACGGTGATAATTTTCTCCCCACTTATAAGAGAAGCGCGCCTTTCTATACCCGGTGAATTCCCCCGCCTTAAATACCAAAATCATGACAATCAACGCGCCGATAGCGATAAGCACTATCTTAAATATTTTTGATTGAAAAAATTCGTTGAAATCCATAATTTTATTAGCTATTAATTAATTGCGGCTGGTTAAAAACTATCTTTATCGCTTGAGCAAGGTGCTTGAGCGACCAGAGAAAAATCAGTGTGGTGGCAAGGAATGTGATTATGCTTACTGCTGGCAGGGATTCAAGAATAGCCAGGCCAAAATCTTGCCAGTTGGCCATTACCGATCCTAAGTCAGAAAAGATTAAAGAGAGAAATTGGGAGAAACCAGATTGCGCGAATTCTTGCTGGAAAGCGTTGATTGCCGGGATAAATGCTGTGGCAGATACAACGACAGCGATTGAAAAGAGGATAAGCCGCCTTTTGACAAAAAGGAGCTGTTCTTCCTCGCGAATACGGGCAATTATTTTATCAAAAAGTCCCTCCGGCGGCTCTGGCGGAGTAAAGTGCGTGAATAATTTTTTGTAGTCCCTACGCATATATACTAATACGACAAAAGGATGCATTTTGGTGCATCCTTTAAAATTTCATTTTAGCGCATTACTTCTATTGAGCGAGATTTCTCAATATGATAACGGCTCTTCGGTACCTTGATTTTATAGTATTTAATGACTCTCCTAAAAATTCGGCAATTTCTTTAAAAGTAAAATTATCGTTGCAACGTAAAAACAATACTGTCCGGTATTGAAGCGATAATTTATTTATTGCGCCGGTAAACGCCAAAGAAAACTCCTGCTGTTCGAGAAGCTCTTGAGCAGAAGAAGCGGGATCGGCAAATGTTTCCAAAAGCGAATTTTCTCCTTTTTCATTTTCAAATGCCGAAAAGGAAATGGTTTTTTTCTTTTTAAGAAAATCTATTGTTGTATTTTTAGCGATGGCGAAAATCCAGGTTTTAAAACTTTTTGATTGGTCAAACTTTTTAAGGCTACGCCACGCTTTCACAAAAACTTCCTGAGTGGTATCTTCAGCGTCTCGCTCATCACCGACGTACCTATACACAAAACCATAAATAGGCCTTAAGTATCTTTGTACCAGAACCTCGAATGCACCGGAATCGCCCCGAAGATAATCGATTATAAGCTGTTCATCTAACTGTTGCATATAAATATTGTAGCAGTTAATATAAAATTTAACTATGAACAAAAAAGAGATAATAGTCTTCGGGGGAGGATGTTTTTGGTGCACTGAAGCGATATTTTTAGAGCTAAAAGGAGTCACTTCTGTAATTCCCGGTTATACCGGCGGAACAACCGCGAATCCAACCTATGACGAAGTTTCTACCGGAAAGACCGGCCACGTGGAAGTAATCAGAATAGAATACGACCCTAAAATAATCTCCGCAGAAAAACTCCTGGAGGTTTTCTTCATGAGCCACGACCCAACCACGCTTAACAAGCAAGGAGCTGATATCGGTTCCCAATACCGCTCAATTATTCTTTACACCAACGAAACACAACTCCAAACAGCGAAATCATATATTAAAAACCTTGATGAAAGTAAAAAATATCCAAAACCAATCGTAACCGAATTAAAACAGCTCGAAAATTTCTACCCCGCCGAGGAATATCATCAAAAATTCTACGAAAAAAATCCGGAAATGCCCTACTCGCAAGCCATAATCGCGCCAAAGGTGGAAAAACTGCGCCAGCACTTTAAAGAATTGCTCAAGAAAAAATCCGCTTGAGCGGATTAAGATAAGAAATAATACAACGTGCCCGCTAAAATTATTGCTAGCGTGGTGGAAGTTTTAGGATACTGCGGAACAATATGCAGTATGCTCGTAATGTAGCCGAATCCCAGTTCATACATTAGCGCGCCCCCTTACAGCCCCAACACCAGCCAAATCCCCGGCTTTAATGCCGTTTTGCAAAAGACTTTGAATTGCTCTGCCAATCAACAGCTCTTCATTACGCGCCGGAATAACCGCTGCAATTTTCATAGCAGCCTTCCATACTTTCAAAGAACTTAACTAGGTATTGAGCAAAAATAAGAAAAGTCAATAAAAAGTCCTTGGTCAAAACTCTTCGCGCGGCTTAGATTTTTTAATAATCTCAAAAGCCTCTTCGGCGGTATCAACTAAATAATAAAGCTTCAAATCTTCCGCATCGATAGTCTGGTAATCCTTAACCAGTTTTTCTTTCATCCACCTATCTAACGTACCCCAAAAATCTTTGCCTACCAGCACTACCGGTATTTTTTCATAAATCTTTTTAGTCTGAATAAGAGTCAATATTTCAAATGCTTCGTCTAAAGTTCCGTAACCACCAGGGAAAAATACATATGCCTGGGCAGAATATGAAAGCATCACTTTTCTAGTGAAGAAATAATGGAAACCGATGGCTTTGCGGACAAAAGGATTAATACGCTGCTCAAACGGGAGTTGTATGTTAAGACCGACAGAATCGCCCTTACCCTCCACTGCTCCGCGATTAGCCGCCTCCATAATGCCCGGACCGCCGCCAGTAATAATTCCAAAACCGGCTCGAGCCAGTATTCTTCCCAATTTCTGCGCCTCACGATACCAATGGTCATCTTGCGGAAGACGAGCAGATCCGAAAAAAGTCACGGTTTTTTTAAAATCAGTCACAAACTGAAAACCGTCTACAAATTCAGCCATTATTCTAAATACCCGCCAATGGAAAGAGTTGCGCCAATCTTTTCTGGGTTTTTCAATTTTAGGCAATTCCTTGGCTGGAACATTGAGTCCACTGGGATTTTTTTGAATCTTATCAGCCATATAAATTATTGTATCATATTTTATCCTATCTAGCTATTTTCATAAAAATTTATTAAAATAGGAGAATAGGATCCAATTTATTATGAAACCCAGGTGGAAAAAAATCATAACTCACTTTATGGTCTGGACCGTAATCATCGGCATGCTAGGCACCGGCTTATTAGCGCTATTTTAAAATTATCCAACAATAAAGGAAAATAGCCCGGCTGGGCTATTTTATATTTTCAGATATCTTCTCACTGCAATGATACTGGAAACCGTCCCCAACACCACGCCAAATCCTAGCTGATAACCGGTCAATTTCAATAAATTACTGTAAAAATATCCGTTAATATTAACCTCGGGCATTAAAACTTTAACATAGGGAGCCGCAACCGATATCAGCGGAACCATCAAAAGCATGCTCAGAAATGCCGCTAAAATTCCGTAAAGCACACCCTGGATTATATAAGGCCCGCTAATAAATTTATTTGCGGCGCCGACCAGACGCATAACACCGATTTCATCGCGCGTGGAATAAATGGTAAGAATTATGGTATTTAAAGTCACAAAAACTGCAATAACAGATAAAATAACAGTGAGTGCTACTCCGCCTTTACCGGCAGTCTCGGCGATATTAGCCAAACGATTAATTATCAATTGATTCTGACTATAAGTGACCTGATCAACTAGATTATTCAGATTTTCATTATTCAGATAGGAAACAATAACCGGATAATCGCGGGGATCTTTTGCTTTTATATTCAATGAGGCCGAAAGCGGGTTTTCACCCAAAACCTCCAGCGCTTGATTAATAGTTTGATCCTCTTTGTGGCGATCTTTGAAAGACTGCAAAGCCAAATCGCGCGAAATGTATTCAACATCTTTAACTTCGGATAAGCTGGCCAATGATCTTTGAACTTTCAAAATATCATCCTCAGAAACGTTAGTCTGGAAATAAACGCTAATATCAATTTTATCCCGCAAAATTGCTAACGCGCTATCGGCTAAAACATTGAAAATAATCAGATTCAAAAAAACGAAAAGCACCAGGGTCATAACCGACAACGCTGGTATGGAAGACCAGCCATTCCTGAAAAATCCCTGGACACCGTATTTAATTATGCGATATAAAGTAGTTACCAATCGTGTAAGCGACTAGTAGTTAGCGATTAGCGACTAGAAATTTACTAGTGGCTAGTGGCTAGTGGCTAGTGGCTAAATTTATGCAAGTACGTACTTCCCATTTGCTTCATCTCTTATAATTCTACCATTATCCAGACTGATTACGCGCCGGTTAAGGCTATTAACTATTTCGCGATTATGGGTGACCAAAATAACCGTGGTTCCAAGTTCATTAATTTTCAAAAGTAATTTTACGATGTCGCCGGCATGGATAGGATCCAGATTACCAGTTGGTTCATCAGCAACTACAACTGCCGGCCGATTAATCATCGCCCTAGCAATAGCCACTCGCTGCTTCTCACCACCGGATAACTCATGGGGGAAATTGCGGGCCCGATGAGCCAGCCCAACCATATCCAAAACCTGCGGCACAAATTCATCAATTTCCGACTGCGGCCTTCCCTCCACCTCTAAAGCAAAGGCAATATTTTCCTGAGCGGTCTTGGTCGGCAATAATCTGAAATCTTGAAACACTATGCCAATCTGCCTCCGCAAAGCTGGCATCTCCTGCGGCTTTAATTTATTTACTTCGTAAGGGCCGAAAAAAACCCGTCCTTTAGTTGGTTTTTCTTCACCAATAAGAAGCTTAATTATCGTTGACTTACCGGCGCCATTGCGTCCGACAATACAAATAAACTCTTTTGGTTGGATTGTAAGATTAACACCCTCCAGCGCCACCGAATGACTGTTATAAACCTTAGAGACATTTTGGAAGCTAATCATAGAACAATACTATTGTAGCTCTGCATTGATGAACTTATCAAGATCTCCGGCTAAAACCTTATCCGGCTGATGGCTAACCATTTTAGTACGGTGATCTTTCACTTGTTGATAGGGATGGAGAACATAAGAACGGATTTGATTCCCCCATTCGGGTGTCACCTTCGTTCTTAATTTTGAAAGTTCCCTTTCTTGTTTTTCTTCCATTAATTTGAACAACTTCGCTTTCAGAAGTGAAAGTGCCTTTTCTTTGTTCTGAGATTGGGAACGCTCTACCTGGGAAGCAGCCGCCAAACCAGTCGGTAAATGAACTACCCTAACCGCAGTTTCTCGTTTATTGACATTTTGCCCGCCAGGACCGCTAGAGCGGGATAATTCAAATTTTAAATCTTCCGGAGGAATAGTTAAATTCTTCGCCTCCAATTCCGGTAATTCCGGCAAAACCTCCACCAGGGCAAAAGAAGTATGACGTAACTGCTTTGCGTCAAACGGAGAAATCCTGACTAGCCGATGCACGCCGACTTCTTTTTTTAAACTACCATACGCATATTCCCCCCTTATGTCTATTGCCCGCTCATCGATCAGGCTTACCTTCCAGCCACGCTTCTGGGCATACTTTACATACATATTCAAAAGCATATTCGCCCAATTCTTTGCGTCTTCTCCGCCAACTCCAGGATGAATAGAAATATGCGCATGGCCCTTATCGTATTTTCCAGTTAATTGTTTAAACATATATTTGAGCCAAAGGCGGGAATCGAACCCACGTTTATCGCTTACGAAGCGACTGTTCTGCCACTGAACTACTTTGGCATTAAAACTAAAATATTATATCAAATTACTCACTAAATATCCAACCCAATACGCGACTACCGCTGCTATCCCGCCGACAAACAACATTTCCAATCCGGACCAAAACCAATTTTTTCTGGTTATAAAATGCCTGGCCGAGCCCACTAAAAATAAAGACACGGCCGTAAAAATCACCGAGGCATTGAGGGTCTGGGCTGGAGAAACCGGCAAAACTATAAACGGCAACAACGGCAGCGTACCCGCAAAGACAAAAGTCAAAAAAGTCATAGTTGCAGCTTTCCATTCTCCACCGACCGACGGCATACTCAGTTCCAATTCATACCTCATCATGAAATCCACCCAAAAATTCTTGTTTTTGCTTATCAAATTCACTAACTGGCTGGTGTCAACGTCGGAAAATCCCTTATTTAAAAATACCTCACGAACCTCCTCTTTTTCACTGTCCGGCAAATTCTCCACCTCATCAATTTCCCGTTTTTCTTCTTCTTTAAATAAGGAATGCTCAGAGGTAGTTCCCAAATAATTACTGGCCGCCATCGAAAAACCGTCAGCTAATAAATTAGATATTCCCAAAATAATAATTACCGCTGGAGATAAATCAGCTCCGGCGGCGCCAGCCACGACGGCAAAAGTGGTAATAATGCCGTCATTGGCTCCATAAACCATGTCCTTGATATACACACCCAGACCAGTTGAATGTTTTTCGGTTTGCATATTGCGGAGCGAGTGAAGGGAATCGAACCCTCGTCTCGACCTTGGGAAGGTCGCATACTACCACTGTACTACGCTCGCAAAATTTAGCTCTAGATTCTTGTTATGGTACGGGACCTGGAAAGATCGCATACTATCGAAATTTTACAGAATTACCATCCCATTGTAAATCCGGAATTAAAATTGTAATACTCGCCTGGTCTCTCTTATTTTTAAGCCAGTTATCGAATTTTTCATTGGCTAATAACATTCTGCCCTCTAAAATTTCTTTATAAGCCTGAGGTAAAAGAATCCGCTCCCGGAATTCGAGAAGATTTAAGCCGTATAAGGCCTTGATTCCGGCCTCCAAATTGCTTTTATTTTCCAAAATTTTATCAATATTATTATCAGCTATTGCCTGAAATTCATTTGGAAATCGTTTATTTAATTCATTATACACAAGCAGATCGGAAATCAATTTATCCAAAACCGCTCTCCGGATTTCCCGGCGGGCTTCGGGTTTTTCCAATTCTTTCGGATCAGATCCGGATATGGAAGTCAAATTCTGCAAATACTTTTGAGCGGCGAATGAATTTTTATCCACTTCTTTTGCGGTAATAACCCTGAATCCCACTACCGCGGCCGGATAATCGCCGTTTCGAACTAAAAAATAACTACTTAAACCCACGGCTATGAAAACTGTAAAAAGTATAAGGGAATTCTTAAAAGACATATATAGCGATACAAAACTACGAATGCATCCGAATCAACGAAGAAATTATTTGTAGATTCGCATAAATTTGTAGTTTCGCATCGGTCATTCCGCCTTCGGCGGCACGACAATAATCAGCTTTTCTCCGGGTTTCTTGTAATTGAACCGCCCGCGCAGCTCTTTTTCTAAATTCACCGGATTGGCAAAATATTCCAAATCGGCCTGAAACTGCAAACTCTCTCTGTTAAAATTATCAACTCTGGTATCTATTTTGGATAAAGTGTCTTCTAACTCCCGATTTTGAAGGAATAATTGATAAAGCTGCCACAATAAAGCCAGAACCACCAGCAGAAGAATTATAGTTAAAATTCGCCTAGCCATACTTTAATGCTATCACTTTTTAAGCAACTCCTTAAAGATGCTGGCGGGAACGTCTATTTTAGATTTAGAAGCGAGCTCTTTAAGTTTTTCTTTACCGCGCTGCTGTTTTTTCCAGAGTTTCATCTTCCGAGTGCGATCGCCGCCGGTTTTCCCGAAATTTCCAAGTAATTTTTTCAGAGCCGGGATATTTTCTCTGGCCAAGATTCGTCCACCGGCAACCGCTTGAAGCGCCTGAGCAAATTGCTGTTTCGGCAGCAAACTTTTCAGGCGTTCCACGGTTTTTCTGGCTTCTTTTTCCGCATCTTCTTTATGAATAATTCTAGTTAAACCACCAACTTCTTGCCCGGCGACCAAAACGCTGAGTTTAACCACCTCGGTTTTTTCGTAATCGGAAATTCCATAACTCAAGGAGGCATAACCAGCAGAAATAGATTTTAACTGATCATCAAAATCCCTAATTAATTCCGACAAGGGCAATACCCCGGTTATCAAAATAGTTCTGCCACCGAAATTCTGAGTTGATAAATCCTTTAATCTGAAGACTTCCTGCAGCTGTAATACCGAACCCAAATATCCCGACGGAGTTAAAATTTCTACCTTAGCGATCGGCTCCATCACCTCCAAATAATCGTCCGGGAAATCTTTTGGATTATTGATAATCGCCCACTCTCCATTTCTCATCCTTACTTTATAAGATACAGAGGGAAAACTGTGAACCGTACGTATGTCAAACTCTTTTTCCAAACGTTCAGCGGTAATTTCAAAATGTAGCTTTCCTAAAAATCCGGTTTTAAAACCGCGCCCTAAAAACTCATTAAAATCCGGGTCAAATTTCAACGCCGAATCGTTAAGCTTCAATTTCCCAAAAGCTCTTTTTAAATCCTCATAATCATCGCTTTCTTCCGGATAAAAAGAAACAAACACGACTGGCTGCGGATCTTTATATCCTGGCAAAGCCAAATTTTGACCGACGACCAACGACTGACGACTGACGACCGTATCCCCAATTTTCAACAATTCCGGATCTTTTAAGCCGGTGGCTATATATCCAATTTGCCCGTTTTCCAGCTTCTGATCAACGCTTAGTTCCGGAGCAAAATGGCCAAGCTCTTTAACTTTAAAATTGGCTGCAGTCGCAATCAAAGTTACATCTGAATCCTGGCCAACCAATCCATTAAAAACTCGAACCGCCGCGACAATTCCTTTATGTTCGTGATAAAAAGAATCGAATATGAGTGCGCGGAAAATTTGTTGCCCCCCTTCGCTAGCTTGGCGGCCTTGACCGCCAAAACCCGCTACAGCGGACGAAGGCGGCGGGATTTTCTCAATAACCGCCCCGAGAAGCTCCCCTACTCCCTGTCCGGTTTTTCCGGAAACTTTAAAAATTTCCGATTCCGGAACATCAAGTAATTCCGCAGTACTTTTAACAACCTCCGGCAATAAAACGGGGTTCATATCGATTTTATTAACCGCGCCGATAATTTTAAGTCCGGCGCGCTTGGCAGAATTAAAATTCGCCAAAGTCTGGGCCTGTATTCCCTGGGTCGCGTCCACTAATAAAATCGCACCGTCCACCGCAGCCAAAGCACGAGAAACTTCATAAGAAAAATCAGTATGACCAGGGGTATCTATCAGATTCAGAATGTATTCTGAATCTGATAACAATTGACTTTTGACATTTAACATCTGACCCTTTGTTCCGGATGGTCGGTAGATCATCCGGACTGGCGCCATTTTAATAGTAATTCCCCTTTCCCGCTCGGATTCCAGCTGATCCAAATACTGCTCTTTCATCCGACGCTTTTCTACCGTACCAGTAAGCTCCAGAAAGCGGTCGGCTAAAGTGGATTTGCCATGATCTACGTGAGCGATAATACAAAAGTTACGAATATTTTCCATCCGTAGATTTTAGCTTAAAAAAACAAAAGAAGGAAGGATTGGGGGTCAATTCAGTTTGCTTATAATTTCCAAAATCTTATTTTTAAATCTGGTTTTAGAAAATCTTTTCGCCGATTGCCGTATAACTTCCTCATCAAATGATGACAATAAAAATTTCTTAACCGCCATCACCACATCTTCCACTGTCTGATGATGAAAAAATATTCCGGTCATTCCGTCTTGAACGATCTCCTTAGCTCCGCCCCGCGAATAAGCAATAACCGGGGTTCCGCAAGCCTGAGCTTCCGCCGCCACCAAGCCAAAATCCTCTTCTTGCGGGAAAATCAATGCCTCTGCTCCATTGTATAAATTTTTAAGCTCTTCCTCCTTCACAAATGGCAAAAAATTAATCTTGGAAGATTTGGCCAATTGTTTTAAATTCTCCAGCTCCGGACCGCCGCCAACTACTAAAAGCGGGAGATTTAATCGGATAAACGCCTGGATGATCAGATCAAATCTCTTGTATGCCAGCATCCGGCCGACTGCCAGAAAATATCCGCTTTTCTTAATGGTTTTATCTCGATAAAAAATCTTCAAATCAACCGGCGGATACAACACCCCGGATTCCCGGCCATAATAATCCTTAATTTTCTTAGCAATGTATTCGGAGTTGGCAAGAAGAACTTTCGGCCTTTGGCCGGCGCTTTTGTCCCAGGAGCGTAAATACCAAAAAATCGGAGCGGATAAAAATTTGGCAATCGGTCCCCAGTTAAAATATCTTTGATGTTCCCAGGCGTAACGAAGCGGAGTATGGCAATAATTAATATGAATTGTATGGCCATTATATCGGATTCCCTTGCCGTAACCGGCGCTAGAAGATAAAACCACATCGTACTGATCGCGAAGATTTATCCTGGATGCAGCCAGCGGCATAAGCGGAATAAAAGCGCGGTGATTATTGACCACGGCTTTATTATCCAAAAAACTGGTGCCCTTAACCCGGCCCTCAAACCGGTTCAAGGTTTTTTCGCGATCATAAAAAAGTGTATAAATAGGCGCTTCTGGAAAAATTTCCGCAAAAGTCTCCAACACCCGCTCGGCTCCGCCATATTGATTTAAATAATCGTGGACTAAAGCAATTCGCATAAATATTGAATCATGAATTATGAATAATGAATTATGGGTTCTATAATAAATGTAATGTCATATCAAAGTATAAAGCGAATCATAGATATTTTGGGAGCGATTTTGGGGATAACTTTTTTAATCCCGCTATATCCCCTCATCGCCATCGCCATCAAATTAGATTCCAAGGGCCCGGTTTTAATAAAACTCGATAGGGTTAGCAAGGGCAAGATAATTAAAGTTTATAAGTTTCGCTCTATGCGTCCGGGAACTCATCAAATGAAATATAAAGAACTGGCCCGATTAAATGAACGTAAAGACGGCCCATTTTTCAAAATTAAAAACGACCCGCGGCTGACGCGGATTGGCAAATTATTAAGAAAATTCCGGCTGGACGAATTTCCCCAATTAATCAATGTACTTAAAGGAGAACTATCCTTAGTCGGCCCGCGCCCGCATGAACCGGAAGAAGTTATCCATTACCCGGAACAATATCGCGACCTGACCCTGGCTAAAACCGGAGTTACCGGACTTTCACAAGTCGGCGGAGCATCCAGCCTGTCTTTTTTAAAAGAACTGGAACTGGACAACCACTATATTAAAAATCAAACCGTCTGGCTGGATCTTAAAATCCTCTTAAAAACAATCGCCATCCTCTTCACCGACCCGACTGGGGTATAATTAATTATGATGACAGAAAAACGAAAATACAGAAAAACTAAAAAACTTTTCTTAGGTTTTTCTGTTTTTTTGTTTTTAAGTTTTTTTGTTTATAACCCAGCTAATGCTGCCACCTTTGATTCAAATTTACTCCCCGGAATCACCAATACTTTTGACTTAGGCCTATCTTCTACTAGATGGCAAGATTTATATTTGTCCAGAAATATACTAATAGGGGGAAGCTTATTAACTGGAAATTTAGCCACCGATCCCGCCGGTTCAAACGGCATGATTTATTACAGCACCGCCTCCTCTACTTTGCGGGCTTATCAAAGCGGAAAATGGAATGACTTAGGCAGATGGAATTTTTCAGCTTCAACTAACAGCATTTACAACAATAATGCCGGCAACGTCGGCATCGGCACTTCTAATCCGTCGCAAAAATTAGAAGTAAACGGCACTGTCCAGACAACCGGATTCAGATTAACCACCGGCGCTCAAAACGGTTACATACTCACTTCCGATGGCAGCGGCTTTGGCACCTGGCAAGAACCCGAGGGGCAAGATATATATTGGATATCATCCGGCGACAACATCTACAGCGTTAATAGCGGAAATATCGGGGTCGGGACCTCATCCCCGCAGCAAAAACTTCATGTTTATAATGGAACGCTCTTAATTGACACCACGCCATCTATGGGCGCCGATATAGACAGCGCTGATATCGGAAACATTGAATCAAATTCAGTCACCACCGCCAACCTGACGCTTGGCAATAATCTGTATGTGCGGAATTCTTTTAATGTCGGCTCTGGCGGAATCAGCTCAGCCGGTGAAATCAGCGCCGCCAGTTATTTAAAAATCGGGAGAATACTCACCAGTCCGCCGATAAATTTTGATTGTGATGAAGAAGTTGAAAGGGGGCGGATGGCGGTAGATAAAAGCAATTTCCGGCTCTACATTTGCAACGGCGCCGGAAGGAAATGGGATTACATACAGCTTAACGATTAACAATGGCTACAAAGAAACAAAGAAACAGAGAAACAAAGAAACAAGCTCCATGCGATGGTTTTACTCTCGCGGAAATTTTAATTTACACCGCCATCATGGCAATTGTCGGTACTCTTTTCACTGGAATCTTAATAACCGTTACCAAAATCCAAAATCGCCAGTCAACGTCTGCAGAAGTGGAACAACAAACCAATCTGGTTCTTCAAAATATTCAAAGGTATGTCCGGGAATCTAGTTTGATCGATATCGCTACCGGAACACCGGCAACAACTCTGATTTTAAGATTGGAAGATCCGGCCAGAGATCCGGTAAATATTTATCTGGCTAATAACCAAATTTTTGTGCGCGAGGCAGCGAATAGTCCATCTGCCCTGACTACGGATAAAATCAAAGTGGACAGACTAATCTTCATAAAAACAGTTACCTATCCCGGACGCGATTCCCTGCAGGTCGATCTAGTTATCAGTTTCAACAGCCAAAATCCGGAAGAACAATTCACTAAAACTTCCAATACCAATATAAGCCGCTCCGGAACCGCCATCTTTAACACCGACATTAACCCAACTGCGGATAATGCCTTTAGTCTCGGTTCGTCTTTAAACAAATGGAAGAATTTATACCTGTCCGGAAATCTTTCCCAAACCAGCGGCACCATAACTTTCGGCAATTTAACCGATGATCCGTCCGGAGCCAACGGAACTATTTATTACAATAGCGATCTCCAAACCTTCCGTGCTTACCAAAATGATTCTTGGAAAGATCTCGGACAATGGACTTATTCATCAACCGACGCTTCGATTCATAATTCCAACAATGGGAATATCGGAATTGGCACTGCTTCTCCGAATGACCAATTGGATGTTAACGGCATAATTAAATTAACTGGATTTAAAATGCCAACAGGAGCGCAATCAAATTTCGTCCTAACTTCCAATGCCAGCGGCCTCGGATCTTGGCTACCAAGCGTCGGGGAGGGCAATTGGGAATTATCAGGAAATAACATTTATAACAAAAACAGCGGAGGTGTCGGCATAAACACCAATAACCCGACTGGCAAACTGGAAATCAAAAATGGCACGCTTTTAGTTGACGGTCCGGCTAATCCGATTTTAGCGGGAAGCTATAATGCGCCGGGCAATACCCGTGGAATTTATGTTTCCGGGAAATATGCTTTCCTCGCTAGCAGCGGGTTACGAATAATTGATGTGTCCAACCCAGCTAATCCAACGCAAGTCAGCAGCGTAGAAACTGATGGGTCCAAAGGAGTTTTTGTGGCCGGTAAATATGCTTATGTCGGTACGGCCGAAAATGGCCTAGCGATTATAGATATTTCCAACATAAATAATCCAACCATAGTCGGAACATATAATTCTCCTGGCGATGGAAGACAGGTGTACGTCTCCGGCAAATATGCTTATTTAGCTGATGCCGGGTCCGGACTGCAAATTATTGATATTTCCAATCCAACCCTCCCTACAATAGCCGGCAACTACAATACACCAGGCGATGCCAGAGGTGTTTATGTCACCGAAAATTACGCTTATGTGACAGACGGATCTGCCGGTCTACAAATTATAAATATTGCTAATCCGTCAGTGCCATCGCTCACCGGAATTTTTAACACGCCAGGAAGCGCGGAAAAAGTTTATGTTTCCGGAAATTACGCTTATATTGCCGACGGCTCCGCTGGACTGCAGATAATCAACGTATCTAATCCGGCCAGCCCAGTTTTAACCGGATCTTACGACACGTCCGGTAGTGCCGGCGATATAAAGGTTTCCGGGAAATATGCCTATATTGCCGATGGTTCCAATGTTCTTCAGATTGTTGACGTCTCTAATCCGGCTAATCCAAAACCAGTTGGCAGCTATGACAATGCCAATGACTCCAGTGAAAACATTTTCATTGCTGGTAAATTTGCATACGTCACAGTCGGCAGCGCCGGAATACATATAATTGATATCAAAGGAGCAAATATCATTTCCGCCGATATAGATAACCTCACGTCAAATAACATTAATATAAAAAATAATTTTTATATTACCGGCCAACTGACTGCCAATAATGCCGTAAATACCGGCGCCGGCGGAATAGCCAGCGAAGGAATAATTTCTTCAGCGCACTATCTCCATGTCGGAAAAGCCACTGCCGGATCGCCGCCAACGCCTGATTGCGACTCGGAATCAGAGGTCGGAAGAATAGCAATTGATTTCAACAGCAACCGCCTTTACGTTTGCATTGGCGGAAGCCGGGGCTGGGATTCGGCATCTTTAAGCAATTAACAATATGACAACTAACTATATAAACAAAAAAACGGAAAAACGGAAAAACGGAAAAACTTTATATTGGTTTTTTAGTTCTTTCGTTTTTGGGTTTTTTGGTCTGGCAATTATCATTGCCAGCGCTGCCACTTTCGATTCCGACGTCCTGCCATCCAAAAATAATACCTACAATCTAGGATTCCCTACCCTAAGATGGCAAGATTTATATCTTTCCCGAAATTTAATTGTCGGCGGCAATTTACTAGCCGGCAGCCTAATCGCGGATCCCGCCGGTTCCAACGGAACTTTTTATTACAACGCTACCCTATCATCTTTCCGAGCTTATCAAGGGGGAAGCTGGAATGATCTTGGGCTATGGAATTTTTCCAGCGCCACTAATCAGATTTACAACTCTAATTCTGGAAAAGTAGGCATCAATACCCCTAATCCTTCTCAGAAATTGGAAGTAAGCGGCACGATCCGCGCAAAAGGATTTCTCCTGCCCACCGGCGCCAACAACGGTTATCTTCTTACTTCGGATAGCAACGGCGCGGGAACTTGGCGCGCTCCTGCCGTGAGTTTATGGCTGCCAAACGGAAACCACATTTATAATTCCAACAATGGCAATGTCGGCATCGGCAACAGCAACCCGCAGGAAAAACTGCATATTTCCAACGGAACCCTAATAATTGATAACAGCGCCAACCCATCAATATTGGGAGCCAGTATTGCCACGGCAAAGATCAATAATCTGACCACAACCTCAATGACCGTAACGGAAAACTTAGATTTGGATATAACTAATAATTTACAAATCGGAAATTCACTATCTGCAGGCCGCGGCGGGATTTTCAGCAATGGAGAGATTTCTTCTTCGGACTATTTAAAATTCGGCAAGATTAACAGCGGACCGCCGGTAAGCGAGGACTGCAACTCCGATTCCGAACGCGGAAGAATCACTATGGATACCAATAGCAACCTTCTTTACATCTGCAATGGCGCAACCCGCGGCTGGGACAACCTGAGTCTATTCGATTAAAAGGGGCAAGAGATTTTTAATCGCTGTTTGGCGATGGCCGATCAAGCCCTCTTCCTCCATAGTCACGTCTCCCAGTACCTTATTTAACGCCGGAACATAAAAAAGCGACCGGAATGGAAATCCGGGAATCATATTAGCTGATGGAGTTTCCAATATCCGTCCGCGCAAGATACCTTCCGCGGTCACGACTTTGCTTTGCGGCGAAAGCTTTAAAGCCACTGCCACCCGGAATTGCGCGCCGCGGTTTTCCGCCGGCACACCCCTTAATTTCCGCAGCGCTAAATCAATTAGTTCCTTGTCGGTTGCTTTATATCCTGGCCAGCGGCGCGAAAATACTCCCGGCTCTCCGTTTAAACAATCAATTTCCAAACCGGAATCTTCCGCTAATACCGGCAAATCAGTAAAACGAGAATAAAATTCCGCTTTTTTAACCGCATTTTCTTCAAAAGTTCTGCCATTCTCCTCCGGCTCATCATCAATATTTAAATCATTCAACATTAATAACTTAAACGGCAATTCTTTTAGAATTGCTTTGTATTCCAGAATTTTTCCCGGATTATGTGTTGCAATAACTATATATTTCATCAAAAATTGCTTATGAACTCTATTTTTTCGCGCGCATTATAAAATAAGGAAGAAAATTCCTAGGCTCGAAAGATAAGTCCACTTTTTTAAAGAATTTCTTCAATATAGGCAAAACTAACGGTGTATATTGATAAACCAAAAATATCCCGCCCTTATTAATTGCCGAATAAGTATTCAGGATAACTTCCGACCGCTCTTTTGGCTTAATAACAGTAAAAGGAATTCCGGAAACCACAGCATCAATTCTGGGCAGACCCAATTTCTTTAAATCTCTGGAGGCGACTATTACATCATCATTCAAAACTTTTAACCGATTGTCATTAATCTTCCTAAGTTCAGCGGCAAAATCTTTATTCAGCTCAAAAGCGACCAGCCGTCCGTCCGCCGACAATCGCTTTAAAATCTCTTTAGTAACAATCCCGTCACCGGCTCCATATTCAACAATATATTTAAAATCCGAACCCAATTCCTTCATCAGGCTCTGCACAACATATTTGGAACTGACGGTAATGGCGCCAACCTTATAATCTTTAATTACCGCTTTTAAAAAATTAAATCCGCTCATAAACAAATTTATACGTTAATTAGGTTCTTTATAAAATAACATAAATCCACTTAAAAATCAAGAAATTAAAAACCCGTGAATTCACGGGTAAACCTATCTCAATTCTAATCTCCTGAAAGCCGGCCACAAAAATGAATTATTCCCTTATTTCTTTGGTTCCTGACGCTAACCAAAATAACATGCTGGGTAATATTGCCGAGGTCCGGCTTAAGATTTTCTAAAACATCCAACACTTCAGCGCGATTTTCTGCCTGTTCAACCGCGGCGTTATCATTTGGCGCGTAGATTTTTTCAATGGAAAAATCTATAATCTCTCCCTGGGTTACAAATGATATAAAGCCATATTGTGCTAAATATAAATGTCCTCGATGGCCCTTGCGCATCAGAGCTCCTATTTTAAAAACTAAATATAATTTAAATTAAAACTCTTAAAAAATCAATATTTTTCATACCCTTGACCTTATGGTTAAAAGCTGTTATACTTTTTAAAGCTTAGAAGTTCTTTGACAGACAGCACTTAGGAAAGGAGGTAATGGAATGACCGTAGCATTGGTGGCTGCTGTAGTTGCGGCGGTGATTATAGGTGTGGCTATGGAAAGCTTTTCTGCGGTTGTTGTTGCTGCACTCATCGGCGGCGGAATAGTTTTTGGGGGTAATGCGCTAATTACTTACGGCGCCCTCGCCGGACTGATAACTGGTTTAACTTTGGCTGGAGCGCTTGCGGTCGGTACGGCTGGATTCTGGCTGCTCGTAGCAGTATCTACCGTTGCACTCGCTTGTCTAGTTGAGAACGAAGAAGGAGCTTGGGCTACTGGGACGCTTCTTCTAACGCTTCTACTTCTCCAGCTGTTCGGTGACATCAAAGTTTTCACTTCTGCATACAACCATCCGCTTGTCGCCCTTATGTGCGTTGCCGGATATTTTATGGCTGGAATGGCTTGGGCAATTTGGAAATGGGTGCTTTATAACCGTGACCAAAAAATGCTATATGACGAACGGAGGACTGCATTCCTAAAGGATAATAATATTACCGACAACACAATACCCGCAGATCTAAAAACGAATTTTGATCAGTGCGTAAACGGAATTGACATTCGTCCGCCAGTTACCGAACATAAGGAACGAGTTCTGCGATGGATGACTTATTGGCCGTGGAGCGCGCTTGCTTGGTTGCTCAGCGATCCAATCCGCCGGTTATTCCGGGAAATTTATCATCAAATTCAAAATACTCTGCAGAAAATTTCAGACCGGATTTGGCAGGGAGTTGAAAATGATCTGCCGCCACCTGCGACTAGCAGGCGAAGGCGGAATCAGCACTAAAAACAAAATAGCGAGGTTTTACCTCGCTTTTTAATTTCCCGAAATTCAATCGCTGTTCTTATTGGAAGACGAACTACCGGATCCCTTGCCCATGACCAACCCCAACAATAAAAGAAAACCGCCGATCATCAGCTTAGTCTGATCCCACTCTGCCCCGCCAGATACAGTCAAAAGCAATGAATTATGGAGTAAATATGTTCCATAAATAAGTGAAAGCCGTCCAACTGCAACACTAACGAGCATCAAGAGTGATAAAGCTCCTCCGCCAAGCAATCCGAGGAGCGCACCAGCTACCGCGCCAGCTTTTCCTCCGCCGCTCTCGCTGCCGACAAGACCGCCGGTAACAGCTCCGCCAACTGCAAACATTAATGTAGCTAAACCAACCACTAACCCAATCAAAGCCGAAGTCACTACATACCACCAGAATAGAAAATTAGTGCTTGTCAAAAAAATCTCCGGCCAATTGGTCGTGCGGAACAAGTAAAGAAATCCGGCATAAATGGCCGCCAACAAGATTCCCACTTGTGCCTCCTTTGATTAGGATTTCAAACGACTATGATTAAAATAACACCAAACAAAATCAAAGTCAATCCTTATTGTACATATATAATTAGATTGTAAACACTTTTCCGCCATCGCCTCCACTCTATAAATACCCGAAATTATGTTCCGTGCGGCAACTACGGAGCGCCAAATTGCTGGGTCTTACTATGTAAGAATTTGGCGTGAGGCGTAGGCGGCGTCAACCGCTGGAGTTGGCGAACGCCGGTGCCGTCAGGAATATAATTTCGGGTATTAAGACCTGAATGATCCCACCGCCAGCCCGAATGTCGGAAAAGCGTCAACAATCCGTTAAGATTATACAACCTTATATAAGTTATTTTCTTTTATATATTCAGAAACGCCCTTAGATAAATATTGACTAACCGGCTTGCCGCTGGCTATCAATGAACGTACATCGGTACTGGAAAAATTTGACGGGTCTAAATTTCTTTCCAACACCATAACATTTTTAGGCAAATTTTCCGGCAAAGAGATTCCTGGCCGGACAAGCACTATAAAATTAGCTTCTTTATATAATTTTTCGCCATTCACCCATTTGGTTTTTATATCATTAAAACTGTCAGAACCAACTACAAAATAAAATTCAAAATCCGGATACTGATTTTCCAATTCTGTTTTAGTTTCATAAGTAGTGGTCAGCTTCGGACGATCCAATTCTAAAGTGGGTATTTTTATCGGCACCTTGGCATCCTGAAATAATTCCTTGATTAAAATTTCTACCATTTTAAACCGATGCTGTCCGCTGACACTCATAGCCTTATCGTGCCGGTCGGCAGATGGCATCACCCAGATCTCATCGCAAGGAAATTTTTTAAGGACAGAACGGATAACCGAAACATGGCCTAAATGAGGCGGATTAAACGCCCCTCCAAAAATAACTATTCTTTTACCACTATTCTTTGTCATTTTATGATTATCAAGCCAAAAATTTATTTCGGCAATCTCCGCCGTCCTTTTCCTACCGACACCGGCGTTCATCGACTCTTGCGGTCAGCGCCGCCTACGCTTCACCGCGATTTTTCGCTTCGCGAAACCCAGTAAATCGCAATTCCGTAATTGCCGCACGAAGAATAGTTTCGGATATTTACATAAAAAAATGATTGCTTTCCATCGAAATTTCTTTTAAAATATAGACGGAACTTAGTTAATTCAATAGGGAAAGCAAAGATGAAATGGCCGCGGAAGCTGATCCTTATCCGGCACGGCGAATCTGCTTATAATCTTATGAAAAAACAGAAGGAGTCAGACCCGGACTATAAAGAATTCAGGAAGGCATATGAGGAATTTGAAAGAGACGGCTTTCGCAATGAGCTCGCCCGCCAACTGGCGGAAAAACTGAAAGAAAAATGCGATGTCGGAGTAAGCGATCCGGAAACTCCCCTTTCTCCCGAAGGGCATCGCCAAGCTTTAGAAACTGGAAAAGGCCTGTCTGTTCATTCCCGGCTTCCTGATGTCATTTTCGTTTCTCCATATGTCCGAACTCAGCAAACGCTCGCTGGATTAGTAAAAGGCTGGCCAAAACTGGGAACGGTCAAAATTATCCTAGATGAACGCATCCGGGAGCGGAATATCGGCTTATTGGAGATATTCAACGACTGGCGAATATTAAATGTGCTTTATCCGGAGCAAGCCAGACTGCACGCACGGCAAGGAAAATTTTATTACCGCTATCCGCAAGGAGAAAGCATTGTGGATGTGCAATCGCGAAACCGGCAATGGTTCCAAACCCTTACCAGAGATTGGGCCGGCAAACGAGTACTAGTGGTATCCCATCACCTGACTATCCTTAGCATCCGAAGCCTACTGGAACGCTGGACTCCAGAACAATTCATTGATGTGGATGAAAATCACTCTCCGAAAAATTGTTCATTAACTGTTTATCGCGGAGATCCGAAACAAGGCACCGACGGCAAACTTTGCCTCGAAACCTATAATCAAGTTTTCTATTAAAAAATAAAGGCGCATTTCTGCGCCTTTTTAATATTTGCATTCCTCTGATTCGTTTCTTGTATATCCGAAAATCTTCTTAAATCTTTCAATATCATTCGAATCTCCCATCGCCTTTGCCAGATTATCACTCAACTTCACCGTGCCGTGGCCGTTAGCTTCAGTAACCTTAACCACCAATGATAACGCTTTAAATCCTAAGTCGTTGGTAAGGTTTGTCCCCCATCCGAATACAACATTAGTTCTTCCGCTAAATCGCTCATGGAGTTTAACGATCATATCCACATCCAGCCCATCACTGAAAACAATAGTCTTTGTTTTAGGATCAATACCATATTTCTGATAAAACGCAATCGCTTTTTCACCGAACTCAAATGGATCTCCCGAATCCTGCCGAAAACCTCGCCACTTTCTCACCTGCTCTAAAGTTAAATCCTTAAAAAAGAAATCAGTTCCATAAGTGTCAGTAAGCGCAATTGATAGCGGCTCGCCATACTCCTTCCACCAAAGCTGTAACACCTTATTATGAGAGTACCGGATAGAATCATCACTGCCATGATAAACTCCAGATAACACCATATCCATTTCGTGCGCAAAAGTGCCGATCGGACGGATTCCAAATCGTTTTGCAAAAGCAACATTTGAAGTTCCCAGAAGCTGATCCGGAACCGATCGCACTAAGCGGCCGATAACGTTATCCTGCCAGTAACGGCTGAATCGTCGGCGCGTGCCAAAATCTGAAAACTTTATTCCGGGATACAGGTTCAAAATCTCGATCTTTCGAGATAAACGGCTCTGTCCTTCACTCCAAACTCCAACTTCCGACCGCCCTTCCTTTCTAAGTAAAGAACGGTAATAAAGTTCGTTCACTACGGATAAAATCAGAGTTTCCCACCAAATCGCTTCCGGCCAAAGTCCAAAAACCTCAATCTTGTAAGTAGCGCCGTCTCTAGCCACAACAACTTCCGGAAGCTTCAAATTTTTTAAGAATCCTAAAAAGTCTTCGGAAAAAATCTTGAGTCCGCGCAGATATGCAATTTCCTCATCGGTAAACCGCAGGCTCCTAACATGATCCAATTCCATTCTCAAGTCTTCTTCATTGATATATTCAGCCAGCAGAACATTTTTTGTCCGATTTTTAAAACTGTACCTTACGGGTACAGTTTGATAATGCTTCCAGGCAACCTGTGCCATCGTAAGCTTATAATAATCAAGATCTAACAGAGATCGGATGATTGGAGTATTCATATTAACCGCGGTCTCTAAAGAGAAGGAAGGTTTCGATTGAAAGAGAAATAACGCCACTGCGCACCATTTCCTCTACCGCCCTATCTCCGTCGCCTGGATTGATATTTACTGCCCTAGAACCGTCAGAGAGAAAATAAGTCTTGAAACCCGCTCGTACAGCGCTTAGCGCCGTAGCTTTCACGCAATAATCAGTAGCCAAACCGCCGACATAAACCTCTTCCACACCCGCCACCCGTAAAACCCTTAACAAATTCATGCCAATATCAGTCACCCCATCAAAGGCAGAATATCCGCCATCATCATTAAGATCCATGCCCTTAGAAACGACGATCGCCTGTTCTACCTTAAGATCTTTATGAAATTTCGCGCCTTCAGTATTCTGTACACAATGCGGAGGCCACAAACCACCGCCAGTGTTAAAGTGCCTTGTTTCTGCCGGATGCCAATCACGAGAAGCGATAATTATCCAACCCTTTCGCAAGGCAAAATCTGCCATCCGATTAAGCGGTTCAACCACTTTATCGCCGTCTTTCACGGCCAATGCTCCGCCCGGACAAAAATCATTCTGTACATCCACCAAAATCAGCACTGCCCTTGCCATCTTTGCCTCCTTTTTTCCTTTTTCGAGGAACGTTGTCATATTACCTATGGGCCACGCCCCTCGTCAATCCTGTTAGAGGCCGCGAGAGCTCACAGCGAGCTTCTGCCTCTAACGGGATCAACCTTACTAATAGTGTATCATGGACACTAACAAATAGTCAATACAAAAAGCCTTTGCTAAATTAGTGGCGCTTTAACGCGTTAAAGCGCCGAACAAGTAAAACTAAAATTAAAATTGAAAAAACCCGCGGTCAGCGGGTCTATCAACCTATTCCAGTTTCTTTTCTAATTTCTCTCCTAGCTGAATCAAGTAATCTCTGCCACATGGTCCGTTCTCCAGATCTCTTAGTAGAAATTCCGGAAACGAATCAAGTCCGCACTGGATTGCTTTTAAGCCAGTCGCAAGTGCGGCAACGCTATCTGTATCCCCGCCGAGCAAAACTGATTCTTTAAGCACGCTTACGGTGTCAGGATATTTTGTAACCAGATACAACACCGCTCCCGCAGTCCGCATACCATCGCAAGGAACGCCGTAATCTTTATCTGCTTCTCCAAAAAGTAAGACTGGATCAAATTCTTTCATATCCCCGATTGCCGTCCAATACTCGGTAGATTCCGGATCAATAGCCAAACTTAGTTCCAAACAATAATTAAACAATTTATCAATCGGTCCGACATCGTGCAAAAAATAATGCGATGCAAGCGCCATGCAAACCGAAGACGCTTTTCCTTTAAGCGTATCGTGCGTAACTGAGGCATTTGTCATTGCGGCTTCAATCACTAATCTTGCATTCTTCAGAAGGCCTAATGGCGTTGCGCGCATTGCCGCGCCATTCCGGATAGAATTAGTCTTAAGCTTCGCAATCAATCCTTTCCCATCCGACACCTCCGGCAGCGTAATTCGCAATCCCTTGCCATAACCATTCCGTTCATCGCGCTTATAAGTTTTTACAAAATAATCAGCGAAGTTTTCTTTGGTCAACAGCTTTCCGGACAAAAGCAATTCCGCAATCGCAATGGACATCTGCGTATCATCAGTATATTCTCCGGCTCCGTTTCCCCATTCTTCTTTCGGATTCCTCTGATATTTAGTAAAATCAAAAACCCTAGGAATTTCATATCTGGTCATAGTCTCATAGCGGATCCCGAATGCATCGCCCACCGCAAGTCCCAATAAAAGATTTTGTATCTTATTCATCGCCTTTCTCTGTTAAAACCGAAAGAATCTTGCCAATATTACTCCAATCAAGGAGTCTCTCCGACAAAATTTCCTTCACGGTTTTTACTTCAATATAAGTACGTTCGCCAGTGGGATTATCTAAATCCGCCCCATGCACAACGCCCCTTTGACTGATAAACCATTGCATTTCCTTTTCGGTAAGCTCTACGGAAAAAAGATGCGCCTTATGCGCGGTAAAAGTTCCGGCTAACTGACGCGCGCCATGAGCTTGAAAACGCTTCGGCTCACATTTGAAGCCAGTTTCTTCATAAACCTCTTCCGCAGCAACCGAATACGGGTCGCTGTTGGGCTTAGCCGGAGATCCGCCCGGCAACTCCCAAATATAGCAGTCCGGAGTGGAGGCGGGCGTCCTAAATTCCCTAACCAATATTACTCGAGACTGTAAAATATCCAACGCTCGCGTATAAAGAATTACCGTGGCAATATCTGGCCGAGAAATCAAAATCTCGTTGGTTTTATTTCTGTTTTCACTGGCAATATGGATATTCAGGTGCATGGCAAAGCTAAAAATGTGTTCCCGGTTTTTCCCAACTCGATGAATCCATTTCAAAACCGCGCCATCAATTCGATTCCCGACTCTCTTCTGCGCTCTATACCACAATTGAAAAGTTCCAGTCCGCCAAATCCGAAGCGGCACGTCCCGTTCCCCGCCAACTCGCATCGCTCCTGGATTAAGCAGGTCTAAACACTTTTCAATCGTTTCCTGCAGAGTATGTAAAATCGGAATATCATTTTTCTCGGCAACCAGATCAAGATATTTAATCTTTTCCGCTTCCGGCGGATATCCTAAAACCGATTTGCCCAAATGAACATAAAGCCCGAATTCCACATTCGTCGTAAAGCCTGGCAGCATTTCCAAGTTGCGCGGCACCCAGAAAAGAATGCAATCGGCGGCATTCAGTGCCTTATGTTCCCATTCAACTTGCTCCCGATAATTAAAATTCTCATAAATTCCGCCGCCACGATCTTCCGGCACAAATACCACCCCGTCATAGCCGAAGGTTTTTAAGATGCGCAACGCCTCAGAGCGCCAAGATTTAACTTCCGCTTTCTGCGGAGTCGGCCCGGCAAGGAAAATAGATTTCTTCCAAGCCAGCGGAAACGTTTCACGGCTATAGACCACTTCCATATTTTCACCTATTAAATGTTAGTGTACTAATTACACTTTATTTTGATATTAGAATTCTGTCAATAACATTGATAGACTGACTGTATGGAAAAAGAATTAGCCCGCGGCAGAAAATTCCGCATTTATAGCTCTTTAATGGATGCGGCAATTGAGCAAAAAATAAAAGATGTTATACCATGGGTCAAACCAGGAATAATCGTGGATGCCGGCTTTGGAACCGGCCTGCTCCTTTTCCGATTATGGGAAAGATTCAGGGATTCTAAGCTTATCGGCATCGATCTCTCTTCGCATTTTTTTGAAAAATCCCAAAGGCAATTCCATAACATCCCCAATGTTACGCTGCTCAAGAAAAACATCATTCAGCAGAATCTTCCAAATAATTCAGTGGATACTAAAATCTTTTCCACTATTCTCCATGAGGTATATTCTTACAATGGCTGTAATTTAAAATTTGTAAAGACTGCGCTCAAGAATTCCCTAAAAGAATTAAAACCAAGCGGCCGCATTATCATCCGCGATGGCGTAAAACCAGAATCAGAAACTATCTGCCTATCATTTAAAAATGGTGATGACACAGAAACAATGTTTCTGCGCTTTGCCAAAGAATATAAACATAATAAAGGAATAAAATATAAAGTTCTAATAGACAAGTGGCTAGGCAAATTATATTGTACCGACTCTTCTTCGGCTTACGAGTTTCTTTCTAAAAAAGACTACCGCGATAACTGGCATATTGAAGTAAACGAGCAATTTGGATATTTAACTCTTAAAAAATATATGAAACTACTGCAAAAACTTGGCTTCAAAATAATTTATACAAAGGCTTATCTAAATCCCTGGATCCTAAAGAACCGCTGGCTTGGTAAAGTAAAACTTTATCGAAGGACAAGGCACGAATTAAAAACCATTCCTTATCCAAATACAAATTTAGTAATTATTGCGGAAAAACAAAAACCCCCGAAGGGGTTTAATTGGCAAAACATTGCCGGGCATCCTGATTCAAAAATTTCCATAATCGGCGGCAGAATTCTCTGAAGCGTTCCCAATGGGAAGGCCTGTATCCTTTTTCCGTATAATAATATCTTCCTCCTAAAACGGCTTTACCGGAAGCAGAGTCCAGGCAAGTATCATTAGAGTAAATATGAGTTTCCATAGAAGTATCAACTGCAATATGGGCTTGTTTTAAAATCTGGCGGATCGCCTTTTGCATCAAAATCCGATAACGCTGGTTACCATAAAGTTTTTCAATAGCAGCTGCCGGCTTCTTCCGCCTTAACGTAAGACCTGCCCGGATAATCATCCTGGAGACAAATTTATCGCCCTGCATCACATAAGCAATCACTGCGGAATTGGCAATATCTTCATAAAGCCCCTTACGATAATCGCCACCCTCCAAATTCACACAGCTATCCCAAGGTTTTTCGGTTGAGGCCTGCAGAATATCCAGCGACTCATTAGAAATTACTAAATCTATCACATGCTCTTCGGAACGGCCGAAAAAAGAAAGGATCGGATTCCGCGGATGCACCCCTAACCGCATCAAAACTTTAGTAATCTTCCTTGAATCAGCAATGATCTCATCCGGCGAAATTGGTGAGTTGAACATCTCTAATAATAAACCGATCTTTTCTTTCAAAGCTGCTGAATCGGTGGTCGCATTGACAACATACCTGCCAGCCACTTTATCAAGAAAATTATTCCTTACGGATCTTTTTTCTAACGCATCCGCCAAAAGCTGTTCGTCCACCAAACGCCGCAATGCTTCTGGTTCCGGCAAGTCAGTCTTATGGCTTGCTTTTGCTAAATCGGAAAAACCGAATTCAAAAATATCCGGAGCATTCCAGGTATTTAAAAACTTTTTCTGCCGCTCCTCCTTAGCGCCAGACCGCGAAAGATTTAAGTCAAATAGCTGGGCATGGCCTCGCCATAAATAAACCTCTCCGAAATTTCTTTTAAGATATTCTTCAATACTTCCGCTCTTGGCAATCTCTTCTAACACCTGGCCAAGCCTCGGAAAGTAGCGCAATAATAATTTCCGTAATTTTTGCCCTTGATAGATTTGCAGCGAATATTTATCTAAAGATTCTCCGAAAGAAACTAATTCTGAAAGAGAAGAATCCTCGCGACAAGTCGCATGAATTTTAACTGATAACGACCCGTTTCTGGCAGCCTTTTCCGCACTATGCAAGGATTCTGGAAATTGCCGGTCTCCCACTTGATCCTCCGTTTACTCATATTTAGTTTTGAGTGACTGATGATATTTTAACAGAAAAATAATAAAAAGTCAAAGAGCTATTATTAAAAGAATTTCTTCAATTCTGTCGGCTTGGTAGTAATGAACTGATAAAGCTTCGCTGGGCGCTGAGGCGTGCCGGAAAGCATTTTACGGGTAGATCGCATTAATCCAAGAGATAAAAATTTCTTACGGAAATTCCGCTTATCCAATTTTTTATCCAAAATTATCTCATAAGCGCTCTGAAGCTGATTGAGGGTAAAATATTTCGGCAATAAAGAAAATACCACATTAGTATATCCCAGCTTCGCCTGCAGCCGCTTGACGGCATAGCTGATTATATTTTTATGATCAAAAGCAACCGCCGGAAGCTTCTTTACCGGATGAAACGCCGGGGTTTGCAAATCGCCGCTTCCTTCAAACCCGATTTTATCCCGCGGCACAAGCGCAAAATAAGCAACAGTCAGCACGTGGCCGCGCGGATCGCGTCCCAAACTGTCAAAAGTATAAAGCTGTTCCGCATAAACATTTCTAACTCCGGCTTTTTCCTTTAAAATCCTGAGCGCGCCTTGCTCTGAAGTTTCATTCCTTAAAAGAAAACCTCCTGGCAAGGCCCAGGATCCTTTGAATGGCTGGTCAGCTCTTTTAATTAATAAAACCTTTAATTGGCCGTCTTCTATAGTAAAAATGACGGTATCTACGGTAACTGCTGGCGGTGTGTATAATTTCATAATTCTTTTAGCCAAAGATTTACTTCTGCGTCAGATGGCATGCGCCAATCACCGCGAGGTGATAATGCGACCGATCCGACTTTCGGCCCATCCGGCATAACCGACCGCTTCCACTGATTGCGGAAGAACCGGGTCACAAAAACCTTCAGCCATTTATGGATCGTCTCCGGCTTGTATTTCTTATCAAAAGCGTTTTCCGCCAAAAAAAGGATCTTTCTAGGACTGCTTCCCCACCGCAAAAAATGATACAAGAAGAAATCATGAAGTTCGTAGGGACCAACCAAATCCTCAGTTTTTTGCGTAATGCCCTTTTTACCGCTACGCACCAACTCCGGAGAAATCGGCGTCGCTAAAATATCTCTTAATACTTTCTTCGCTTTTACAAAATCTCCCTGCTCACTTACCCATTCCACCAGATATTTAACTAATAATTTGGGGATACTCGCATTAACGTTATAATGGGAAATCTGATCGCCGGTAAATGTATTCCAGCCAAGCGCAATCTCCGAAAGATCGCCCGTACCCACCACGATCCCGCCAAGTTGATTGGCTTTATCCATCAGCGTCAACGTCCGATAACGCGCCTGCACGTTCTCAAAAGTAAGGTCCTGAGTTTTAGTATCGTGGCTGATGTCTTTTAATTGCTGCAGCGCGCCTTTAGTAATATCAATTGTTTCAATACTCACTCCAAGCGCTTCTGCTAATTTCAGCGCATTGGATTTTGTCCTTTTAGTTGTCGCGAATCCCGGAAGCGTATATGTATGAATATTTTTTAGCGGCAATCCTAAAAGGCCGGCGGTTTTTACCGCGACCAAAAGAGCCAGAGTTGAATCCAGGCCGCCAGAAACACCGATCACCAGATTCTTTATCCCCGCCTGCTCCAAACGCTTCACCAGCCCCGCAGATTGGATCGCAAATATTTCTTCCGCCCGCTTGCTGCGCTCAGCCGGATCCTGCGGCACAAAAGACCACGGATTCACGTGCCTATCAAACGTACGCACAGCCAAAATTGGAAGCGGCACATCTGCAAAACGGAAATTTTTTCTGGCAGATTCATGAATTGATTCTCCGAAACTCGTCTGGCGTTCGCGATCCAATGAAAGATGCTCCAGATCTATATCGGAAAAAATAAGATCACTAGTCCGGGAAAACCGCTGGTTTTCAGAAAGTATATTGCCATTTTCCGCAATCAGCGCATGCCCGCCAAACACCACATCAGTCGTGGATTCATGAACGCCGCATGAAGAATAAATATAACCGCACACCCCGCGCGCAGATTGCTGGGCAATAAGGTTCTTGCGGTAATCTGCCTTCCCCACTAAATCATTAGAGGCGGAAAGGTTGGCAATAATCGTCGCGCCAGCCACTACCTGAAACGAACTCGGCGGAATCGGCACCCAGAGATCTTCGCAAATCTCTAAGCCCAGAACCGCTTCCGGCATATTCTTAAATCGGAAAAGAAGGTCTGTCCCGACAGGAACGCTTTTACCGTCAATCAGCGTTTCTTTCGCAATTAAATCGCGAGCGGACGCAAACCACCGCTCCTCATAAAATTCTTTGTATCCTGGAATATATGTCTTCGGAACCAGCCCTAAAATTTCGCCGCGACTCACCACTGCGCCAATATTAAAAATTTTTCCGTCCAAACTAAATGGCAATCCGGCAACTAAAACGGCATTTAAATTCCTAGAAGCCTTTTTAATGGCAATCAAGGCCTCTTTAGCTTTTTTTAATAAATTCCGCTGATGGAATAGATCGGCGCAGGTATAACCGGTTAGACCAAGTTCCGGGAAAACTGCAACCGAAGCGCCGAGTTTTGCGGCTTTTTCCGCCAAAGTTAAGGTCTGCTTAAGATTATAATCAACGTCTCCCACTTTAAGGGTTGGTACGGCTGCCGCTACTTTTATAAAGCCAAATTGATTTAATTTACCGGCCATGATAATATAATAGTGTCACTTTTACACTATTCTAACCTAATATGATTAACCCGTCAATAAAGTCGGTTGGTTTCTTTTATCGGCCGGGTAATCCAAAGATAGCGGCCTGGGAAAAGAAAATCTGTGCCTGGCTTAAACAAAAATATCCGCAAGTTAAACTAACCGAGAAAAAGCCGCAGGCTCTGATTGTGCTTGGCGGCGATGGAACTATCTTGGAAGCCGCCCGGCGATATCTTTCACAAAATCCGCTGGTGGTAGGATTAAATTTAGGCCACATCGGTTTTTTGGCATCAGTCCGCAAGCCGAAGGATTTCCTATCCGGACTAAATTTATTAATAAAAGGAAAATACCGCATTACCGAAAGAATGATGCTGGCTGCCGAAGTTAAAAGAAAAAATAAAATAATCTTAAAAACCTATTCCTTAAACGATATTGCAGTGCAAAGTCTGCTGGGGGTAGCGGAGATGGAAGTCGGCATTGACCATCAGCCGGTCCAATACATCCGCGGCACGGGCGTTCTAGTGGCCACCGCTACCGGCTCAACCGCCTATAATCTTTCGGCACACGGACCGATTGTAATGCCAGACATCAAATGCTTTATTGTAACTGAACTAATGGATCATAACGTACCCACCCCAAGCATCGTGGTAAAAAGAAACCGGGAGATTTATATAAAAATTTCCGACTTCCGGGAACGCGGCGTTCTTTCGATTACCAAAACCGGAGAAAAAGTTGATGTCATCCTTTCTTCCGACTGTGAGAGTGCTTTTCCGATAAAAATCGGTGATGAAATCACTATCCGCCGCTCCCCCCGCCTGGTCCGCTTTGCCGAATTCGAACCGCATTATTTCTTCAGAAGCCTGCAGGAAAAATTCGCTTTTCGATAAACAAAAAGGCTCTCTTTCGAGAGCCTTCAATTTTTGAAAAAGAACTAATTACTTTTCGCCGTTCAGCGCAACTTTCTGAGCCTGCAGCTGAACGCGCATCTGGTCAGCCATCGTTTCAACATTCTTCTTGTACGATTCATCGCGATACCGCCTCTCAACCTCAAACTGCTGTTCCAGCGCAGTCATAATCAGTTCCGCGGTAAGCGGCTGATAGAGCTTTTTGACAAGCTCCGTCCGCTCATCCCAAGATCTAGTCCGGAATGCTGACGGATTAGTAAACCACTCTTCTGGAATCTCAAAATCCGACGCTTGAGCAATGGCCACCTGAATGGCATTCTTTACCGGTCTGCCGGTAAATTTCGGATCTCTGGCACGAAGCTCGGCGCAAAGCTTTCCGATATTCTCCCAAGTACCACCTTTCTTTCCTTTATACATCTTCTGGATTTCCGGAGAAAACAGCGATGCAATCTTATCCGGAGCCGGCCTGGACATCGGAACGTATTCCCCTTGGGAAACTTCCAAAAGTCCGGTCTTCTTGAAATTCCGAAGCTCATGCGCGACAAGATCAGTGTAATCTTCCGTACTCTGCGGTCCCTGGATGATAGCGCGATAGACAAACCTCTGCCTGAGCGCATCATCAGTCGCCGTCGGCTTATTCGTCGCCGCCACCGCAATGTAGTTGCCAATGTAATTGGTGCCGGTACCGGCAAAAAAGTCCATCAAAGCTTTCATGATGTCCATATCCGCGCCGCTGGTTCCAGCCGTATCTCGATTGCCGGACAAAAGAAGATCGATGTCATCAACAAAAAGCAAAGTCAGAGTCGCCGGATCCTTAACCACTTCTAGTAACTGAGCAATCAGCTGGGCGGTTTTTCCATACCACTCGCTCTTAATCTGATCGGCACTAATGGACTTGAAATTATACGGTGTCGCCATCTGCTCGGCACGCATCGCCAAATGAGTCATCATCATCCGCTGGCGGATAGTCTTACCGGTACCAGGAGGGCCGTCAACTAAAATTGATTCAATCAGTCCGCCGAAATCCGAAATCGGATTTTTCTGTAACATTGGATCATAGAGTGCCAACCGGTCGCACAATCTCCGCATCATAATTGTGACATCAGGATCACCGACAACTTCATTCGGCTGAACCGGCGCCCAGCTCATGATTTGGATTTCCTTACGATCATCAACCTTCAATCCAGTGACCGCAAAACTTCCAAGATGGAAAGTAGTGTGGTTTACCGGAGCCAGCAATTCCGCCGGAGTTTCGTTCACCGCGGCTACCGCTTTTACGGAAACCGCTTTCCAATAATCCCTGGTAACCGCCAAAAGATCTCCAGTATTTTGAATCAAAGATACGCCGCCGGTCGTTGTGACCCTCAAGGCATCGGTGTAATAAGAAAGTGCCCAGGTCAGGTCAATGGAAACTCCTTTGCCGACCACTAATTCGCAATTGTTGGTATCCAGCTGTGCCACTTGAGGATTATTCTTTTTCCGAAGCTCTTTTTCGCAGCGGGCCACGATATAGCTCGCCATCACAAAAAAAGAATAGGCGCTGATAAACTTAGCTTTCGTCTGAATAGCTGGAGTTATGGGAATTCCCTGATTTTTCGCTTCCTCCACAGCTCTGCGCTGTCCGGTGCGATCCATTAAGAGATCAAAGAAATAGAGATAAAGACAAGTTGCCTGGCGAAGAATGTAAACCAACGCCAGCTCTTCCGGAAGCGTCCGGTATGTCTCTTTAGGAGACAACTGCCTGAAAACATCTTCAATATCATCCTTGCCCTTCACGCTCTTTAAATGCTTTTCTGCGATTGAAGTCCATTTCTCCAGATCCGCGTCAGTGATCGGGTGCGACTGTTTGGTCGTCGGCACTTCAGCCACCTCCTCTTTGCACGGCCTTTCTAAAAAAGAGGGGGGATTTTACTCCCCCCGTCCGGCAGATATCGGACAAATTAATGCCCCCGGAGGTGATCATCCAGCCTTCGAAGACGCTCTGTCTTATCCGCCTGACTTTTGGCATCGGCTTCCTTGCGCCGATTCTCCAAACCCTGGCGGACGCCGTTCACCAGCGAACCGACTCCATCAGCCAAACCCTTCACGATATTCTTCAGCCAAGTGGAATCATCCACGGGCGGAGTCTCTTGCTCCACCGGTGCTGGCGGCTGCTGAGAAACCACTGGCGGAACGTTCTCTGGCAAAGCCGGAGGCGTTCCCGAAGATTCTGGACGCCAATCGCTTTGCGGCTCCACCAGCATCATCGCCAAGCGGTCAACCAAGAAAAGGCCGAGAGTCAGTCCGACCGCCTGAAATGGCGAAAGCGCCAGCTCGGCGTAAAGCCGGGCTCCGACTCCCCAATGAAAACTGGTCGCCACCTCGAAAACCAGGGCAACAAGATAATAACCGATCCAGTGCATCTTGGTGCCGAGGATCAGCGGACCGAAACGCAAAAGCGTTCTCCGCTTGCCGTAATAATAGCAGACGGTCACCGTCAAAACTGCCAAAGTCACGCCAATAAAAAAGTGCGTCATTACTTCCTGCAGGAACATCGCCACCTCCTTGCAGCTGAACAGCTGTTGTCATTCATGTTGTGTAGAACTGACTATATGATAGTACAAAAAAATAAACTTGTCAATATAGCATACTTGACAAAATAGTTTCAGAAATGTTAGTATATCTTCAGCACTAAACAACACGAAGACAACGACGTTTAGTATTAGCTAAGCCGCAGTTTCACACTGCGGCAGGAGGCAAAATGGGAAAGACAACGGACACGCTTCTAGATGGACTGAAAGAGAGGCGCGGCCAATTAGGGAAGCTTCAGACTGGCGTCACTACAATCACTGGCCTGGACGAATTGGATGTTACTAAAGAAGGCGGGGCCAAGACTACTGCGCAGGTTCTAAAAGGGGCTAGCAGCAAGCTAGCCGAGGCCAAGGTCTTTGGCGACCGTATGGAGCAGGAGCTCCGCGATCTCTGTATGGGGCTTGAGACCAAGCTTGAGGAAATCGGATATTCAGTTTCCGATTCTTACCGCTTCCGTGGCACAGAAAAGGTTTGGGCGTTTTTCGGTGGCCTAGGACTAAAGTCCTGCACTGATCGCGCTCAACGCCTCCGCCTGCATCGGCTCCAGACTCAGGATGTCCAAGAGAGCGTTAAGGAAGTCAATGATCTGGTGGAAAAGACTATCCGCGAACTTGGAGAGATCGAAAAGCAGTATCTCGCCGATATCGGTGATGTGAAAGCCGGCACTGGCTACAACGCCACTCTGCGTTTGGTCATCGAAAAGCTAAAGGAGGCTCAGCCAAAATTCCGCGAAGTCAAAGAACGACGGGAGAAGTTTGAAACCGAACTGAAGACCCTTCAGATGGAACTTGAGTCCGGAACTGTTTCCGAAAGCGAGCGTCCGGCCAAAGAAGACGAACTGGAGGAACTCCGAAAGAACCATCAGAAGGCTTATCTCCTTGAAACCGAATTACATGAGGTTATCCAGAACGCCCAACGGGCAATTCCGGAGATTCAGAAGAACCGCGATGCTGCACAGCAAGCAGTCCAGTCTCTACGACAGATGCGCCGAGGCCTCCTCGAGAAGATGGAGAACTTCCGCATCGTGCTGGAAACGGCGATGACTGCGGTCCGGGCTCGCGCGAAACTCGAGCGTTACGAGAACGTTGATCCAGCCCTGAACAAGACCATTACACTGCTCAGCGAGCATAACGTGAAGGTGGCGGCCGCAGCGATGGAGATTGCCATCGAACGAGCCAAACATGCGGCCATCAATCCGGAAGATTCCGCCAGATTACTCAATGAACTCACCGAAAGCATCAATACCTACGCTACCGAACTAGCCGCACTGGAAGAGGACGCCAAGCAAGGCGCCAGGAAGAAACGAGGCACTTCGCAAGCTAACGGAGACGGCAACTAAAATTATCAAGCCGCACCAACGGGGTGCGGCTTTACTTTTTAAAATTTTCTACTAAAAAAGCTCTCTTTCGAGAGCTTTCTAATTTTTATAAAGAACAAATAATCACCAGCTGCCGGAGGCGCCGCCTCCGCCAAAACTTCCGCCACCAAATCCTCCGAAACTGGAACCGCCACCACTAGATCCACTACTTGAACCGCCGCTAGAGCCAAAACTCGAACCGGATGACCAACTGGAACCGGACGAATATCCGGAAGAATAACTGCTTTCTCTTGCTCGCTCCTCTTCTTCCTCTTCCTCGCGTTGGCGTCGCGCTTCTTCCGCTCTGCGTCGACGAGCTGCATCTTTATCTGACTCTGCTCTTTTAACAACATCTGCAATTAAAGATTCAAGCCCAAGTAAAACCGGATAGACAACAACCCAATCAATTGGAGTACGTTCAGTCATCTTCTGGACCTTCTGGTATTCCTTTTTTACATCCCCAACCATAGATTTGGTATTTCGGGTTACGTCATTATGCGAAACAATCCTCTCTAACCGAGTAATGCTTTCAGGATAGTTTCTGATTAACTTCGGGCCCTCTCTGCGAGCTTCAGCCGCATAAGCGATTTCTTTCTCGCCAGCGTCGTTTACACTATTCATAAATCTCTCGGCGGCAATCAGAGCTGCTAAAGCTGTAACCCAGTTTAAGCCATTCCCCATCTCATTTTGGCAAGCAGACCTTGCCCGTTCATAGTCCTGCTCACCTTCCCCAGCCTTCTTCCGAGTCATATCAGAAACATCCTCGTGATCAACTGTCTTTTGCATCGCATCCAAAACATCCGGAAGGCTCTTCAATAACGCCCTGCCTTTTACCGCAGAGGCAATTTCTTTTTCAGCCGCTTCCGTAATGTTACGCAAGGCAACCTCAACTGCGACTAATGCCGTCGCGGCCTTCAACCAATTCAGCTTGTTGACAGATTCATTTTGACAACGAAACCGCGTTTTTTCATAATCTGCTTCTGATTTCTTAAGTAACTCACGAGTCTCGGATGAAACATCTTGATGGTTAAGTTTATTACGAAGCGCTCCAGCTTGGCGCGGCAAATCTTCTAATAGATGTTGCGCGTCTTTCTGGGCCTTACGAACTTTCGCTACATCGCTTTTCACTGACCCCAAAAGCTTAATCGCAGCATGTAAATCAGCGGAAACCCCCTCAACTTTAGTCTTAATAGTATCAGCATCTTCATAACTGCCATTGGAATGTTCAGACTTGATTTTATCTCCGCGCTTTTGAAAAGCCATCAAACTATCATGCACACCGGCGATTCTTTGAACTAACGGGTCCCAAACCTCTTGCGGGTGCTCTGACTTAAATGCACCAAGTAAAACTTCTGTCTCCGACTGATCTGATCTCAAACGTTCGATTTCACTTTCACATTTTTCCAAAAGCTTAACATTTTTCTGATACTGCTCCTTTAACCGCCTCTGGCGGCGATATCGGGCGATAGCTATAAACCCAACCAGCAAAACTCCGGCCAGTACGGTAACCACAATAAAAGTGTACTTTACAACAAAAGCACGGTGCTCTTGGGCCAGCCTTTCCTCGCGGAGCCTTTTAGCTTCGGTAGCGGCCAGCTCTTCCTCGCGGACAGCCATCGGCTTATTGCCAAGCTCGCGGATCATAGCCCCAACTCCAGCGGTGATTCCCTCAGACATCTTCCCTTGCTTGAAGCGAGGAACCAATTCATCATTAATAATCCTTGCAGACAAAGCATCTGGCAGCCATTCTTCCATTCCATAACCGGTATGGATGCGCATACGCCGCTCATTCGGCGCAATTAATAACAATAATCCAGTATTCTTCATTGCACTGTGTTTCCAGGCCTTGCCAATTCCCCAGCCAGGCAAAGAAACCAATTCCTGCGCAAACTCTTCTACCTCCAATCCCTGAAGAGAACCGACTGTGACGACTGCTATCTCAATAGCAGTCTGCTTTTCATAATCGCTAAGCCGCTTTTCTAAATCCTTTTCAGCGGATTCCGGAATAACATTGGCAAAATCATTGACATAACCTGCCGGCTTAGGCACATCGATTGACAAAGCCGAAACAAAATTAACAAAACCGATTAAAGCACCTGCTGCTAGCGCAACCCGCTTCATTGGCCGCCCCCAAGAATCACATCGTCCGGGAGCTCGTTTATATCATCTGATTTTCTCGGAAAATGCTCCGCGAGCTCATGGCCAACACGGTTCACGGCTAAAAGCACGCCTTCGGCAAATAAACCATCTCGGAAATACTGTGCCATGTCGGCTGATAACTTCTGCCACTCCTCGGGAACAATCTTGGCATTAATTCCTTCATCTGCCACGATTTCGAACTTCCGCTCTCTCAGCGCTAAAAGAATAAGTACGCCAGTCTTATCGCGAGTATTCTGCATGCCGGCTCTTTCAAACTCCATTAAAGCCTGAATCCGGGAATCCAGATAGTCGCACTTTTGAAGAACCACTACCCGGATCTCTCCGGAAGTTTTCTTTTCCGCTTCGCCAACAGCTTCCTTAATCCGTGCCAATGCCTCTTCAGAAAAAAAGTCAGACGGTTTGTCTGACTCTAATCTTAAAAGACGCCGCAAAGAATTAAGCATTATAAATCAACCTTCGGAGCCTTCTTCGCTTCCTCGTCCATCTTGAAATAAGGCTTCACTTTAAATCCAAAAACAAATCCGACAGCATTGGCTGGAAACTGCTTCCGGAAGGTATTATATTCCTGAGCGCTATCGTTGTAATTCTTTCTCTCCACCGCAATTCGATTCTCAGTTCCCTCAAGCTGAACCATCAGGCTCTCAATTTGGGTATTGGCCTTAAGTTCCGGATACTTCTCCATAACCACCATCAAGCGAGAAAGCGCGCTAGAAAGCTGGCCCTGAACCTCCTGAAACTTAGCAAGATTTTCCGGAGTCAGATCTCCAGCGTTAAGATCAAGCTTCACCTTACCAGCATCGGACCGCGCCTTAGCAACATCCTCAAAAGTACCGTGCTCGTGTTTCATGTAGCCCTTTATAGCATTCACTAAATTCGGAATAAGGTCGTAGCGGCGCTGATATACGTTCTCAACCTGAGACCACTTGGCATCAACATTTTGATCAAGTGTAGCATACTTATTAAAAGTAACCACAATCGATGGCGCCATCACGACGCCAACTCCGGCTATAACAAGTAACATCGCAACAACGACTCCTGCTACCAGCTTCTTCACTCAGCACCTCCTGATTACTGCTTTTTCTTGATGTCATTCTTTCCCCGGCTAAAAAACCGAGGTCCCGATTGTTGTTTTCGGGATTCCTTATCAAGGTACGTCAGTAGAAATAATAACATGAAACTTGCATACTTGTCAAAATCAAAAATCCCCGTATTAACGGGGATTTTTGGAAAGCATCTATAACTAGAAAGCTAAATCTCCGCAAGCAACATAAACCCCCGCCTCGGCTGCGGATTTATGGACATTTAAAACCAACGGCAATTGCGCCCTCAGCTGATCAAAGGATATGTCCAGAGTGGTTTCTGATTTTCCGTTAACCGGAAAAGTTAACGGCCATTTTACTCCGCCAATCGAAGCACAGGCGCCAGAATGAATATGTGCCGGCTGAGTAACGCCTTTCGGCGCCCCTTCCAATCTTAATTTAACTTCTGTCTTACCGCCTCTCTCGCTTAAAACCGCAGTTCCGGATTCCCCGGAATTATTCTGAACCGATAATGACACAACTATTGTTTTGACAACCTCTCCCCGGCCAAGCGCCTTTTGAGAAGCTTCTAGCGCCCGTTCCAATCCTTCCTTGGCCTGTTCCGGGACTTTTGCCAGATTTTCTTGGAGAACTTCCAATTGTTTTTTAGTGGTTGAAGCCGCTTCTTCGGCCAATTTCTTGATATCCTGGCCTTTATCTTTTAGTTCTTCCGCCTTCTTCAAAGCTCTGCCTAATTGATCTTCGTATTTTTGAAGCGTTCTTTCGGCAATTTCGGTTTTGCCTTTTTCCACCATCCTTTGATATTCCGCCAATCTCACTCCGGCTAAATGAAGGTATTGCTTGGCCTTATTTTCGGCTCCAAAAGTGAAAAAAAGCTGAATCTGCTCCTTCCAGGACTTCAAGAAATATAAAGGGCTGTCCGGAGTCAATCCGGCCTCCGGAAGACTAAACTTATCTACGCCTGCCATAGCGCTTTTTTCTTCTTGGCCATGCGACAAACTCATGCCCAGACTAAAAACCAACAAACTAACCGCTAAATAGAACAGTATTTTTCTATTAATAGAAATAGATAATTGCATATTTTATATTTTAATTATTATAAATTCATTATAGCATATTATAAATCCAGCAGGGATTTTATATTTTCAAAAATATCGTAAGAAGTCAGAATATACGCCTCGTCCCATTTAGATTCAGTCTTATCGCCGCTGGCGCCGTGAGTGACTATCCCGATTAAATTACCTTTATAAAATGCCGGGCCGCCGGAAAACCCTCCCCTAAAATACGGAGTGATTACGCCAAGTTCGGTGTCTTTCCAAAAATCCGGCTCGTAATAATAAGGGTTGCGCTTAATAGAATATCTTAAGCCGCACGGCTTAATAGAACCGTCGCAAACCGATTCCCGATAATAAGTTATTTCTACAAACTGGCTGTCAAATCTTTCCAATTTTTGAGGGCTAGCGCTCTCTCTTCCCGGATAACCAATAATAGTAATCAAATCTCCGCCTTTTAAAACAACCGGCTTAGGCAGCAATTTGAACGCAGGCAATCCGCTTGCGCCTTCAATCTTCAAAATGGCGTAATCAAAACCGGCGCTATCGCGATAATCTTCATCTGTGGGCTTAAAAATTATTTTAACCGGCTTAAAACGAGAGTCGCTTTGTTGTCCCCAAAAGCCAATAGAAGAAATTGGGGTCCGATCTTTGTCAGTTTGCGCAGCATCGCATCCCTGAAGAGTCCAGATTCTTCCGGCCGGATCGTTCAGTATTTCTGCGCGCACTTCTAAAATATGCCTGGCAGTCAAAATGTGGCCATCAGGCGTGATAATAACTCCGGTTCCGACATTATATTCCTGCTCGCCCCACGGCTGGCGCGAATCCTTAAAATACTGGGTCTGAAATGAACAACGGGTCAAAACAATACTGCGGACGTCGATGCTTTTTTCGCTTAAAGATTCCGGAACGATCAAAGGGGCCGGAGTCGCCGTACTCACCCGGACCAAAGGCAAAGCCGGCTTAGAATCAGTTGGCAGAATAATCTTCGTGAGCAGCGGCTTACTCAATGGCTTAGTCGCAGTTGCCGCTTGATTATGCGGGATTGTTGTCGTTGAAACCGATACCGGAATCGCAATCAACGCTTCAGCAGTAGTAGTGCCGACCTCCGTAACCGGGGCAGTAGACGTAGAAAATTCCGCAGGCCGAAAAGTATTATTTCTGAAATATAGGCCAACAATAGCCAGAGTTGATGCAATAATAAACGATACGGTCAATTTAAATAAAGAACCCATCATAAAACCATTTTAAATTCATTAGAAACTTGCGCTTCTAAAAATAAGAATAAAGGAAACTCTGATCTAGCTCGGTTTTCGGCTGCTGCCCGCGGCCCCGGCTCACTTTTTTTATTGGAAACCCACTCTTCAAGCCGGCAAACTGAAAAATTATTTTTATTCAAAGCCTTAAAATAAAACTGCAGCGGGCGGTGAAAAGATAGCGTATATTCATTTGCCTGCTCGCCCGGATGCATTTGAATTTTAACTTTTGATTCCGATAAGTAACTATCAATTCTCCGGAATTGAATTTTATTCTCTGCGTCCCAGCCCCAGCTGCTCTCCTTCGGATTCCGGAAAGCCGGGTGGTTCATTACCAAAAATATTTTTCCTCCCGACTTCAACACGCGGGCGCACTCTTTAAAAACACCGTTAACATTTTCCATATTTTGGATTGCCAAAACCAGCGTAATCTTATCCGCAGATTTACCGGAAAGAAAATCCAAATCGTCTGCCGGCGCAACACGGAACTGAAGCCCGGCTTTATCTTTGCCGCTGATTCCCTTATTTGCCAAATCAATCAGCTCTTTTGCAATATCCGCGCCAATTACTTTAGCGCCTTTTTTCGAAAATTCTTTGGCAAAGAATCCCTGCCCGCATGCAAGATCCAAAATCACTTCTCCTTTTTTAATATCCAAAAGCCGCAGCAAATTCGGCAGAATAACATTTTTTTGATATATCCCCTCTCCGCCTAATAAATTTTCATACCAATCTGCCACACCTCCCCAAGAAGTATTTTTCTTGTTCATCCCACGCATAAAATCATTTTACTACACTTAAATCGCTGATTCTAACAGAATTTTCTTTAGTAAACTGTCCGACCCGAATCCGTTCTAAATCTGCCAGATACCCGCCGCAACCTAACTCTTTACCGATATCCCGAGCCAAGGAGCGGATGTAAACTCCCGGACCGGTTACTGCGCTTAATTCCAAAAACGGCCACTGGTATTTAATCAAATTGATTTTTTTTATTTCCACTTCCCTTGCCTTTAATTCCGGCGCCTTACCCTGACGCGCCAATTTATAAGCTGATTTCCCGCTTATTTTAATGGCAGAAAATATCGGCGGAACCTGCATAATTTTTCCCTCAAACTTTTTCAAAACTTCTCCAACTTCTTCTTTTGATGGCTGCCGGATAATTTTCTTTTCTGTCTTATCGCCCTCTTCATCATCAGTACTGCTGATTACACCCAACTTGATTTCGGCCAAATATTCTTTCTCTTTTTTAACTTCACCACCCAATCTTTTAGTCGCCTCCCGGCCGATGCCAATCACCAAAACTCCGCTTGCAAGCGGATCCAAAGTACCGGCATGTCCAATCTTTTTATCGCCGATGGTCTTCTTAATCTCCCTCAAGATATCATAAGACGTCGGGCCTTTCGGCTTATAAACCGCAAAAATTCCGGAGGTTTTTTCCATAAAATTATATCTTGCATTTCAACATTTGCCTGGCAATTTCTCCCATCTCATCAGTATGAATCACCGCGATTTTAACTGGAGCCCTCTTTTCATGAATAAAGCCGTCGGAGCCAACTAATTTATCATTTTTTTTCTCATCCAAAGCTATCCCCAATCCCTCCAGCTCGCTGCAAATCCTGGAACGCATAATAAAAGACCTCTCCCCAATAGTTGCCGTAAAAACTAAAAGTTCCAGCCCATTCAAGGCTGCCGAGTAAGCGCCGATATATTTTTTGATGTGATAAACAAAAGTTTCCAGAGCAATCTTTGCCTTACGGTCACCGGCTTTCTCCAATTTGATCAACTCTCGGACATCCGCAGTTTTGCCGCTCAAACCCAGCAAACCGCATTTGGAATTAAAATAGGTTTCCAACTGCCGCAAACTCAAGCCAAGCTTCTGCGCTAAATAAATAACCGCCCCGGCATCAATATTTCCAATCCGCGTACCCATCGGCACCCCCTCCAGAGGCGTAAACCCCATCGAGGTATCAATACTTACTCCATTTTCCACCGCCGCAATACTGGAACCGCTGCCCAAATGGCAAATTATCATCTTGGACGGAAGCTCGCCTAGTAAACTTTTAACCTTCGGCAAAATAGACTGCATAGAAATTCCATGATAGCCGTAGCGGTACATTCCAAATCTCCGAACTACTTTTTCGGGCAAACTATAAAGTTTAGATTGAAACGGCATATTCGCATGAAAGGCACTATCCGAAACTCCCACAACCTGAACGCCGGGCAAAATCTTTTTTAACTGCCTAATTTCGGCAATAATCGGATGAATATGAAGCGGAGCTTCCTGTTCTGAAGCTTTTAATTTATTAAAATAGGTTTTATCCACTACACAGCTGGATAAAAAATAGTCTCCGGGCGCAACCACTCGCAAACCAATCATCTCAATATCTGATTTAGCGCTGATTATCTTTTTTGCTTGCAATAATTCTAACAAATAGCGTATGGACGCACCATACTCAGCTTGAGTAATATTTTTTTTATTCCTCTGCAAACCGGCAGTAAAAGTCACCACCAATTTACCATCCTCCTTTTCAAAGTGGGCTTTACAAACTTCTTTTCCACCGGCATATAAAGCGTATTTCTTGGACGCGCTGCCGGTATTTACAATTAAATATTTCTTGTCCATTGCCAATTTTCTATTTCCTCCGGATCAACTCCGTATTTCTTAATAAATTCGCGGTGTTCTTCTAATTTCTTGTCATACTTTTTTATAAGCTGATCAGATTTATCTTGACTGACAACTCCGGCCTTAGCCATCTTAGCGAAGACTTCTTTTGCCAGATGATAGCGGCTAGTTTCATTCCTGACTTGCATATCGAATGGCGTAGTCGTAGAACCGTTCTCAATATAGCCATGAACCGAAAACCGCCTATTGTCATTTTCTTTATCAAAAAGAATCTGTTTTAAGGTTCCCGGATAGCCGTGAAAATTGAAAATAACCGGTTTGTCGTGCGTAAAATAACTGTCAAAACTCCAAGGAACTACACATTCGCTGTTGCCGATTTCTAAAACTGAAAGTTCCATAATATTCACAAATCGAACTTTAATTTCAGATGCTTCTTGCTTAATGATATCTATCGCGGCTAAAGCCTCTTTGCTTAAATAATCACCCACGGCAGAGATCACGATATCCGGATCCGGATCGCTGGCAAAGTCCCAAGTCATCAAGCCATTTCCCATCTCTTTTTCAGCCAGTTCCGGCGTCAGCCATCTTGGCTCCTGAGTCTTGCCAGCCACAATAACATTGATTGCATTTCTCAAGGAAAGACATTTTTTCAATACCGCTAACGTGCTGTTGCCATCCGGCGGAAAATAAACATGCACCAGACAGCCATGCTTATGCAAAATATTACTGATAAAACCGGGATTCTGATGCGAAAAGCCATTATGTTCCTGCCGCCATCCGGAAGAGGTCAGAATGTAATTTAAAGAAGGCACATCTCCCCGCCAGGGGAATTCTCGCGCTATTTTTATAAATTTAGAATATTGATCAACCATGCTGGAAATTATCTGAATAAAAGCCTCATAAGAAGCGAATATTGCATGGCGGCCGGTCAAAACATAGCCCTGCATCATTCCCTGTAAAGAATGCTCGCTTAACATTTCCATTACCCGCCCGGACGGCTCCAAATCCTTATCCCACTTCTCTTTCGGCAACATAAAGGCTCTGGCAGTCGTTTCAAAAACTGCATCCAATTTATTGGAATAAGTTTCGTCCGGAGACATTAAGCGGAAATTTTTATTTTCCTTATTCAATTGGAAGACTTTATTCAAATACAATCCTGCGCGGCGCATACTGCTGGAACCCATAGTGCCCGGAACAGATGCATCTTCGCTGAATTCCGAAGCTGTTGGTAAAATAAGCGGTTTCATAGCTTCTTCTCCGCCAAAAGTATGTTTATTCCGCCCCATCAGCAATTCCGGAGCCGGAATTAATTCCCGCACCCCATCTATGAATCCAGAATCGGCATTAAAAAGTTCGTTAAAATTATAAGAACGGAACCACTTATCAATTGCCTTAAGTTCGTCCTTATTAGTCTTAGCGCCGGAAGCAATAACCTGATGCGATAAATAATTGCCCTCTATTTTTTTTCCGTTTAATTTTTTAATCCCAGTCCAGCCCTTGGGAGTTTTTAAAATAATCATCGGAAAGCGCGGCGGCAATTCAGACGAAGCTCCCTTCCGGGCCCGATCTTGGATTTCGCGGATTGACCGGTAACAATCCTCCATCACCTGCAATGTTTTTTCGTACAAATTTTTACCGTCAACTATATGCGGTTCATAACCATAACCGATAAAGAGGGCCTTAAGTTCACGATTAGACATTCTGCCAAAAATAGTCGGGCCGGAAATTTTATATCCATTAAGGTGCAGAATCGGCAGCACTGCTCCGTTAGTTGCCGGATCAATAAATTTATTAAGATGCCAAGCCGTTGCCGTTGGTCCAGTTTCCGCCTCACCATCGCCAATAACACAGGCCGCTATCAAGTCCGGATTATCTAAAACCGCTCCGTAAGCAGTAGAAAGCGCATAACCAAGTTCTCCGCCCTCTAAAATAACTCCCGGAGAACCTGGATTGCTATGGCTTGGAAAGCCATAAGGCCAGCTGAAATTTTTTGCCATATAACCTATGCCATTCGCATTCTGAGTGACGTCCGGATAATATTTGCCAAGGGTACCTTCAATGAAAAGATTGGCCTGAAGCGCCGGAAAACCATGCCCCGGGCCTAAAATAAATAACATCCTAGCATTATATTTTTTTATCAAATAATTTAAATTTGCATAAACAAGGTTAATGCCGGGGCAAGTTCCCCAATGTCCCAGTAACCGCGGCTTAATATCGTCAAAAGAAAGTTTCCGCCCTAATAAAAAATTATCCTGCAGATAAATCTGAACCGCAGTCAGATAATTAGCCGCCCGGACGTATTTTTTTATAGATTCTAAGCCATGTTCCATATGAGACCAGGATACGAATTTGAGCCAAGTTCGTATCCTGGTCTCTTAATTATAATCCAATAATTGGATTAATAAAAATTTTAGATTACAATAACAGAATGTTAATCGATGATGTTACCATTACCGTGGCTTCCGGAAACGGAGGGCGCGGAGCAGTGGCTTTTAATAAAAATATGATGAGCTTGGGTCCGGCCGGCGGCAGCGGAGGAAATGGCGGCAGCGTTTACTGCGAGGGCGTTGTTGACCTTTCGGCATTGCGCCAATTCCGGTTTAAAAAAGATCTGGCCGCCAATAATGGAGAAAACGGCAAAGCCCAATTTAATGACGGCAAAGACGGCCAGGATCTGATCTTAAAAGTTCCGGTTGGAACGGTAATTCATAATTTAGAAACCAGCCAAGATGCGGAAATTACCGCTATCGGCGAACGCACGCTGGTTGCCAAAGGCGGCCACGGCGGCAAAGGCAATTTTCTTTTCCGTTCGCCCCGCAACACCAGTCCGAAAAGATTTCAGGAGGGCTTACCCGGAGAGAAATTTACCCTAAGATTAGAACTCAAACTTATTGCCGACGTCGGGTTGATCGGTCTCCCGAATGCCGGGAAATCCAGCTTACTTAACGAACTGACCAGCGCTAAAAGCAAAGTTGCGAATTATCCATTCACAACCCTGGAGCCAAATTTAGGAACTTATTATGAATTAATCCTTGCTGATCTTCCCGGACTGATTGAAGGCGCATCCGGCGGCAAAGGATTGGGAATAAAATTTCTACGCCACGTTGAAAGAACTAAAATACTGTTTCATTTAATCTCCGCCGAATCCGCCGGACCCGTAAAAGAATATAAAATAATCCGCAAAGAATTAGGCGCCTATAACAAAGAACTTCTCAAGAAAAAAGAATATCTCTTTCTCTCAAAGAGCGATGCGGTCAGTCCGGCTAATCTGAAAAAGAAACTGGCGGTTTTGAAGAAATTAAATCCATCCGTAATAGCGATTTCAATATACGATTTTAACAGTATTGAAAAAGTTAAAAAGATTCTTAACGGTATTATCAAAAATAAGTACGCGAAAAAATAAAAATAAGCCTTTAGGCTTATTTTTAAATTATCTTTGCCTTTTTTAGCACTTGCCGGACAGAATGCGGATAATCATGAACTTTTGCCAAGGCTTTGCGCGCTTGCGCCTTGCTGATAAATCCAACCGTCACCTCCCTGGCTAAACGCGTTGTATCAGGATGAAAACCTAATAATCTTCTGGCTTTATTCTCTGCCGCCCGCGCGAATAAACAAGAATTAGAATTGGACTCAATCAAAGCCTCGCCTCTAGGTATCCGCCAGCCTAATTTTCTAAGGATTCTTCCGGTATCGGAAATCTTGCGCTGAAGAAGAAAAGGCAGATGCACGATATAAACTGCCGGTTTATTTTTAAACGGTTTTAATCTCCGGATAGCGGAAAAAATAAATTTTTGGGAGTCGCTATTCTGGCTTAATCCTGCCCATTCGTTAATTCCTAAAATCACCGCGCGTGCGCCATACTTTAGCGCTTCGGCATAATAAGCGCGGATAATAAGCCGCCGGCATAACTGGCAAGTTCTTACAAACGGTATGGCATGCCGGCATTTAATTGAATAATGTCTTCTGCCCTCCCCATACCACCGCCGAAACTTTTCTCTTAACTCCGGAGAGTCTTTTTCATCGTATAAGTCTGCGGTTTTTATAAAACTTAAACGATCCGCCGGACGGATATATTTTCTTACATCAATCTTTTTATAATCAGCGCCTAATTTCTTAACAACTCGCCTAGCGCGCCGAAAAATATGTTCTGGGTAATATCCGGTGTCCAGGGAAAAAGCCAGCGGAGTAAATCCTAATCTCTTAACTTCGTAAAGGGTTGCGGTGCTGTCCTTTCCTCCGGAAACACCGACTAAAGCGTCGTATTTGCCGCGGCCGGTATTCCTGATAGAGAGCAGAAATTTTAACTCTTTCTGAAACAGCCGAATACTGAAATTTGATTCATATTGCGCGCATACATCGCAAAGTCCAGACTTACTGATAACGGTCGAAGAATTGACACTGGAATTCACGCATCGTTTGCATTCCGCCGCTTTTACCAGCGCCTTAATCTGCCTGGCAATCTCCTTCCTCTGGGTAACCGCAGTATTAAAAGAAAGATGGCTGATTTTCTCCACTTCATTAGTGGAAAAAAGCCGCTGTTCAATTTCCTTTTCTTTTTCTGCCAGCTTACGGGAAAAACTTTCCCGCTTCGCCAGACGGCTGACTAACTGCCTGGCTGGCGTTTTAAGATAAACAATTAAATACCCGTGATTTTTTAAATAGACCGCGTTCCGATAACCGCGGGTACCGGATATAATTACAAACTTCTTTGAAAAATCTTTTTCGTGCAGATAAATTAAAGTTTTGGCGATTACTGCCGGGGAATACTTATTTTTTAAATAGGTAAAAAGATTTCGCGCTTCTTCTCTCTCAAGTCTCGCCATAAACGGCTTTTTATAAATCTTTTTGATCGCCCGTAAAAAAGAATTTTCACCGCGCGGCAATTTATCAGCAATAGCCGCAGCGGGCTTAATAATATAAGTGGAAGCTTCAATATATTTGGCAGCCGGAAATTCGGCTAAGAGATATTTAGCCAGCGTGGTCTTGCCGCTCCCCGGAGCGCCGAAAATAGCAATTCCTTTATAAGTAGCTAGGCTTCGGATTTTCATATTCTGAGCATAACAAAAAGTCGCCTCATCGGCGACTCATATTCTATAAAATTCCTTCTTCTTTCGCTTGATCAAGTAAAAGATCGGCATGCGCCCGCTTATTCTCTAACGATATCTCGCAATGATTTGGTTCAACGCAATTCGCACCAGACTTATCAATTTTGCATTCATCGCAAACCCACGGCTTATGCTTAGTCTTCTTTTTCTTCATCTGCCCCTCTACTTAGATTTCCGAACTACCACAAAATAGCCCATATTATGTCCATAACTGCCATTACCATTGCCAGTCATAGCTGATACCTCCATCATGGGAAAATTTTTTAGAAAAGTGCTTAATGCATTAGCGAAATTTGCCTCGATACACGGAAAATAATAAACTCCGTTCCCATAATCCAATGGAGTGCATCCACTTTTCTTGATATTGTTCGGATCTTTTGCCGCATCACAAGCCGCAAGCAAAGCAACCGCCAACAACGGAAATACAGCTCGTCTGACCATTTTCCCCTCCTTTTCAACGAACGTTACGACCATAAACATAATAACATAAAAATTAAGGTGATGTCAAATTAAAAAGCGGCCTCACAAAGCGGGGCTTTATTTTTAAAATAATCTTTCAGCTCCGGGAGCAGGGATCGAACCTGCGACCGTCGCGTTACACTTACCCTCTAATTACTTAAAGGCGTGGACTATATCTTTACCTCATTAAGGTATCTCGGTATCTAGTCTCTACGGAGCCCTCGATTTTACGAGGTTCCCACGGTATTATCCGCCAGCTGACGGACTTCACCGTTATCCCGAGAAGTTTCAACCTAAGTCGCCTTAGGAAGCTGCGTCATTTCACAGCGCGCCGCTCTACCGCTGAGCTATCCCGGAGCTCAAAGATTATTATTTTTAATACAAAGAACTATTCTACAATATAAGATAATATAACAAATATCCAGAAAAAAATAAACTCCTCAGTTAATCGATTCTAAATCTCACAAACTCCGCTGACGCACGCCAATTCTTTTGACCCTTCGGTCTCATCGTCTTTTTCATAAAGAAGAATCTTGGCAAAATCTATTTCCGGAAAAGCGGCAACTTTTTTCTTATAAGTTTCTTCATCTACTGCTTCGTATGGAGCAAGCACATAAACATGCTCTTCGCGCGGCAAAAAAGAAAGTCCGCCCAGCATATCCCAATTCTCATAAAGCCAATTAGCAACTTTAACCCACTCATCCTCCCCGACCGAAATAGTTACTGATGGATTATGCTCGGTATAATTCGTTTTTACTTTTCGCCAATATTCCAGCTGTTCAGCCGCGCTCAAATCCCTAAGAATAGAAGAATCTTTGGGAGCTGCCACTGGGAATTCTATCACATAAGTCGTTGCTGCGCCTTCGGCCTGCCCAACCTCCGGAAAATAAGGAATTTTTTGATCGCGAAGCATATGGAACAAACTATCCGTAGCCGCAATCCTAATTCTTCTCAGATAATATTTGGCGTGCCGCGGATGCAGCCCGGAAGAAGCGTCAACCAACTGCGATACTGTTCCGGACGGCTTAACGCAAGTCACACAAGTAGACGGAGTAATCCCAAACTTGGCGGCATACTTTTTATTTATCTCGATTGCCTTTTGCTTTAATTTCCTCAAAACCCTGTCTTTCCTTACCGCCTGACAATCCCATTGTCCAGTAATGGAAACTCCGAGTAACCGCTCTTCCTCACAATGCTCTTTCCACTCTTTGGAAAGGAATTCAAAATTCGTAAGAGTAGACTGATAAGTTCCCAAGATTGTTGCCAGCCGTATTTTACGAAGCAAAGTCTTTTCAGTGTCTTCTGATCTCGCAATTACCTCTGATAAATTGCAAAATTCCTTGGATTTTAAAACGATCTCTCCGCAAGGATTTGTACCGCAGGTAGCAGAATCTTTCTTAAAAACTTTCCAGCGCCGCTCTGGCAACTGCTTCTGCAAACTGCCGCGGTTAAAGATTCCCCTTTCTCCGGTGCCGCTTTTTGCCAGTGCCAGCCATTCTTCCATAAAATCTTTAGTTGATGGCTTATTATTGTAAACCGCGGAATTATTAGCCATAGCTCGATGAGGATTAGTTACATAAAACTGTCCTTGCTTAGCAGCCCGCATTTCCGAATCATCCAAATCGGAAAGGGAAATCAAAGCGCTCCGCCTGACACCGCCCATAACTACAATTTCTCCAATTTTACAGATAATATCATGTACATCTAAACTTCCGAGCCGCCCTCCTTGCCGGCTGAAAATTTTATTTCTTGTAAAATTTAATAAATCCTGCAATGGCCTCGGACCAGAAGTCTTACCGCCCATAGTTTTTAACCGGGCGCCTTCCGGACGGATCTTAATAAAATCAAACTGCACGTCGCCGCCGTTAAACCAAGTTTTCAAACCGAAATAAAAAGCTTCCGCCCAGCCCTCTTTGCTGTCATCAATAACATGAACCGGAACTTTCTTATGATTAGTCTGCCGCTTGATCTGCGGAAGCGCGTGGACATTCTGGTGTTCAACCGAAAAACCAACACCAGTGCCGCACATAGAAATATACATAATCTCGGCAAAATCTCTCAACTTGCGCGGAGCAATAAAAGAACAGTTATACGCGGCGACATTAGACTTACGGGCTGCATCCCCGGCCGACCACATCAGACGCATGGATGGCATGACCTCCTGCCTCAAAATTGCCTCCCGGATTTCCCTGTATTCTTTTTCCGAAAGTTTTTTGCCGATTTTTTCTTTCATAAAGTTCATGAACCGGTCCACAGTTTCAATCCAGGTCTCGCGGCGGCCTTCTTTTTCAATCCAGCGCGAATACGACCGGTAATAAATAAATTCTGCCAGAGGATTTCTGAAATATTTTTTGCTCTCGGCTGCCAGATCCTTAACGTGCTCAGGAATTTCCCTGGTTTGTTCCCTTAGTTTAGCTCGCTCATTCCTATAAAGAATGTAAGCTTTGGCGGTCTGGAGAAAATCCATCAAAATCAGGTTCGTTTCCACGATATCTTGTATCTCTTCAATATCCGGATTTACATCCGGCGGCAAAATACCGCCCTTCATGTACTTTTTCAGTAAATCCTGGACGACCGCATCGGCAACCTTCTCCGCCGCATCCGGATTACCCTCTCCGGTAGCCATCATGGCTTTCAAAATCGCATTTGTAATTCTTGCCTTGTCAAAAGGCACAAGCCGGCCTTCGCGTTTTCTGACATACCTGAATCCAACTTTTGATTTTACCGGAGACATCATAAAAATTAAAGTTGCTTAATAATTTAATTTTAGAATTTGCTCACCGCCAAGTAAATAGTTGCCTGTGGATAGAATTATAAAATACCCGCTTGCGGGTGTTTTATATCTCATTTCCTATATTCTATTTCTTTTTCCGCCTCAAAAATGTCGGTATATCCCAGACATCAGAATCTTTTTTGTGTTCCGGTTTATGTTCCAGTTTCCTGGGTAATTTCGGTTCTTCGACAGTTGCGCCCTTGGCTAACAGCGGTTCAGGCTTTTTTTCTACCGGAGCAGTGAATAAATTAGAAAGTGAGGAGGGATTTTTTGTTGATGATGTTCCGCTGAATCCAGTTGCAATTAGAGTAACTTTAATTTGGCCATTTTTCATATTGCGGTCATGGTAAGCGCCAAAAATAATTTTCGCCGAAGGATCCACTGCTTCAGAGATGGTTTTGGCAATATCGTTAATTTCATTCATTTTCAAATCTTTAGCCCCAGAAACTCCGAAAAGTACTCCCTTAGCTCCTTCGATTGAAACTTCCAACAAGGGCGAATTAACCGCTTGGCCAACCGCAGTCATTGCCCGGTCTTGCCCTGAACCAAGTCCAATGCCAACCAAAGCAGTACCAGCATTTTCCATAATCGTTTTGACGTCCGCAAAATCCACATTTATGATTCCCGGCATGGCAATTAATTCGGCAATACCCTGAATCGCATCACGTAAAATATCGTCCACAATTTCAAAAGCTTTAACTAAAGTAGTTTCCTTATCAATAACGCTGAAAATCCGGTCATTAGGAATAACAATCAAAGTATCAACCTTATCTTTCAATTTCGTTAATGCCTCCTGGGCGATTCTTCCGCGCTGCGCTCCCTCAAAAGAAAACGGTTTAGTAACAACTGCTATTGTCAAAGCACCCATTTCCTTGGCTGCCTCGGCAACTACCGAAGATGCGCCACTACCAGTACCGCCGCCCAAACCAGCAGTAATAAAAACTAAGTCCGCGCCCTTAATCGCTTCCACAATTTCCGCTCTGGTTTCTTCCGCCGCCTGCCTGCCTAAATCCGGATTCATGCCAGTGCCAAGACCCTTAGTAAGATTTTTGCCAATATGAATCTTAACATCGGCATGGCACAACTCTAAATCCTGAGTGTCGGTATTGATAGCAATAAAATCCACTCCCCTAAAAAGCTCCTTTCTCATTCTGGAAATCGCGTTGCCGCCGCCGCCCCCGACTCCGACAACCTTGATTTTCGCCATTTCATGCCTCAAACCCTCTTCGTTATTTTTTTTATTTTTAACAGCCATTTTACGGTAATAAATTTTTAAAAAGATTTTTAACCCAAGAACCCACTCCGACCGCTTGGCCATCGCTGTACAGCCGGTCCCTCCCCCAAAGCAACAAGCCGATAGCGCCGACAAATTCCGGATCTTCGGCCTGGAGGCTCAATTCTCCGCTCGGCATCTCCAAAGAAGAAAGGTCTGGGATACCGATCTGCGCCGGCAAATCTAATTCCTCTTTCGCTAAATCTACTAAGCCGGGAATCTTTGACCCACCGCCTACCAGAACAACTCCTACCGGCAACTTTCCGGCCTTGCCTATTTGTTTAAGTTCATTATTAACAAATTCAAAAATTTCAGCAAGCCTCACCTGGATAATATCGGAAATAAACCGGCGGGAAATATTAGTTTTAGAATTCGGATCGATTTTTTTAAGATCAATGGTTTCCCGGCCGGAAGCTCCGCGCGGAGAAGCCGAACCAAAAGTAAGCTTTACCGCCTCTGCCGCATCAACTGAAGTTTTTAAACCAATCGCTAAATCATTGGTAATGTTTCCGGAACCAAGCGGAAAAACCGCCGCATGAATAAGCTTATTTTCTTCATAAACACAAAGGCTGGTTGTACCAAAGCCGATATCCACCAAGGCGACGCCTAAATCTTTTTGATTTTTTGAAAGCACCGCTCTGGCGCCGGCCAACGGCGAAAAAATAAGCCCGCCCACAGTAGCGCCGGCCATTTCTAAACATTTAGTAAGATTTTTTACCGATGGCGCAAAAGCATCAATGATTAAACTGTTGACTTCTAATCGATTGCCGATCATTCCTAGCGGATCGCGAATATCTCCGACTCCATCAACCACGAATTCCCTGGTAATGGCATGTAACACCATGCGGTTCGGCGGCAAATTAATCGCTTGCGACGCCTGAACTGCCCGGTCAATATCATCCTGATGAATTTCATAATCCGCCCTGGCGACAGCCACGATTCCTTTGGAAGATTGGGTGTGGATATCTCCGCCGTTAACATTAATAAAGATATTACGGATAGCATTGCGAGAAAGCTTCTTTATCTCACCAAACATTACATTCAGCGCCCTGGTCATTTCCGCCAAATCATCAATAGAGCCCTTCCGCATGCCGCCGGACGGGGTTTTTAAAAGCTTAACTACAACGGTCTTGCCGTCTTTCCTGACCTCGGCAATGACGGTTTTTAAACTATTGGTGCCAATATCTAAACCAGTAATAAAATTATTAGCCATTAAAATAAAAGAGTGAGTCAAAAATTGCCACTTAATTGCTTAAGTAATCGCTTTTCTTTATTCTCCATCTTAATTCTATCACTTTTTTTCTCATGATCATAACCAAGAATGTGCAAAACTCCGTGCACCAGCATCAGTGCCAAATCTTCTTTATGGCGCCTGATATAAATCGGGTCTAAATATATCTCTCCAAGTTTAATCCCGGGAAAATTCTTCGGTTTTTGAAAAGAAAGCACGTTGGTGGGCTTATCTTTTCCGCGAAAACGCTTGTTAAGATTGCGCATCCGCCGGCCGTTGATAATATATAATTCAATTTCGCCTTTTTTCGGCAAAAATTCCGATAGCCGCTTAGCAATTTTTAAAAGTGTCCTGTTAAATTTTTTAACCTGTTTATCCAAAATGATAACTGGCAATTCCATGAAATTAATATAAATTATACCCCAAAAACAAAGGCGGCCATAGGCCGCCAAAAAATTTTAATTTAACTCTTGCACTTCCATAACTTCGTAACCGCTTTCTCCCACATAGACAGGCATAAGCAGCCACTGCCGATACTTCAGCCGAACTTTATTCCCCCTCTCCATGGCCAGTGACAGCTTCTTCAAAACCGCTTCGCTCTTTTTATCCACACTGAAATCAAACGGAGCTTGAGTGGCAACCTGCTCTCCTTGCCCAACCTGAAGCTGAGCCTCGTGGGTTTTGAAAACCACACCCTTCACCGAAAGCTTGGTCACATAACCAACGCGCTCGCCAGTGGAATAATTGGGCATAACTCCGATGAGATTAACCTTGGATAAAACCAGACTTCCCAAGATACCAACAATGAAAAGAATAATCATCAGTTCAATCAGCGTGAAACCCCGGCTCTTCTTCACTCCCCACCTCCTTTGGTAAGGTACGACTGGATAAATACTAACACAACGACAATAAAAAGTCAAAACAAAAAGCGCCCTCGCGGCCGCTTAGAAGATTGCAAGATCTTTTAATTCTGGCATTGATTCGATTATAAAATCCGGCTTCATTTTCTTTAATCTTTCGTGATCATGCAGTCCGCCGCAAAATGCAATACTTACACAGCCGGCGCTTTTTGCATGCCGCACGTCCCCTTCCTGGTCACCGACATAGGCGACCTCGCTAGCAGACAAATCAGCAGCGACCGCAAGATCGTGCAAGGCCTGAGACTTATCCGAAACACTGCCGAAAATCTTGAAAAACAAACCATGAAGACCGTATTTTCCCAAAAGCGGCGCAGTGATCGTATTCTGTTGAGTACTTACGATAGCCAGCAATAATCCATTTGATTTCAACCACCCTAAGGTTTCTTTCAGTCCAACAGCAGGAGCCGGATGTTCTTGGCTCTCGTAGAATTCATTGTAAATCTTATAAAGATCGTTATCGCTTGCCATTTCTTCGGTTATTCCGTATTCACGATAGATCCTCGTCCAAGGCTGACCAAACTTTTTCTGCAAAATTTCCAGCGGCAATAACGGCTTCCCGTACCTCGGGAAAATTCCATTAATCGCTTCCCAAAAAATCTTCGTATCGTCAAAGAGTGTCCCATTCACATCAAACGCCACTAGCTTAACTTTTTTCATATTTATTATTTTAATCCTAAAGCTACCTGCAGTATAGACCAATCCTTCTTTAAAAATCAAAAACCCGCGCAAGCCCGGTATTTTCTAGTGCTACACTATCATGCAGCTCTATGCTATAGCATAGAGCCGTTCTCATAGTACTATCCTACAAGATAGCACCTATCTATTTTTTAATTTAAAAAATAGTTCAACAAGCTTCGTCAAATAAATACCGGATGACCAATAATTGGCACGCGCATCGCAAGCGCAAAAGTCGTTATAAATAATATACCAACCGGAGTCATAATAGCGGACCAGAACAACTTATCATAATCTTTCATTTCTCTAAATCTACCATCGCTCGTCTTATAACTAGCTTTGTACCAATTGGTACCTAAAAAGGATAAAAAAATTCCGGCCAGAAACAGAACCCACCATCCCATCATATTTTAATTTTATTTTTGCAAACATCTAAAAAGAGATTACATCAAACAAAATATCCGCGCAAGATCCTCAATCAACCCAAAGTAGCCCAATATCGCATCGGCACTACACCGCGGTGTAGTGCCATCCCATAAGATACTGCTAATTTCTCTTCACGATTCAAAAATGAAAAACGGCTCATTGAGAGCCGTTGGCTTTCTCTAAACCACCCTTCAAAAATCTTATGTAATATCGAACCTCGGATAATTCTGAACAATCAGCAAGATGAGTCATCAAATGCTTATAATCTTTTTCGGTCATCTTAGAGATATCTTCTGGCGGCTTTGGTGTTTCCTTAAATAATTTCTCCAGCTTTTCATCTAGCATCTCTTCAATCCTAGTTTCCTTTAGATAAACTAAGAGTGCGTGCGCGCTTTTATGAGATCTGACATGATCTCCTATGCAAATAACAGCTAACGCAACCAATCGCCCACATTCAAGCAAGTTATTATAATCCTGTAAATTACGCTTTTTTAATTCCTCCAAAATCAGCGCCAGCGCATCTTCCCTCTCAAATAATTTAACCTGACCAGCCCAGTAATTCACCGATCCAGCTCCCATTTTAACCTCCTCAAAAACTATTTATTCAAGAACTACCAAGTATTCTAAATTAGATATAAAAACCGCGCAAGCCCGGTATTTTCTAGTGCTACACTATCATGCAGCTCTATGCTATAGCATAGAGCCGTTCTCATAGTACTATCCTACAAGATAGCACCTATCTATTTTTTAATTTAAAAAATAGTTCAACAAGCTTCGTCAAACACAAATAGAAAATTGACTATATAAGAAACTGTTAATCCCAGTAATAACATTTTCCAGCTTCTCAACCAAACAGCAAGTAAAACCGGGAGCAATAAACTCAAATACCAATAATGAAACATCGGCTCGACAGCTCCCGAAAGAATGGCTAATACCATCCATTCCTCAGACTTATCAAATAATCTAATAAATGGTATACTGGATTTATGAACATCGAAAAATATCCCCTTTCTGCTCCTCGTAAAAATAAGAGTGATAGAGAACAAAAAACGAAGGATGATAGGGGCGCCTTCGAAAACTTAAAATATTTTACCCTTAATGAAGAAGAGGCAAAAATAATAATAGAAACAGAAAAGTATCCGAAATTTCTTTCCATAGAAGAAACGGCGCAAAAGATGAGGGAGGTTCTGATAAATTCACCTCATCGTCCAGAATTCGTTGCTGAGATGAATGGCGTACTCGAAAATCTTAAGAGGTCCGCTGAACTCCTTGAGCTCTCGTTTAAAAATCAGGCAGAATATAACCTTGTTGATAAACGATGGATGCGCCGACCTGATTATATGAAAGAAGCACTTGAAAAAGGGCGCCTTGCTATGGAGCTTGATGTGCGCATGGATAAAGATGGTGCGTTTTGGGTTTCCCATGCTACCGGCGCCCGCGCTAGTTTCACTCCGCCTTTTATTCATGAAATGACTACAGAGGAAATGGAGAAAAGGGGGAATCGTTTTACTGTCGAAGAGGCTCTACAAATATTTTCGGAATATAACGACGGAAAGCATAAAATTATTCTTGAGCTTAAAACTCTTGGATCAGACGAAAAAAATTTTCCCAGAATTGTAGAAAATCTTAAAGCCTTGATAGACAAAAATGGATTAAAAGACGCGATAGCCATATCTTCTCTTTCGCCTGGCCTGCTCATGTCTGTTCATAAAGTTTTTCCGGCAGCGCCCCTAATTCTGAATGGCGGAATTGTCCCCGGTATTAGTTATGAGCGGCCCCAGGAGCAACAAGGAATTACTGAAAAGGTAATGAATTATATTAAAAGAAAACTTATTCCGGCAGATAAAAAATGGAGGGCATTTGGAATCAAACTTCCTTGGCTCGGAAAGCTTTCAGAAGTTTTAATTTCCGCCTCTGAAGAAACTGTTATCCGTCCTGACGGAGAAGGAACGCAGACTGGCTATGCTTTGATGCGCCTACCGGATGATCTGACTAGAGCATTTTTAGAACAGAAACAAGAAGGTCGGGAACTTGGGGGCATGGTTTCGCTTTCTGCAGTAACCATTTTTGCCAGCGTTCTTGATGCGGTTGGCGCATCAGAGAAAGCAAAAGAAATGAGGCAATATTATACCGAGGTAGTAGATAGACTCGGTCTCGGGAAAATGGCTACGACATGGGGACAAGGATTAAGCGAAATACCATTTCTTGGGAGTACTCTTTTTAGAAAATTGGAGCCAAAAGAACAAATAAGAGTTTTTAAAGAACAACTCGGAAAAGACACTATGGTCTATACCAAAGGTCCAGAAAGATTTGCGCACGAGCTTCCAGATTTTATTGCGACCTATGAATAGATTAATAAGTCCAATAAAAATATTCGCCGACAGCGAATATTTTTATCCCAACTTTTCTTTAACTGCCTCACTTATCATTTTCCCATCCGCCTTCCCTTTCAGTTCTGTCATAACCGCTTTCATCACCAAACCCTGATTGCTTTTATCAGCTAAACCAGTGAGTACTTTCTCTACTGCCACAACCACCTCTTCCCGCGACATCTGCTTCGGCAAATAAACTTCCAAAATGGCCAGTTCCTTTCTCTCATTATCCGCAAGATCAGCGCGGTCTCCCTGCTCAAATGCCAATACGGATTCCTTTCTCTTTTTAGCTTCTCGCATCAAAACTTGTGCCACTTCTTCTTCAGTCAATACCGCATCCTTGCCTTTCTCAATAGCTTTATTCTTCAATGACGCATTAAGCATCCTTAAAACGCCGACTTTGTCGGCGTTGCCAGCTTTCATCGCTTCTTTTAAATCTTGGCTAAGTTTTTCCTGTAACATAACCTATAACAGGCCTAATTTTTTGGCCCTTTCAGTTTCTTTCACTTTCTCAGCTCTATATTTTGCCGCCAATCTTAATTTATTGCGATTCTGGGAACGCTTATAAAATCTCCGCTTTTTTGCTTCCTTTAAAATACCGCTTTGCTGAATCTTTTTAGAAAAGCGATATAAAAGCGAACTAATATTTTCTCCATCTTTTTTTCTAACTTGCATACCCGGTGCTACAACTGCGATTGCACTTCGCAGAATTTAACATTTTTTAATTAAATAAAACGACTATTAATACTGATTTTTTGCTATTACCAGATAGCTAAGAGCGAATTGGTTAAATTCCTATCGCAGTTGTAGCTACCGGGCATAGGTTATATTAACAAAAATTAATCTTATTTATCAAGCCCCGGGTGCGGCATTGCATCAATTTCTTCTTTTCTTATCCAACCCCCCAATAAATGCAAATGGAGGTGGTCAATCACCTGTCCGCCTTCGCGGCCGACGTTAAATACCAATTTATATCCTTTTAATCCCACTTTTTCCGCTAAAGATTTTGCCACAAAAATAAGCACCGCCACAATGTCATGATGATTGTTGCCCAAGTGCGCGATTGACTGGATATGCTCTTTAGGAACCACTAAATAATGAACTGGCGCGGATGGCCGGATATCTTTAAAAGCAATAACGCTATCATCCTCATAGATAACATCAGCCGGAATCTCTTTTTGAGTTATTTTGCAAAAGATACATTCCATACAGATATTATTTAAATCTTTTCTTCACTTCATTAACCACTTTTCTGAGTGGTACGGTTTCCTGAACGCCATTCTTAAGATCACGGACAATAATTGAATCTTCAAATGCCTCTTTTTGCCCGAAAATCAGCGCGTAATCGGCATTTTCCTTATTCGCCGATCGCAATTGCGCAGCCAAAGAATCTTTGCCTAGCGATTCTAAAACCGGAATACCGGCATCGCGCAATTCTTCTATTAAAGACAAGCTTTTCTTTTTAGCCACATCCCCAATATGGATAAAAAATACCTTTTGCCTGCTGCGCAAACCAAGATTAATTTTAGTCTTTCTCATAACCTCAATTACTCTTTCCATACCAACCGCTCCCCCGACTCCGGAAGACTGCCTTGAACCAAAAAGTTCCAGCAGATAATCGTATCGGCCGCCGCCAGCCAAAGCAAAATCAAACTTAGTGCCATCTTCAGCAACCGAATCGGTAAAAAATTCAAATGCAGTCCGGTTATAATAATCCAGACCGCGGACCAGATGATGATCCAGCTGATAAGACAATTTTAATTCTTCCAAAAATTCCAGCACTCCCTTAAAATGTTTGTTGCAATTGGAACAAAGAGAATCCAAAATCATCGGAGTACTGGCTTTGTATTGCTGGCACTGCTCATTTTTGCAATCAAGCAGCCGCAATGGATTCTGCTTCATCCTGCGGCGGCAATCCTTACATAATTTAGGAGCCAGATCCCTGTAATAATCCAGTAATTTTTTCCGATAAACCGGCCGGCAGTTTCTGCAGCCGATACTATTAATATGAAGTGATAGATTTTTTATTTTAAACCGCTCCAGCAAACGATAAATGGCCAGAATCAGCTGCGCATCGTATACCGGATCGTCATCGCCCCCGATAATCTCAAAACCAGCCTGATGAAATTGCCTGAACCTTCCGGACTGCGGCTGTTCTTTCCGGAACATCGGACCGATATAAAATAATTTCAACGGCTGACCCAAATGGCTCAATCCATGCTGAACATAAGACCGGACAATGGAAGCGGTTCCCTCCGGACGGAGCGCAAGTCGGTCTCCAGAGCGGCTTTTAAACACAAACATCTGCTTCTCAACGATGTCCGTGGTTTCGCCGAGAGATTTCTCAAATATTTCCGCGCGCTCTAAAATGGCAGTGTCAATCCGGCTAAAATTATAATAATCCGCGATATAATCTACTTCTTTTCTGACCTTATCCCACCACATCTGCTCCTGCGGAAGAATATCGTGCATTCCTTTCGGGGATTGTAAGTTTTGAATTTTTGATCTAGACATAAATTTTCTAATCGCTAGTCGCTAACCGCTTAATAAGCGAACGCTTGCACCTTTGTAATCGGCAACAATCTCAATCTAGCTATTCCGATTATATACTTTTTCGGCAGAGTCCCCCAGCTCCTGGAATCATAGCTGTAATTCCGGTTGTCACCAAGCACGAAGTATTCTTCGCCGCTCAAAGCAGTGGAAAGATTTCCGGAGGTCTTCAGGCCAACCGGCAAATACTCTTCCTCCAAAAGCATTCCGTTTAGGTTTTCATTGTCTGCAATATATACGGATCCTTTTTTAATTTCAACTTTTTCTCCGGGCAAACCAACAATCCTCTTAATATAATAAGTCGAGGGATTATCCGGATATTTAAAAACAATCACTTCTCCGCGCTTCGGTTCACGCAGCCGATAAGTGATTTCATCAATAATCAGATAATTGCCCGTGCCAAAGGTCGGCTCCATACTTGCGCCACTGACTAAAAACGGCTGGATCAAAAAAGAACGGATTAAAAATACCGTTACTACGGCCACCACCACAACCTCTAAAACTTCCCAAACCGCTAGAAAAAAAGACTTCATGGCTGAATAGGTAAAATTTTACTATAATAAAAGCGTGAATACAAGCAAGCCAAAATTTAAACTTATTATAGGCCTGGGCAATCCGGATCCGGAATATCAAAACACCTACCATAATGTTGGTCACCTATTCGCCGACTTCTTAGAGAGCCAGGCATCGAACGTCAGATGTCGGGTGTTAAAATCAGATGTCTACATGAACGAGTCCGGGACCTTTGTAAAAAAAGCACTGAAAAAATATAGGACAAAACCGGAAGAGTTGCTGATAGTCCACGACGACAGTGATATCACTCTCGGCAATAATAAATTGGCGTTCGGCCGAGGCGCTGCCGGCCACCACGGCATAGAAAATATTATGGCGACGCTTAAAACGAATAATTTTTGGCGGATCCGCATCGGCATCCGCCCAGCCAAAGAAAAAATCCGCCAAAAAGCGGAAAAATTCGTACTTAAAAAAATAACAACCGCGGATAAAAAAATCCTTGAATCGGTGTTTCAAAAGGCCGCCGAAGCTACAGCTTAAAAGTAAGTGTAAACGAAACCGTCTTATCCGGATTTACAACTATATTAGAAAGCGGGAGAGAAACATTTTTAAACCCGCCCTGAAACAACGTATTTTTAAAATTAACCGCCGCAGATTGGTCGGCGGCTTTGCCGGTTAGAAGAGCAGAAGATTGCGAAGAATCAAGCAGGATTCTTGTTATATTAACGTCATTTTTGAGCGAAGCATTGACGCGAGTCAGCGTCGCTGACAATTCACTTTTTTGGCCGCGCGCAGCAAATATCTTATCTAACAATTGGTTGAATGCTTTCGCCTGTTCCTGCAAAGCCAATACCTCATTTCCAGCCGGACTTTTAACAATCTCCTGAAGCTGAAGCACCAACTTATCCGAAGCTTGAGAAAGGATAGTGTCCACCAAGATAAAAAGCAGGATTATAAAACCAAGAGTAGCCGCGATTATATTACGCCAAGATTTAACAAAAAACATTATTTGCGATTGCCGATAATCTTCTTCCGTTCCTGTCGCCATCAGACTGATTAAAATATCTTCCGCCCTGGACATTCTGCCGCGCAGCATGCTTCCTAAAACGCCGAACCAAGACGGAGGTAAATCGGTAAATTTATTCAGCTTCAGTTCAATAACGTCAAATTGAAAATTTTCATTGATGAAATTTTTGATTTCCGTGTTTAGGGCCTGAGTAACTAAAATTAATTTTTCCAGCCTCCCCTCCCAATGACTGCCATAAAATGCATAAACTTTCTTGATCTCTCGGATAATAGTTTCTTTAAAATCGGAAAATAGTATTTCTCTGCCCGATCTGCCTTCATCCTGAATCAGCTTCCAGGGAGTAAAATAATCAAAATACAAATTCCCATGCCGCAGCACCATAAAATCGATTCCGTCACTGGAAACATTAAGAACCACTTGCGGCTTTTCAATATCCACCCCGGCAGCGAATTCCTTGATGCTACGCGCCAGGGCCAAAGCCGGAAACTCCACCGCTACAGGAACAAACCCGGCCTCAACTAAAGAACCGATATACTCATTAATAACCATAGAATTGGCAAAAGCACCCAATATTTCCAAGCGGCCATCTTGCTCCCTGACCCCGATTTTTTCCCAATCCGCATAGCTCAAATTAAGATCAATTGGAGAAATGCCGACCAAATTCAATTTAGCGGCATCGGCCAGATTCCCATCCGCCAAAGGCGGTAAATTAAAAACCTGCGTATAAACATTAATGGAAGGGACCAGTAAAATAACTGGAGTTTTTTCCTTTGGTAAAGAAAATTGCTGATGAAGCCTTTTTAGATTTTCTGCCAGTTTTTCTTTATCTTTAATCCTGCCATTCTCAATAATGCCCGGCTCCAAAATAACCGCGGATTTTTTCAAACTACCGTCATTCTGCAGCTGGCAAATCCTGATAGCCACATCTTTAATCTCAAGCCCGGCAATCGGCCGCTCATTCTTAAAAAATTTCTTGAGTGCAAGAGAAGATTTTTCCGGCAATAATTTCATTACTCTAATTATAACCTATCTTTAAGCGCCCTATAATTCTACCTCCTTTAATGATTGCAGCCGCGCCTCTCCCGTAGCCGAATCGACGGAAACTATTGCTTCAAGTTTCCGGCTTCTATTTTCCGCCGTTCCGACAGCCGTAATTTTATGTTTCCCATCTCCAACGCAAATCGGTTCGGGCAAATCCTTACAAACAGAAACTTCGACCGAATAATTGCCGACCGGCAAAGTATATGATGAAGAGGTAAAATTTTTGTCCCTGACAACCCTTATTAAAGCATCCTGAATTCCGGATCTGGCAGCAAAAAGCGCCCTCGAACCCAATCTTATCCCGAATTCCGAACTCACCAAAAGATAAGAACTCAGTGTGGCGGCAATCATAATTTCCATAATTAACCCCCCCAACAAAAGAACGGTTGGCAAAGCGGCCACCCCATGAAAACATTTAACATTTAACTTTTGACACTTAGCCATATGTATTAATTTTACGGGCTCCAATTTAAAATTACGTCATCGACTCGCGGCGATAAAATACCAGCTCCATCGGGTTCCAAAATAATTTTATAGCGTAAATACCGCTTATTATCGTGATCTGCTTGGCGCACCGCAATCTGAACACTAGGTCCGGCCGGAACATAAAAACTCGAAGAAGAACCATCAGAACCAAGGTAATCCCAAGGCCCGGATGCGCTATTAGAAGAAGCAATTTGAAATTTTACGTTGGTTCCGGCAGGTTTTTCTCCCTGCCATATTACAGTATTTAACCTCGCGCCAACAGCAATAGCGGTATCAAAAATACTAGAAATTAACTCGCCTTGATTTGGAACAGCCGCCAGCAACGAGGTGGAAGCGCTAATAAAAGCCGAAGAAAAAAATTTAGTATTCGGCTCGCCGTATGGGCCGCTGTATCCGCTGCCGCCGGACCAGTCGGTTTGCTGGAATGAACTGTTCCGCCATCGGGTTAAATATAAAACTCCATAAGCTGTTGAGGTAGCGCCGCCAACGGGAAAGCTGACAACTATGGTTGCCTTTTGAGTCGATGAATCATCATTGGCGAAATTATAGCTGGCCTCAATATTACCGGTTGCATCGCGTGAAACATTTTCAATATAAAAATAGCGGCTGAAATTGATATTATTGACATTAATCAGTTCTTCCCCGGTTTGAACGACTATCCCATTGGCGGAAGTCGCCAAATAATATCTATTTTCACCGCCTTCCGCCAAGTTATAAATTCCTTGCCAGCCGGATTCAGTAAATGCAGTTAAATTATCCGATAAGCCGTTAGCCAGCGACGAAGCGAGCCGATTTTTCTGAGAAAGCTCGCCGGAGCGCAAGATTATAAAAAGCGCGCCAGAAGCGGTTCCGATCATTAGAACTCCTACACCCAAGGCAACTAAAATCTCAATAAGTGCCTGGCCGCTATTTCGCATAGTCGATGACCCCATTAGCATTTATATTAATCGTAAAAAAACTGCTCTCGTTGCCGCTTAAAGCAAGCTTAACCACCGCCGGCGAAGTAGCGCCGCTGACTTTAGAAAAAATAATATCCTTTGTAGTTCCTTCGGCCGGATCCGAAAATTTTAAGCTTAAAGGCAAAAATATTTTATTTTGGACAGAGCCGGTAGCATAATCATTTCCGCTGAAAATGGAATATGAATCATTATCGTTGACTGCGGCGTCAAAATGGACCCCCCACTTGCTGGATGCTTGCTGGGATATAGCCCTCGATTGCGCATCGCGCAAATAAGCGACCAAATTCTCAGTTGCCAGCTCTAGCTCTCTTTGGCTGCGGAAACCGGCAAGATTTAAAACAACAATACTCCCAATAATAACCAAAAGTCCGATAGAAATTATAAGTTCTAGTAAAGTGAAACCCCTCATTTTAAATTCCCCCTACCAGCTGATAAATCGGCACCACCACGGCCAAGGCGATTGATCCGATTAAAACGCCGATAAAAAGAAGCATGATCGGTTCAATAAATGCAACCATAGTCTTAACGGCATTATCCACCTCCGTTTCATAAAAACCGGAGAGGGTTTTGAGAATTTCGTCCAGGTGCCCGGCCTTTTCCGAAACAGAAATTAGATTAATTACTACCAGCGGAAAAACTGCTTCCCGGCGAAAGGCATCTCCGATGGTAAGACCCTTAGCAATACCTTCGCGGGCGATATGCCTTAAGCTCGATTTAAATTTTTCCGAGCCAACCGCATCGGCAGTGATTTCCAAAGAATCAATAATCGGCATGCCAGCTCTTAATAAAGAAGCGAGAGTGGCAGCAAAACGCTGGAGCGCCAGCTGATCAATAACCGTACTAATCAGCGGCAAATGAGATGCCAGCAGAGAGAGCAACTTCTTACCAACAGGGACTGCCAGCAGAAAATAAGCAACACCCACGACCGCAATGCCTCCTAAGGGAAAAATAATCAGCGCATTCTTGCTCAAAAATAACCCGATGCCAAAAACTATCCTGGAAAAAAGCGGGGGCTGCACGCCGGTGGATAAAAATACATTAGCGATTTTCGGCAAAGCAAAAGTCACCAAAAGCAGGAGCATTAAGAGCGACATAACCAGCAGAATAATTGGGTAAATCAACGCCGACTTGATTTTACTCTTCAACTCCCTCTCCTTTTCCAAGGAAACACTTAAGTTGTCCAGAACCGCGGTCAGATTTCCGGACGCTTCCCCGGCCTTAACGAGATTCACAAAAACTGAAGAAAAAAAATTGGGGTATTTGGCAAAGGTAATGTAAAATGGGTTCCCTTTTTCCAGATTATTCTTAATTTCGGTCAGCAGAGCTTTCAACACCGGCTTATCCAGATCGTTAATTAAAATATCAATTGCTCTAAAAAGATCGGTGCCGGCTCTCAGCATTAAAGAAAGATACCTGGTCAAAAATACTTTGTCAGAAATAGTGACCTTCTGCCCAAAGAATTTTACCCCGCTAAAATCGATGGTGCTTACCGCTTTGACGGAAACCGGCTTCAAACTCCGGCCAGCCAATATTTGAGCAACCTCACCGGATGCCTGCGCGACCATTTCTCCTTCCACGATCTTACCGTCAGGTTGTGTTGCAATGTATTTAAATTTCATTTTATTCTCTTATAACCCTAAGTACTTCTTCCACCGTAGTCATTCCCTGCATGGCTTTTCTCAAGCCATCTTCAAACATAGTAATCATCCCTCTTTTACGTGCCAATTTTCTAAGTCCATCAAGAGAAAAATCCGGATTAATAATATAAGCCCGGATCTCATCGTCAACGTTCAATACTTCGTAGATTCCAATTCTGCCTTTCAAGCCGCTGTGGCCGCAACTCTTGCATCCCTTACCGCGAAAAAGAGTTTTTGGCAGTTTCAAGCTTTCGATGCCTAAATCCTCGATCTGTTTTTTAATTAATTGTAGCAAATAATCGGTCGGCTTATAAGATTCTATGCAATCGTTACAAATTTTACCCACCAAACGCTGGGCAAAAGCCATATTTAGAACCGCCGAAACTAAAAAAGGCGGAATTTTCAAATCGGTTAATCTCGGAATAGCCGTCGGCGCATCATTGGTGTGCAAAGTAGATAAAAGCAAATGACCCGTCAAAGCGGCATTGACGGAAATTTCTGCCGTTTCCGGATCCCTGATTTCACCGACTAGAATAATATTCGGATCTTGCCTCAAAAGCGCCCGCAATCCGCTGGAAAATGTAATTCCGGCCTGGGGATTAATCTGAGTCTGATTAACATATTTAATATTGTATTCCACCGGATCTTCAATTGTCACGATATTCACCTCGGGATGATTTAAACCATTAAGAATGGAGTAAAGTGTAGTGGTTTTTCCGGATCCGGTTGGTCCGCAAATTAAAACCATTCCGTAAGTTTTGTGTATATTCTCTTCTACGATTTTAATCGTATCCGGAAGCATGCCCAATTCCACGAAAGATAACGGGCGCTGAGCAGCGGTTAACAAGCGCATCTCCACCTTCTCGCCGTAAAAAGTGGGGATAACTGAAACACGGAGGTCAATAAAATTCTGTTCTAATTTCTGGCGGAAACGGCCGTCTTGCGGGCGAGTATGCTCATCCAATTTTAAACTTGCTAGAAGTTTAATGCGGGCGGTAATCGCTGAATGGACTTCTTTGGGTAATCTCATCATTTCCCTAAGTATTCCATCAATACGGTAACGGACTAAAAGAATATCTTCTAAAACTTCTAAATGAATATCCGAAGCCCTTAAAGAAGCCGCATAAGCAAGGAGATTATCTACGATGGCAACAATCGGCAGTTCCTCCGCCGCCTTCTCCGCGCCTGCAGCGCTGGCACGAATAGAAGCAGCCACATTTTCTTCAATTGCCCAACGAAAATCCTCTACCCCGCCGCGAGAATATACTGAGAAGGCTTCATTGAAATCCTCAGGTGAAGCAATGTAGGGTCTAATATCGGCTTTTAAATATCGCTTTAAAAATTCAATTGAAGCTAAGTCGCTGGGATCTTCCATAGCCACCGCCAAAGAACCATCTTCTTCTTTCCTAAAAACAACCGCGCGCTTCTCGCGAGAAATCTCCTTTGGCAAAAGATGAAGTATCTTCTCGTCAATTACCTGGGAAGATAAACTGGCTTTCTTAACCCCAAAATAAGCCGCGACCAAATCATAAAAATATTTCTTAGTAATAAAGCCGCGGGATACTAAAATATCAGCCACCTCAAAACCCATCCGGCCAGCCTCTACGACGATTTTATCAAACTCCTCCGCATCAATCAGTTTTTCCGTTATTAACAGCTCTTTTAATTTTTCATTAGGGATTCTCAATTCATTTGAGGGTTTAGGGTTCAGGGGTTAGGGGTTAGAAAAATTTCTATACCCTATACCCTATGCCCTATACCCTACAATTTTAGTAATTGCCACCATGGCAACACGCTTAGCCACTTACTTATTATTATAGTCAAAAACGCGGTCGGCAGCCAAAGATAATAAAAAGAAAGACGCTCGCTTTTAACAAATGATAAATGACTACTGACAAATGACAAAATAAGAGCCGAAATCAAAAGCACAAATAAATAAACAAGCCAGGCAGGATGGCCAACTGAAAAAATCGCGGTCGCCAGCAAATATGGTTCTATCAGTTCAAAAAACCTTTCTCCAAATCTTTTATTTAAATATCTGGTTGCCGCTAAAAAAATAATTCCTACAATCAATGACAATAAATATTGGTTAAAAAATCTGGTTCTGATAAAAAACACAAAATAATCTAAATTCCGGTATGGAGGAAGAAAGAATTTTCCGATTTCATTCCCTTGCCACAACTTATATTGAGCCCAAGAATAATAGCCCGCTAATCCGAAAATTATGATTGCAGCCGAAATAAAGATTGTTAAACCGAAAAACCCGCTCCTATAAAAATCAGAGCGGGTTTTTCTGGATATCAGCTGAACAGAAAAAATTATAACAAGAAACCCAAGAATAATTATGTCCATTACCTAGAGCGAAAGTCCCGGAGCTGTTCCAAGTTCATAAACATCAGCGTCAGTGCCGCCATCTTTGGATTCCTTATCATCCGTACCGGTATTTGCATATCTGGCACTTTCCAGATTCGCATCCAACTCAAACGTCTTGGCGGTATTATCGCAGGCATAGGAATAGAAATAAGTTGCATCGTTGATTGGATCAATCGGCAAAATTGCCAGCGGTGCGCCGCCTGGAATAGCGCCAAGATTCACTGGCACCCAGCCATTGCCATCCACTTCCCTAGTAAGATCCTCGGTAGTAGTTTTAGTACCGTGGCGTCCGCCGCAATTGGCCGCAACTCCTGAAGCACCAACATAACAAAGGGTCGAGCAGCTATTTGTGCCGCCATCCATATCAGGACCAGTGACAGTAGCAAGATAAGTGGCTAACGCGCCATTTAAATTACTCAAATCCTGAAACCTGGTAGCATCGCGTCCTTGGGCAAAAAATTGGGCTGGATTCAATACCAAAACCGTAACCGTACCCAAAATGGCCAAAATACCGATAACGATGACTAATTCTAATAATGTAAAACCTTTAATTGCCATAAAAAATTAAAATTAAGCTTATTTTCTCGACCAGTTATGATTAGTTTAAGTATAGCATATCCATAATAAACGTAACCCAAGGCCTGTGGATAACCACGTCACCTTTACACCCCCAGAAAAGCCCTTATTTTGGAGACTAATTCATCAATAGTAACCTTGGCCTTTACGATATAATCCGCCACGCCTAATTCCCTGCCCCTTTCAACGTCGGTATCCTGGCCTAAATTAGAGATAATAATCACCGGAATCTTAGCCGTTTCCGAAACTGCCCTTATCTCTTCCAAAACCTCAAATCCGGACTTTCCCGGCAAAATAAGATCAAGTAAAATCAGGTCCGGCTTTTGTGCCTGGGCAGCTTTTGCCGCTTCACTACCGCTTTTCACCGAAACCAAATCAAACCCTTCCCGCTTCAGGCGGTTTCCCAGAAGAGAAGACAAAAACGGGTCGTCTTCAATAAGTAAAATCTTTTTCATAATCGGAGCAATTCCTAATAATGCGAATTATAGCAAATAATGCTGATAATACCTAGGCTATTGACGAAATATTTTAATATGATATTATCTGAACAGTACAAATTCGTAAAGCTCGGGGAACGCATGAGAAAGTTGCTGAACGATTATTGGTTTTACTGCAAGCATGTCTGGCGTAACCCGCTCTGTTACATATTAACACTGCCGCCGCTCTTCGGCTCAGGTTTAATCGTAATGAGACTAACTACTACGACTTTCCTGATGCTCCTTGTTCCTGCCATTGTGATGTTACAGCTCTATCTAGAATCCAAATTACTATAAAAAACTCCACCGAAAAACTAACCCTCAAACAAGACGCCGAATCTTAATTGATATGGCGTCTTTTTTTATTTAAAAAATCTAACTCCTATCAACCACTCCACTAAAATAAAAACAAGCTAGTATGTTTTGTAGAGCAACAGTGAGTTTATTTTTTCTGCATCATAAAAACGGGTTACTGTGCTTTGTAGAGAAACTACGAAACCCAAACTCCATCAACCAAACTAAAAAAGGTTTACTTGTTTATCGTGCAGTAACTACGGAGCCGCGATTTGCTAGGTTTGTTTTGCGAAGCAAAACAAAAATCGCGGCGAGGCGTAGGAGCCGCTTGCCGCAGGAGCAAGCGGACTCCGGTACTGTCAGATAAATAAGTAAACCTTTTTAAGAAAACTTTCTAGTTATCCCAACCTTATGCGACCCGATATAAATATCGGATAAGCAAATCGAGACTTAAGGTTCCTCGATCAACACCTTTGAATATGCTTTCGCATACTATCGTTCTCCATCAAATATAAATATTTGATTTTTTGTTTAATTGATCCACGCACAGCTTCCGCTACGCGTGCCTTGTTACGACTTCTTCCATGTCACCAAGCTTACCTTAGTTCCAGCGAACTGAAGTTTCAGGTACTCCTGGCTCCCCTGAAGTGACGGGCGATTATCTTCTTTAAAACTAAGAATTGATGTTCCCACTCCCGACGCACTATCAAAAAATTATGATAATGAAGTCGGGATCCCGATTTTTACATCGGGACGCACGGACGGATTTCCCGTATGCGGCGAGCTCAAAAATATTTTTATTTTCGAGTAGTTCCCTTCATCCGCATTAACTGCGAACTACTATGGACTAGCTGACTTCTGAATAAAGCAATAGTTTCTTAATCTTTACTCAGATCTCCTAAGGTCAGTCATAAAACTTTTCCTTACATTCTCAATGTGGCTTTTCTTTTGATTTTCGCTACGCTCACCACCCAACCATAGCTCAATCACCACTTTGTTTTTTAAGACTGTAATTTGCTTCCAGATCCTCCATCCCGACCCTCGCGGCGTCGAGACTATCTTTCCGCTACGCTTCGATAGACAATCGAAGGAATTGATTTGAACAATTTAGTTTTATAACCTGCTTAGCGCTTTTATTGTGAGTACAGGACTCGAGAACGTATTCACCGCGGCGTAGCTGATCCGCGATTACTAGCGATTCCGACTTCATGAGGGCGAGTTGCAGCCCTCAATCTGAACTGGGGCCAGTTTTTTGGGATTAGCTCCGCCTTGCGGCTTAGCAGCCCATTGTACCGGCCATTGTAGCACGAGTGTAGCCCAGGGTATCAGAGGGCCATGCGGATTTGACGTCATCCCCGCCTTCCTCCCCCAAAAAGAGGGCAGTTTCCGATGACACTTGTAACATCAGATAGGGGTTGCGCTCGTTACCCCACTTAAGGGAACATTTCAAAACACGAGCTGACGACAACCATGCAGCACCTGTCCAGCCGTCCTTGAGAGACTACCAACGTTTCTGCTGGTATTCGTCTGGATTTCTAACCCTGGTAAGGTTCCTCGCTTACTGTCGAATTGAACCTCATGCTCCACCGCTTGTGCGAGTCCCCGTCTATTCCTTTGAGTTTTAGCCTTGCGGCCGTACTTCCCAGGCGGTCCACTTAACGCGTTAACTTCGCCACTCCGAGGGTCGATACTCGAAATAGCCAGTGGACATAGTTTAGGGCGTGGACTACAAGGGTATCTAATCCTTTTTGCTCCCCACGCTTTCGTGCTTGAGAGTCAGGAATGCGCCAGCTAAATGCCTTCGCCTTTGGTATTCCCCACGATATCAACGGATTTCACCCCTACACCGTGAGTTCTATTAGCCTCTCGCACCCTCTAGTTTGACCATGTCCATTGCAGCTCCAAAGTTAAGCCTTGGAATTTAACAACAGATGCGTCAAACCTCCTACGCACTCTTTACGCCCAATAAATCCGGATAACGCTTGGAGCCCTCGTATTACCGCGGCTGCTGGCACGAGGTTAGCAGCTCCTTATTCCCATGGTACCATCACAAAAGTTTTTCCCATGGAAAAGCAGTTTACAATCCTTAGACCTTCTTCCTGCACGCGGCGTCGCTCGATCAGGCTTTCGCCCATTGTCGAATATTCTCGACTGCTGCCACCCGTAGGTGTACGGACCGTGTCTCAGTTCCGTCGTTGGGGATCAGCCTCTCAGCCCCCCTACTGGTCATAGCCTTGGTAGGCCATTACCCTACCAACTAGCTGATCAGACCTAGGCCAATCTCAAAGCCCCTTGCGGGTTTACTCTTGCGAGACTATCAGATATTACCCCACCTTTCGATGGGCTATGTCTGACTTTGAGGTATGTACCAAGGTGTTACTAACCCGTTCGCCGCTAACCAGCTCTTGATATAATCTCAAACTGATTCGCACGACTTGCATGCCTTATCCACGCCGCCAGCGTTCATCCTGGACCAGGATCAAATCCTCTAAAATAAATTTGATTGCAGGAAACCCTCGAACGAGTTTCTCGCAACCAAATTCTGTATTGGGACAACTAGAAAATTTTCTTTTTTAATCTTGGACTCGCTCATCCCGCAACACGGGACAAACGATTTTGCTCAATTAACTAATTGATAATTTTACCTTTTTGTTTTATCAAAGCGGCGAGTACTATTTTCCGTGAAAATAATACACCCGCCTTGTTCCTCGGTTTCCCAAGAAGCAAGGCGGATGTACTTTAAAAATCCAAATATTTATTTTTTAATTAAGCACCAATAATCATATTAGTAATATACATTATATTCGCAAACACAAATAGCGTCAATACCCCTCCAAAACTTTCTTCCCCGCGCAGTTTAAATGCGCGGAGACTGAAAATTCTCGAGAATTTTCGTTTATTGTTGTCCGCTTGGCATGCAAGTGCCGCAATCCGAACAATCCATCTTAATCGGAGTAGCTAAAGCGGCAAGAACCAGCGCATTCCAATACCAAGCTAACGGCTCCAGGCCCGCGACTAATCCCCGACTCCAGACTGCTACCCATGCCATAACTAAAGAAACTGCGCTAGCCAGCCACAAAAGCTTCCAAAGCAAGCACTTCCGTGAATGACTCATTAAACTTTTCATAAAATTGCAGGAATGATTATTGCGACCTTTATTTATAAATCCAATTATAACAATAAAATCTCCGGTGGCAAAATACTAGGTCCCTTGCCAAAACAAAATTTCATATATATAATAAATCAAATATGAAACAAGATGTCCATCCAACTTATTTTCCAAAAGCAAAAGTGAAATGCGCTTGCGGCGCGGTTTTTGAAATTGGCTCAACTAAGCCGGAACTCTTAGTCGAAATCTGCTCCCATTGCCACCCCTTCTTTACCGGTAAAGAAAAACTTATTGATACCGCCGGAAAGGTAGAGAAATTCAAAGCGCGCAGAGAAAAAGCCGCTGCTTCTGCTGCTAAACGCCAGACTAAAAAGGGAAAAAAGCCAAGGGTAAAGAAGCAGAAGAAATAACTACCTTGAGCGATTAGCGACTAGTGGTTAGCCACTAGTTTTTATTTTGAATATTTCAAAGTTTACTAGTCGCTAGTGGCTAGTCGCTAACTACTAAAAATATGGTTCAAAAACTAATTCTCGAAATAAGAGGCGGAGCCGGCGGCGATGAAGCCTCTATCTTTGCCGGTGACCTGGCCAGAATGTATCAGCGTTATGCCGCAACTAAAAGCTGGAAATTTGGCATTCTCGATACCAGCGCCGGAACAATTGGCGGCTATAAAACTTTTATCAGCCGAGTGGAGGGTGAGGAATGCTTTAACGCGTTAAAACAAGAGTCCGGAGTGCATCGAGTACAGAGAATTCCTAAAACCGAAAAATCCGGCCGCGTGCATACTTCTACCGCTACCGTGGCAATTCTGCCGGTAGTAGAACCGAAAGAAGTAAATATTAATCAAGGAGACCTTGAGGTTACTTTCTCACGCGCCGGCGGCCCAGGAGGACAGAATGTGAATAAAATCGAATCCGCAGTCCGGATCTTGCATAAACCGACTGGCATTGTAGTTTCCTGCCGGGAAGAACGGAATCAGCATGCCAACCGCGAACGCGCTATGGAGGTGCTCCGCGCAAAGCTATATGAAATCCAGCAAACTAAAGAAGTCGGAGATATTACTGCCGCCCGCCGCGAACAAGTCGGCAGTGCGGATAGGTCAGAAAAAATCCGCACCTACAATTTCCCGGACGACCGAATAACCGACCACCGATTCAATATTAAAGTGCACAATATAGAAAATGTTTTAGAAGGCGACCTAGATGCGCTTTTAAAGAAAATCAACAAAGCCCAATAAAATTATTGAGAGCTTGCGTCCAAAATTTCAATATCCCTTTCAAAATCCGCCGCGCGTTCGGCAACACGATATCCGTATCGGCCAACTCTCATATAAGAACGCCAGCTGCCTCCGGCATAATATTTTGCCGCGGCACAATTTTCCTGCGAAAAAATAGTGCTATAAATAGATTGGCATCCTGTAAGGCCGTCCTTTAAATAGAGCGCAGTCGCGGTAAATGCATCCGCATTATTGAATGGCGATGGCGGCTCATTGCCGGTAATACCGACTACCCGTTCTTTGTAAATCTGCCAGGTAGCTGGCATAAATTGCGCGGGTCCCATTGCTCCGCCATAGGAGCCGTCCGAAATAATCGGGCAAGATATTGGTGTTTTCGCGGGATCAAGCTTCAGCTCCGACATCAGTGCCAAAAATACAGATTTTTGCTGATTACTCATCACCGTTCCGCTTGGATTTCGTCTCGGATCATTGTAATAACATTTACCTAGATTCACGCCGATCACGCCGTCCACTGACGATTCCTGGGTAAGTATCGCAAGGGTAAATGCGGCGCGCACACCCGTTGCGCTCTCGGCAACTTTCGCGATTTTCACCGCCTCGCCAAAAGGCAATTCGCCTCCCCCCAGTAATTTAAAAATTTGGCTTCGGATTTGAGCGGCGGTCTTTTGAGTCTCCTTCAGGAGAGTTTTATACTTTTCTTCATTTCCTTTCGTAATCTGCAAAAGGTTGGCTTTTTCACTTTTAACATTATTCAAAGAAGCCCGCTGGGAATCTTGGTAAGTTTTTAATTGCTCGGCGTCATTTTTCCTGACCGCCAGGGCTTCTTTTTCATTCAAGAGATCTTCGCGAAGCTGCAAAACCTTTTCCAAAGCACCGCGCACGCTTTCCTGCACATCTATTAAATCGCTGATATCGGCAAAAAAGTCCGCCAACGACGGCTTGCGCAACAAAATCTCGGCCAAGCTTACATTTTCTTTTTCATAAATACTCTGAAGATAACGGGTAAGCGTATCCTTGCTCTGGTCTATTTTTTCCTCCGTCTGGCTAATTTTATTTTTATTCACAACAATCTCTCCGTTTAATTTCTGAAGCGAAAGAGTAATGGCCTTGACCTGAAGATTTAACTTATTAATCTTTGCGTTCAAACGGCTGATTTCATCCTGCAAACCCTTACCCTTACTCTTATATTGATCGACTGTTTCCTGGTAATTGGCAATCTGCGCTTCCAGATCTTCCAGCTGTTTTTCTAATTGTTGTCGCTCATCTTCATTTTCCGCGGCAAAAGAATGCTGATTCTGCCCGACCGGCGCCAGCGCCGATCCGAAAACCAAATAGGAAAAAACAACTGCTGTAACAGCGATTTTGGACAATAAAATAAAAGGGATTTTAATAATCTTTCGGCTGCTTAAATTCACCCGCGATTTAATTTCAAGATCACTGCTCTTATTTGAATATAAATCCCTGAGAACTCGGGGCCTATTTCTAAACATATATTTCAATTATATCAAAGAAAGGCCCGATTGAATCGGGCCTTGAAAGAATTATTTTGACGGCGGGATTTTAGCTTCCGGTACAGGCTGGGCTTCTGTCGTTGCGGGTTGCGCCGTTTCCCGTTCAGCTTTCTTCTCTTCAGTTTCCACTTTGACTGCCTCAACGCCGCCGGTAGCTGCCTGCTGCATAGCGAGCTCTTCTGCTTCAGTCATTTTAGCCGTTACCGTAACAACCACCGTATCCGGACTGACTAAAAATCTGACGTTGGCCGGAATTGCCAAATCTTTTACATAAATACTTTGGCCGATATCAGTTAATCCGGCCAAATCAACTTTCAGATCATGGGGTAGATCAGCCGGCAAAGCCTCTACTTCCATCTCCTGAAGGGATTTTACTAAAAGACCGTTCTTTTCTTTTACTGCCGGCGCTATGCCGACAAATTCCAGCGGAATGCCGACTTTCAGCTTCTCATCCATGCGGACCTGATATAAATCAACACTTTCAATATCGTCAGTTAAAGAATCATAAGCAACTTCTTGAATCAGTACTGGGTGCTTCTGGCCGTCCAATAAAACATTAACGATGGTGTTTTCGCCCGCTTCTTTATAAACCTTCTTAAATTCTCTTTTGGGAACGCTTAAATGAAGGTTCTCTAAACCTCTTCCGTAGAGCTCGGCTGGAATTAGCCCCTCCCTACGGAGTGCCTTAACGCCACGCCCCAGTATCTCACGCTTTTGAACCTGTAATTCCATAACTTAATACATCTAATAACAATGTAGGTTATTATACATTTTCCAAAAAATAATTGCAAGAAGAAGGAGTTATATCTCTAAATCTTTATCGATATCGCGGATTTCCTTTTCTACCAGCATTTCTGAGCCATTTAATTGTTTGATGATTTCTTTCTTTAATTCCCGGTTATCCGGCGAAGAATCACTGATGCGAGTTTCAATGTATTTTTTTAGCGCGCCAAAGGCTATATGCAACGCGTGCTCGCTTTCCGCAATACTGTGTTTCAATTTTTCTTTGGTTGATTTTATCTTGTAAAAGATAGCTATCAGCAAAACCAGCAAACCGATTAACACTACTACCAGCATTATATTACCGAAAATTGACTGGAAACGGGCACTTGCAGATTCTTGCACCGGTATTTTGTACTTTTCGGTAGTGGCACTCTTTAATCCTTTTTCATCCTCCGATTCTGCCCAGATGTTGTAAACTCCCGCCGAAACCGGCTTTTTATAAATTAAAGTAAAGTTACCGCTGGAATCGCTGGCAACCGTTTCAACCATTGGCTCATCCCCATCTTTCTGCAGAGAAATTTTTATCTTTGAGTCAGGCGATGCAATGCCTCGGACAACTAAAATATCTCCGTCATAAAGCTGCTGGGGCAGATCCAGAAACTCCGGGGTTTTCAGCGTGTCAACGGTGATCTCGATTGAGGATTCCAAATATTTGTCCGCTCCGTAATAAGCGCGTACGGTAATTACATGCTTCCCCGGACCGAGCTGAGGCGTTGTATAAATATGATTCCCGTCGTCCTGCCATGTCAGGAAATCTCCGCTGTCTATCCGAATTTCATAATGGTCTATGGGCGAATCAAAATTTCTGACGTCAAATTTCAATCTGGGGCTAGGCGTATTAACCGGCATACCATCCAAAGAAGTAATAGCAAACCTGGCCTCCGGCGATGGCAATCTCGGAGCATTTATTTGCGGCTCAATGACATATTTAGCATTGCCTATTTGGGTTAAAATATTAGTTCCTAATCCGTCATTGGCTAAAACCGATGAAGAAGGAAAGGTGAGATTGGCGGTTCCTTCGGCTTTTGGCTTAAAAGTAATCTGCAGAATCTTGCCATTCCTCCCGATAAAACCCGGATTCAATACCACCCCTTCCATTCTTATCTTGCCGGTACTATTGTCAAGGGTCGGCTCTTCCACCCAAAAATTGATGATAGAACCGCTTTTAGACAGACTAGAAACGGATAATATGTCTTTCGGAAAATCTATTATTGCCTGAACCGCATTCATGGCCTGATCCGGGCTGGAAACATTGACACTAACGCTGAAAGCGCCTCCTACACTGTAAGTTCCGGATGCCGGCGAAAAATATAATGAAGACGCTGCCGATGCCGCTAAAGGGAGCATCCACATTGCAATTGCAGGAATTAAAAATTTCTTAGAAATTAACCTCATGATTACCTATATATCTTATTATATAGTTTTTTGAGAAATCTGGTAATTAAGACCAGTAATACAATAAAAACAAATATCCAGTAAATATAAACTCCCCAATCTCCATACCTAACACCTTTCGGCGGAATTATTTCTATTCTCTCATTGCCGGATTTATCTACTGCCTTAACAAACACATAACTTTCCAGATTCTGGTCGTTTAAAACATGGTGCGGACTCCCCGCCAACCTCCACTTGCCAACTTCCGGCTCAGCTTTAATATTTTCCTGAACTTCATAATGGTCCATCCCCGATCCCTTATCCTGAGTTGCAAATACCACAAAATATTTGCCGCCAAATACAGTTGCGTCATCAGCTATCACCGGCTGAAAACTTTCCGGCGGATAAGTGTCCGTTTCCAATAATTTTTCAGACGAATAATCTCGGGCTATATCCAATGCGAAATTAGCTAAAGAAACCCTCGCCGCGGTCCCTTCACCATCATTTAAAAGCACGCTGGTTAAAATCGGATCCAGCTCTACGGCAGCCCGCCCCGTACCCAAAGTTTCAAAATAAATCCTTAACAACAAGCCTTGCCCGCTATATCCACCCGGCACAATACCCCTGAAAATCAGCGGCTCCTGATCCGGATTGGTTTTTTCCACCCACAAATTAATCAGGGAATTACCATCGCTAAAACTTACCGGACGCAATAAATCTTTGGCGTAGCGGATTTTCATCTCTACGGCGTTAATACTTTCCCTCTGAGTATCCAATAAAATATCCACCGGAATTACCTGGCCGACACCCGCCTTGTCCCCTAATTCGGAATTGAAAAAGATTTTGGCCGCCTCTGCCGACTTTGGCGATATGCCAATAAGCATTGATATAAGGCTAAAAACTATTATATAAAACTTAAAACTTGTAACTTGAAACATGATTTTTTAAATTTTTCTAATTATACCCCAAAGCATAGCGCCGATTTCCTCTGATAATTTAATAGCTTTTTCATAATCCTTTTTATCAATATATCTTTCTAGTAATGAAAAATGTAATAAATACTTTGATTCTTTTAATGATCCGTAAGAAATTTCAAGAAAATTCTTATAAACTTTATTTCTACCCCTTGCATATCCTTCAACATAATTAAGAACTACCGAAAGCCCAGCTCTACGAATTTGTGAAGTAATTCCATAAATTTCTTCTCTAGGAAATTCCTTTGTAATTTTATAAATAAAATGAGCATATTCATCCATCTTCTTTTTTAAATTTTCATGATATGTTTCTATTGCCATAATAATGTTTTATGTTTTATGCCTCATGCATAGTATGTTATCCGGTCCAGCAATAGGCCAGAATACTGAAATCGACTAAAGTTAGTCTTCCGTCATTATTCAAATCAACTATCGTTTGGGCGGGTGAAGTCAGCGGCCGCTTCCACCAATAAGCCATTATACTGAAGTCTACTATATTTACCCGCACATCGTTATTTAAATCGCAGGCTTTTTTCACGGCCGCCTCAGCTTTCGGAACTGAAATCGCACCCACTTTAAATGTCGCCGCTTGGCTGAAATTAGAAATCTCTCCATCAACGGCAGACTTCGATCTGGTAAAATGATCGCCCAGCTCCAGACCGCTGGTATCCAAATTATAAAGATAGGCGCCGTTATTATCAGATAAAGTCTTAACAAAAAGCTCGTGTTCTGAATTAACTAAAATCGTCACGTCAGTCTTCGGATGAGCCACGCCCAAAATCGCAATATTATCTCCCCGCTTTACCTCGGATTTATCCACATCAATTGTCGGCGGAATAAAAATACCGGTTGTATTAATGGCTGCGCCGGAAGTTACGGAGATCGGGAAATTAACAAATGTTGAACGCCTGCCTTTTGGATCTTCCGAATAAATACTAAAATTATAATTTCCCGGAGAAATATTACTGACGGAAAAATCAAATTTAGCATCCGGACTGGCGGTTACAGATAATTCCACTTTAGCATCTTTTAAAAGAGTAATTATGCTTTTCGGATAAGCCCGGCCGCTAAATCGGATATAACCCGAAGTTGCAACGCCGCCGCCCCCTCCTCCGCCACCGCCACCCCCTCCTCCGCTAGTAGAAGGAGCAGTTGGGGTTCCAGAAACCTGCGCTGATGAAGAAAGTAAAGAACCGCCAGTACTTTCCGCTCTGATTATAAAATAATAAGTCGTGCCATTAGATAATCCGGTAACAGTTTTACTAAGTACATTCCCCAAAGAACTGAAGGAATAAGGACCGCCTGAGGTGGTAGATTGGCCAACTTTATAATTAACCACCGTGTCATCGCCAGTTACCGATGACCAACTTAAAGATACTTGAGCATTCCCGGCCGATGCAGTAACCACCGGAGTGCTGATAAATTTTGGCAAAAAACCGGCATTAGAAACGAAACTGGTGGCCGAACTGGTGCCAATGGCAATCTGCGAAACCGTAGAAGTCAGATTAAAACTGGAAGAGGTAGCAAAGCTGGACGGGAAAATTACCGGATCTAAAATTTGAAAATTGCTTGAGGTGAATTCTTCTCCAAGCGCTAAATTAGCCGTTAAAAACAGGGTTAAAATTAAAACCGCTAAAATGGTAATCCTCATTGATGATGATTTTCATTCACTAATTATTCAGCAGGCACAGACTCCACACTAGATTCAGCCTCTGGCGCAGCTTCTGGACTGTCCGAAGATGGCTCGCCAACTGCAGTTTCTGAAGAAACCGGCGCTGAATCATCAGAAGACACCTCAACAGAAGTACTTTCTTCAGGAGACGGTTCATCTGCGGTTGATGAACTAGTGTCGCTATTTTCCGGCGCCGGCTCACTGACAACTTCCGGAGACTCACTATCGTCGGAAACAGGATCCGCGCAGCTGCCAACCTCGCTGACCAGCGCGCCATTTCTCATCTTAATGCAATAGGTTTCACCGGTAACTTCATCTTCCAGCTCAAATCTCTTCAGCGTTGCCTTTTCGGCAACGATTTTCTTGGCGGTAATTTTCTCGGCCACTAATTCTTTTAATCTTACCAACCCGTCTTCCACGAAAACTTTCATGCTTTCCAGCCAGGATTTTATTACCTCACCGGACGCCAAATCAACATTTCCCAAATCATTTCCAAAAGAATAGAAATTTTTGATGAACATCAGCACCGTGCCAACTTCAGAACCGTCATATCCGGCTAAAGCCTGGCCGATAACCATTCCGGAACCGGTAGCTTTCATTCCAACACCAGGAATTGAAGAAGAGGTAATAAAATCTCCCGGAACTATCGGGCCATTTTCCGTGGATACTTTTACCGGAACCCGGCCGGTAATAGCCACGAATACCGTCCTGGATCCTTCCGGTTTTTTAGAATCTCCTAATGCCAAACCCGGCATAGTTGTAATGACGCCAAGAGTATTTCTATCGTATTTTCCGCTTGTCTTTTGAACACCCGCTCTCATAGAACTATCAATCGCCACTAAATCTCCTGATACAATAGTCTTATCTTTTGTATAATATGCTTCTGCAACGTCCGCGCCAATACTCTTGAACGCATACAAATATGATCCAAGCTGGACTGTGGTTGCCGTACCATTGGATATATCCTGGGCCCACTGGAAGTTAACAAAACCGGCCGTAGAACCATTCTGAACACTCACCGTAATAAACAAAATGACTTTTTGAGCGGCGCCAATAGCAATACCGGTTGCCGCAACACCGCAACCTAAATCCGCGCCAGCGCCGGAACTAGGAGAATTCAAAAGCGAAAAACTGATATCGCAGGTGGCGCCGGAAGGAGCCGCAACGGCAAATTGAATGTCCGGCTGTGACGCCGCAGACGTCGCTTCAATTGAGAAAAAAGCACTCCAGGTTTCATTAGCGCCGATCGGGAAAGATAATTCGTCATCATTCTGCAGTACGGCAGAGCTGGTAACACTTTCATCTGCGGCCTTAACCTTAACAACAGCACCTCCGCCAATCCCGCCTGAACCATTGCCGGTCGCGCCGATTATTCTCCATGAGCTATTCATCCGGACAGCTGTAAAGTTTTTATTGAGCGTAGAAGCTGCGGTTGTACTTGCCGTACTCACATCAGTAACCTGAGTGCCATTAATTTGTAAAATCACTGTCTGCGTCCGAGCATTGGTAGTCACGCCTTTCTGGGCTTTTAATTCAATAAAGGCAAACGTGCCATCTAAATCCGGCAAACCGGTAACATTAAATGTAGTCGTAACCGACGCATCTGTGGTGCCGGAATTATTAGCAAGGAAATAAGAAGATGCCTTTGTGGATTCAGTAACTGTTGAGCTAGTGGTAAGACTCTGCGAATCAACAACTGTATTCCCACCTATATTGCCATTTATAGTAAGCGTCCTAACGGGAGAAGTTGTGCCAATACCGATATTTCCAGTGGAACCTATTACTACTAATTGCGATCCGCCAATTGTAAATCCTTGGCCGGAAGCAATAGTAGTGGTTCCGGTTGTTCCGGATAAAGATAAAGTTCCGGTCGCTGTCAGATTGGCAGCAGTAAGATTACCGGAAATTAATGCATTGCCCTGAACGCCCAAAGCTCCGGAAGGAGTACTGGTTCCAACTCCCACATTGCCGGTAGTTACTAATGAAGATAAGGATCCAGCTCCGGCAGTCAGCGAATTAGCACCAATGTTAACCGAACCGAAACCGGAAACAATTGAACCGGAACTCAAAGCGCCAACACTAGTCAAAGAAGAATTAACCACGCCACTGCCAAGAGTAGTGCTGTTTAAAATTCCGACATTATTTATAAGATAAACTCCGCCGGTCGCCAGATTCACATTGCCGGCAGATAAAGATAAGCCTCCGGAAAAAGTTGAGGTCGCGCTATTGCCGCTAAGAGTAGTCGTAGCTGTTCCGCCAATATATAAAGTATCAGTTACGGAAAATCTGGTGGAAGACGCCTGATTAAATCTCCAAAGCCCGCTGATGGTTTCGTTTTGGCCAGACCGGGTAATTCCGGAGTTAGCATAATCAATCGCCACATCAGCCTCTCCGCTGCCGGCATCGGTCACCGCAAAATCGGCTCCCAAGAAATCCAGGACAGTGGCCGAACTGACGGCGGTAACATCATTTTCTTGGACCGTCGCAATTCCTCCCCCGGCTCCGGTAGCATCAGTGCCGCAACGGAGATTCCCGCTGGCATCGGTATCAATCGTATCGCAGCTCAAGAGGCTATTGATCTGCAAAGTGCCGCCGGTCAGACGGAGGCCATTGGCAAAAGTGGAAGTGGCGGAAGTGCTAGTGATATTCAAAGCGTTAGCAGAAAGGTCGCCGGCAAATGTAGAAGTGGAAGTGTTGGTGACTACTAAATTGTTGACGGTAGTGGTGCCGGCAGTGATTGTTCCGAATCCACTAGTTATCGAACCGGCAGAAAGCGCGCCGACACTGGTCAGAGAAGAATTGACTACCGTTGAGCCAAGAGTAGTGGAAGTCAGAACCGGAGAATTGTTGATCAGATAAACTCCGCCGGTCGGAAGATTGAAGTTCCCGCTAGTCAGAGTGATACCTCCAGCAAAAGTAGAGGTGGAATTGTCGCCGGCGATGGTGGTGGTGGCAGTGCCGCCAACGTACAAAGTATTGTAGACGGACAGCATGGTGGAAGAAGCTTGGCCAAAGGTGGACAAGGAAGTTATTGGCACGTTCAAGATGCCGTTAATATAT
>JACROC010000004.1 GCA_016214655.1 Candidatus Harrisonbacteria bacterium
TCTGTTTGAAATAACTGGTTATACAAAGTTATATGCCGAACTCTATCAAAACCAAGAACTTTGGAATGTGGCACAGCAACTTTGGGATGCTTATTTAGCGGCTGTTCCAGACACTAAGAAAGTTATTGAGTTTATTGCGGCAATATGCAGTTATCGCGATAGTCTGTTTATGATAATGCCGCAGGCAACCTTGAGGTCTAATTGGCAGATTTCCTTTGAGCACCGAATGAGAGAGCGCGGGATACCCGTTTTCCCAGACAGCGGCAGCTATGACTCTGTTAATAGGCGCAGACGACCCACTCATCAAAGCCCTGTAATAAGAGTTCTTGAGCGCTCTGGTGGTTTGCGGTTGATGGCTTCAGCGAGAGATATTTTCTTTGCCACATATTTATCAACCCTACCTGCTGCCGCAGGCGTGGAGCTTCCTGATAGACATAATTTCAAGGAATCAATCCAGGAAGAAGAACAAAATCCTAACGAAGAAATAGAAGAAGATGAATAACTTTATTAAAAAAATTAAAGGGGCTATTAAGTCTTTCTTAAAAGACCCACTCTTTTTGCGTCGTTGGGAAGAGTCGTGGTATTCCCGCCATCGTGATGATAACCAGCTATCAGTAAGAATCTCTGGACGCCACCGAAGAAAGGCTTATCCATACCACGGAGACTCTTTTATGTTTATCGAGGATATGTATACGGGAATTATGCCGTTTATGATTTACCGTGGCGAAAGAGAAAAATATCCAGCAAGAATTGAGCCAGCAACAACACCTCAAAGACAAAGGTTAATCGCTTCTGGCATATCTCAACGCGACCATACTCATTTTTTGGAGGATGCTATATGCGAATTTGTAAGGACGACCGCGCATATCCTTTTCTCTGATGGCGTAGCATTTTATGAAATTGTCTATAAGAAAAACGAGGCTGGTGAGATTGAAAGTTTTGATTTTGAACTCTTGCAGCCATTTTATTTATTCCGTTTTTGGAAGAATTACTATCAAATAGTGCCGTGGTGGGAGGCAAAGGAATCCCATATACGAGTTCAGATAATAAAGATACCTGCCGAAAAAATCCTACGAATTGATTTTCCGAAACAATATGGTGGAAAGCGGAAGGTTTATTATCTGCTGAAACGCTTATATCAATTAAGCAAGGAGCTGATACCAAAATTTCAGATAGATTCGATGGGTAAAAATGAAAATATCGGGTTTGACCTTAACGAGTTTAGCAGGGTTAAGTATTTAGAGATTGCAAAACTCACAAAAGAATTTGGCTGGAATCAACGACAACGCTCTGATAACTATATTACCGAATACTATTCAATGGAGCGTTTTCTCCGCGAGAAGAAACTTGAAGCTACTATAAGAGCGCATATCCTCAAAAAACTAAATGAAACGCTTAATCGTGCACCACTCAACTTAGGCGCGAAGATTGCGATGGATAATCTGTTTTCAATAGAAGATGTTGAAAAACAAGAGAAACTCTTAAAAGAAGGAAATGTGAAATTTATGGATATTTTTAATGCCTTAAAAACATAAAATGCTATCCGAAGAAGCCATTGATGAGTTCAAAAAATTATACAAGGAACATTACGGCGAAGAGCTAAATGATTTTGTTGCGTCTGAAGCTGCCAATCGCTTTATTCGTATGATGGATGTCATTTACAGACCAATCCCGAAAGCGTGGGAAGGAGAATACAACAAAATCAAAGCAGAACAAGACGCTATACCTAAAGAAAAGAAGATTGACTATGTGAAGCACCTCGTTGACGATGCCAAAGTTGCCGAGTTCAAAGAAAAAATCGGTGAGAAAAAGTTTTGGGAGTTAGTAGTGGCAGAGAATAAAAAGAAAAAGGAAGAAAAAGAAAAGAAGGCGGATTAACCGTCTTGTTTAGGGGCGGCGGACTGCTTCAGTATAGCCATCTCATCTGCTGTTATCTTGCCAGCTGTTGACCTGTTAATAAGTGCCGTCAAAAAGCCCAGGGTTTCTCGTTTTTCGGCATTAGATTTAATGTTGAGGGCTTCCTTCCCCTGAACAGCTTTTGTTACATAGTTAAAGACATTCAGCACATAGCTGCGGCGCTTAACCAAAATCTCCTCGTCAAAAACATCCCCATTCTCTTGGTCTCCTTTGAGAATATCTATAGCATCGTTTAGAAGTTCGCCCGCAAGCGTCTTCGTCCCAACTTCAAGAGAGTATTCATCTGGCACAATCACCGCGTTTTGTTCGTCTCGCAGTTTAACAATCTGCCGCATCTCGCGCTGTTGTTGATGGTAGCCCTGTTCGGCAAGAAATTCCGCATCCCACTTCTTGCGCCAAAGGCGATACTGCTTCTCCCAGGGAAAGAAGTTTAATGGGGCAATTTGGCGATTAAAGTCATTGATAATTTTAATAGCGCTCTTCTGTGGGTCTTTGCGCTTTTCGTTGTAATAGAATGCCTTAAATTGCGGGATAAGTTCTCTTATCTCGCCGACTTTGTGGTAATGCCCGTTGAAGTTCTCATAAAACGAGAATCGCTTGGTATTACTGGTCTGTATTGTTCCGTCCTGTTCTGTCATAGAAATAAGCGTTATTTTCTGTTATAATGCAACTACTGGAGCATACACGGGCTGAAGAACTCCCTGCCAAAATCGAAGTTCTTGCCATATCTTGTTCCAATTCAATCCTTTCAAGCGCACCAGAAAGAAAAAATCCGCCGGTGGGCGGATTATTTTGTTAAAAGCTGTAAAAACTTCATCGGGTCAACTGTCGTCTTTCCGTCATTCATTCTGATAAAAAGATGAAGGTGGATTGAATTTGTTCCAGTGTTACCGGCAACTGCAATAATCTGTTTCCGTTTTACCAAATCACCTTCTTTTACTAAAAATCTAGATAGATGAAGGTACCCAGAAAAAATTCCGGCGCCGTGGTCTATGACCAATACATTTCCAGTATTCGGATAATATCCTCTCTTTACTACCCGTCCGAAATTTATTGCAAAAACCTTCTCCGGCTTACTTCGCTGCTCGTCAAAAGCCGCGCGAAAATCAGTACCGGTATGATAACGGCAATGAACTTTCTTAATCCGGCGGCCGGCACAACGATCATCTCCGAAATCCCCGTCAGAAGGAATATAAATTTTCCGCAACGGCCAAGAAAATTTTTCACTAAATAATGGTTTTAAATCTCCTTTATCAAAAACGGTTTGGAACTCGTCTGTTCTTGCTTGAATTTCTCTTTGAACTTCCGGCGGCCGCTTCGGAGGAAAATACTTCTTGGGCTTAAATCTTTCTTTCACGGTAATTCTATAATATATAGGAAGGAAAAAATTGGGGCCTGCTTCGTATGCGCCAGTCAAACTGTATGTTCCGGGTTTTAGCTGATAATGAATCCCCAACAACACTGTCTGATCTTTACCTAATTGAAATGATTTATATTCCCGATTGAGAAAATTTACTATAAATGGTGCAGTGCTCTTCTTAATTACCTGGATCTTCAAAACATCGCCCTGATATAGTCTGGTCTTATTGATTGTTACCCGCATAGTCTCTGCCACGGATTCTTGGACTCCTGCCAGCGCAACAACCAAAACAACCAACCCAGCTCGCTTCCTCATATTCATCTCTCAAATAGCAAAGTTACTTCACATTTTAAATCAAAAAGGTTAAAATGAAAAGCAATCAGGAACCTATCTCCATAATAATCCTCAAACGCGTTGCTTAGATAAATAAGCTAGTTCCAGGAACGACGACGAAACTGTGGTGATAACCACGTTGAGAAGGATTGACGCAGAAATAGCTTATTTAGACAGCAACCCTCCGGGATACAGCCAATTTCATTCATAACTGCGTTAGTCGTCGGAAAGGTAGGTAACCCTACGATTTCCTCCTCCTGCCTGGTTCTGAATAAAATTGGCTAGTATCGCGTTATGGGATTATCATGGAGATAGATTTCTATGGGCCTATAGTAAAGTGGTATTACGCATCCATGGCATGGATGAGGGCGGGGTTCGATTCCCCGTAGGTCCACCAAAATAAGGAGCGAACAAAGTTCGCGACTATATTTTGGTAGGATGCCGTACGAAGATACGGCGCCACCAGACATAAAAATTTGGAAGCGTGGCAGAGTGGACGAATGCGCCGCACTTGAAATGCGGTAGGTCAGAAATGGCCTCGGAGGTTCGAATCCTCCCGCTTCCGCAAAATAAAAAAGTCCTTAATAAGGACTTTTAACTTTTAAAGATTCTGTACCAGAAATGTCGGACCAGCAACTCACCGGGCAGACCTATAATCTTTGCAGTTTTACTAGAGCAGTTTGAACAATACATGACATCCTTACTTACCTCTACTAGATTACATTTAGCGCAATATCTTTCCCACTCCATTTACGGAAGCCTTGGAGTCACCTTCGAGGGAACTCTACCATCCATCCCTTCAGGCGCACCCAGTCTCGCAAGACAATCTATGATACTAGTCGGAATAAGCACGGTATTATTTTCGGCAGAACGGGTAAGCTCAATCAAGGTTTCAAATCCCTTAAGCCGCCAAGTCTCTTCATCGTATGCTGCGGCAGCCATCTTCAAATGCTCGGCGATCTTCAGCTGCATTTCAGAACGAGCCAATTCGCCTTCTGCCTCTTTCAAAGCCTTTGCTTTCATAGCGACAGAACGCTCAATCTCTTCATCGGCAATCTTGAAGTCTCTGATCTCAACCGCCGAAACTTCCACGCCCCAATTCTGAACTTTAGACTGCAGAGTCTCTTTAACCTTCTTAGAAAAATCCACTCTGTTATGAAGGATGTGATCCAAATCGTGCTGGCTGACAGTTTCAGTCACCGATGCAACTGCCCGATCAATGGTTGCCTGCCGGCCATTATGCACCTCAACCACGAATTTGCGGACATTTTCAGAATTAATCCTGGTGGTCAGAACGAAAATAATATTCAATCGGACGTTATCCTTTGTCTGGACGTTCTCGGCCTTCAAATCGGAAATCATATCCTGAACCGAAACATCTTCCAAAACCCGATGAAACGCCGGGTCAACCCAGCAAAGCCCAGGCCCGATAGTCTTTATATATCTTCCAAAAAGAAGCACCGGCCGGCGATCCCATTCGTTCACAATGTTAATCCCGGACAAAGCGTAAGACAAAGCCACGCCAGCAAGCCAAACATAAACATTCATCCAGGGCATAGTTAGGCCGAAAAGTTTTTCACTGAAAAAACTCAGTACATAGAGCGCTGTCGAAACAACGCTTGATACCCAGAACATACGGACGCCTCCTAGCTCTCGCTTTTTATTTCTTATAGAAGAGCTAAAAGCTATAATACATCTGTCGCAAGAAACTGTCAATGTAGACAAGGAAGCTGATATACTTAAATAAATGATTCTAAAAGACATTACTAAAAAATCTTTTTGGGCGCTGCGGGTTAGCGATGTCTTGGATTTACTGGAAACTACCAATGAAGGATTAACTGAGGAAGAAATCAATGAGAGACTGAAACTATTCGGCCGAAATGAAATTCCGGCGCAAGGAAAAGCAACTAAAATAAAAATTTTTATAAGCCAATTCAGGAGTCCGTTAATTTTTCTTTTGCTTATTGCCGGCACCATCACCGTCATTCTCAAAGACTATAATGACGCTATTGCAATTTTTGCCGCCGCGTTAATAAACAGCATCTTAGGATTTTATCAAGAGAATAAAGCGGAAGAGGCACTCGCCCATTTAAAAAGCTACATAGAAGAAAGAGTGAGGGTTATCCGTGATGGCCGCGAATTGGAGATTGACGCGCGGGAAATCATTCCCGGAGATATAATCCGGGTTGCCCACGGAGATCGCATACCCGCCGATGCCAGACTTATTTACGTAAATGATTTTATGGTAGACGAAACCATCCTGACCGGTGAGGCATTGCCAGTTTCCAAGACTACTGAACCGGCGAGTTTTCATGCTACTATCGGTGATCAAAAATCTATGATCTTCAGCGGAACATTAGTCGTCCAAGGTTTTGCCAATGCCGTAGTCTGTCGCACTGGACCGGATACTGAAATCGGAAGAATAGCCGCCTTAGTTAAAGACCAAAAACAAGAAGAAACCCCGCTCCAAAAATCAATTATAAATTTCAGTTTAAAAGCGAGTGCCGCGATTTTACTCATGGCCTCTTTGGTTTTTGTAATCGGAATTTTTACCGGTTACTCCTTCCTGGATATGTTTTTAACTTCGGTAGCGATTTTAGTCTCAGCAATTCCCGAAGGCCTGCCAATCGCCATGACCGTAATTTTAGCCGTCGGCGTACAAAGACTAGCAAAGAAAAACGGCATTATCAGAAAATTGCTTGCCGCAGAAACTCTGGGAAATACTACAGTTATTCTGACGGATAAAACCGGGACTTTGACTGAAGCCAAAATGGAACTCTCTAAAATTTCTTTATTCAGCGGCGAACAAATGGCTGACGAAGAATTGGTTATGAAATTAGCGGTAGTTAATTCGGATGTAATTATTGAAAATCCAAAAGATCCGCATAATAAATGGCGGGTTATCGGCAGGCCGCTGGAAGTAGCGGTAGTAAAGGCGGCGGCTAACTTGGAAATCTTGCCTGTCCACGTTAAAAGAGAAATAAAATTTTTAGATTATCTCCCCTTTAATTCCGCCAACAAATTTTCTGCATCAGTAATCCAGCACCGAGAAAAATTTTTTATCTGTTTATTCGGCGCTCCGGAAATCCTGCTCAAAATCTCTACCCAAGTACCCGAAGACCGGCGCCGGCAAATAGCTAAAGACATAGACAAAATGGCATACGGCGGAGAAAGAGTCCTTGGTATTGCAATTAAGGAAATAAATCCGCAGCAAAAAGACATTAATTTAACTTCTAGAACCAAATTTGAAAGTTTCAAATTCTTGGCGACCATTTCTTTTACGGATCCAATCCGCCAGGGTGTGCGCGACACTATCCATAAAATAGACCAAATCGGGATTAAAACTGTTATCGTAACCGGCGACCACCGCGGCACAGCCGAATCGGTCGCCAAAGAACTTGGTTTTGCCGTCCATGATGAAAATGTTATTAACGGACCAGATCTGGACTTAATGAGCGACGAGGAATTAAAGGGGCGGTTAAAAAAATTACGAGTGGTATCCCGGGTGAGTCCGGAAGGAAAAGTAAAAATCGCCACAGCTTATCAGGCAATCGGAGAAATTGTAGCCATGACCGGCGACGGAGTCAATGATGCCCCGAGCTTAAAACAGGCCGATATCGGCGTTGCAATGGGATCTGGCACCGATGTTGCCAAAGATGTCGCTGAACTGATTCTCTTAGATAATAATTACCAGACCATCGTCTCGGCCATTGAAGAAGGCAGAAGGACTATGGAGAACATCCGCAAAGTTATTATCTATCTTCTTTCGGATGTACTGGATGAGTTAATCTTGATTGGCGGCTCATTACTGCTCGGCGTAGCCATTCCATTAAATGCCATACAAATCCTCTGGGTAAATATTATAGAAGATGGTTTCACCGGCATAACTCTGGCCTTTGAAGATCACGCCGACTACCTAATTCATAAGCCCAAAAAACTGCCGCCGCAACTAATCGATGAAGAAATGAAAATTTTAATTTTTGCCATTGGCATACCCTCTAGCTCATTATTGTTCGGATTATATCTATGGCTTTTAAATTCTGGATTTGATCCGGAGCTAATCAAAACTTTTATTTTTTCTACCTTCGGAACCTATTCTTTATTTTTAATATTCTCCGTCAGAAGCCTGAAAAAAAGCATTTGGCAATATAGTCCCTTTTCCAACCGATACTTACTTGCCGGCGTAAGTCTAGGGCTGATAATGATGCTAGCCGCTATCTACTTGCCATCGCTTCAATATTTCCTGAAAACCACCCCCCTCCCGCTACCTTGGCTTGCGGGAGTTATAGGATTCGGGATGCTGAATATAGCCACAATTGAATTGGGCAAGTGGTTTATTCGTAATAAAAAATAATATTGGTATAATAATAAGTAATGATTAACCAAACAACTAAAATAATAAAGAAATCTCTTCCGGCTGTCGTGTCAATAGTAATTTCTAAAAGCCTTGAAGATATAGAAAAGGAAATTCCGGCAGAACTTTTCCCGCTTTTCCCATTCGGAGTTCCCCATCTGCAGATTCCAGAAGATAAAATAGACCGCCGCGGAATGGTAGAAATAGGCGGCGGATCCGGATTTATAGTAAATCCGAATGGTACCATTTTAACCAACAAACACGTTATTTCCGATCCGAAATCAGAATACACCGTTGTAACCAATGACGGGAAAAAATATGCGGCAGAAATTTTAGCGCGCGATCCAGTGGATGACGTGGCAATCCTAAAAATTAACGTTAAAAATTTGCCGGTTATTGAATTGGGAGATTCCGCCAATCTAGATCTTGGCGAGGAAGTTATTGCTATCGGCAATACTTTGGGACTTTTTAAAAACACAGTTTCTAAAGGAATAATCTCCGGCTTATCTCGCTCCATTGCCGCTAAAACTGAGATCAATGAACCAATTACTGAACTCCGGGGATTAATCCAAACCGACACCGCCATTAACCCGGGTAACTCCGGCGGGCCGCTTTTAAATATGAATGGCAGAGTAATCGGCATCAATACCGCAATCGTTTTTGGCGCTCAAAATGTCGGTTTCGCCATCCCAATTAATGCCGCTAAAAGAGATCTGGAAGACCTAAAAAAATATGGCCGGGTACGCCGGCCGCTTCTGGGTCTTCGTTATTTGACCATTGACGAAAAACTACAGGAAAAGATGGGCTTGCCGGTAAATTACGGAGCGGTCGTTGCTGGCCAAGCTCCACACCACGAAGCAGTCATACCGGGAACTCCGGCGGCCAAAGCCGGAGTTAAACCAAAAGACATAATCCTGGAATGCAACGATGAAAAAATAAACAGGGATAAAACCATTCAAGATTTCCTGGAAAAGCTGAGTGTCGGAGACATTCTAAAGATGAAAATTCTCCGCGGGAAAAAACAATTGGAAATAAAAGTCTTACTCGCAGAACGAAAATAAAAAACCCCGCATTGCGGGGTTAAAATAACTCTCTTGCTCTTTTTGAGGCTTCGACCATTACCTTCAGCTTAGCCAAAGTCACTTCCTTGCTGCGCTCTTTCAGACCGCAATCCGGCGTAATCCAAATTCTTTCAGGAGGAATAAACCGAAGAGTTTTTTCAATGCCATCTAAAATTTCTTCCGGAGTTTCGATTCTATCGGCATGCACATCAATAACGCCCAAACCGATGTCCTTATCGCCAAATCCGTGTTTCTCAATCAACCGCAAGAGACCGTAATTCCGGTTTGCCATCTCAATATGAATCTGGTCAAACGGCATTTGAAGCATCAGCGGAAAGGCGCGGTCAAGATCCTCTTCAGTGCTGTAACAGATATGAAGGATCAGATAAAAATCATTTTCAAAACCGCTGACTAAATCAGATATGGCGCGCGCTTCTTTTTCTAATTCACGCGGCTTAGTGGTGAATGCCGGCTCATCAATCTGCAAGATTTTGACTCCGCCTTCGCGCAAAGATATCATTTCCTGCCGAAGCGCAGCCACCAAATCCTTCCGAAGCAAATCCGGCGAGTAATAATAATTTGAATTTCCGCGCAGTCCCCAATCAAAAAGCGTTACCGGACCGGTAATAGTCTCTTTGATCAGCCGGCCGGTATTTTCTTTCATAAAAGAATACATCGGCAAAGCAATCGGCCTCTGCCAGCAGACATTGCCGACATAATTCACCGGCCGATAACGCCGATTTTCATATGATGGCACGAAGTCTTCCAACCGCGATCCAGAAAATTGTTCTCCGAAAAAGACGGCCATATCCTGCCTCTCAAATTCCCCAGTAACCAAAATATCAACATTTAATTCCTCTTGTAATCTTATCCATCTTAAAGTATGGTCTCTGACCATCAGCCGATATTCTTCCTCTCTTATTGCACCACACTTCAGCATGACACGCGCTTTTCGCAATTCCTCCGGCTGAGGAAAACTTCCGACTGTACTAGTCAAAAAGTTCAACCTAGGGAGAAGAGAGTGGTTCATTATTCCACCTCCTTTTTCAGTTGAACTAACTGCCGCAGTTTATCTTCTGCGATATCCCATGGCAAAAATTCTAAATCCGCATTCGGACAAAGCCAAACATTTTCCCGCGGCACACGCTGCAAAACCGAGCGCATCCAAAAAAGCATATCTTCCATCGGAAGCATTGCCGGCTGTCGCGCATCGATGATGCCGGCTCCCAAAATCTTACCCTTCGGAAAATACTTCAAAATCGCATAATTCCTCAAAAACGCGCTGCGATCGCTTAAATCCACAAAAAATCCTCCAAATGGCAATTCAAAATATGCTTTGGGATTTCTAATCCGGCGAAACCAAGTGCAATGAAAAATTTTTGATCGCTCAATTCCATACGCCAGCTTGAAATAGGCGCTTCTTAGAAGAGACCAATCAATCTGACTCGAAAAAATTTGCGGGTCGTCAATTTTTACATATACCTTATTGCTCTTTGCCAATTCTGCAATCTCGCGATGCAGTACCTCGGCATAAGCTAAAACTAATTTAGCGAAATCAATATGCGAATTACGAGAAATACTCTGCCGCGCCAATGTATATGGTCCAACCAAACTCACTAGGATCGGTTTTGAATTGTACATTCTTACTAGCCGGATATCTTCTTTTAAGATGGGCCCCGGCCAAACCGGCCAGACTGTAATTTCTGGAGCCCGGTGGAAATGATTGGTTTCCGGAATCCTATGTAAAATCTTAAGACCGTCGCTTCCGCGAATTTTCCGTGCGATATCAAACGCCGAATCCCACCGGAAACCTCCGTCAGAAATCACATCAACGCCAATTTTATCCAACAAAGACAAAAATCGGATCGTCAATAAATTCGTGGCAATTCTCACTTCATCTTCCGTTGCCAAAACCTTATCAAAATTTTCTCTCGTACGCCATAAGTTTTTTGCTTCCCCAATCCGAGAGGAATGCTTATTCCACCTGCCATGAATAGCTACTTTCATTCCTTCTGATTTTATTTTCAAAATACCTTTTCCAGCGTAACAAAAGGCCAAAATGAAGTCAAAAAAACCGCCCCGCATATTTGCGGGACGGATATTAATATTCAGAATGCCTGATGCTGCTATCTTCTTCCATTAATACGTCTCCTGGGCGGCGCCGAAGATCGCGTGAACTATTGGAAAACAAATCAAATGAGTATCCGCCGAACATCGAAATCATCCACCCCTCCTTCTGTGTACCAGCATGCAATTGGCGGGATACATCCAAGCGCCAGGGCCGACCAGATGCGGCGCGGCTCGGCAAAATTCGCAAACCAAACCCAATATCCGAATAAACTGGCCCCAACTGCCGGCTCTTAGGATAAGTTATTGATCCGACATCCGCGAAAACCGCGTATCCAATATAAAGCAATCTCAAAAATTCTCTTGGATGCACGACGCGATATTCAAAATTACCAAGAACCGCGGCATTGCCGGTAAAAGACCTAGTTCTATATCCACGCAAACCAGTCCGGCCATCCAATCTGACAGCATTTTCGCCGTCCAATGCCCAACTCTTTATCCCCTCGCCGCGCAAAACTAAAGTATGATGCCACTCCCGCTCCTTCTGGAAAATAAAATTTGTACTTGCATACAAGTAAGTATTTTCTAAGCCATTAGATGATACCCGGCCATCCATGCCAACTTGCGAGATCATGAACATCCCCTCTCCCAAACGGAATCCATCTTGGCCCTTCAAACTTAATATCATCCGGTCGCGGTCAGAGGACAGCAATTTCGGAGCGTACATTAGCCACCAATCCAGCTCGCGGCCAAGATTGATATCTTCTGCACGCTGCATTTTCCGGACATTTTTAACTTTCAGAAAATCTTGCTCTTCGAATGCACCTCCTACTCCAAAACCCGCTGATTTATGATCCGGTATTAAAGTCCCGATTGGTGCAGAAACCGGCATAAACCGGTCGTCCTGGTACTCAAACTTTAACTTCAAACGGGTCACGTATTCCGAATTGCCCCTAAACTTAATACCGCTTTCAACGGCCAGAAAATCTCTCCGATGCCGGAATTCCAAAAGGCTAATATCATTTTCATATAAATCCTTTTCCAAATCCTGCCGCACCGCTGTCAAACGAATTGCATACGGCGTCTTTAACGCATAAAACGGTTTCACTAAGTCAAAACCAATTTGCTCGCCATTATCCCACCTGGAAAATAAAGATGTCGAACGGAAGCGAGTGCCAAATAATTGCGGGTCGGCATATCGAAATTCCTGCTGCAACCGTTTGCCAAATTTTGAATAAAAGAATCCTAAATTTTTCCCGTATCCACCAAAATTGGTTTCCTCAAATCCCAATAGATAAAAAGTTTCATTGCTTTCTTTCCCAAAATCCGCCCGGATCTGAGTCGTCCAAATATCAGACACCTCTACCAGCAAATCCGTCGCGCCATCTTCCATTGTCACGCATCGGACTGAAACCGACCTGAAAAGATCCAATTTCCGGAGGTTACGCTCCGATTCAGCAACTAGCCTAGGATCACAAACGTCACCCCCTTTTAAGAGAAGCTCCCGTTTTATCACTTGATCTTTAGTCGTAAAATGCAGTTTATTCGCCGCTTGAAACCACCACTTGTTCTCTTCCGGAATATCCGGATTAAAAACATTTTGCGATTTAATGATGACTTGCCGGATTCTTAATTGAGTTGTATGTCCGTCTGATACTGTAAAAATCAAAAGTAGTAAAACAAAAAATAGGCGTCGGCGATACTGTGCCATGCCAATTTACCAGTTGTCAAAGAGTTAAAGAAATAATAGGTCCTAATAAGAGTATTCGTCAACAACCTGTCCTTTTATATCCAAAAGCTGAACCCGATCGTGTCGTGGATCAAAAATATTCATCTGTTCTCCAATCCACAAACGCCACTCACTGGATAAAAAATCCTGTTCCTGTCCATACTTTTCCACGCAGCCAGTATAATTAAGCTTACTCAAAAAATTATGGCAAGCAATATCGTCAATTTTAATCGGAGGATTGGAAGACGGATTTTCACAAGACTTCAAAGATAAAATATAATCCTGGCAAAGACCGCTTAAATTATTAATCTCTGACCGGGAAATATAAGGACAATTTCTCGGAACTGGAGGAGTAAAAGGCGCGCGATCTTCAATATACCCCATACATTTATTCAAGCGGAAACTGCCCTTAGGACCAAAACCAGAATATAAATAAACACGATCGCCAAAACGGAAATTTATACCATTTTCCTGCCCGCCAAAACTATATCTCTCTTGAGCCCTGGGAATAGTAAAAGATCCGTAATTACTCTTTATAGTCCAGCCAGTAATATCAATAATCTCTCCGTTGTTCAAATTAGAATACAAAGACACTTCCAAATAAGGCGCGTAACTGCTTGGCTGACGTATGGCGGAAATCCTGACAGTTTTGCTGGTTTGCAAAATCGGAATTTCTTTAGGAACAGTAGTATCCAAATAACTGGGGGTGGTAGGAGGAGTCGGTGTAGAAATACGCACTGTTCTTGAAACGGGAATATCAAACTTTATTAATTCAGGGTGGTTAGAAACATAAAATAATACTGAAATAGCGGCAATTAGTAAAAGAAGTCCAAAAAATTGTTGCATTACCTTTAGTTTATTCTACTGTTACGCTTTTTGCCAGATTCCTGGGTTTATCCACGTCGTGTCCCCTTAAGACTCCGAAATGATATGCGAAGAGCTGAAGCGGTATGGTCGCCAGTACCGGAGTCAGCATTTCCAAAGTTTTTGGTATATAAATAACGTCATCTACTAAAGAAGTAACTTCCTTATCTCCCTCAGTCGCAATAGCGATCACCGGCCCGCGCCTGGCTTTAATCTCCTGGATATTGGAAATCATTTTCTCATAAACCGAATCCTTGGTGACAATAACGATTGAGGGGAAATTTTCATCTATCATCGCAATCGGGCCGTGTTTCATTTCTCCGGCGCCATAACCTTCGGCATGAACATAAGAAACTTCTTTTAATTTTAACGACCCCTCCAAAGCAGTCGGCATATTATATTTTCTGCCTAAGTAAAAAAAGTTGTTATATTTTTTATATTTCTTTGCAATATCTTTAATTAAATCGTTATTTTTTAAAACTTCCCGTGCCAAATCAGGCAATTTCTGAAGTTCTTCAGCAATTCTGTTGCCAACCACCAAAGACATCGCCCGCTGCCGTCCCAAAAATAAAGTGAATAATGCCAAGATAGCCACTTGGGAAGTGAATGCCTTAGTTGAAGCTACTCCGATCTCCGGACCAATATGCTGATAAACGCCGGCATCGGTTTCTCTGGCAAGAGTGGAACCGACAACATTTACGATTCCGGCAGTCAGCAGACCTTTTTCTTTTGCCTCCCGCAGCGCTCCCAGAGTATCGGCAGTTTCTCCGGATTGCGAAATAACCAGCATTAAATCATTTTTTCCGAAAACCGGTTTCCGATAGCGGAATTCTGAAGCTATATCAACTTCCGTTGGAATGCCGGCATACTCCTCCAGCATATACTCGCCTACTTTCCCTGCGTAATATGCAGTTCCGCAAGCTGCAATATGGATTCTCTCAACATTCCTTAATTCTTTTTTAATTATTTCTAAACCGCCTAATTTAGCCAGCCCCTCTCCGGGAATTAATCTGCCGCGTAAAGAATTCTCCAACGCTTCCGGCTGCTCAAAAATTTCTTTGAGCATAAAATGCGGGTAACCGCCTTTCTGCGCGTCCTCCATTGTCCACTCCAATTCTTCGGGGTCTCTCGCAATTGTCTGATTATCTAAATTAGAAATCCGGTGCTGGCCAGCCGTAAGAACGGCCATTTCTCCATCATTTAAATAAATGATTTTTCTGGTATGGCGGATTACCGCCGAAGCATCAGAAGCGACTATATATTCTCCCTTGCCAACGCCTAAAAGAAGCGGGCTGAAATTCCTGACCGCTACCAATTTTTCCGGCTCCCGCCGGTCAATAATCGCCAACCCGTAAGTACCTTTAACTTTTTTTAATGCCAATCTGACCGCACTTTCTAAATCCTTAATTCCTGATTCATTATTCATAATTCCCTCGATAAGATGCGTGAGAACTTCGGTGTCTGTTTCAGATAAAAATTTATGTCCGGATGCCGCTAATTCATTTTTTAATTCCTTATAATTCTCAATAATGCCGTTATGAACCAGCCAAATATTTTTTTGACAATCAGTGTGCGGATGAGCATTAGCTTCGGTCACGCCGCCATGCGTTGCCCATCTCGAATGCACTATCCCAAGATTTCCACTAAGATCCCTGGATTTCAATTTATTCTCCAGATTAAAAACTCTCCCCGTTGCTTTCGCACTTTCTACTTCCCACTTTCCACTTTCAACTGCCAAAGTTGCCATCCCCGCCGAATCATAGCCGCGATATTCAAGCGTTTTAATGCCATCCAATAAAATTGGCGCCGCCTTCTGCTTACCAACATATCCCACGATACCGCACATATCTTAAGTATAACCAAAAAACACCCGCAGGCGTTTTTAACTATACCTTGAGTTTTTGCAACTCCTCTTCTGACAAATCTACCAATCCTTTAGTCGCCTGTTTAAAAATTTCTAATTTTTGCTCTCGGCTTAAATACTGCTCCGGCCCGCCACTTGGTTTACCTCTCTTAATCCACGTTTTATATAAATTAGTAAAAGTATTCAAAATGGGCATTTTAACCAAGAGAACTTCATCAACTCGACCCTTCAATACATCTCTATAATGAGGGACTCTGCCTTGAGCATTTCTTAAATCTTTTTCTTTTTTTCCGGTGGAATGAGACTTAATCGTAAACTGAACTCCGACTCGCTTTTTATTCCGTACAAATTTATCACGAGACATATCCTCTGATTCCAGGGCTATACCCCTCTTTTTATCCACCACAACCTTTAAATCATATTTAAGCATTACATCCTCCAAAGCATTTGCTTTTTCCACTCGCATGCCTAACTGCGGATTATTATATTGCACGCGAGTCAAAAATTCAGTGATCATCCTTTCGGCCAATGTACCACTAATTAAAAATTTATGTTTTGGATGATTCAACATCTTATTGATAAAATCTAAATCAATCGCTGTAGTCGGCAAGCCGATGTGATATTTTTTTGATAATTCCTCATTAAAAATTAAACTTATCTTTTCTCTCGTCTCATATAACGCAAGCGTCTTTCTTACTTTTCGCCAAACCTTATGCGCAACAGTTTTATCGGGTTGATATCTAATCCCCCACGCATAATCACCAACCAAATCACCGAAAGAAATATTTCGCTTTTCAAGCTTTCCGTATTTATCCTGTATATAGAAAGATTGGGTACTCTCATCAAAATAAACTGTCCGACGATCCTTTGCTTTTTCAGGGGAAATTTCTTTTTCAACGTCAATATCGCGCAAGTCTTGCTTCAACTTAGCCATTTCTTCTCTTTTCCCAAGCTCAAACCTTTTCACCATTACCCTCCCCCGAATATAGTCCTCAAATATATTAACACCACCATCGGGAAATTTCTTATTCTCATTATAATATTCAAGAACTTTTTGAACCTTTTCTGGCAACAATCCCATTTCGGGCATTAAACGTTTTGCCCAATACATGGGCCAGCCACTTTTATTTACCCCCATCTCACTATCTAATTTTTCCTGAGCACTAATTATATACCTAACCTCATTTTCTTTCGCCAAATCTTGTAATTGTTCTTTTTTTAATTCCCCAAACGACTCCGGTTGCCATCCTGATTCAATTAAAACTCCATTTAAATCTTCCGCAACTTCACGCAAAGATTCTTGAAGTAATTGCTCCTCGGTTTTAGTAACTAGATCAGTTTCCTTCTTCTCTTCCGGCTTTTTCTCCAGAATTGGCATCCCGCCTTCAAATTTATTCATATACATATTCTATATCAACCAAAAGCCGCACCACAAGGCGGTCGCAACGAAACTCCATGGACTAAAGTCTGTGATTTCTTTTATATCGCAAACCCCACTTGCCCCGGCACTACACCGCGGTGTAGTGCCGCAACATGCCACTATCCACGGCCTAAAAACAATAATTTTAATAAGGTATTTTCATACAAAAACACCCTCAACGCGTGATATTAAATCACTAAATTACTATATTTATCAATCTTCCCGGTACAAAAATAATTTTCTTCGGTTTTTTCTTGCCAAGATGCTCTTTGACTTTTTCTCGTTCCAAAACGAGCTCTTCCGCTTCTTTCTGGGTAATGACTTTAGATACTAAAACTTTATCGCGTAATCTTCCATTAACCTGAATTATTAATTCGACCTCAGAATCTTCCGTCAGCTTTTCGTCAAATTCCGGCCAAACTTCATTATCTAAGAGCGTTTCATTTCCAAGCTGTTCCCAAAGCTCCTGCGCAAGATGGGGAGCGAAAGGGGCAAGGAGTTTAACTAATAATTGACAACTGACAACCGACAACTGACTTTTGTTTTTTTCCATTTCATTCAGCAATATCATCATCGCGCTGATTGCCGTATTAAACCGGAAATTTTCAATATCTTCAGTAACTTTTTTAATGGTTTTATGCAGTAACCGATCCAAAGCTACGGATTTATCTGAATCTGCTAATTTTTCCTTTGCCTTCTTAAAACCTATAACTAAATTATAAATTCTGGTTAAAAATCTGTATAAACCGACAATCCCATCAGTTTGCCACGGTTTGGCATCTTCCAACGGGCCCATAAACATTTCATAAAGCCGGAGAGAATCAGCTCCGAATTTCTCAATCATCTCATCCGGATTAACAACATTGCCTCTGGATTTGGACATTTTCTGGCCGTCCGGGCCCAAAATCAAACCTTGATTCACCAATTTCTGGAAAGGCTCTTTGGTAGATACGGCACCAATATCAAAAAGCACTTTATGCCAAAAACGCGCATATAAAAGATGGAGCACCGCATGTTCCACTCCGCCTATATAAACATCCACCGGCATCCAGTATTTTTCTTTTGCCTTATCAACCATCTCTTCTTTATTGGAAATATCCAGATAACGCAAATAATACCAGCAAGATCCGGCCCACTGCGGCATAGTATTAGTCTCCCGTTTCGCCGGTCCTTCGCAAGTCGGGCATTTCACATTCACCCATTTTTTAATTGCAGCCAGCGGAGATTCTGCTTCGCCAGTCGGCTGGTAATTTTTAACCCTCGGCAATAATACCGGCAAATCTTTCTCCGGTACCGGCACCACTCCGCATTTCTCGCATTTAATCACCGGAATCGGCTCGCCCCAATAACGCTGGCGCGAAAAAATCCAATCCCGCAGTTTATAATTAATCCGTTTTTTACCGCCAACCAGCTCAATAATCCGGTCTTTAGCAATATGATTCGGCAAACCATTTAAATCTCCGGCATTAAACATTACCCCATCGCCGACATAAGCTTCTGTTAATTCCGGCAATTCCTGCTGATCCTTCTTTTCAGAAACTACCTGAGCAACTGGCAAACCAAATTCTTTGGCAAAAGCAAAGTCTCTTTCATCGTGAGCCGGCACCGACATAATCGCTCCGGTTCCATAACTGGACAAAACATAATCCGAAACCCAGACCGGAATTTCTTTTTGGGTATAAGGATTGATTGCCGTAATCCCCTTCAGCTCCACTCCGGTTTTAGTTTGAGCTTCAGCCATTCTTTCTAATTCTGATTTGTGTTTGGCCTTCTCCAGATAATCTTTCACACTGCTTTGATTGATGATCCTGGCGCCCAAAGTAGTAATCAAAGAATGTTCCGGAGCAAGAACCAAATAAGTTGCTCCCGGAAGCGTGTCGGCGCGGGTGGTGAAAACCTTAATTTTCAAATTAGAATCAGCCACCGGAAATTCCAATTCCGCCCCCTCGGAACGGCCGATCCAATGCTTCTGCATTTCTTTTACTTTCTCCGGCCAATCTAAAACCGCCAAATCTTCCAATAACCGCTCGGCATAAGCGGTAATTTTAAGAACCCACTGCTTCAATTGCTTCCGCTCCACTAGAGTCCCGCAGCGATCGCATTTGTCATTTATTACCTCCTCATTGGCAAGAACGGTTTTGCAGGAAGGACACCAATTCACCGGCACCTCTGCTTCATAAGCCAAGCCCTGCTTCAAAAGCTGCAAGAAAATCCATTGAGTCCAGCGATAATATTCCGGATCCGTGGTGTTAATTTCCCTCTGCCAGTCATAACCAAAACCCAAACGGCGGAGCTGTTTGGTGAAATTTTTGACATTCTTCTCAACCACTATCTTGGGATGAATTTTCTTTTTGATCGCATAATTCTCCGCCGGCAAACCAAAAGCATCCCAGCCCATCGGATGAAGAACATTCAGGCCTCGCATACGGTAATAACGGCTCATAATATCCGAAGCCGTATAGCCCTCTACGTGGCCGACGTGCAGACCCTCTCCGGACGGATAAGGAAACATATCCATAACATACATCTTTCTTTTCTTAGATTTGTCGTCAGCATGCCAAACTTCAAAATTCTCCTTAGTCCACCGCTTCTGCCATTTGGATTCAATTTTTTTAGGATTATACATAGACATAAGCAAAATAACTGCTCTATTAAAAATACCAGCATTAACTAATGCATAGAAGAGGTTCCTGTGGACAGAGTTTATATCTTAAAAACCGATAAGGTATTCTTATATATGGTTTTTAAAACCAAATTTGGGTCTAAATTTTTAATTTCCGCCAGTTTTTCGGCTGTTTCTAAGATATATGCCGGTTCGTTTCTTTTGCCCCGCTTGGACTGCGGCGCCAGATAAGGACAATCAGTTTCCAATAAAATCCTATCCAGCGGAATATATTTAATTACTTCATCATAATCACGCGCAAAAGTTATGACTCCGCCAAAAGTGAAATAAAATCCCGCTTCAACCAATTTTTTGGTGATTTCTAAACTGCCGACGTAGAAATGCACGATAGGGTTTGGGGTAGAGGGTTTAGGGTTTAGGATTTTTAATAAATCTTCGTAAGCATCGTCAGTACCTTTTGATGGCCGGCAATGCATCATCAGCGGTTTACCCAACTCTTCTGCCAACTCCGCCTGTTTCAAAAAAACCTCTTTCTGCCTATCTTTAATACTAGTCGCTAGTCGCTCGTCGCTAGTCGCTAAACGATAGTAATCCAATCCACACTCCCCGATTGCTACTACTTTAGGATCCAGTGCCAGCGTCCGCAACTTTTCAATATCAAATTTTTCCGGCACAGCATCCTTCTGCTCTTTTTTGTCATGAAACCAACTATCTGTTGCTCCGACGCTGGGGTCGGAGCTAATCACTACGTGATTAGGATGATAACCGACGGTTGCCCAAATATCTCCGGAATACTCACGCGCCAACTGAATAGCCGACTCCGAAGTTGGGGCCTGCGTACCAACGGCAATCATTTTTATATTCTTATCCTGGGCGCGCTTAATAACCTCGGCACGATCTTTTTCATACGCTGGAAATTGAATATGAGAATGGGCATCAAAAATTGACACTTTATTCATTTTGGTGTATTATACAATAAATCCATTGCTCTGCAAGGAGGACTAATGAACGAAATGACTGGATCAAAGATCGTTGAAAATCTATCACAAGAATGGACCGATCTAGAGACACTAAGCTTTCTGCACAGCTGTCCCCAGATGCTGAAAGAATCCTTCTGCTTCAGAACGCTAATGGGATACAACTCTCAGGCGATCGGCGGAGATCAAGTGTGCATACTTTATGTAGAAGATAATCCCAAGCGATCCCTGCTGGTATCTTTGGCAAAATCCGATTCCAGTAAATCCTTCTTAAGCAGCGAACCAATCATTCCGACAATTTTTTACCATCTCAGCATCGCGGCCTTTGATTTCCGGGCAACTTTCCTCGGCCTCCAATATGCCATACGAGAGGAACAACGAAAGATTCGCGAACAATCAAAGCGGATTGTCAGCGATCAAGATGCCCTAGCTATTCTCTTTCGGAAAGGCGCCGGCCTTTTAGGTGAAAAGAAGCTCCTGGAAGCAAGTTATAAAAAGAAATGCTATTGGGGATGGATACGCAGATTGCTTTCTTGCTTTCAAGAATACAATCAGGATACCTGGAGACAAGAGCAAATTTTCATGCTGTTAAATCGGATGTATGAAGCTCTAAATGAGCGGATGTACAATCCGTCATTGAATGGCATGGAAAATCTAAAATTTTTCGCGGGCTAACAACCCGCTTTTTACTTGCCCCATCACCCTTGTTCCTTATATTTTTTTAAGCTATATTTTGACTAGTTTTTCAACAAGAGGAAATTGATGGCTCAAATCATCGGCCTGACCGGAGAAAAAGGCGGGGGTAAAGGCACTTTTGCTGAGATCCTGAAAGAATTCCTGCCCGGATTGGAACACATCCGATTCTCTGATGTCTTGCTTGGCATCGCCGCTGAACTGGGAATTCCCAAAGGAGAAGTCAGCCGGGAACAGCTACAAAAACTTGCTCCCGCTTTAGAAGAAATTTTCGGCAAAGGATGCATTACCCGAGGCGTCAAATCGCGGATCCAAAAATCCGGAGACAACACGATTGTCCTGGATGGCATCCGCTGGCACTCTGATTTGGAAATGCTAAGAAGCTTGCCAAACAGCACATTAGTCTATATTACCGCTAATCCAAAGGTCCGGTTCAAAAGAACCAAGAAAAGAAAAGAAAAGTCCGGCGAAGATAAAGCCACTCTGGAAAAATTCCTGAAAGAGGAACAAGCTGAAACTGAAAAATATATTCCGGAAATCGGAGCCCAGGCTAACTACAAAATAGAAAATAATGGGTCGCTGGAAAAATTCCGGAGAAAAGTAGAAGTATTTTATATCTTCAAAACCAGATAAGTCCTAGATAAGGCATCAAAGCCTTATTTTTTTATTCCCGCAATCGCCCGTTTCATATCTTCCGGCATGCCCGCCTTTATCTTCAACTTCTTGCCGCTCGGAGAAATAAATTCCAGTTTATCGGCATGAAGCATTTGCCGCTCAGCGATATCTTCTTTTCCGCCATACATCCGGTCGCCAACCACCGGATGGCCGATAGCGCTAAGGTGGACTCTGATCTGATGAGTCCGGCCGGTTTTCGGACTGACCTCCAAAAGCGAAAATTTTCCGCCTAACGCCTCTTTAACTTTATAAAAAGTTTCTGCGGTTCGCACTGATTTCTTGCCGCTGATATCCAGTTTTCTTATAGCCACCCTCTTAAGGCGGTTCCGCTTGGCCGGACGGATCTGAAAACTGATAGTTCCTTCTTTTTCTTTAAGCACGCCCCTCACCAAGGCCAGATAAGTTTTAGAAATAGTCCGGCTTAAAAATTGATTTTTCAAAAAATAAAAGGCTTTTTGATTTTTGGCAATAACCATAATACCGGAGGTGTCTTTATCCAGGCGATGCACGATTCCCGGCCGGAGTGGACTCTCGCCTACGCCGATAATTTCTGGGTATCGCGCGACCAACGCATTTACCAGCGTATGCCTATGCTGGCCGGAAGTTGGATGCACAACCAATCCGGATTGCTTATTAATTACCACAACATTTTTATCCTCATATAATATTTCCAGCGGGATGTCCGGTTCCGGCTCTATTATAAATTCTTTTCCGGGTAATAAAATTTTTTCTTCCAAAATTAAGATTTTATCGCCTTTTTTTAATTTAAAACTCGGCTTTAAAACCGATTTATTATTAATCTTAACCACCCCGTCTCTAATAAACCGCTGCCACTGCGAACGGGAAAATTTCGCATGACTGACAACTAAAAACTTATCCAACCGCTCACTTTTTTCTGCTATAAATTCCATAAAAAAATTAAGATCATCGCAAGACCTTATATTATTATTCCAAAAGAAAATCTCCAAAATTACTTAAATCTAATTCCTCGAGCCAATTATTTATTTTTGATTCATATTCTTTATTGCCGCCAAAAAACTCTAATAAAAATTCTCTTTGCGTTACGGAAGGAAAATTTTTCTTGCCAATATAATCTAAATGGCTGCTCCAGCGATAAGACTCTAAAAATGTAATCACTTTTTTATAATTTTTCAAATTTCTCTCGCGCCATTCCGGCGCAATCAAATCTAAAGGGTTAAAATGTATATAATACGGAAGATGAATAAAATGAGCTTCATCAATAACCGCTACAGACTTATATCTTCCCTCAAATAAAGCCCCGCTTCTTTTATATTTTTCATTAAAATAACGGGCATAGCCCATATTTAATCTCTTCATAAACTTAGTTATACCGTCTTCAATTTTTGGCCTTAATAATAAATGGTAATGATTAGGCATAAGACTAAAAACTAAAATTTCAACTAATAACTTTCTTGGTCTCCGTTCCTTATCTCCAATATAAGGTCTTGCGATTACCTTAGATTGATTTTGAAAATAATAAGTACCATTATTTATCGGTTGTTCATCGTTAAATTCAAATAAATCGTGAATAAAACGAAAATAATCCTGATCATCCAAAAAAATTTTTCTTTTATCTACTCCCCGATTCAAAACATGATAAACACCACCAGTAATGATTTTTCTTTTCATAAATTTGAATTAAGTATAATCATACAACAAAATTTAAGGTCATCGCAAGACCTTATATTAAAAATTTAATTGCTACTAAACTATCATGTTTCCTGTATAAAAAAAATAATAGCCCTCCGACAAAAGTCGGAGGGCTAGGGAACCAAGAATCCCGCTACTTGCGAACCGCCGCGAAACGGCAGCTCGTGCCCCACTTGCTGTTGTGTAAATACTCAAAGTAGTCCAAGCCCAGGATACGCTTGTCGCCGTTCACAAAGAGATACAGCGAGCCGCTAAAGCCATCCAACAACTGCCAGACTGAACTCAACGCCACGATAATGTACTTTCTCTGCTCTTCAGGATATTTGACTCCGAAAGCAAGGAGTTCGTGGAATTCGGCGGGGCGGAGACCTCGCTTGTCCAGTTCCTTGAGTACTTCTTTCGAGGTAAGAGCCTGGTCGAAGTAGACAAGTTCCAGTACGAGATTGGCTTTGTCTTTTCGTGTGGTCGGGAAGTTCTCGCTAGTAATACCGTCGTCCTTCCAATCGTACTTTCCGTGGGCCACCATAGATTCCACCGAGAGGTCGTAGTTGATTATAACTGAAAAACTGCTAACCGCGACATCATCCTTCTGAGCTGTTATTCCTAGGCTAGGAAATGCTCCGGCTAAAACCAGCAACAACACTAATCCTGCCGCCAACTTTTTCATCCTTCTCCCTTTTTTAAATATTGTTTAGATTACTCGTAATATATTATTAAAAAAATAATAATCAGTCAATCCGTGGAAAAAGTGCCTCTATTTTTTTAACTGATAAATTATTTCCTGACCAAGAGATACTATTGCTTATCTTTCCGGCAGTTTCCGGCAAAAACGGCAAAAGCAACGCCGCCACGTTATCTAAAATAACTAAAGCATTATAAACCGCTCGTCGCCTATCACTTTCCGCCGATCCTTTCGCCCACGGTTTTTTTTCATTTACATATCGGTCGCCAAAATGTATCAGTCCCCAAAGCGCCTCTAGCGCTTCGTGTAGTTTAAATTCTTCTATTTTTAGAGCAACACTTTCTTTAGTTTCTTTAATTTTCCGATCAACATCATTATCAACATTTGTAGATTTGGATGATATTTGTAGTTTCGCATCGCGTTCAGCGAGTGTAAGTACGCGAGCCGCAAAATTTCCCAAACCATTCGCCAAATCGCCATTATACCTCTCTTCAAATTTTTCGTAAGTAAAATCGCCATCGTCAGTGGAAGGAATTTCACGAAGCAAGAAATAACGAACTGCTTCGGTGCCGTATTTTTGGACTAATCCAAACGGATCAACTACATTTCCGACGGTTTTAGACATCTTTTCACCACCAACCAAAATATGACCATGAACATAGATCGATTTAGGCAAAAGCAACTTAGCCGATAAAAGCATACCGGGCCAAATGGCGGCATGAAATCTTAAGATGTCCTTACCGATAAGATGCACATCTGCCGGATATTCTTCCCATTTCTTAATCCCGCCGTAGCCGCTGATATAATTACTAAGCGCATCTGCCCACACATACATAGTCTGGGTGTCATCGCCAGGAACCGGAATGCCCCACGACAAATCCTTGGATGGGCGCGAAAAACTTACATCTTCTAACCCCTCGGCTAAAAACGACAAAATTTCATTTTTTCTTGATTCAGGAACTATTCTTAATTCATCATTCCTAATTCGTAATTCAATCTCTTTTGTGTATTTAGAAAGCTTGAAAAACCAGTTTTCTTCTTCAATGACCTCCGGCGCCTTTTTATGATCGCGACAAATTCCGTTTTCTAAGTCCTTTTCCGTCACGAACGCCTCATGCCCAACGCAATAAAGCCCCTTATACGATTTTCGATAAAGATCGCCTGACGCAGTAAGCCGGCTCCATAATTCCTGCGCTACCGGCCAATGAACCCTTGAATCTGAAGTCCGGATAAAATTATCCCAAGATAAATTTAAAGCGGTTTTCAATTCCCGGAACCGCTCGGCATTTTCATCCACCAGCCGCTTGGGAGTTTTACCCGCAGCCGCTGCCGCCCGCGCAATCTTTGCGCCATGCTCGTCCGTACCGGTTAAAAAGAAGGCCTCATTTCCAAGTTGTCTCTGGCTACGCGCCAAAACATCCGCCTGCAGAGACTCCAAGGCGAAGCCGATATGCGGCGGCGCATTTACATAAGCGATAGAAGTTGTTATATAAAATTTATTCATATCATTATTGTATCTACAAAAAAGTCGCCCCACAAGACGACCTTTAAATTTCTGCGCGGATCTGCGTTGCGTAAATCAGCTTTTATAAACTCAGGGACGAAGCCTTTCTCCTGCTCTTTTCATTTGACCAATGCTCAACCAGTTCCTGGAGAGTCACAGCGAGTGGAACAGCTAAGATAAGGCCGATAACTCCCAAAAGTTTCGCGCCGACTAAAAGCGAGATTAAAATGACTGCCGGATGCAAACTGGTAGTCATCCGCATAAACACCGGCACCAAAAAGATTCCTTCGGTTTTTTGGATTAGCAAGAAAAGCAAAAATACATAGACCGCATCCCTAAGCGACTCGGAGGAGGCAATTAAAAAAGCAATTGCCCCGCTTAAAATCGGGCCGACAAAAGGAACGATTTCAAAGATACCGGCCAATAATCCCAAAATTAAACTGTATTTAACGCCAATAAACCACAATCCAATAAATACCGCGAAACCAACGCTCAAGCTAAGAAATATCTGCCCGTATAACCAGCTGCCGATTTTTGAACGAGTCCGGAAATAAACTTCTAAAACTTTTTCTTCATAACCAGCCGGCATCACTGCCAATAAAAATTTTTCTACTCCATCCCGGTCAACCGTCAGATAAAAGGAAAGTACAAATACCGCCACCGCCAAAGAAAGCCCCCCAACAAATTTAGAAACAATATCAATAAAAGAAGCGCTGCCGCTTAAAAGAACATTAGTTAACTGGCTCAAACTATCATTGATTAATTTAATAACCCGTTCTGCCTCCGGAAAACTGAAGGCCGGAGTCGGCAATTTGCCGACATTTTTTAAAAGAATGGTCAGTTCAGATAAAGCAAGCGGAACTACGGTATAAAGAATCATCGCGATAATAGTGATTACCACTATAAAAATACCCAGAGTGCCGACTATGCGCGGGATCCTCCTTCGTTCCAGCCAGCTAACCGAGGTATCCAGGCCCGAAGAAATAACAATCGATAAAAGAACCGCAATCCAAATATCCAAAGCAAAATAAAGTATGCCGATCAAAGTCAGCATACCCACAATACGCCATAGGCTAGTCCATGTAACTTCAAAACCGCTACTTTTTTCCATAAAAACAATTTATTTTACAACATTTCCTCATTTATTGCAACGTTCCAGCCCCGCTGTTTGTTTCCGAACCAAATTCTTAAATTTTAAGGATTTTTTCAAATTCCTTTTTACCCCTGAAGGGTCCGATTATGGCCAGATTAAGATAATCTTTCCTGATAATATCTTTTGCAACTTTAAGCACGTCTTTAGCAGTTACCGTTTCAATCTTTTTAACCGCTTCACGGGGGGTCTGCAATTTCTTATAAAAAACTTCCTGCTGGCCATAAAAAGTCGCCAGCTCATCCGAAGTCTCCAAACCCATCAGAAATTGGCCGATGATATGATTTTTAGATTTTCTCAACTCCCGTTCACCGACTGGTACTTTCCGAATTTTATCCAATTCTCCCAAAACCGCTTTAATAACTTCTGAGGCGCGCTTATTATCCAATCCCGCGCCAATGGCAAAAAATCCATGATCAGTATATAAATTAGATCCAGCCCTAACATAATATGCAGCTCCCATCTGATCACGAATCAACTGAAAAAGACGGGAGCTCATTCCTCCGCCGAGAACATCTTCCAGTACTTCAAGGGCATACCGTCTTTTATCAAACATATTAAAAGCCCGGAATCCCAAGCGGATATGGGTCTGATCGGATTCTTTATAATGAACTAGGGTAGTTGGTTTTTTCTGACTATCAACGGTTTTTGATTTGGAAAATTTCTTGGCAACAGGAGTATCTTTAAATAATTCCTTAATTTTTCCGAGTATTTCTTTTTCATTAAAAGCGCCCGCGATAACTACGGTAGTGGCTTTGGCCACGTAATGCTGGCTGCGATACCTCACGATTTCCTCCCTTTTCAAAGAGCGGATAATCTCTTTTCTCCCGGCTATATCCCACCCCGCCGGCTGATCGCCGTAAAGGAGTTCAGAAAAAAGATCGCCGACTTTTCTCATCGGGTTATCTTCGTACATATTAATTTCTTCGATGATCACCCCCTTCTCTTTTTCTATCTCGGCCGGAACGAAAACCGGATTTAAATACAGATCAGAAACAATTTCCAGAACTTTACCCAGATGCTTGGAAGCAACCTTGGCAAAATAACCGGTCACCTCTTGCCCGGTAAAAGCATTAGAAACCGCGCCCAATGATTCCAATTCCGAATTAATCACTAAAGCTGTCGGTCTTTTCTTGGTGCCCTTAAAACACAAATGCTCCAAAAAATGCGAGATGCCATTGATATTCTTTTTTTCGTACTTCGAACCAGCTTCTACCAAAACCAAAACAGTTGAGGCCAGGCTTTGATGTTGCGGAACCAATACGACCCTCAAGCCGCTTGGCAATATATAACGCTTAAATAAATGCATTGTATTTAACCTAATTTATCTTTAAGATACCTTTTTAATTCGCCAATTTTGGTCCTCTCCTGCTTCATCGTATCCCGATCCCGCACTGTTACTGCATTATCTTCCAAACTTTCAAAATCAACTGTCACGCAATATGGAGTGCCTATTTCATCCTGCCGGCGGTAACGTTTGCCAATACTTTGCGTCTCATCATACTCACAAACAAGATCTTTGATCAGATCGGCGTAAATCTCTCTGGCTTTGTCGGATAAGTTCTCTTTTTTTGATAACGGCAGAATCGCAACCTTAACCGGCGCCAGCCATTTTGGAAATCTCATCATCACCCGCAAATCAGTCTCGCCCTCTTCTGCAGTCGGCGCCTGCTCTTCCTGATACGCCTCCAGCATCGCTACCAAAACCGTCCGGTCCACGCCCCAAGTCGGCTCAATAACGTGCGGCAGAAACTTCTCCCCGGTTTCCGGATCAGTATATTCCAGATCCTGTCCGCTTTTTTCCATATGATTTTTCAAATCAAAATTTCCGCGATACGCTAAACCATAAAGCTCGCTTTCACCAAAAGGAAAGTTGTATTCAATATCCACGGTGCGCTTGGAGTAATGGGCGCGGTCTCCCTCCGGGATCTCGTGATAATGAACTTTATCTCCAGCAACACCTAAATCTTTCAGCCATCTTTTCATCTCTTCCAGCCAATGGTTAAAGTAAGTCTCCCAATCTTTTTCTTCTATAAAATATTCAATTTCCATTTGCTCAAATTCCCGGGTGCGGAAAATGAAATTTCCCGGGGTAATCTCATTCCGGAAAGCCTTGCCAACCTGGGCAATGCCGAATGGCAGCCGTTTCCTGGATGTTTCCAAAATATTTTTAAAATTCACAAACATTCCTTGGGCAGTTTCCGGACGCAAATAAGCCAAAGCTGACTGGTCCTCAACCGGACCGATAAAAGTTTTAAAAAGCATATTGAACTGCCGCGGAGCGGTGAGTTCACCTCCGCAAGACGGACACTTGTCGCCCTTGACATGATCCCAGCGAAAACGGAGATGACAACTTCGGCATTCAACCAGCGGATCGGTAAAATGCTGAACATGGCCGACCGCTTCCCAGACTTTCGGGTTCATAATCAGGGCCGTATCCACGCCTAAAACATCCGGCCGATTATGGACAAACCTCCGCCACCACTCGCGTTTGATATTATTTTTCAGCTCTATACCTAAAGGCCCGTAATCCCAAGAATTAGCAAGTCCGCCATAAATATCCGAACCGGGAAAAATAAAACCCCGCCTCTTGCATAAGGAAATAATCTTATTCATTAAATCATTGTTTTGAATATTTTTTTCCATATTAAAATCCTGAATTCGAATATCAAAATCCTAAATAATAATTAAATTCTAATTTAAAAAATTCAAAACTTGTTTTAATCATTTGAGTTTATAAATTTTGGATTTGTTTAGAATTTCATGCTTAGTGCTTCGAATTTACAGCCTATGGCTGTATGACTCCTCCCTGCTGGCCGACTGTCACATCATCCGGAAGAGCGGTGGTAATTGGAAGATCGCTGCCCGCCAACTCCCGATTCGTAAAATTATCTAACGCCCGCAGATTAGATTGGCTGATCAGCTGCATATAGTTGCCAATGCTTTCACTGGTCGGAATTGCCTCTATCTGGAAAATTGCTTCCAAGGGATTACTCACCACTCCTTGATTGGCTGAAACTTTATCAATCCGCCAGACAATCTCATTGGTAGCCAACTCCATAAACGGCACGGAAGAAACATTGCTTTTCGGTTGGCCGACTATTTTAACATTATTACCCAGGGACGCGCGCACTTCAACATTAGAGATGTCAGTCGCAGAATTCTTCAAAACCCAGTGAATGGTAAAATTAGTGGGTTGACCGACTTTCGGCGGCATTGATCCTTTGTTCAAAATTCCCGATTCCGCATCGCGAAAAAAAGCGCGGGCATCTAAAACAACGTTTCCTAATACTTTAGTTTCTAATTTCTTCTTGCTGATAACCTTGCCGCCAGATTCAATTTCAATATCAACCACCAGCAAAAAGTTTTTATCGCTAAACCGCCTGATCGGATAATTATCTTTGGTCTTAATATTAAAATTTATAACTCCGGCGCTCCCCGGATTAAGAACAGCAAGTGCTGGCGTATTAGCCGGGTTCCAAATCAGCATATTATCGGCAGACCGGAAAAATCCTTGAGTCTGAATAGTGCTTATATCATACATTTCTCCCAGTAGCTGAGCGCGGATTACAACATCTCCGAGGGCGGCATCCGTATTATTAATGTAACTGATAGTATAGTTCAGCGTATCGCCGGATTTAGAAAAATATTCCGTATCACTATTCAAATGAATTGCCATTGATAGAGGGGACGAAGCAATCGTAACCGGCGCTGTCTTGGAATTCACCAAATAACTCTGCCCGGCGATTCCGGTAGAAAGGTTGGATTTAAATTCAAAAGTATCCCCCTCGCTTCCGATCAGACTGCCCTTAATGGTAAATTTGCCTTCGGAATTTTTCCGAAGATCGCCGAGCCGCCAAATATTATTCTCGCTGTCCGGCTTCAAAGAGGCACTGGCAAAGGAAAAACTTGGCGGATATTCCAACTTTAATTCTAAATTGGAAAAATCGATATCGGAAATATTCCGATACACAACTCCAATCTCAAACGCATCCCCGCTCACCACCCTTTCCGGCGCCGTCATTTCCACATTAACACCCGAAGACTTCACAAACACCAAAATGGTTTTACTTTTTTCAAATCTGGCACCCAGAGATTGGGTGGCATAATTAATAGTGGCTTTAAATTCTTTGGTGCTTTTTTCCGGAGAAAAAACTGCCAAACGGTAACTCTCCTGTACCAGACCGCCTATACCAACATTACCGAGAAATTTATTATCAATGGTTTTCTTAGCATCACTGCCAAAAAAAGCCGCCCCATCCGGAAGAGCAACGCTCAGCCGCGCGTCTTTCAGAACCGTTCCGGAATTATTACTGAAATTAATTTTCAAATCGAACGGTTCACCGCTGAATACTTCTGTTGGCGCCTCCAGATCAAAATTCAAGCCACGGATGCTTTGGAAGTGGTAAATATAAAATATACTGACAACGGAAATAACCGCCAAAATAGCGATGGCTGCCAGCGTTAAATTATTTCTAAACTTTTTCATATCAAAATAAATTTTTCTTTTGAAACTTGGGAGCTTAAGGAACAGCTCCGGCAAACAAACAAATTATCGCTGGCATAAAAAAATTCCGGCTGAGACCCGAAACAAAACTGGCAATTAGCAAATTCCGGATCCAAACCCAAAAACTTTAAGATATCCTTTTTGGTTGCCGAAACAGTTCCATCAATAATCTCATTTAAAAAATTCCAAAGTTCAAAGTCCGGAACAGCCTCCGGCACTATCCCAGCTAAAAAATCCAGAGCTACCAGCGCTTCGCGCAATTTGTTTACGCCAACCCGTTTGAATTCCGGCACATCAATTGCAAGCGCATCAACTAGCTGAAAACTCCTGCCGTCAAAAATATCTTTTTTTGAAACCAAGCGAACCGTAACTCGCCTGTGCGGCTCGAGATGAGAAGCTAATTTAGAAGTTATTTTTCTCAAGCTGGTTGCCTTAGTAGAAATTCTGCCCAGATCCTTGGTAAATAAAAAAACTCGGCTGTCATGTTCGCCAAGATCTTCTTTTTTTAAAACTATCGCCTCGGTAATGACTTCTATCATATTAAAGATTCTTTTATAAATTATAAACCAATTTTCAAAATAAAAAAACTCCTTTTAATCGGAGTTATTCTCTATTCTCATCTTTAACGGCGGTCCATTACCGACCGGATCGAGCACCAGCAAAACCGAAGTTATCTTCCCTTCCTTCAAAAGCCGCTCCGGCTCAAGCAGGTAAACCCGCACCAAGCTTCCTTTTCGGCTGCTCATCCAACGCCCGTCAATAGATAATTGAAGATCAACTATCACCCATCCAGATCTAGACTGCGTCAGCCAAACCCTGATGACTGCTTCATGCCCCAAAACCGATTGCTCAAGCACGGCCATGGTTGGCGCAAACGGATCATTTAAATATGCGGTTGCCGAACCCAGTACCACTGAAACCGATGTGATGTATTTATTTTTCCAATCCTGAACATCGTTGCTTGGAACCGCAGAAAATGGTTCCTGACTAGCAACTATAAAATTTTTCTTGTAATCCGGCCACACCAAAGTACTGGAAGAAGTGTCAGCAAAAGAAAGTTCTGCCAGCCCGAATAATAAGCATAAAACCACAATGACTCTCTTCATTACCCCTCTTATTTTTCAAATCACCTTGTTAAAATATAAGTCATACCAGAAAATAAGGCAATAGATAACCGGACAGCCAGAATTTTCTGAAAGCCAGATTTTGGTGCAGGATACTGAAAATAGTTCGAACCCATTTGCCCCGAAATTAAACGCGGCTCCGCCGCGCCGATAAAAACTGCCAAAGAACCTGTTAAAAACATCGGCTCGAACCATATTTTACGAAACCGCCAATTCCTTTTTGAGCCCAAAGTTCCGTATAACTTGGTCGCCGACCCCGCTTTTGCGGGGGAGGCGTGTTTGACATTTCCTAAATGGTGCGCGAGAGAGGAGTTGAACCTCCACGCCCTTGCGGGCACAGCCACCTCAAGGCTGCGTGTATGCCGTTTCACCACTCGCGCATTATTTTATCTTTTGATTTACCACCGCCAACGCTTTTTCTATTTTTATGCGCTTGCGCGATAAACAAATAACGTCTTCATCATAATACAATTTAGGCAACAATTTCAATGATTCAGCCTTAGCATATTTCAAAGGTATTTAGGCATATAAAAACCGTCTGCTGGTTGGCGGACGGTTTTTATTGGGAAGAACCGATTTTCTGGCGAGTCTCTTTTCTGGACAGATCCCGAATATAATATAATTTTGCCCGAGAAACCTTTTTGGGAGACTTTACAATAACTATTTTTTCTATAGCCGGTGAATTAATCGGGTAAACTTTCTCTACCCCCACCCCCGCTAAAGTCGCCCTGACCGTAAAAGTCGCACCCAGCTCACTGCCGTGCTTTCTGGCCAGCACCAAACCAGAAAATTGCGCAACGCGCTCTTTATCTCCCTCCTTAACCTTCTCGAATACCTTAATTATTGCGCCTGATTTTATTTTTTCTAACACTTCTTTAGATAACATAATATAGTGTATATTCTAACTAAGATTAATAAAGGAGTCAATGGTGGTTTTATGTTATTTTTATATTATGAATCCCAAGAAAAATATATCTAAATTAATCGCGGACATCAGACCTCCGTGCCAGCCAATAGCTATCCCGGAAGAAACTGCCTGGGAACAGACGAGGGCTGAACTGGCAGCTGAACTGCCGCCTCCACCGCCAAAGATTAAATTCCAACAAAAAACCCTCCGCAAAACCATCCCGTATCTTAAGATAACTTTTGCGGCTTTAGCCTTAACAACTGGAATATACGCAGCCGCGGTTATTGATTTTAAAGAAACTGCTATCAAATCTTTTTCAGTCGTATATCAAGAAGCTCATAAAATAAAGGCGGCTCTCATAAAATTTAAGCCCGACGAGATTATAAGTTCCCTAAAACTGACGGAGCTAGAAATAAAATCAGTAAAAGAAAAGGCGGAAGTTATCGGCCTACCGGAAGCGTCGTCCCTGCTAGGCAATTTTATATCAAAATTAAAACCGGTGCGCGGGACAATAGAAAATTTATCAATTGCCAGCGAAAGGGCCAGAACCATTGCGGAAAATCTGAACTCAATTTTAAAAAGCAGCTCCAGCCTGATAACTAATAATCGAGGCCAGGAGCTGATCAAAATATTAAAACAAATATCCAGCGACCTGACACTTCTCGGAAATCTGGGTCCGGAATTTAAAAACCAAGTCACAAGTTTAAGTTCTCTTACTCCGGAGCTATCATCCTTGTCCGGACTGCTGGAAAAAAATTATATTCCCCTTAGTTTAAATATTTACCGGACCAGAGACTTTTTGGACGGACTGATTGCGCTCCTGGAATATCCGGGGGATAAACATATTTTACTTATATTCCAAAATCAAACCGAAATGCGCCCGGCCGGCGGATTTATAGGAAGTTATGGCGACCTGACCATCAACCGGGGCAATTTAAAAGATGTCAAAGTAGATGACATTTACAACGCCGACCGTCAGCTAAATCTGAAATTAATTCCACCGCTGGAACTCCGGGGAATCACTAAAACTTGGGGCGCCCGGGACGCCAACTGGTTCTTTGATTTTCCAACCTCCGCAAGAAAAGTAACTGAGCTACTGGAACAAGCCGATCTTCATTATTTAAATGGAATCAGGTTTGACGGAGCGATTGCAATAAATACCAAAGTTCTGGGAACTCTTATAGATTCAGCCGGACCGATCAGGCTGGCAAATTATAATCTAACCCTAAACCGGCAAAATTTCCTTCAAGAACTTCAATACGAAGTAGAAGCCGGACGCGATAAAAAGCCGGGCCAAAATCCTAAAAAAATCCTGTCCGCACTAACCCCCTTATTGTTGGAAAAATTAAATAACCTTTCGGAAACCCAGAAAGATGTTTTAGTTGAAAAAATCAAGAACCATTTTCTGGAAAAAGATATCATGATTTATTTCAAAGACTTCGACCTGCAAAATTTCGTTGAAAACCTGGGAGTGGCCGGAGAGGTAGCGCATCTGCCAAGGAATTTCTCCGGAGATTATCTGGCGATCGTCAACTCCAATATCGCCGCCGGCAAAACCGACGCTTTCATTGATCAAAAGATCAAACTACAAAGCCAAATCTCAGCGGAGGGAAAAATTATCAACGACTTAGTGATTTCCCGCATGCATAACGGCCAGAACGAGAAAGACTGGTGGTATAAAGTAAATAACAAAAATTATTTAAAAATCTTGGTTCCGGAAAAATCCAAACTCGCTTACGTTCAGGGCAACGACCCGCCCCCGGCTGTAAATGCCGCCGATTATTCAAGCTACGAGTATGATGCCGATCTGCAGGCCGTAGAAAAAACGGCGGTTTTCATAGATAAATTCAAAACCCAGGTTGAACGGGAATTCGGCAAAGTATCTTTTGGTACTTGGTCTAACACCCCCGCAGGCAAAACTAAAAATTTGAAAATATCTTATGAAAACGGGGTGAAATTGTCGGTTAGAAGCGGCATGCCATATGAATTTATTTTTGAAAAACAATCTGGCTCTGACAGTATGCTGGATTACTCCGTTACCGCCCCCCCGGGATATCACTGGAAAGAATCAGGGAAAGAAATCTTTGAATACAGCACCAAAGAGCTTAAGACCAGAGAAATTATAAAGCTCACATTGACTAACTCCTGAAAACCAAAAGTCCCCCAAAGGAGGGACTTTTAGATTGATTATGAAAAGTATACATTAAATTTTCAGAGTGTTTGTGAGGTTGATAGCACTCTAAAAATTCAATGTCTACATAATATGAAACCAGAATTCCAGTTAAAAAGTAACAGCTACTCCTTTCTCATCCACATGGATTTATAAGCAACCAGGCTCCTGCCCAAATCTCTTAAAATTAAAGCGAGTACGCCTAAGATAATTAAAATAGACACCTGCGTCAGCGGACGAGTACCCAGAAAAGATACCGCTAAATATTTTAAGACCGGCACGTAGCCATTCTCTGCCACCGTGCCGATATTCTGCAGCACCCGGCTGACAAATACATTTTTAGCAAAAATCTGTATAGCAAGGGCAAAAAACAGAACCTGCAATAAAATCAGCGGCACAATCCGGCGGAAGAACCAAACTACATAAACTTTCCACAAAATACGATTTTTAACTGCTTCACTATTATTCATATATCAATATTTAGATATCAGTGCTCAATTTTTTAAATAATCTTTTAGCCCGGAAAAGGCGCATTTTTAATGTCGGAATGGAAATCTTTTCCAGTTTGCAAATATCAGCGTAGGATTTGTCATCCAAATAATAATATTTTAAAACCCTCCCCAGATGTTCCGGCATTTTGGCAATAACTTCCTGAACTGCGGATTTAGCATCGTGGATAGTCGCCAAATCGTGATTTTCTTCCAAAGTATCCTCATACAAAAGCGGGTCAAGATATTCCACATTGCTGCCGCTTTTCTTTAGTTTTTGATAATGAGTGAAAGCGGTATTCATCAAAATCTTATAAGCCCAACTCTTAAATTCAATGCCCTCTTCTTTTTTAAACTTGTGGCCATAACGGTAAATCTTGGCAAAAGTCTCCTGAACAATATCTTCCGATTCTTCCTGATTGCGCAAAACGCCAAGCGCCTTGCGTAAAAAAGCCGCCTGGTACTTATCTACCAGCAAAGAAAAATAAGACGGGTCGTCCTGAGACAAGCGTAAAATCTCTTCGTCTTTAAGCGTATTTTCCATAATAGAACTATTATATATAACTACCAGGGAATTAAAAAGTTCCCGGAGAAAAAGAATAATTTGGTGCGCGGTAGAAGGATCGGACTTCTGGCCTCGTCGATGTCAACGACGCGCTCTACCACTGAGCTAACCGCGCAGAATGTGGGTGTGGAAGGAATCGGACCTTCGGCCTCTGTCTTATCAGGACAGCGTTCTACCACTGAACTACACACCCTATTTTTTAAGTACTTCCTCTGCTTTCCCAATCTGGAATCGCACTACCGCCGCCTGTTCGACGGTTGTCCCTGAAAAGGCGCGATTCAGTGTTCCAACTAAAAACTGAATGACAACCATCGAATACGCGGCAACTATGATAAACAGTAAAATACCAATTGTTAAAAAAGTCAATTGTCGCTTATTGTTCATATTATTGCGAAAATACTTTTCCCCTCATGGTTATCTCAAATTCTTTCCCCTTTTGAATCAAATCCAGTAGGGTAAAGTTTACAAAGTATTGTCCGCTTTCTGCGGCTTTTAGAAAACGCAAAAAATTAGAATAGGATCCGTTGCTGGTTATTGTAAAATTATTAATTCCTGGCGCTAAGTCGGTAGACAAAACTTCCGACTCAAATTGAAAGCCGAAACCCAGCTGATTATCCTTAGCCAAATTCTCAAGATTTTTAGAAAAACCTATAAGCTGATCCTTGGTCGGAAGGGAATTTTGCAGTTGATCGGATAATTTTTTGGCCCGTTCGGAATCAAAACGTAGAGTTGCCAGATAATTGAATACCTCGGACCGCTCTACCAAATCCCGCCTCTGCCGGATTACAGTGTCCAGTCTGCGGGAAATATCATTACCCAAAAGAATGGTTAATGCCACTAAAGCTAAAATTACACCGGACGCCACTCCGATATTCTTCAAAAGCCACCGATTAAAGTCAGTCATATTATTACTTTTATTGTACAATAATAATGGCCCTTGCCAAATTAACAACTATATTACTATATTATATCAATATATATGAACAGCCAGCATAAGTATTACAACGCCCTGAATATCGTCTGTGGAGGCGATTATACCGAAATCAAAAGGACACTGGCAAAATCGCAAAACGCCCTAAAAACCTTAAACAAAAAAAGTGGTGTTGACGCGGAAAAAGAGTGGCAGCGCCTGGAAAAATTGGGAGCTTCTTTAATTTTAAAAGAGGATGACAACTATCCGGATCTCCTAAAACAAATCCCTTGGCCGCCCTTCGGCATCTACACCCTTGGGAACATCAATTATCCAACGCCGGCCATCGCAATCGTTGGCACGCGGTCAGCCACCCCTCAAGGAAAAGAATTATCAAGATATTTTGCCAACAACCTGGCGGCCGCCGGCCTGCCAATCATCAGCGGTTTAGCAATGGGCATTGATGAACAAGCGCATCATGGGACCCTAGAAGCCGGTGGTAAAACCATTGCAGTTTTAGGAACTCCGTTAAATCGCCTCTACCCAAAACAAAACGAGCGGCTGGCCCTGGAAATATTAGGTAAAGATGGCGGGATAATTTCAGAGTTTCCACTGACACAAGAATACCACCCGCAAAATTTTTTAATCCGGAACAGAATAATCAGCGGCCTAACCAACGGTATATTGGTAATTGAAGCCCCGGAAAAATCCGGATCCCTGGCAACAGCCAAATTTGCGCTGGAACAAAACCGTGAAGTGTTTGTAATACCCGGAAACATTGGAGCAAAAAATTACAAGGGCTCCAATGAACTAATCAAAGCCGGCGCTACGCCGGTAACCAGCCCGGACGATATATTAAATTATTTCAACATCAATATCACCCAACAACGCAAGGAAAAAAATAATAAAACTGCGAATCCAGAAGAAAAAGCAATAATTGAATTGTTAAAAAATGGAGATAAATTAACCGCTGAACAATTATGGCGCAATACTAAAATAGAAATAGCCAGCCTTAACAAAAATTTAGCCAAGTTAACGGTAAAGGGTATAATTAAAGAATCTAACGGAAAATATTATCTATGAAGCTCATTATTGTAGAGTCGCCAACTAAAGCCAAGACGATTTTTAAATTTATCAAAGGCGATTATCAGATAGAATCTTCCTACGGCCACATCCGCGATCTGCCCAAAAGCAAACTGGGAATTGATGTTGTGCATAATTTTGAACCGCAATACATCATCCCAATGAAGGCCAAAAAGGTGGTTAACGGCCTTAAAAAAGCCGCGGCCGCCAGCGAGGGAGTAGTCCTGGCAAGCGATGAAGACCGCGAAGGAGAAGCGATTGCCTGGCATCTTATACAGGCGCTCGGCCTGAAAGACGAGAAAATTGAACGGATTGTTTTCCATGAAATCACCAAAAGCGCGATTGAAGAAGCGCTGAAAAACCCGCGAAAAATCAATGTAAACTTAGTGGACGCCCAGCAGGGCCGCAGGATTCTGGACCGCCTGGTCGGATACAAGCTCTCCCCATTTCTTTGGGAAAAAATTGCCCGGGGCCTTTCCGCCGGCCGCGTCCAATCGGCAGCGGTCCGCCTGATCGTAGAACGCGAAGAGGAAATTAAAAAATTCAAACCGGAAGAATACTGGACTCTATCAATTATATTCCAGAAAGAAACCGGCGAAACATTCGAGGCTTCGCTTCATAAGATAAACGAAAAGTCAGTTGAAAAATTCGATTTAAAAGATGAGTCTTCCGTTAATACAATTCTCAATGACTTAAAACAGACATTATTCCAGATAACCAACATAGAACGCAAAGAAACCCGCAAAAATCCGTCACCGCCATTCACCACTAGCACCCTGCAGCAGTCGGCCTCAAAACGGCTCGGATTCTCCGCAAAAAAAACCATGCTGATGGCTCAGCGCCTCTATGAAAAAGGCCTGATAACCTATATGAGAACCGATTCAGTAAATCTTTCCAAAGAATCATTGATCGCCGCTAAAGATTGGTTGGGAAAAGAATTGGGTCCGGAATATGCGGTCCAAGCGCCAAGGACATTCACCACTAAATCGCGTTTAGCTCAGGAAGCCCACGAAGCCATACGGCCAACTGATATCAGAAAATTACCAGTCACCAAAAACATAAAAGAGCCGGGAGAAAAAAAGTTATATGAATTAATCTGGACCAGATTTGTAGCTTCGCAGATGCCGCAAGCCTTATTCGATGCCACCCAGATAGATATCCGCAGCGGCAACTATCTGTTCAGGGCCAATGGCAACATCCTTAAATTTGACGGGTTCTTAAAAATCTGGGGGCAAAAATTTGAAGAGAAGGAATTGCCAAGTTTAATCCAGAATGAAACGTTGTCTGCAAAAGAATTCAAGCCAGAACAGCATTTTACTGAACCGCTACCCAGATACAATGAGGCCAGTTTAATCAAGGCGCTGGAGGAATATGGCATTGGCCGGCCCTCCACTTATGCTCCGATTATCTCCGTCATCCAAGATCGCCATTATGTTGAAAAACAAAATGGAAAATTTTTTCCGACCGAAATGGGTATTTTAGTCAATAAAGTCCTGACGGAGAACTTCCCGGAAATAGTAGATATCGGCTTCACGGCTAAGATGGAGGGGGAATTGGATGAAATAGCGGAAGGAAAAAAGGATTGGCACGAAATTATTAAAACTTTCTATGAACCTTTTGCAAAAAATCTGGAAACGAAATATAAAGATGTATCCAAAGAAAAATTAATGATCAGCGAAAAGACAGATGTGCAATGTGATAAATGCGGTAAACCAATGGTAGTAAAATTTAGCCGCTTCGGAAAATTTCTGGCCTGCTCCGGTTTCCCAGAATGCAGAAATACTAAGCAAATAAAAGAAGAGCCGAAAAAAATCGGGATGCATTGTCCGAAATGCAGTGAAGGGGAAATAGTTGAACGCAAGGTGTCCAGAGGAAGAGTCCGCGGAAAAATTTTCTGGGGATGCTTAAGGTATCCAAAATGCGATTATGCATCTTGGACCAATCCACTCAATCTCCCGGTGGAAAAACTTACTGAAGATAAGGTTGAAGAAGGGGCTGGGGATAATAGTCAAGAAAATCAAGAATAGTGAATTAGGAATTAGGAAGTGAGTTTAAAATAAATTTCTTAATTCATAACTCCTTATTCATAATTCACTTATGTCGACCCCCAAAATCCAAGAACTTATCAAAAATAATGATTTCATCCGAAGGGCCTATGATCTTGCAAAAAAACAGCATGAGGGGCAAAAACGGCAAACTGGCGATCCGTATTTCAACCATGTCTCACAGACGGCAGAGTTTGTCGCCCAGTGGGGATTAGACCAGACTGCCATCGCCGCCGCCCTACTGCACGACACGGTAGAAGATACCGGCTATTCTCTGGAGAAAATAAAAACGGAATTTGGTGAAGAAGTATCGTTTCTGGTTGATGGCGTAACTAAACTTGGTAAAATAAAATACCGGGGGGTGGAGAGACAGGTGGAAAACCTGCGGAAAATGATCTTGGCCCTAAGCCAAGATATTAGAGTTATTATCGTCAAACTCGCAGACCGCCTGCACAACATGCAAACCCTGAATGCTGTTCCCCCGCAAAAACAAAAGCGCATCGCCCTGGAAACAATGGAGATCTACGCTCCCCTGGCTTATCGCCTTGGAATGCAAAAAATCAGCGGGGAATTGGAGGATTTATCTTTCCCCTACATCTACCCCAGAGAATACCGCTGGCTAATCGAACATGCCAAAGAGAAATATGAGGAACGGGAACGCTATACAGAGAAGGTAAAGCCGATCGTCATGGAAGCCATCAAAAAGGCTGGGATTGACGCATTGATGATTGATTCACGGGCAAAAAGATATTCCAGTCTCTATAAAAAATTACTGCGTTATGATATGGATATTGAAAAAATTTACGATTTAGTCGCCCTGAGAATAGTAGTCAAATCGGTAGCGGATTGTTATGCAGTGCTGGGAATCATCCACAATCTTTGGCCGCCCCTACCAAATCGGATCAAAGATTATATTGCCTTGCCCAAACCGAATGGCTACCGCAGTATCCACACCACTGTATTCTGCGTTGATAATAAAATAACCGAAATCCAAATCCGCACCCAAGAAATGCACGATGAAGCGGAAACTGGCATCGCCGCCCATTGGGCATATGAACAATTCAAAGGCACTGAGGATTATTTGGATAAGAAATCCGTAACCGCAAACAAAAAAGAGCTCCAATGGGTTCAACAACTCAGAAGCTGGCAAAAAGAATTTGCACACCCGGAAGAATTTTTAGAATCCTTAAAAATAGATTTTTTCAAGGACCGTATTTTTGCCATCACCCCAAAAGGAGAAGTTATTGATTTGCCATCCGGCGCAACCCCAGTCGATTTTGCTTACCAAATCCACACCGAAATCGGCAACAGCTGCACCGGAGCAAAAGTAAATGGAAAAATTGTATCCCTGGATTATCGTCTCCGGTCCGGAGATATCGTAGATATTATAACTCAGAAAAATAAAAAACCCTCGGAATCCTGGATTAACTTCATTAAAACCTCTCATGCCCGGAATCATATCCGCGCAGCCATAAAAGGAAAAACTGTCCAGTTAAGCAAAAGGGAGCCAAAAGAAGTGGAGTTAAAAATCGTAGTGGAAGACCGGGTTGGCCTGCTTAAAGACGTCACTGTCATTATTTCCAGATCTCATATCAATATAATAGCAATCAATACCATCACCAATGCTAAATTCCCAATTCTGAAAATCCGTTGCGATATTACTAATAAAGAAAAAATAGAAAAATTGCTGGTAAAACTAAAGAAATTGAAAGAGATTAAAGAGATCGGCTATCAGCTGATTTAAAGATGGGTTCTGCTAAACCACGAATCCTCCCTGATCCATTGGCGGTAAGTCTGCCTTGCTTTCGGCTTCCGATTTAACTTGAGTTAATTTTTGGATAATCCCCTGCAATTCTTCCGGTGAATAAAAACTAATCATTAATTTTCCTCCCTGCCCGTCTTTCTGAAGCTTAACCTTGGTACCCAACGCTTCCCTCAGCCGTTCTTCCAAATGTTCCAATTCGGGGTCTCCGATGAGCGGCGCCGATAAAAACGGCTTTTCCTTCTTAACCTGAATTCTGCTTCTAAGCTCCCGCACACTTAAGTTATTATTCACCAGATCGTCAAAAATCGTTTGCTGTTCCTTCAGATCTGAAACCATAAGTAAAAGCCGGGCTTGGCTTTCATTAATTTGTCCGCCGGCAACCGCGTCTTGAATGTGGGATGGCAGATTTAAAAGCCGAATGACATTAGCAACTACCTCTCGGCTTTTGCCCACCCTAACCGCGATTTCCCGCTGAGTTAAACCGAATTGATCCTGAAGCTTGGCATAAGCCCGGGCAGTTTCAATCGGATTCAAATTCTCTCTTTGAATATTTTCAATAATCGCCATTTCCAGGCGCTCCTGCTCCGTTGGCATTTTCTTAACAATGGCCGGCACCCTCTCCAAGCCAATCATTTTAGCTGCCCGCCAGCGCCTTTCTCCGGAAATAAGGTGATACTCGACAGTAGTCCCAAATTCAGTTGTCAATTCATGCTTAGTCACCACCAATGGATGCAATAAACCGAATTCCCTGATAGAACCAGCTAACTCCTTAAGCGCCTCTTCATCAAAGTCTCTTCTTGGTTGATGAGGATTGGGTCTAATCTTGTCTACCTCTATATGAAAAATCGGATCCGGCGCCTTTAATTGAGGCTCAAATTGATTATTTTGCATATTTTATATTATACTTTAAAACAATCACCTAATAAAATGTAATGCCGCCGTGGTGGAATTGGCAGACACGCACGACTCAAAATCGTGTGCTGAAAAGCATGTCGGTTCGACTCCGACCGGCGGCACCAAAATATTAAAACCTGCTGTAAAGCAGGTTTTTTTATTAAGGTCTAAATTCAAAATTACCAGGAAAACGGTGTCGCTTAGCATTCGGGTCATACGGCCCAAAGACTGTATGGGAAGAAAAGGGATTATTGATGCCGCCAAAATAAATAACTTTGGTTATAGTCTTAGCGCTCTGCCAATCAAAATCCTGCAATTGCCTGCGTAAATTATTATCTCTCAGGCAGCGCCGGATAAACTCTCCCCTGCTCCTGGCCCGAGTTTGCGGAGCGTTAACAACCATTTCTTGAACCATTTTCGGATCAACCAAATGCTTTATCAAACCCCTCTCATTCAGCAGAGCAAATATGCTCTTCCGGGGAGAAGCGCTGATATTGTGGTATTCCATATTAATTTTAAATGCCTCCGAACTGTTAAGACCAAAATGCCATTTCTTCATTTGGTTTTCCAATAAAAACCATTTGGTTGCCCAATCCAATTCGCCAACTAATTTTCTGACCGCCTTCGCTTTAAGTAATTCCAAAATCCTTTCCCATTCCTCCAAGCACTTTTTTTCCGCTACTGATAATGGCTTAAGCTGTCTGGCGGCTCTCAGAAATAAATAATTATATTCAACCGCAGATATGGAGCGAGACTGGAGCTGAAAACGATAATCTAAATCAAATTTAGTATTAAAGCTATGAATATCAGCTATCGGCCGCTTCAGGGTCAGGCGATGTGGCAAGCGCCAGCCTTCTTCGGCTAAGCGCAAAACTAAATGAGTTATGGTGTCCACCAGCCAAGTCTGTAATTCACAGCGAGTCGCGTCTCGGGAAATCAAATGCATCCGGCTTAAACCACAGGAAGAATCCATCAACGGCTCTTCCCTGGTATTAATTATTGCGCGCTCCGCAGTCGTACATGAACCGGCCAGCCGCTCTAAGTGATTAGCGCGCTGGGAAAAACAATAAACAAATTTTCCTTCGTACACCTCATAGATATGGCCGTTTCCGCTCAAAGGCAGCGTAGCCGGTATAAAATTCAACAATAACCGTATAACCTCTTTCCGTTTCTCGATTGCATAGGAATAATTGTGGTGGCTGCCATAGGTAACCTCTATAGAATTTCCTATTTCATCTTCACCAGGACCGACATTATTCTTGTAGAAATTAATTACTTTCAGGTGCCGGCTGTTAACAACCATTTGCGACGCGCGAAGCAGAATTAATTCGGTAGCCTTCTCTTGTAAAATACCGTCCAATGATCCGGCCAGATGTTCCGCGCCCGCTGCCTCTAATGACTGCTGATCCTTGTAAATTCTGGAACCGTTAGAAAGCCAATAATTGAAATCGGATTTAAAAGCCAAAGCCGGCGCAACTAAGGGAATTCTGGTAAGAACGGCGTCAATAATTGAATCTCTCCATTCCGAACGAACTTCATCATCATCCCGACAACTCCGCGGAATGGGAAAAATCGTAAGCCCATATTCTTGTTCTCGTCCGCAAAGCCGCTCTGGCATCGACATTCCTATTTTCAAGAAGCTAGTATCTACTATAATTTGGCTGGCAGCATTTGGCAAACCCCCGCCACAATAAAAAACCCGCATTACTGCGGGGTATCCTTTTTTAAATTCAAATCCCGACAAAGCTTATCAATAGAAGAACTAGTGGGAACAAACGGGTTATCCTTTTCGCCAAAATAAATCATATCTTGATAATTATTGAATTTGGCCCCGTCCCAATTGAAACGAGTCACTTGATACCAAAGGCGGGAATTAGTTTTTATTAATTCCAAAAGATCGCCGCGGCATCTTGCGCGAGTTGGCGGCGGAACCAACATCGTCCGTACAATTTCCTCTTCATCTACTAAATGCTGAATATATCCCCGCTCCTCTAATCTCGCATACCAGCTTAGATTCGGATCGTTGCTGATATTATGGTACTCCATGTCAATAAGCCAAGCTTGCGGATCGGATAATTCAAATCCCTCCCTTTTCATCTGTCTTCGAAGCAATTTCCATTTGGTAACCCAATCCAGCTTACCGACTAATTTATTAAAGGCCCGAGCCATTAACAATTCCAAAATTTCCTCCCAAGCCTCCAGAGCTTTCTTTTCATTATCAGAAAGCGGGCTTAATTGTTTCGCCAGATCTAAAAACAAATAATTATATTCAAATAAATCCTTTTTACCGGACAAAAGAGCCAGATAGGGGACGGCGAGGCGTACCTGATAATCAAAATTGGCTTCCAGTGAAAAATTAATTGCTTCTAATTCTGCTCTCGGATCCTTTAAATCCGGCGGCAGAACTTTTTCGTCTTCAACCTCCTCGGCTATGCGCAAAACCAAATGCATAATAGCATCCACCAACCAAGTTTGGAATTCGCAGCGCGTAGCATCATGAGAAATAATATGCAAACGACTCAACCCGCAAGACAGATCCATCAATGGCTCATCACGAGTATTGACGATCCCCCTGTCTCCTCTCAAAGTACCGGATGATTTAAGAAGATTAATATGGGGTACGCGCTGAGAAAGAGTAAAACAAAACTGATTGCCAACGCCCAAACGATGGCTGCGATAAACATGTCCGCTGCCGGTCAAAGGAAGACTGGCCGGAATAAAATTAGTCAGCAAAGCATACACCCTTTCCCTTTTGTTTGTCTGGTAAGAATAATTATGGTGACTGGCATAACTCACTTCGTCATAGATATCGCCGCGCTCCCCTGGGCCGACGTTATTCTTAAATAGTGAAAATTCTTGCAATCCTCTCTCTGCGATCACTTTTTCTAAAGCCCTGTTCAGAATCCTTTCAGAGGCTTTTTCTTGCAAAACACCATCCAGAGAACACGGCTCATATTCGGCGCTAGCAAATTCCAGAATTGAACCAAGGTCAATATATGTTAAACCTCCATTTCTAAGCCACAAGCGATGATTATTAGATCTGGCGTCAAAAAAATAAGCACTTTCCGATTGCATTATCTTGAAAATAATTTCACTTACAAACTCGGCTCGCCATTGCTCGCGTAAAGCTTGGACACTCTGCACAAACTCCTGCTGCGTAAGAACAGTTAGGGGCGGGAAGGGAGGGGGCATAAAAACTGGAATAATCTTCATAGCATATTCCTGCTCGCGGCCCACAAGACGATTCTGCATTTTCTTTCTTATTTTATGTCAAACAACTTATACCCACTATACGAGCCAGCCAGAAAAAATACAATAGAATCAAAAGGGTCCGACTGGGTCGGACCGATATATAATTATTCTCCACTCTTCTGCCGGTATTCCTGATTAAGCTCTTGCGGATCGCGGTTGCGCGCATTCTTCAGAATATTGCCAAGCTCTTCATCCGCTTCCAAATCCTTCTCTTCTTCCTCTTCTTCCTCTTCGCCATTTTTCTTCTTCTTTTTAGGCTCTTCCTTCTTTGGCGGTTTCTCCGGCGGCTTTTGCTCGCTCATTCTTCGCTTTTTAAACCATTAAAGTCCTAAAATGGATTGTAGCACAACGGCCGTAGAATTATCAAGTACCGGATCCATCAGATCAACGGAAATATCCACTGAATCATTTACCCTAATCTTAATCCCAGACCAATCAACTTCCACCACCCGATCGCCTAATTTCTTCAAAAGTCCGCTTCTCAAAAACGCACGAGTATTAGCCGGCGCATCAAATTTAGCCGCCAGAATCTGTTCATCCGTTACCAGCCGCTTGATTTTGCCAGATTTTACCAATTCGTAATAAAGGCCGTCACTAGCCACCTTCCGGAACAGCTTACTAAAGCCCAGTGCGGCATCCGGCTGCAATTTTGTAAGCGCCCAAGTGGTAGTCCAATCTAAATATCCGAAAGTTTTCATTGGATCCTTCTCTAGAATCTCCGACAACTCTAAAGCTTTTGCGACCGCCTGAGTATGCTGATCGGTCATTGGATGCACATTCAAATATTTTCCGGCAGCCAATAAGTACTTTCTCAATATTTCTAGACCAGTCATTCGCTGACCACCCTCTAAATCAATCATTTCTTTGAATCTGAGGTCGCGCGAGATTTTGATAATTGCTTCAACCGGTTTTTTAGGCAGCAACACTTCTTCCAAAAACCGGTCTTCAATCATGGCCAGAACTACTTGAGTCAAGGCAATCCGCAAAAAATCCGCGTATTCGCACATCAAGGCATCAGTAGAAATATCATGAAGGCGGAAATATTTTTTAGCCGTAGCATGCGGTTCGTCACGCAAATTGAAAATCGGGCGGCTTTCCATGGTATTAATAGCCACCAATCGTTCAAAAAAATCTGCTCGCTGAGATAACTGGAAAGCGCAAGATGGGCGGTCATTTTCACTGCCGACTTTACCGCCTCCGGTCAAAATAATTCTGCTGATTTGGAATGGTAAATAATGTTGCAATAAATAAAGAAAGTTATCTTTCTCGGAAACCAAATCCCGGCTTAAAAGAATATTGAGATGGGAACCATAACTCTTGCCGGCGCCATCGCTGTTATTTTTATGAAGCACAATTCTGTCCTTGCGGCTGGCCAGTTGGTTTAAATAAAGCCGCAAAGCATCCATCATCACCAATTCGCTGGCTTTGTCATGAACGACCAAATCCAACGGATTCAGGCACTCTGGGGTGGAATATTCCGGATGATCAACGTCCATATAAAATCGAGCGCCATTGCCCAAAAATCCGTCCAATTCCGGACCGATATTATCTGCTAGGACGTCATGAGCCGTTTCTTTAAAAAGACCGGCTACATCTTCCAAGGTAATAACGCTGGTTCGGCGGGCTTCTTTAGATTTATCATGACGGACTGCTTTTTGATATTTCAAAAATTCTTTTACAAAACTGCGCAAAATCTCCCGATATTCATCTCCCAACAATTGATTCCCGCCTTGGTCAAGAACTGAAAAACCGAATTCATTTTCTATCCCGCAAACCTTAGAGATAGCCATGTTCTCATATTCCTTTCTTAAAGAATCTGAACATACTTTAAACTAAAATTGCTATTAATACAAACAAAAACCCGACTTCCGTCGGGTACTAATTACTTAACCAGCAAATCCTGTAATCGGCTTATTCACAGCTTCCTTGAAATTGTTTTTCAATCTTTCGACCTCTTCATCAATAGCCATGAAAAAATCCTTCTTTTTGATATCGGCAACCGGGTCCTTTTCACCAGCTACTTTTGATCTATGATATCTTTCTAATGCAATCATTTTGGCGCCATCAACGATACTCTTAATAATCGCACCGGAAAGATAGTTCTTCAACATCACATCTTCATTGCCCTTTACAGTTTCAACCCGGAAAATATTATTAACTGTCAATTCGGTGCCATCGCTAAATCTGATTTTAACTTCTCTGCCAGTATACGCCAATCGCTTAGCAATAAGATCGATGAAATGCTCGCGAATTTTTTCTAAATCACCACTCAGAACTACCTCCTCCTCTTCACCACTACCAAAAGAATCAATATATTTGTAAATATGGTTTTCAAGATATTTTCTAGAAAACGGGAGGTCGGCAGCAAGATAAATCCGGAGGATTTCTTTGACATCCCGCATGGTTTTAGGACGAGGAATAAAAACATCAACACCTAATCTTCCGGGACGTAAAATTGCCTTGTCCACTAAGTCCTTACGATTAGTCGCGGCCAAGACCAAGATATTTCCCAGGGGATCCACTCCATCAAGAATTTGATTAAACTGACCAATGTCGGTCGCCATCCAAGGCTCATGCTCCGAGGTGTCACGGCTCCGAAAAAGCGAGTCGATTTCATCTATGAAAACTACCACTAGCGCTCCTTCAGCTGCCTTTTCTTTGGCTCTAGCAAAAACTTCCCGGATTTTTCTGGCAGTTTCGCCTACATATTTATGGGTAAGTTCTGCTCCGCCAATATTCATGAAAAAGCAAGGCAAACCCAACGATCGTCCGAGGTCCGCACCGATGGCTTTAGCGCAAAGAGTTTTTCCGCAGCCCTCTGGCCCATGAAGAATCAAGCCCTTGGGCATATCCTTTCCCTTAAAAACCTTCACGTAAACTTCTCTCTCTTTAAATGGCAAAAGGATGCGCTGGATTTTCTTAACCGATTTGGAAAGGCCGCCAACCTGATCCCAAGTGATATCGCTGACATTCTGCAGATCTAAAAAGTGCTCTGACTCTTCGGTTTTGGGTAAAACCCGAATCAGCACCCCGCCGCAATTCAAAAGCCGGTCTCCGTCTTTTAATCTCGTTTCTTTCAAATCTGGACTGATATAGCATTGCTGTATCTCGTTATGAGAACTCTCGACTTCTGCCAATTCCGGATTAATATATGACCGGAAAGTAACAGCCGAGCCCCAATTCCAATATAGCTTAGTCACTTCCACGACCTGACTCTTCCCGTTAACACCCACTTCCCAGCCGGATTTTAAATCAGTAGCCTTCGTATTTGGTATTGCCAGCGGCAATTTTCTAAACTGTCCTTCAATTAATACATCAACCTCTTCCAGTTTGCCGCCGGGATGAGGCCGGACGAATATGCCGTAAGTAAGAGGCGGAGAAGCTAATTGCTCCCGCCATTTCTTACGCCAATTCTCGACCTCCTCCAGCGCCTTTTTATAACGCTCTTTTTCCTTGGCGCACTCTACCAGTCTCTTCAACAGCCTCTGAATCTCCTCTGATAGCTGGACCCGCTCATGGCGAAGCTGTTGATTCTCCTCCGCCTTCGCCTCAAGACGCTTGATTCTTTCGTGTGCATCTTGTAATTGATTTAGTAATTCTTTCTCTTGGTGATTCTCCTTTTGGGCGTTTCCACTTTTCCCTTTTCGTAAACGCTCGAGAAAAACACTTAAATCAGACATTTTCCATTTCATATCCAAATCCCTTATCAAAACAGCTATATTTACTTTACCCGAATTTTCTCAATGAAGTCAAACAAAAAATCACCGGTGCTTATTTCGGTGATTGGATTAATCAGCGCTTGCTCTGCAGCCGGGACACAGACATCCCTCAGCCTTTTTCCATCGCGGATACCTATAAAGGCCGCCGGATAAACAAGTTAGATAGGTGTGAAATCCGGATCTGCCGGTAAAATGCAGATCCACTTCCCGCATCTTCCAAGTATCGCCTCCTGGCCAAGCCTGTAGGGGATTATTTAATGAATACCAGACTCCGTCACGCTCTTGCCAGCGATCAGAAACCCAGCCTAAAGTGTAACGATAGCTGCCAGGAACCAACTCAAATTCAACTTCTTTGCAGCTTTTAAGCTGTTCGTAAGATTCGATTAAATTTCCAATTACCGGAAAAAGCTTTAATATCCCAAACACAAAATTCCTAAGCAGATCAATTCGTAACAAGAATCCGGTTAAATAAAGAAAAGCTGCAACCAGAGATACATTAAATAAAAAATTAAGGAAAAGGTTTCCGGTAAAAGAAAATCCTATTTTCTCAAAAAGCCCCCAGGCCAACACCCAAAGATAGTATAAAACATAGGCAAGTATAGAAAAGATTGCCCAAAAAAGAAGCCCTTCTTTCTGAATCGCCGACTGCCTAGCCCAAAATCCCTTCTTCTCTCCCATCTACCGCTCCGGAGATTTTTTTAACTTGATATGGTTCTAGGATTAACCTTACTACATAAACACTGAAACTGGCAACCACTGCTCCGCTGACAACATCCAATGGCCAATGGACTCCAACCCAAACCCTCGCCAACCCGATCGAAACCGCTACCGCAATGCTATACCAGCCGATTTTTTTATTAATAAAAAATAACGGGATTGCCAGCGCAAAATAAAAAGCCGCGTGTCCGGACGGAAAAGCGCCTTTATCGGCTTGGCTGATGAGTGAATTAAATCCTAATGCTAAAAAAGGCCTCTCCTTAAAATAAATAAGCCGGATTGCTTCAGTTAAAATACCGCGCGAAAGAACAACTGATAGAATTATCCAGGCAAAATAATAAAATCTCTTTTTCCATTCATTTAAAGCCGAAATCAAAATAATCGCCGCTACAATTAAGAAATAACCTGCGTACTCCGCAAAAAATATCGCCAAAAAATCCAATAACCGGCTTTTGCCGGCTAAGTTATGAATAAATAAAAAAAGTTGCTGATCCATTACTAAATTAGCGACGGGTAAATGGCAAAAGTCCTAGAAACCTGGCGCGCTTGACCGCCTGAGACAAACGGCGCTGATGCTTGGCGCAGGTACCAGTAAATTTCGGGTCAATTATTTTTGCCTGGGAAGAAACGAATTTCTTTAACAATTCAGCTTCCTTATAATCAACCTCATTTAAATTTTGCGAACAGAAATAACACTGTCTCATATTAAAAATCATAAATTAAAACGGTAAATCTTCCGACTTAATTTCTCCTTCACCGACATCGATAGTTGGCAAAGTTTCGGCTGCAGCTTGATCAACACCGGAACTAACACCTCCGGCTTTAGCCCCCGCTGGCCGGGGACCCAACTGCATTCTCTCACAAATTATCTCAGTCGTCCTCCGCTTCTGCCCGTCCTTTCCCTCCCATTCCCGAGTCTGCAATCTCCCCTCAATCAGAACCAAACTTCCTTTAGTTAGAAAACGGCTCGCAACTTCGGCTTGGCGCCCCCAAACTACCACATTATGAAATTCTGTAGCATCCTTTTTTGCGCCAGATTGATCTGTCCAAACGCGGTTGGTTGCAACACCAAAACTAGCTACCTGCTGGCCGCTATTAGTAGAACGAAGCTGTGGATCGGCAGTCAATCTGCCCAAAACAAAAACTTTATTAAGATTCATTTGTTTATTTTAATATTTCTTCTAATTTTTCTTCTAATGCCTCATTAGTCAACGCGCCGCTGGATTTAGACGAGTCAACAGCCGCTGTGGCATCCGCCGGCCTGGGGCGTAATTTAGAAGATTCTGCTAAACCGCGCTGCCTTCCTACATTTTTAGTAATCGGCGGCGTCACTATCAAAAATCGCAGGAGCGCCGAATTTAAATTCAATATTTTGGCTAATTTCTCGGCATTCTCCGGCAAAGCCCGAAAATGAAAGTATCCGAAAAGCGCTTGATTATACTTCTTAATGGGATACGCCAGCCTCGTTTCCACGACGGAACCAGTGTATAAAACTTCCGCCTCGCTCTGAACGAAGGCAGTCTCCAGGGTATTTAAACTATCCCGGCTCTTCAACAGAAAAGAAAGTTCGTATTCTTTTTTATCGTGTTTTAATTCCATTACTATAGTTTTATTATCTAGAATAATCTATCAAAAGTTAAGCCAACTGTCCAGCCCCGTACCATAACAAGAATCTGGAGCTCATTAACTGCGGGCAATTCTTATCATGGTCACGGGATCCAGCCCATCTTTATTCTGCATCTTCAGAAACATCCTCCGCTACCTCGCCGCCTAACGCCGAATAACCAGTTCCAACCGGAATAAGCTTACCAATAATAACATTTTCTTTAAGGCCTCGTAACACGTCTACCTTGCCTTCGCTGGCAGCAGTAATAAGTACTCTGGCGGTTTCTTGGAAAGAAGCGGCAGATAAAAAGCTTTGGGTAGACAAAGCAACTTTAGTAATACCCAAAAGCAATTGTTGGGCTTTAGCCGGCTGTTTACCGGCTTTTTTCATTTCCCGGTTAATCTCCAAGAATTTTGATTTTTCTATAATTTCCCCCCTGACAAAATCAGTGTCGCCGGATTCTTTTATCTTCACCCGAGAAAACATTTGCCGAACAATGATTTCGATGTGCTTATTATTCATCGAAGAACCCTCCGAGTTATAAATTCTCAATACCTCGTTAATAACATACTTCTCCACTGCCCGGCTTCCTCTCAAAATAAATAAATCTTTCAAATCAAGAGCTCCCTCGCAAAGCTGATCGCCTTTCTTGACTGGATCTCCGATCTTCACAAAAAGAATAGTCAAGCGCGGAACTAAATATTCATAAACTTTTTCTTTCTTAGTTTTCCCGAAAGCTTTTAACCGAATAACTTTTAAGAGCCCCTTATCTTCAATACCATCAATGATCCCCTCTTCTTCAGCCAGATAGGCGCGGCCCTTTGGCGGACGGCACTCGAATAATTCCTCTACTCTCGGCAAACCGTGCGTGATATCGGCGCCCGCCACACCGCCAGTATGGAATGTCCTCATAGTCAGCTGAGTACCCGGTTCACCGATAGATTGCGCAGCCACAATGCCTACTGCCGCACCCATTTTGATTGACTGATTATTACCCAGATCAAAACCGTAACACCCGGAACAAAGCCCATAGAGAGTCTTACAAGTAATCGGTGAACGGACCTTAACCTCTTCTACTTTAGACTGCTGTAAAACTCCGGCAGTTTTCTTATCAATAATTTCTCCGGCTTTTACAACTGTTTTTCCGTCTACTTTAATGTCTTCCAGGGCCGTCCTGGAAAACACCTGATCCGCGAAATTCAAGCCGAATTGCATACCCTCCGAGCGGGTTATTTCGATGCCCTCTTTGGTTTTGCAGTCTTCCTCGCAGATCACTAGATCTTGAGATACATCTATCAGACGACGAGTCAGATAACCGGCAGAAGCGGTCTTCAGCGCCGTATCGGTGGTTCCCTTTCTGGCTCCGTGAGTTGAAATGAAATATTCCAGCACCCCCAATCCTTCTTTTAAAGAAGACTTAACTGGCAATTCAATGATTTCATTTTTCGGATTAGCCACCAAGCCTTTCATTCCAATCATTTGCACCGGCTGAGCCCAGGAACCTCTGGATCCGGAGTCAATAATGGAATAAATCGGGTTATGTTCCGAAAGTGATTTGGGAACTAATTTACTAAGCGCATCCTTGGTATTCGCCCAAACGCTTAAAACCCGAGTTCTTCTTTCTGGTTCGGTTAAAAGGCCATCTTCATATTGCTGGCGGATATTCGTAATTTCTTCTTCCGCCTTAGCTAACAACGCCGGCTTATCGCCTGGCGTAGTCAAATCACCCATTGACCAAGTTATGCCCGAGCGAGTGGCATATTCGAAACCAAGTTTTTTCATGGAATCAAGATACGCGCTGGATTTTTCGTTGCCATATCGATGAATCAACTCGCCGACTAAGGCGGTAATATCTTTCTTACGCAACATCCGGTTTACAAACTCAAAATCCTCCGGTAAAATGTCATTAAATAAGATCCGCCCGCAGGAAGTTTCGATCTTCCCGCCATCGATCACTACCATTATCGGGGCGTTAACATCAATAACGCCATTTTCATAAGCAACCGTTACCTCTTCCGGACCAGAAAATTGCATACCCGCGCCTCGCGCGTCTTTTTTTAATTTGTTTAAATAATAGATTCCAAGAACAATGTCATTGGTTGGATAAACAATCGGATCGCCAGTTGCCGGCTTTAAAAGATTACGGCTGGAAAGCATGATCTCCGAGGCCTCTTTCTGCGCCTCCGCGGAAAGCGGCAAATGGACTGCCATCTGGTCGCCATCAAAGTCTGCATTAAACGCCGTGCAAACCATTGGCGGAATACGGATGGCCAGATCTTCGATCAGAACCGGCTTAAATGCCTGGACGCCAAGACGATGCAAGGTTGGCGCGCGATTCAAAAGCACCTTTCTATCGGCGATAACTTCTTCCAAAATCGCCCAGATTTCCGGCGGCGCTTGTTCAATCAAACGATTAGAATTGCGGATATTATGAGCTAAACCCCGTTCAATAACTTTATTAATCACAAAAGGCTTAAAGAGTTCCAGGGCCATCTTTTTCGGCAGACCGCATTCATGAAGCTTCAAATCTGGGCCGATTACGATAACCGAACGGCCGGAATAATCAACTCTTTTACCAAGTAAATTCTGACGGAAGCGGCCGGTTTTCCCTTTGAGTTGATCAGCCATTGACTGCAACGGCCGGCGCTGGCTGGACATTTGCTGAGTTCCGAATCTGGCTGAATTATCAATCAAAGCATCCACCGCTTCTTGAAGCATTCTTTTTTCGTTTACAATAATGACATCCGGCGCATTCAGTTCTAAAAGCTTTTTCAAACGGTTATTTCGATTAATAACCCGGCGATAAAGATCGTTCAGATCCGAAGTAGCATAACGCCCGCCGTCTAAAGCCACCATCGGACGCAGATCTGGAGGCAGAACCGGTAAAACATCTAAAATCATCCACTCGGGACGCATGTCCTCTTTGGCCATCGCCCTCACTATTTTAAGCCGTTTTAAAAGCCTACGCTCGGAAATTGTATCTTTGCTAGTTTCTAATCCTTTTTCAATCTCTTTGGCAAGTTTATCTAAATCGATCTGACTGAGAATTTTCCGGATCGCCTCCGCTCCAGTTCCAGCCTCAAAAACATCGCCATACTTTCTCGCTAAATTATAATATTCCGTTTGATTTAAAATCGTCCCCATTTTCAATAATTCAACTTCTTTCTTGCTTTCGGATAATCCGCTGCGCAGCTCGGCGGTTTTTACCCCCTCTTTCCTGGCAGTTTTCTTCCGAGCCTCAAATTCCTTCTCTAATTCTTTAAGCACTCTTTCTTTATTATCCTCATTCAAACTAGTAATGATATAAGAAATGTAATAAATAACTTTCTCTAATTTAGGCAAAGGAACATCTAATAAGAGACTGAGCTTTGATGGAGAACTTCTTAAAAACCAAATATGAGCTACCGGCGTAGCCAATTTGATATGCCCCATTCTCTCTCTTCTGACTACCGAACGCGTCACCTCGACTCCGCAACGATCACAAACAATTCCCTTGTAACGGATCCGCCGGTATTTTCCGCAATAACACTCCCAATCTTTAGTTGGTCCGAAAATTCTTTCGGAAAAAAGGCCGTCCTTTTCCGGTCGCTGCGTACGATAATTAATTGTTTCCGGCTTGATAATTTCTCCATGAGACCATTTCAAAATATCGTCCGGGGAAGCTATTTTTAGTTTTATCGCCTGTAAATTTTCCATACTTAATTTTATTTTCTTCGCCTTAGCCTACCTTCCGATTGTTCACGATCAGTGATTAAATCGACGTTTAATCCCAATGCCTTTAATTCGCTAACCAGTACATTGAAAGAAGCTGGAATATTCGGACTACGAATCGGCTCGCCGCGAATGATTGACTCATAAGCAGCAGATCGGCCTAAAACATCGTCAGATTTAATCGTAAGCATTTCTTGCAAAGTATGAGCGACGCCATAACCCTCCAAAGCCCAGACTTCCATTTCACCAAAACGCTGACCGCCAAATTGGGCTTTACCACCGAGCGGCTGCTGAGTAATTAATGAATAGGGACCAATAGAGCGCATGTGAATCTTGTCTTCCACCAAATGATTCAATTTCATCATATAAATAACGCCAACCATGACCTCCTGATGGAATGGTTTGCCAGTTCTGCCGTCATATAATTTTACTTTTCCAGACCGAGACAAACCAGCTTTCTCCAGCTCATCTTGAATCTGTTCCCAGGTCGCGCCAGCAAGAGCCGGAGTATAAGCACGATATCCAAGATGAGCTGCCGCCCAACCTAAATGAGTTTCAAAAATTTGTCCAAGATTCATACGCGACGGGACGCCAAGAGGATTAAGAACAACATCTACAGGAGTGCCGTCCTCTAAATAAGGCATGTCCTCTACTGGACGGACCTGGGAAATAACTCCCTTATTTCCATGACGACCAGCCAGCTTATCACCCGCCATCACTTTGCGCAATTGAGCAACTTCTACTTGAATTCTTTTGATAATTCCCGGCTCTAATTTGTCTCCGCGCTCCCGATCAAATACCTTAATTCCAACCACGTGTCCAAATTTACCATGAGGCATGGTCAATGAGGTATCTTTAACATCTCTGGCTTTCTCACCGAAAATAGCGCGCAATAATCTTTCTTCAGCGGTTAGCTCGCTTTCACCTTTCGGAGAAATTTTACCAACTAAAATATCGCCGGATCTCACTTCGGCTCCAACGCGAATTATACCCTCTTCATCAAGATTCTTAAGTTTCTCTTCAGAAACATTAGGGATATCGGGGGTGGTTATTTCCGGGCCAAGTTTCGTATCACGGACATCAATATAAAAATCTTCAATGTGAATAGAGGTGAACAGGTCATTCTGCACAACTCTTTCCGAAAGAACAATGGCATCTTCAAAATTGGCGCCCTCCCAAGAAGCGAATGCAACCACTAAATTCTGGCCGAGCGCCAATACGCCATTATCCGTGGATGGGCCGTCAGCCATCAAATCGCCTTTTTTAACCTTTTGACCCGGTAATACTAATGGACGCTGAGAAATGCAAGTATACTGGTTTGAACGCTTAAATTTATTTAAGCCGTACTTTTTAACTCCAGATTTGGTTTTTAAAACAATTTCTTTTGCATCCACCGACATCACTTCGCCAGACTCTCCGGCAATGATTAAATGCCCAGAATCCCGCGCCGCCTTCTCTTCCATGCCAGTACCGACATACGGGGCATCGGATTTTATCGAAACCACGGCTTGGCGCTGCATATTTGAGCCCATTAATGCCCGGTTGGCATCATCATGTTCCAAAAAAGGAATAAGCGCAGTGGCAACGCTGATTAATTGATTGGGGGCGACATCAATTAAATCAACCTCATTCTTCAGACAATTGCCCGGCTCACCATTAATTCTGGCCTCTACTACTTCCGGAATAATTTCATAAGTTTCGAGATTAAAAGGAACGCCGGCGTGAGCAATTTTATTTTTTTCTTCTTCTAAGGCATTAAGCCAAACAACCTCGGAAGTTATCTTGCCCTTCTTCACCACCACATAAGGAGTTTCCAAAAATCCTAACTCGTTGACCTTCGCATATCCGGCTAAATGATTGACCAAACCGATGTTTGCACCTTCTGGAGTTTGGATTGGGCAAATGCGGCCATAGTGAGAACTATGCACATCGCGGACTTCAAAGCCAGCGCGTTCGCGGGTCAGACCACCTGGTCCCATAGCGGAAATCCGGCGCTTATGCTCCAACTCCGCAAGCGGGTTAACCTGATCCATAAATTGCGAAAGTTGTGAAGAAGAGAAAAATTCCTTTACAACGGAGATCACCGGCCTGGAATTAACCAGCTGGACCGATGACAGTGTATTGATATCTAAGGTGGACATCCGATCCTGGACAATACGCCGCAACCGAGCAAGTCCGACACGCAACTTATTTTGCAGAAGCTCACCCACCGGCCGGACACGGCGATTTCCCAAATGATCAATATCGTCCGGCTCAACCGATTGATCATTATTCAGCCGAATAACCTCCTTTAAAATGGCCACAATATCTTGAAGCTCCAATAATCGGCTGTTACCGCCAAGTCTTAACCGCTGATTAACCTTAAACCGCCCAACCTGAGAAAGATCGTAACGGTCAAATCTGGTAAGCATAGCGTCAATTAAACTCTTTGCATTTTCAGCGGTAGCCAAATCTCCCGGCCTGATTCTCTTATAAATTTCAATATATGATTCTGCCATATCTTTGGCTGAATCCTTCCTGAGGGTAGTCTCTAGATATTTGATTTCTCCGACATCTATATCACTAAAATTATCCGCAATTTCTGCCGGATCTTCCATGCCGAAAATTCTAAGCAAAGTAGTAGCGGCAGCTTTTCTTTTCCGGTCTATCTTAATGCCGATAAAACCATCAGGATCGGTTTCAAACTCGATCCAAACGCCACGATTCGGGATAATTTTTGCACCGAAGAGCTTTCTGCCCTTCCACATGTTGGCCGTAAAATAAACGCCAGATGAACGAATAAGCTGGGAAACCACCACCCTTTCCACGCCATTAATAATAAAAGTTCCTCGGTCGGTCATTACCGGAAAATCACCCAGATAAACTTCTTGTTCTTTTTTATCCTTAGTTTTCCTATTGATCAGCTTGAACTTTACACGCAACGGCGCTTCATAAGTTAAATCTTTGTAACGAGAGTATTCTTCATCATATTTCGGGTCATCAAAATAAAAATCATCAAAATGAAGTTCTAAATCCTTGCCGGTATAATCCTTAATGGGAGAAATTTCCTCAAAGAGTTCTTTCAGCCCGGCCTTTAAAAACCACTTATACGAAGCGGTTTGAATCTCAACCAAGTTTGGCTGAGCAATCAACTGACCAGGATGCGAAGAAAATACTTTAGAAGGCAGTTTGGGCATAAGCAATCCTAAACTTTATTAAAAAGTTTTAGTTAAAAGTATTTAATTTTAATTAATTGTTGACCACTTAATTAATTTTGCCCCGATAATTTTCTTGAGGGCCGCGGAAAACAAAATTTATTATTACGTAAAAATAAAAAACCAATCCCTTACAGAATGGACTGATTGTGTATTAAAAAGACATGTAAAATACATTATAGCAGAACCCAAAATCTTGTCAAGCCCCGTATTCATTCATGACATATTTTCAAATTTTTATTTAATTGCTAAAATCAGACTAGAAAGTAGGCTACTGGAGTTTAGTTCACGGATTAAACTCGCCGAAATCTCTAAATCCCTATTGCCAGAATCCTATGGATCACGGTTCATAAGAGCGCGCAGAAAGATTTAGCAAAATTCTTCTACACTACTTGTTGGTTTCCAGTGGAGGTGTCTAATAAATATTGGACTGCTCCCACATAAAATGCAAAAGAGATAGCGAAGCTAAATCTTTGGTGTCCTGGATGGAAATCAACAACTCGCGGCTCACGGTACAATAAGTTCGACGACAACGTGCCGAATCTGTACCTGAACGACGGCGTACCCTCGCTGAACAACAACTGGGCTGACAACAGCAATCCGAACTGGGGGTCTGCCTCCGCGTGGTAGCTTTTAAGAAAGAAAAGGTGCCTTGAGAGGCGCTTTTTCATTTTTCCGAAACCGATTTCAGCCAGCCACCGAGCATTCTTCCGATTTCCTGCAGCAGCGATTGGAGCCGGACATATTTTTTCGCATCAATAATTTTTATTTCCTTCAAAAGCCTCACTAATATTTTCAAAGTATCAAACTTAGAACTAGCCTTCTGAAGAGCAACGTATTTGCCGGACTTGTTAATGCCGGCCGCAAAAAGAATCAGCTCTAAAAATTCTAAGGCGGCATCTTCACATCTTTTACCAAGAGTATAGCGATCTTTCTTTGGAAAAAGTTCTGCATAGGAATAAAATAACTTATAAAAATCGTAAATTTTCTGTACGATAGGAGTATCCAGATGCAATCCCTCTTCTTGAATATGAAAATTGTCCATAATATTTTTGATCAAATTATTTCTTTAGAAAACCTTTTTCACGCCTGGGATATATTTAAAGTCGGCAAAAGAAGCAAGGCCGATGTCCAGGAATTTGAAAGAAATCTTGAAGATAATATTTTTGCGCTGCATAAAGAATTAGAAGATAAAACTTATATTCATAGAGGCTATACCTCTTTTTACATAACCGATCCCAAAGTCCGCCATATTCATAAAGCCCTGGTAAGAGATCGCGTGATCCACCACGCTCTCTTTAATGTGCTCTATCCGATTTTTGATAAGACCTTTATCTCTGAATCGTATTCCTGCCGTATCAATAAAGGTACTCATAAAGCAGTGGATCGCTTCCAAATATATTCGCAAAAAGTAACTAAAAATCACACTAAAAAATGTTTTGTCTTGAAATGCGATATTCAAAAGTTTTTTGCGAGCATTGATCATGCTATTTTAAAAACGTTTATAGAAAATAAAATTAAAGATAAAAACGTCTTATGGCTTATAAATATAATTATTGATAGTTTTCACTCAGAAGTAGGGCTGAATAAAGGCGCGCCAATTGGCAATTTAACTTCTCAATTATTTGCCAATATCTATCTCACTGAACTTGATCAATTTATAAAACAAAACTTAAAAATCCCTTACTACATTCGATACACGGATGACTTTGTTATCTTGAGTGAAAGTAAAGAATTTTTAATAAAGCTTATCCCAATAATTGAAAAATTCCTGAAATCCAACTTAAAACTCACTTTGCACCCCAATAAAATCAGTATCAGGCCATATCATCAGGGAATTGATTTCTTGGGTTACGTACTGTTTCCCCATCATCGCACTCCAAGGACTCGCACCCGAAGGAGAATCTTTAATAAATTGGAATCTAATATAGCGCTTTGTAAAAATGAGAAGATTCCTATCACCACCCTTGATAATTCTTTGCAATCTTACTTTGGGTTTTTGAAGCACGCGAATTCCTACAAACTAACGCAAAAATTAAAAAACCAGATTTGGTTCTGGCTGCAAGAAAAATAAATACCCGACCTTTTTATTGCCTAATAAAAATTTTGGATGGATGGATGGATGGATGGATGGATGGATGGATGGAAACGGAAACCGCTTTTCATTTTATTATTTTAACTTATTTTTTATAAAAAAAGAATGGGGCGTCTCGCATGTCGCAAAACGCCCCGATGTCCAAGGTCCAAGTACCAAGGCACAAGTGCCAAGATACAAAGACCGAAGACCTACTACACTACCGCCTCGGAGGCAGACCCCCAGCCCGGAAGCCTGACGCCAGCCCAGCGGCCGTCCAGCGAGGGCACGCCGTCGCGCAGGTACAGACCCGGCACGCTGTCGCCGAACCTACCGCACCGCGAGCCGGAAAGATCAACGTAGTGATCCTTCAGAAGGTCAGGGTTTTCGCGATATAGCGCGAGTCCCTTGACCGTCATCAGACCTCTCCGGTTGTTCCTTCCGAACTCCTCAATGGCGCTGTTCGGCGACCAGTTCAGCATCTTCTTGCCGTTCTCCACTCCGTAGATCCAGCCCCATCGGCCTTGCGGCTTCGGGTGCAGATCCTCGTGATAGCTGAGGTCCAGGTAGTTCTTGATGCCAAGCAACTGGCACTGCCTGTCGATCGGCGTCTCGTAATCCACCAGGAGCGCCAGGCCAAGCTTCAGCTTGGCCTCATCCGGGAGCGAAATATCCTTCTCGTCGAAGGCATAGCCCCGCGCCAGGAGATGCTCCACCTGGAACTGCCGGACTTTTTCAGGTTCGCTCTGGAGCTTTGCCGAAAGCTTCTTGATAGAAGCCACGATGTCGGCTTGGAACTCGCCGCCTTTGCCAATAAGTTGCTGGAGCCCGTCCTTGTCGAGACCGGCTTCCTTACGCGCTTTCTCGGCAGCGTCCTCAACGAACCGCTTGTACTGCTTCTCCTGTCCGGATGTGATCGATGTTTTCATCGTCATCATCCTCCTTTATGTTAGATCATCGTGCTATTAAGCAACGATGTACTAAATATAGTAAAGCACACTTAAAGCTATTTTGTCAAGTTCGCCACGATGCCTCAGTAACTTGGTACCCTACAATCACTTCCTTTATTTTCCGAATAAATCTACATATTCGTGCAACTCAAAAGACCGGTTGCGCGAGAAGCCGGTTTTTTCTTTTAGCACCCCTTTCTGCTCAAACTCATTTACGAGACGAGTTGCCGTTACGAATGCAACTCCGAGTTTTTCGGCAATCTGGTTTATATTCATAATCGGCTGGGAAAAGAGCCTGAGCAATAATTGCTGACCCAATTCGGCGCGACGCCCCATAGCAACAATTTTTCTTTCGTAACGCTGTCGGAGAATGATAATTTTTTCAAATGTTTCTTTTCCTTTTGTTGCCGTTTCAATGACGCCCGATAAGAAGAACTTGATCCATTGTTCGATATTGTCCGAAGCTCGAACCACCATAAGCGAATCGTAATATGCCCCCTTATTTCTTTCAAAGAAATCTGAAAGATATAAAGTCGGTTTTTGAAGCACGCCTGCTTCCACCAGTTGCAGGGTGATAAGTAAGCGTCCAACCCTACCATTGCCGTCAAGAAATGGGTGGATAGTTTCAAATTGATAATGACTCATCGCCATCTTAATCAAAAGCGGAATATCAAGTATTTTATTGTGCCAGAACTTTTCAAGATCGGAAAGCAGCTCTGACACTTCGCTTGGATGCGGCGGGATGAAGAACGCGTCTTTCAAACTTGAACCGCCAATCCAATTCTGGCTTACCCGTATTTCTCCCGGAGTTTTATATTCGCCACGGACACTTGTAAGCAACATTTTATGCGCACCCCTTAATAAACGCATCGAGAGGGGCAAGCTCTGAAGTTCTTTGATTGCATGATTTATAGCCGCAATATAATTTTGCACCTCTTTCCAATCATCGCGTCTTTCCGGATTTACGTCCTCTCTCCGCAGAAGCACCTCGTCAATTCCCGTTTTAGTTCCTTCAATGCGGCTGGAAGTCGTTGCTTCTTTTGCTATGTGCATTTTAATGAAATAGTCGACATCCGGCACAAGCGTCGAATAAGCATTCAGTTCGCCCAAAAGCCGCATTGCTTCGCTTAAAAGTAAATTAATCTTGGCATCTTGCCACTTAAAAGGCTTGTTGATTGCAGATGGGCTGAAGCTCTTGTATTCCAACTGTTGTTTATACGCACCCGCCTTAAATGATTGTTCCATATATGAAAGTATATATTTTTATATTTTCACTTTAGCATATGAAGTGAAAATATGCAAATTCATGTTTCCACTTCTTGATAATTGATATTAGCGATCTACTGAATGACTAAGCGCCTAAATACTTTGCCCTATTATAATTATGTTCATCTAAATCTTTACTAAAAATCGTCTTCTTGGTCTTTGGGTCAGAAAGATAGTATAAATATTCCGAAACGATTGGGTCAATCGCCGCCCTAACCGCCTCCAGCCCGGGGTTCCCGATCGGTCCGGGCGGAAGTCCATAATATAAGTAGGTGTTATACTTTGACTGAAATTCTAAATCTTTCCTATAAACCTTCGGGTCCTGACAAGTTAAAAATGCTCCGCCGCATTTTGCGTAAGTGATAGTCGCATCCACCTGAAGTGGTATTCCTAGTTTCAATCTCTTATATATAATTCCGGCAATAATTTGCCGGTCTTTAAATTCGGGCGCTTCTTTTTCAAGCAAAGACGCGATTATCAGTATTTCCGATAAACTAAACTCTCTGCACTTTACGCTTTTTACTTTGCACCCCTGAAAAACCGGCCAGGCTTTTTTCTTAAAATTATCTAAAATTTTTTCAACGATTTCCCTGGTTTCACCCCCAATAAAAAAACGGTAAGTATCCGGGAATAAAAACCCCTCTAAACTATTTGCATCTTTAAGAAATTCGTATTCTGTCGTCAATTCCTTAAAAGAATGACGGGCTAAAGAACCTGGTGACAAAAATTTATCTTGGCTCAAAGCCTCATCAACATCTTTCAGGGTTATGCCTTCAGGAAAAATTATTTGCTTGTCGATTTCCGGACCGACCACCAATGCCCTTATAATACTGGGCGTGGTAGAACCGCTACTTAAAGAATAATTTCCCGGCTTTAACTGATGCGCCGAACCGGAAATAATACCGTAAATCACAAATGCGCGCGGGGAACGGATTATGCCTTTTTCATACAAAGACCGAGATATGTCCCAAAAACCAGTTCCTCCTCTTATTTCCACCGATCTATGTTGCGAATTACTGCTAGCCGGACTGAGTAAGAAAAAAAACAGCGCAATATTCAGGCTGATCAAAGACCAAAATATGAAAAATAATTTTGACATGTATATTCTAAAATCTACGATGAACAACAATACTCTGTATCATTCCGACCAACAATGCATTGATCAGTAAATTAGATCCGCCATAACTTAAAAAGGGGAAGGGGACGCCAATCACTGGCAACAGACCCAAATTAGAACCGACATTTAAAGAAAAATGCAATAACCACAACATAGAGACGCCTAAGCAAAGTAGTTTAGCAAAATTGCTGTCTGCATTCAATCCTATTTTCATAATTCTGAATAACAAGAACAAGAAAGCCGCCGTAATGGCAATTCCGCCAATTGCGCCCCACTCTTCAATAAATGCCGCGAAGATGAAATCAGTCTGCGACTCCGGCAAAAATCCCAGCTGAGACTGCGTTCCTTGTCCGAATCCCTTGCCCCAAAAACCAGCTGAGCCAACGGCAATCTTAGCTTGAATAACGCTGTAATTAACCCCCAACGGATCGCGCTCGGGATTAAAAAGGCCGATAATCCGTTCCTTCTGGTACGGTTTCAGAAAACTAGTCCATAAAAATACTAAAGTTATCGCGAATAAAGCAGCCGCCAAAAAAATATGTTTCCAACGAAGACCACTGACTAATAAATAGCCGAACCAAATGCCGAAAAGAATTAGAGCTGTGCCCATATCCGGCTGGGCCATTATCAATCCCGCTGGTATTAAGAAATATATCAGCGATACTCCTACGGTACTCAAATGCGCAATGCCGATATGCTGTTTTGCAAAGAAATACGAATACAGCAGGATCAAGGAAAGCTTGGCTAATTCAGAAGTTTGAAACTGAAACAACCCGAAGGACAGCCAAGCACGTACTCCCCTTACCGGAACTGCGGCAAAATAAGTAATAAGCAAAAGCAGGATAGCAACCGTATATATGCCAAAAATAAACCAGCGATAAGTGACAAAGGGCCGCCAGTCAAAGTTAGCCAATAGAATTACAATCCCTAACCCGATAACTCCCCAAAGTAGCTGAAACCAAGCCAAAGAGGAAGCGGTACTTGAAAGCGACAAAATTCCAGCGGCAAATAAAAAAAGGGTTTCAAAGTTTAAAAGCCAATCAAGACTTTTGATGCGCATAAATCATCTATATCAATTAAAGACCTTATTTGAATACTTCTACAAAAACCCCTTTAGTGGTTTCTTCCATATCCACCAAACCCAATAATTCCTCGTCAGCCGGAATAAAAATCTTGAAACTCTGCACCCGGAAAGGACCGACGTCTCGGAATTCGGTTTTTGAAGCGCCAATCTTGTCCCCCAGCCGATCAATTAAAAAAGAGTTGATAATAACTTTGGATAGAAGAAAATTATTCGGGTTAGTTATATTTCCGCTGACCACAATTTGATTATCCTCTGCAGTTACCACAACGCCTTCCAAATTATATGGCGGAGCGGATAAATTTTCTGCTCTCACCCAGACAACGCTAGTATTATCAATTTTTATTTCCGCTCGCTTAGGAATCCCGGCAGTAATTCTTACCCCGGCTTCAATGATGTCTTTTGACCCGCCGCCAGAAATAAAAGAATTGTTTTTAACGGTTTTTAAAATCTTATCGGCTGAATCATAAAAATCAAATTCATAGTCAAAACTTTTAGCGGCAAAAGCGGTATTAAGATTCCTAACTTCGGCAATAGCGGAAAAAAGCCGGTCAGCAGTAAATAACTTCGCCTCGCCAACGGATAAATCTTGAATATTTTTCTCCTCGCAGGATATGCAAGAAGCCCCGCCGCAATCTACGCCGGTTTCATCCTGATTTTGCTGATTATCAAAACAGGTTGGAGCGGGCTTTGGAATCAAAAAATAAATAACCCAGATAACTAGGCCTAGAATTAACAGGTAAAGACCGCCGTAAAAAATATGTTTCATTAAACGCATGATTAATCTTATTATAAACGCAATGTCTAAAAACAAAAAATCCGCGTATTATTTTGACCCCTAGCAAATCCTACTTTCTCGCCAACTCGAAGTCGGTAATATCATCGGAGATATAGGCTTTCACTTCCGAGTTCGGAATGGGATCGGGTGGGACACCTATAGCTAAATCACTAGGAGACAAAATAATACACGGATTTTAAAAAAATGTAATTAAGAATGAATACTAACTTAAGAGGTCAGGTCGGATTATTAGTACTCCTCGGCTAAAACCATTACTGGCCTTACACCTAGAGCCTATCAACGTAGTAGTCTACTACGATCCTAACACCTAATCTTGGGCGAGGCTTCGTGCTTAGATGCTTTCAGCACTTATCCTTTCCGAGCAATAGCTACCCAGCGCTTCATTTGGTAACAAAGCTGGTAGACCAGAGGCTCGTTCAATCCGGTCCTCTCGTCGCGTTATCACATATCACTATGTGCGCAGACTATATCTTCACCCCGTTTTGCGGGGGTCGGCGTATTAATAAAAAGTAAACTTCATACTTTTTATTCCGTCCCACTAAACTTTAGTGGAATCAAGTCGTTACGGGGTCAACCAAGTCTGACTTGGCGACTTCCCACGATATTAACTTTAATTCGTTTAACCAAAAATTTTTGACCGAAAAATTTTTGCAAACTAAAGCTTCCACCGTTATTAGCCGAATTGTCATCACGAATTACTTCGTGAAGTAGCAATGAGCGCAATGCGCTCTACTAGGATCGACTGCCCTCAAGTGTTTATAGATCCTTTTCGGATCAACGCCTACAGCAGGTAGAGACCAACCTGTCTCACGACGGTTTGAACCCAGCTCACGTGCCCTTTTAAATGGCGAACAGCCATACGCTTGGGACCTTCTCCAGCCCCGCGCTAGGGCGAGCCGACATCGAGGTGCCGAGCGTCATCGTCGATAGGAACTCTCGGATGACACTAGCCTGTTATCCCCAGGGTAACTTTTGTCCGATGTCTCCAACCTTTCTACTAAGAATTGTCGGGTCACTAAGTTCTGCTTTCGCACCTGCTCGACTTGTAAGTCTTGCAGTTAAGCCGGCTTGTGCCTTTACGCGTCCAGCCCGATTTCCATCCGGGCTAAGCCGACCTTAATAAACCCCTCCATTACTCTTTAGGAGGGTAATGCCCCATTAAAACTGCCCTTCAGGCACTGTCTCCGACCGTTTTTGCCGATCAGGTTAGAATTTAAAATTTGAAAGATGGTTGTTTCATCGTCGGATCCGCCTCGCCCGAAAGCGAAGCTTCAAATCCTCACCACTACGCTACGCATCCAAACCTTAAAGCCAATACCAAAATACAGTAAAGCTCCTGGGGTCTTTTCGTCCCGCTGCAGGTATCCCGCGTCTTCACGGGAATCGCATTTTCACCGAGCTCTTCGTTGAGACAGTTCTCCGATCGTTACGCCTTTCGTGCGCTTCAGAACTTACCTGAAAAGGAATTGCGCTACCTTAGAACGATTATAGTTATCGCTGACATTGACGAGGGCTTCGGGCAGTGAACAGATACAGAGTAAACTACATCCATCCCCACCGTTAACCTTCTCGCATCGGTCAGGCGTCACCCCCTATACATCCTCTTACGAGTTAGCAGGGAGCTGTGTTTTTGTTAAACAGTCGCCAGAGATACTTTTGTTGCAGCCCTTCTTGCGAAGGGCAGGCCTTATTGCGAACTTACGGCCGCTTTTTTGCCGAGTTCCTTAACGAAGACTCACTCGTTCCCCTGAGGCTACTCGCCTCATCCACCAGTGTCGGTTTACGGTACGATGCCTAACGTACTAATCTTAGAAGTTTTTCTCGGAAGGCTCTTCAATCTAATTAGCAAAGTAAAAACTTTGCCTTACTTCGATGCGCGCAAGTTGCCATTAAAGGCAGTTTCACGGATTTGCCAGTGAAACCATGCTTCGCACAAATGACGCCAAACCATTAAGGCGCTAGATTTTATTTCCTTCGTTACTCCATCGAATACGCCAGGCGGGCCGGAATATTAACCGGCTACCCATTAGCTGCGGTTTTCACCATTGCCTTAGGATCGCCTAACCCGTGGTTGATTGCCATTGCCACGGAAACCTTGGATTTGCGGGGATTGGGTTTCTCACCCAATTTGGGGTTACTCATACCAACATTTGCACTTCCAAACACTCCAGCAGTCCTCACGGATCCGCCTTCAACGCAGTTTGGAACGCTCTCCTACCGCTCGGCTTACGCCGAGCCCGTGTCTTCGGTATCTTACTTAGCCCCGGTACATTTTTGGCGCAATAAACCATCGAATAGTGAGCTGTTACGCACTCTTTAAAGGATGGCTGCCTCTAAGCCAACCTCCTATCTGTCAATGGTTTACTACTACCTTTTACTAGTATTCGGAGTTTGATTGGTCTGCCGGGCTTGCGCCCTGTACAGACCATCCAGTGCTCTACCCCTAAAAAGTTTTTGTTAGCCGCCAGTCCGGAAACTGTTTCGGAGAGAACCAGCTATTACCAAGCTCGATTAGCTTTTCACTTCTTATCCCAAGTCATCCAAGGGTTTTGCACAACCCACTAGTTCGGGCCTTCCTCTGGTTTTACCCAAAGTTCACCCTGCTCAGGACAAGCTCGCTTGGCTTCGGGTCTTACATAAACGACTCTGCCTCTTGCTAGGCATCGCGCTTTTAACCCTCGGTCTCCCTACGGCTCCTCCGCCTCCGGTGGATTAACCAAGCCGCTTATGTAAAGTCGTTGGCTCATTCTTCACTCGGCACCACGTCACCCATGCTCATTCTTGCGAATCAGCTTTAGGCTTCGAGTCCTTGTAGGCATATGGTTTCAGGTACTATTTCACCGCCCTTATCGGGCTGCTTTTCACCTTTCCCTCACGGTACTAGTTCACTATCGGTCATCAAATGTATTTAGCCTTACCAGAATAGTACTGGTTCCTTCCTCCGAGGTTTATTGGCCTCGAAGTACTCAGGATAGATAACCATAAAGTTATCCGTGGATTTTATACCACTAGAAACAAGAAAGATTGTCAGTTTTTGCTTACGAGGCTATCACTCTCTTTGGCGCTGCTTTCCAGCAGCTTCAACTAACCAACAATTTTGTAACTTTCCTTTAACAATAAAATTGACCTGCCACTATTGACAGTCCAATTTTAAAGTTAAAAGTTTCTATCCTCTAACCCCTAAAACAGAAAACGCCGAAAGATCTGAACTAGCAGTCGGGTTTAATCCCGACTCCTGACATCCAGTTTTCAACGCCACCACTCTAAGTTTGGACTCCTCCCTTTTCGCTCGCCGCTACTCAGGGAATCCGTCTGCTTACGCAGACATTTTTTTGCTTTCTTCCGCTTACTGAGATGTTTCACTTCAGCGGATACGCTCTCCGACTTGCGCCAGAGCAATTGCGGTTTACGCAATTAGGTTTCCCCATTAGGAAATCTCCGGATCAAAGGTTGCTAAGCACCTCCCCGAAGCTTATCGCAGCCACACCACGTCCTTCATCGCCATTTGATGCCAAGGCATCCACCATACGCCCTTATTGCACTCTTGCGAGTGCGGTTCTGACCTCTTAAGTCAGTATTCATTCATCTTCTACTCAACGATCTAACTAGATCGCCGATTCTACACCCCATGCAGAATCTCGCAATGTATTGGAAAATGCGAATATAATACATTGCTTAAATTTTACTTATATAGTTTTTCCGCTTTCGCAGAAAACATTTTCAAAATTCAGGAACTTCAATCACGTCTTCAATCTCTCCCATATCTTCCTATGGTCGATCATAGAAAGATATGGGAAAAATCGACAGAGTATTTAAAAAGCTGCGCGAGGCGCAGCTTTTCTATGACAAAAAGTTAACGATTTATAAGGCCGCGCTGGTTTGAGTATGTAATATAGTAACCATTAGTTGTACTAACTATTATACTCGCCAGAAAAATTCTGTCAAGGGTCTGTCGCCTGCTTTAACTTGCGAAATTCCTCCAGTAATTTTTCTAAAGATTTCAACGTGGCGTCAAGATCAACTTCGGGATATTTTCCCTTTAGTAATTCGGGATTTTCTTTTACACGTGCAAGAACAAAGCGGAGCCAGCGAAGAGCAAACATTTCTAAAATATGAGTAGCAACATTGGGATAATTCTCTTCTCCGAAAGCTCGTTTCCCATGCTTATAATCGGTACGTTTATGGATAGCTTCCTCGATAATTTCTAAAAATCCGTCTCCGGCTTCACCATTCGGCCATCCAAGCGGCTCTTCTATCATATATCCGAATAGTTGCTGGACCTCTTTCGGAAAACGGAACCGTGAAACATAATCCATCAGAATCGCGCCGTTTAAATCTAATTTTTCCTCCGCGAAAAGCTCGTCACAATATCGCCACACATCCGTATCCGGAATTTGGAGCAGTTTTGCAACTTCCTGCACATAAATTATCTTTTCATGATGCTGCCATAAATTCTCGCCGCTACTGACTCTTTTAAAAATATCCAGAATCGCATTCTTCCAGCCCAGATTCTGCCAGCGTTCTTTATTCGCTTCAGCAGCCTTCTTAATCAAGCTTTCTCTGACTTTTTTAATCGCCGGACAGCGATACTCATCTTTGTCAGAAGAACGCACCGTGCCCACCCGCCATTTTCCATCGCCGCATTTCATCCTTTTCCTTTGATAATCAAAGTAACATTCGCAATGGAGCTGTTCTCCGAAAAACGGCTCGTCTCTGACGTTGATCCCCCTGTATTCCATCCAAGCAACTTCATGTCCATTTTCAATCCAGCTTTGCAGAATCTTCCAGCGAATGCCGCCCGGCTCCCTAAGATTCCGCCTGTTAATCGCCATCAAAGATCCATTTCAATGATTCTATGCTGGATATTAATTCAAAAATCCCAATATTGCAAACAAAAAATCTTCAGCCTCACACTGAAGATTTTCTGCTAAATTCTAGATTCTAAATTTATCTTCCCTCCATCGTGTCCTGCAATTTTTGCATAAGATGCGCGGCATAATCTTTACCGCCCAGTCCGAACGCAAGTCCGCCGGCTAATGCCATCATGGCAATTAAACCGGTAATAACAGTGTTAATGATGGCTACCGCTATGCCTAATTGGGATAAGGCTGCCAGCCCACCAAATACCATTACTGACCACCACGCGACGGCTCCCAGGAATTTTGCCGCATGGAGTTTCGCGCTCATTACTGAAGCCTGAGCCAAGTGCCTGACTAAATTCGCCACTACTGCTGCCGCGGCCATGATCAAGACCGCAATAGCCACGTTAGGCAAATACAAAAGCACATCACGCAAGAAATTAGAAAGAGCAAAGAAGCCTAATATATCAGAAGCGGCCAGCAAGAAGGCTAAGGCCAAAAACCAATATACCACCTGACCGAGAAAATGGCCGGAGTTTAATTCCATACCAGCTCTCTTGGTATATTCTTCTAAGCCCAATCTCCTTAGGAGATTATCCAATTTTAATGCGGCAACCACTTTTTCAACTAAAGAGCCGAGTCCGGCCGCAACGACCAAACCGACTACAAATACTACTGCGGCGCCAATTAAATTTGGCAACCAGGATAATACCTCCAGCCAAAGACTTTGTAATGAACTTACTACCACATCAGTCCAAGTTTGAACTAACATATTTTAAATAATACTGAATTAAGTATTCGACCTTTAAATTACGTAATTTAAAGGCTGCCCGTCGGCAACCTAATATTAAGTATAGCAAATTAGATGTTTTTGTGGAGAAAATCGGTTGTGGATAATTGTGGACCCAGCGAGAATCGAACTCGCGCCTCGGCAATGCGAATGCCGCGTAATACCACTTTACTATGGGCCCAATCTAAAATTAGATTCTAAATTATCTAGTAAAATAAAAAAATTCTAGTATAATCAGCACCAACCAACCAATTTGCAATATGAAAAATCCCCAGATCTGGATGAGTTCCAATCTCTGCATCCGGGACATTCCAAGATTCTCGGAAGCAATAGAATAAACGTCTTCCAAAGAATCCAATTTTTCTTTGATTCTTTCTCGCCAATCTTCCAATCGGAATTTTTTAGAAAGTAAATCATAAAGCCGGGCCAAATACCAGTCGCCGATCAGTTTAATTTCTCTTTCCAGCCCCTCAAATTGGGTAACGGATTGAGATCGTACTCTTATAACTTCCCGAAATTCTTGCGTAACCTCTCTTGACGGCCATAGCCACTTTCTTCGCTTATCCTCGGCCTGAATCAACTTTGACATCTGCCTCATGCGCTCGTCTAAATCTTCATCTAAAATTCTGTATCTCAAGAGTTGATAATTTGCTAATTCAAAAAGCTCTATAGTTTCTTCAAATTCACCCTCCGGATCAAAAACAAATGCTCCATCCCAATCCACAATAATTAAATCATCTTTCGCATATTTAAACTGAGAAGCTAAGGTGTGTTCTACTTCTTTTTCATCCAATTCCAATTTTTCGGATTTTAAAAGTCCGGCAATTTTTGCAGCATGGCCTTTTAAAAATAATTCCGGGTCTCCTTTATAGCCGGAAATCTGATAAACCGCGTATTCTTCTGCCGGCTCATCTTTGCCGCCATTCTTTTTGGCAAATTCATAACAAGCTTCGTGAACTTTATCTTTTAATTCAATCAAGCCATCGTTTTCAAAAATATTTTCAACTTCAAAAGTCCCTTCCACTAAGATAGCATCCGGATGATAAGTTTTGGCCGCCAATACAATCTCCACCCCATCAACCTTAATCTTTTCCTGGCCCAGAATATGCTGAGCCGGAACAGATTTCTCAAAATAATGCGGGGCGCTTTTCGCCGGCGGACCCGGGGGCAGCTCCTTGCCGCGCTTAACTCGATTTGCTTCTACTATAATAAATGAGGTGATTTTATGGGCCATATATACCTATTATAACCCGGATGCTACCTATTCAATAAAATCGCGACCGCAACCATTCCGGCAGTTTCCGTGCGCAATACCCGCGAACCTAGAGAAACAATCTTTACGCCATTTTCTTTTGCGACTTTCAACTCTTGCTCGGTCCAACCGCCTTCGGGACCAACAAGCACATTTAGGGTATAGGGTTTAGGGGTTAGTGTGTAGTTTTTAATAGATATGCCCGATTTATCCAACAAAATTTTTTCTCCGGTTAAATTTTTAATAACATCTTCAAAATTTTGCGCCTCTGAAAGTTTCGGAATCATTCCTCTTTCTGATTGCTCGGCTGCTTCTTTTAAAATTTTTTCCGCTCGTTCAAAATTTAATCCTAATTTTTCGGTTCGCTCCGTAATCACCGGAACAAATTCCAAAATACCTACCTCCGTTCCTTTTTGTAAAATCCATTCAAACTTATCTTTTTTGCAAAGCGCCTGATACAAAGTAACTTTCAACTCCGGCTCATTTTTATTTTCGCTTGTTTCCAAAATTTCTCCGCGCATCAGATTCTGGCCCAATTCCTGAATTTTGGTTTTATATTCCTTCCCGCTGTTATCCAACAAAATCAAATCATCCCCGGTTTTTAAACGGAGTACTTTTTTCATTTGACTTATAACTTCTTTGTCGGTAACTATAATCCTATTACCGCTCACGGCTTTTGAATCAATGAAAAAGCGGTATAAACGCATATATTATTTATATATTATATAATAGGTATTGTATGGCAGAAATAACAGAGATTGGCCACACTAACGTTACTTTAGCCCGAACCCTTGGTCCTGGGTCTATTATTTTATTGGGCATCGGCTCCCTCTTGGGAGGCGGCATTTTTACTTTACTGGGCCCGGCAGCAGGATTGGCTGGTCCGGGGTTATTCTTAGCCATGATTCTGGGAGCTGGAATAGCCTTTTTAAACCTGCAAATGTATCTCGCCCTCGGCACTACTTTTCCAGAAGCCGGCGGCGGTTATTTATGGGTAAGAAAGGGACTTGGAAATTTCCAGGGATTTTTAGCGGGTTGGCTTAGCTGGTTTGCGCACGCGGCCGCCTGCGGCGTGTATGCTTTAAGCTTCGGATTTTATGCTCACCAGCTTTTTAAAATCGCCGGCTTCAATTTAAATCTTAGTCTAGACGGAATATCCAACGAAAAACTTATTGCTGCTTTGGTTGTTTTAATTTTTGGATATATTAATTGGCGGGGCACTCAAACCACTGGCCAAGCAGGCAACTACATTACCAGCGGCCTACTCGGCATCCTGGCACTCTTTATTATTTCTGGCATTTATCGGGTACTTACTGCCCCCATCCCATTAGCGAATTTCACCCCGCTCTTGCCATCGGGATTATTAGGAATAGTGGCCGCTGCCAGCTTTTTCTACATTGCCTTTGAGGGATCGGAAATACAGGTCCAAGCCGGCGAAGAAACTAAGAATCCAACCCACGACTTAAAAGTGGGATTAATAACTTCTTGGGCCGTCGTATCTGTTATCTACGTTTTAATAAGCTTAGTAATCATTGGGGCCACTCCCGCCACAGACAAGCCGGTGTGGGAATTGCTTGGTTCTTTTGGAGAAGGCGCCATCGTTGAAGCGGCCCATAATTTTATGCCGCTTGGCGGAATAATAATGATTATCGGCGGATTACTGGCAAACCTTGCAGCGCTGAATGCCACCATTTATTCTTCTAGCCACGTCGCCTTTGCCCTCGCCAGAGATAAAAATATCTGGACCCACTTTGCCCAAATTCATAATAAAAACTTGACTCCGCATTTAGCGGTAATCGTATCGGTAATTCTAATCACCGCCATGGTACTTACCCTCCCGCTTTTTGATGTAGCCAGCGCAGCCAGCTTACTTTTCGTGCTTTTATTTTTACAGCTGAACATTGCGGGCACTCAAATTCACTTTAAATTCCCAGATATCAAATGGAATTATAAAATCCCTTTTTTCCCGCTCACCCCGGTATTGGCGATTATTCTCTATGCCCTGCTGGCTATCACAATGCTAAAAGTTAACCTGAATGCCTGGGTAGTAACAGTTATCTGGACGCTTTTAGGATTAGTGAATTATTTAAGTTATGCCGCAACTCAAAGCCGGGAACAATTTGAAAAAGAAATCGTATATGAAGAAGCGGTCCGGGTCGGCCCGAAAACCGGAAAAAGAATTCTCATGCCCATTGCTCCAGAAACCACCAGCGAAGAACTACGCAATCTTTCGGAAGCAGCCTTCACCTTAGCCAGCGAATTCAGCGGGGAAATCATCGCAGTCAAAATTCATCAAGTACCGCAACCGCTTATGCTGTTAGATGGAGCCACCATGGCCCATGACCGCCAAATCTTTGAAAATTTAAAAAATTGGGTGAATGAATGGAATGCCAAAATGCCCGACGTGAAAGATGTCAACCTGCATAGCCTGCTTCTAGTAGGCCGCGACATAGTCCAAAGTATTTTAGATGTAATTAAAATGGAAGATTGTGATCTCCTTTTACTTAACTGGGAAGGGTACACGAAAACTAAAGGTACAATTTTTGGAAGTAAAATCGATCGTATCTTACGCGAATCAAAATGTGATCTGATTGTTATTAAAAATCCAAAACCCATTACTTCTTTAATACTGGCGGCTCATCCAGCCGGAGACAATCCATATCTTTCCTTAATTGGCGAAATTTTTACTGCTTTTAAGAATTACTATAAGCCGAAAACCGAGCTTTTAAGTATTTTAAATTGGGACACGCCGTTTTATCTAAAGCCAGATCCGCAAATATTACTCAAACCGCTTCAGCTTAAAAGAAAAGATTTTGATGAAGTTGAATTCTTTAAAGCGAAATCAATCACTACCGCTATAATCGACGAAGCCAAAACCAAAGAAGCAAGCATGGTTCTCATCACCGCCTCCAGACCGAAACTACTCGGAGAAATCCGTTTTGGCAATATTCCTGAATTACTTGCCAAGCACTCGGATACTTCATTAATGATCGTCCGAGGCCATCAAAATGTTGCTGAGGCATTCTGGGAAAAGATAATAAAAAAAGCTAGTTTTACAAAAAAAGAAGCAATATAAAAACCTCAATTACTTGAGGTTTTTAATAACAATACTCGTCGGACTGCTGGGAATCGAACCCTTGGACCTTATTTTAATAATAGCTCTCGCCGCGTTGTTAGCCAAAATGAAATAGATCAAGGCATTCCGACGAGCTGGTGGTTTATACCACAACGAGGAGGAATAACGAAGAGATATTTCATTTTGGCAACAACCCTTTGGGACGCGCCCATTTTATTACATCACTTCGTTACTCGTCGGAAAGGTAGCTATAGCTACGATTTCCTCCTCGCGCCTTGCGCTAATAATAAAATAGGCAGCGTCGCGGCAGAGATTAATATTAAAATAAGGTCCTACCTCACACACCCGAAGTCCTGTTAGAAGTTGATATGTCGGGCTGCTGGGAATCGAACCCAGCCCTCGCGCACCCGAAGCGCGTATACTACCGATATACTACAGCCCGGTAAAACTTCTAACGGGACAAGCGTGCATACTGCCGGTATACTACAGTCCGATAAACTCATTTATACTATAATAAAGGTAAATATGAAAAAACAACAACCCCTGAAAAAAACTATTCAGAAAATTAAAGAAAGGGGGCAAGAAGAACGCCGGAAAATCAAGAAATTGATCATCAAAAGAAAAGATGATTTTTTGACTGCGCTGGAAAAAAACTGGCGCGACTGGGCTTTACAGCCGCTGACTAAACTTTTTTACAGAATCGGAGTTACCGCCAACCAGATAACTTATCTCGGATTTATTTTAATCGGCATGGCAGTCTGGATGTATCTCCAGCAAATTAATTTTCAATGGCAATTACTAATCCTAATCCTCGCGGGCATTAGCGACGCCATTGACGGCCCAACTGCCAGAAATAATAACAACGTAACCGTCCTCGGCACTTGGCTGGATCATATACGAGATGGAGCGCTTATGATTTGGGGATCTTATTTGATATACAAATATAATCTTTTAGACTTGGAAACTATCTTAATAATTTGGGGGCTGCAACTGGTGCTAATTTGGATCACGCTTAAGGATTTCTTAATTCGTTATCTTAGGGGGCTGCCCAGCGAAGAAGCGGAAGAATTAGTCAGTCATTTTTCTTTAGATAACTTGCAAGCATCAGTTATCGGCCGGCTTCAATTTTTTTGCTGGACCGTGGGATATTTACTGCTATTGCTTTTTCTTATTACCGCCAATACCTACTTATTAACCATTGGCCAAACCCTCATCTTCTTGGAAATTCTATTTACCGCACTAAACATTTTAGAAAGCTACCAAAAAGTTGTGCCGAAATAAAAATCCCCTAAAATCTTTAGGGGATAAATTTTTACTCAAAAACACTTCTTTTTTTTCTAGGAAATTTTTCCATTTCATCTATAAATTCTCTGGCGGACTTTTCAATTAAGGGATCGAAAATATTTTTATTAACATCGGGCCACACAACCGTTGTTCCTTCGGGATATTTCTTATGAATTAATTTTTCCAGATCGGAATAACTGCATAATACCTTGAAAAATAAGGCGCCTTTAACCCCGTAGCCGGCGATGAAAATCGTCGGCTCTCCTATATCTTCAAAAATTAATGACTTTTTTCTTACGAATGCTAAAAAAATTCCTTTCCCCAAATAGTCCCCTCGTATACCTCGTTTTTGTGCCTGTTTATTTATTTCCTCCGGCCATTTTATTTCAAAATATAAAAATGGCCCTACGCTCTCTTGCGATTGAAGTGGATACAGAACAACATTAGATTCAACTTTTGAACTAAAATGTCTAGAAGAAAGAAAATTATATTGAGCCATTGCTCCAAGTTTCATTCCAACAAGAAATGCTATAACTAATACAGCAATGCCAGCCCAAACTTTTTTCATTGTCTTATTTAATTTTCAAAAAATAATCTAATAAGAGGTTAAATTAGATTTTAAACCATGTCAAATGAGTGTACTGAAATTGCATACTCAAATTCATTAAATAAAATACTTTTTCTTAATCTCTTCCTCAATTCTCCCCTGCGCTTCGTCGGCGGATTTTTTGGCAAACTTAGCCATTTCTGCAAGCTGCTTTTCTTCCATCTGTCCCAAAGCTTTGATTCGCTCAATTAATTTTTCCTTTTCATTTAAAATTGGGTCATCTAATACCTCTTCTAAAAGAATAGACAAAACAAAACCGATTTTAGGTCCAGGCTGAATATTAGCTTCCCGCATCACGTCCGCGCCATTCACTTTCAGCATTTTTGCGCTGATTGGGTCTTGGCTGACTTTTTCAACTCGGAATTTCAAATGGCGCAGACGATATGGTTGCGCTTTAGGCACGCCAGACCCGATCCGGTCTGCTTCCCGCAATTTGAATAGATCATCAATATTTTCTTTCCCAACCCTGCGAAGCAAGCGCCTCGCACCGGCATCGGTAAACGTTTCCGGATCATAAACAAACATATGTTCCCGGACTAATAAAGCAATTTTTTCAACATCCTCGCGGGAAAAATGCAATCGGTCTAAAATTTCTAAGGCCATTTTCTCTCCAACTACCTGATGGCCGTAAAAAGTGGAGTCTGGTCCATCTCCGCGCTTTGCGCGAGGCTTTCCGACATCATGCAAAAGTGAAGCTAATCTGAGATGTAATGGAAAATTCTGCTTAATCGCATAATCCAGTGACCGGACATTATGTTCAAAAACGCTATAAATATGATGCTTGTTTTGTCCCATCTCAACGCCTTCGGTTAATTCCGGAAGGGCTTGCTTTAGTAAGCCTAACTCCTGCATTTTCCGGATTCCGTCTGCGGCGTTCTCGGTCATTAATAATTTAGACAATTCATCCCTGACTCTTTCTTTAGAAATAAATTCCAGCAAACCGGAGTGCTTTTTAATTGCCTCTCCGGTTTCTGCTTCAATCGTAAAACCAAGCTGAGCCATAAAACGCACCGCCCTCATCATTCTTAAGGCATCCTCTTGGAATCTTTCTTCCGGATTGCCGACTGCCCGGATTATTTTATTTTTTAAATCATTTTTACCGCCGTACGGATCAACTAATCCGTATTCATTCGTATCATTAGCACGCATTCGTATATTAGTATCACATCTCAACGCCATGGCGTTGATAGTAAAATCTCTGCGAGATAAATCTTCTTCTACGGTTTTTGCAAATCTGACTTCGTCCGGATGGCGTTTATCGGTATATTTCCCTTCCAGCCTATAAGTTGTGATTTCTACGATTTTTAAAGCAGAGTCTTCAGAGCCAGTTTTTACTCCGACAGTGCCGAACTGGTTTTCGTAAACACTTTCCGGAAATAACTTCTGTAACTCCTCCGGTTTAGCATTTGTGGCCACATCCCAGTCCTTCGGTTCTTTGCCAATCAAAAGATCGCGCAGGCACCCGCCGACTAAATAGGCCTCAAAATTGGCTTTTTCTAATGCCAAGCCAATATCTAAAATTTCTTTCTTTTGCAGTTTTTCCATCTCTCTTATTTTACCCATTTCCTTAGAAATTTTTCCATATCTAAAAATTAACATAAAAAAGAAGGGCCGAATACCGCCGTTTAACTAAACCTCGATGCAAGTTAATCTAAATTTAAAAAAATTAATGAGGCGACTCAAAAGTTCTGGGCTGTTCGCCTTTTCGAAATTGTTCTTTTATTTTTCTTATTTCAACTTCTGCTTTTAAAACTGCGGCGTGCGGCTCTGGATCACTTATTTTCTCGTTTGCCTGGCGACCAACATCAAAATTCCCAGCCTCCATTGCATTGATGGCGATTTGTACTAAAGCCCAGGAACGGTCAACTGGATCCTCTATCATGTCTGCCGACCGGATAGCAAGATCCAAGGCCTCTGGGCGTCTATAAGCTCTGGCGATTTCCGAATAATACCGGGCGCGCCTGCTGGGATCCTCTATTTCCTTTGCCCGCCCCAGGGCTCTTTCTCCGCTTTCCATTTCTTGTCTTATGCGCTCAATCCGTTCTTTCGTTAAAATCAGCACCCTCTCGCCCATTCCGGCAGTTTCATAAATTGCACCTTCTTCTAAAAGCTTTTTTTCTGTTTGTTTGCGCTGCTCCTCAATATTAGCAATCTCCCCAGGAGCCCGCCTTGGTAATTCTTCGGATATCATAATCTCATGATATCCTTCCTCCCGCAGCATCGTCAAATGAATGAAAAATTACTTGTAGAAAAATTAAAAATTTAATAATGTTGATATAAGCCCTCGTAGCCCCGACGCTTACGATCGGGGTCCCGACTGAAACGTCAGGACTTAAAATGTCCCCGTGGTGAAACGGATATCACGCATGGCTTCGAACCATGAAGTCCGGGTTCAACTCCTGGCGGGGACACAAAATATAAATCATCCGCCAACCGGCGGATGATTTCATTACTACGGCTGCTGATATTGCTGCTGATACTGCTCTTGATATTTCTGATACTGTTGCTGGTATTCCGGCGGAATCTGCTGCTGATATTTTTGTAAATCCTCCGGCGAAGGAGCTCGGAATCCGGCTGGCGGAGTAAAACCTTCCGACGGCTTAAACCCTTCCGGTAATTTGAGTCTCTCGGGTGGCTTAAAGCCCTCAGGGATTTTAATCCCTTCTGGCGGCTTAAATTCTTCTGGCATAGAACCTCTTGATGTTTTAAAACTTTCCGGTATTGGTTTACCTTCTGGCCACTGAGACGCTCCCGGCAGCCAACAAACTTTATATCCCATATTATCAACTGATAATACTGTGCCGGGTTGCTCAATATCGCATTGTTCTTGAGTAATGGCGCAATAACTGCGATTAGTTTTAGTATTGATTTCTTGATTCCAGCCGCGGCTGCATTTTCCGCCGCCAGAAGGACTGCCGGTTGGACCAAAATAAGGCATATTATACCCTCCGGGAACTCCCGGGAAACCGCTAGGCGACTTGAAACCCTTGCACTCTTCAGGATTCGCTTGGCAATAGGCAGTACATTCTTCCATGGACGAACAGCCGCCCGGACCCTTAAATCCGGTTTCGGTACCTGGCGGCGCGGATTTCTGACATTGTTCATTTTTCGGATCTGACTGACAATAAGAAGAACATTCTTCAAAACTCTTACAGCCGCCGGGACCAGAAAATTCACCATTCTCTTTAAATTGCCCGAATCCCGGAGGAATAGATTTCTCAAAACAAGACTTCATTTTTTCGCCGATATCTCTGCTGCCGAAAGGCTTTCCGGCTTCCAGCTTATCCAAACCGCCAGGCCCCAGAACCGCTTCAATGCATTCTTTAATTTCCGGCGGCGCTTTCCCTAAATCACGCTTAATAAAATCCCGCCCTTGCTGCATCCTTTGTAAATCCACTTCTTTAATCAAGCCGTTCTCTTTGGCAAATTCAAAACAAGTTTCTTGGTTTGCCGGATCTTCACAAAAGACTTTACAAGCCCGGCCGCGGCAGCCGCCTGGACCGCGACCGCCGGTTTTTTTGACTATCTCCGCTTCCTCTTTGGAAATAAAACCGGCCTTTTCCGCGAAAGAAACACATTCTTCGGCGTGGCTCTCATCTTCGCAATAAGCCTCGCAAGCCCCCTTAGATTTGCAGGCGCCCGGCGTTTCGCCCCTTTTCATAAGCGGTAAAATCTTTTTAGCCTCTCCCAATTCTTCTTGGCTAATTATTCCTGCATCCTCTGCAAATGCCAGACACTCATCCGCATTGTCCGGATTACCGCAATAACTCTCACAAGATTTTTTATCGCCGCATCCCCCCGGCAACTTAGCGCCTCGCTTGATAGCCCCCTGAACCTTCTTTGCTTCTTCTAACTGGCCTTGATCCATCAGTCCATTCTTTTCGGCAAATGACAAACACTCATCTACATTATCAATATCATCACAAAAAGATTCGCAAGATTTTTGGGAATTGCATCCGCCTGGGCCATTTTTCACTTCTGCTAATTTTTCTGCTTTCTTCAATTCATCTTCCGGCAGAAGATTATATTTCCTAGCAAAACTCAAACAAGGTTTGGCATTTTCCGGTTTATCGCAAAATGCCCGGCAATCAGTTTCGCTCTTGCAGTTATTTAATTCCGCAACCGGAAATTTGATGTCTGCCGACGAAGCCGCTAAGACATCCCAAACTAAAAATAAAGAGATTAAAATTCCCATCATTAAAATACTGATTGATATATTTTTTGTGCTGATAAACATAATTATTGAGAAAATGGATTCCTATATTTAAATGGGTTGGTTTTTTCCACTGGATTTAATTCCGGAAGCTTTCCTTGCACTGGATTGGATTGAATCTCAATTTCGGGAACAGCCGGAGTTTCAGTTATAGCCTGAAGGGCCTCGCCAATATTTTCAACCGGCTTAACTTCTTTTTTCCCCAAAAACCACCAATAAAAAATTCCGATCCCGACCAAGGCCACTGCTAAGATTACTAATATAACAAGTCGCTTATTCATAGATCTATTATAACAAATATAAAAAATTTTTACCTTTGCCGCCCAATCAAAGCCCGCCAGACAAAAGACAAAATGAATATTCCCGTCCCAACTAAAATAAAAATAGGGCCCGGTGCCTGATTGTATAAACTGGATAAATAAACTCCTAAAACGGCGGATGACACCCCAAACAGGACGCTTAAAAACATAAATTCATTCAAACTTTTGGAAACATTTTTAGCCGCTGCCGCCGGAATAATAATCAAAGCACCCATTAAAAGCGCGCCGATGAATTTAATCCCCAAAGCCACTCCCAACGCAAACAGCAATAAATAAATTAACTCCAATTGCTTAGAGCGGATGCCGATAGAGGAAGATAACTCATGAGATACCATATGTAGGGCCAATTTTTTATGAACCGCTAAAAGAACCGCGATCAAGATAGCCGATAATCCAACAGAAACCAAAACGTCGTTAAAACTTAACTTGGCAATATCTCCGAAAAGCGCCTCTAAAAGTTCCAGCTGCGGAATAAGCAAGGCGCCAACCGCCAAAGAAGCCGTAAAAAATACCCCCACAATCGTTTCTACTGAAAGCTTGGTACGGTATTCCAATGCCCAAATGCCAAAGGCAGATAAGAACAAAAATGCCAATGCTCCCAAAAAAGGATTAACTTTAAAGAAAATAGCCAAGGCAATTCCGGGCAATGCCACGTGAGAAAGAGCATCGCCTACCAGCGACATTCTCTTCAAAATTGCAAACACGCCGAGCAGGCTTGCAGCGGCCGATATGAAAATTCCAACGATTAATTGAGGTAAAATATCAGTCATATATTTAGAGATAATTAATGCTGATGGCCGTCGGCATGCCCAAAGTGATGGTAAAACGCATGCTCGCCGCCATACAATTTCTGCATTTGAACCGGACTTAATACATCTTGCGGGGAACCGAAACAAATCTTCTGCCGATTAAGGCATAATACTTTTTCGGCATATTTATAAACAACATTTAAATCGTGAGAAATAAGTATGATGGTTAAATTATATTTATCCTGCAGATGATGAAGAAGCTGATAAATTGATTCTTGGCCCCGTATGTCAATGTCCGCAGTCGGCTCATCAAACAGCAATACCCGCGGCTTCCCCAATAATGCCCAGGCGATTAAAATTCTCTGGCGCTGCCCCACGGAAATCTCTCCAAGCCCGAAATTTAAAATTTCTTCCGGCAATAAAACAGATCTTACTGCGTCGTGGGCTTTCTCTTCCGAAAAATTTTCGCTTCCCCGAAGGCGCAAAAACTCCCTGATCGTTAAAGGAACGTCGGTTTCTATTTCCATTCTTTGCGGCACATAACCGATTCTAATTCCATCTTCCCATTTAATATCGCCATGATACGGGGTCATCCCCAGAAGCGCCTTGAATAAGGTGGTCTTTCCGGCTCCATTTGGACCGATTACCGCCAACACATCGCCTTCCCTAACTTCAAAATCGAGGTCCTCAATAATTTTATCTTCGTCAAAACTGACAGTTAAATTAGCAACTTTTAATACTAGCTTGTTATCGGCTGGCATAATATACTAATTTTAAACTTAATAATTACATTATATATGGAATCAGTGCTTTTGTCTTATCTCAATTACTGGGAGCCGTTGAAATACATAATAATTTTTCTCGGCATGATGGTAGAAGGCGATACCGTGCTTTTTATAGCTTCTTTTCTGGCCCACCAAGGACTCATAGATCCGACCGCCATGCTACTTACCGCTCTCTGGGGCATGATTCTCGGAGATAATTTGTGGTATTCGGCCGGATTAAAATTAAGAAATTCTTCGTCTTGGCTTAATCAATGGGCGGAAAAACTCGCTAAACCATTTGATGAACACTTGATTAAAAAGCCGTTTCGTACAATTTTTATTGCAAAATTCACTTATGGAATCAATCACGCAATTATCCTCCGTGCGGGAACCCTAAGAACAAAATGGAGCGAGATAGAAAAAAGCGATATTCTGGCCACGTTGCTTTGGATGATTATAGTTGGAGGCCTAGGTTACTTTTCAAGCGCTTCCTTCTCTTATGTCAGACATTATTTAAAATTTGCTGAAGTGGCCCTTCTTCTCGGCTTGCTGATTTTTTTCAGTTTAGAATATTTAATTACCAAAGGAACCAAGAAAAATCTATAAAGATATCCTAAATCTGCAATCTGGAATTATATAACTCTGATTAAACCTATTTTGCAAGAATTACTGAAAATTGAAAAACGTTCCGCTCCGCCGCCAAGATTTTAATCTTATAGCACCATTACTCTGGCGAAACCCAGACTTCACGTTTTGCGTCCCAATAATTGCCATCTGGCGAAACCCAGACTTCACGTTTTGCGTCCCAATAATTGCCATCTGGCGAAACCCAGACTTCACGTTTTGCGTCCCAATAATTGCCGCTTTGATCTATCCACACACTTCGTTTATCATCCCAGACCGAATCCCCTTGATCAGTTTGCGCGAATGCATACTGTATGCCCAAAAGAGTCAAAAAATCATTTTTAACATCTAGAAACGCGCCGGGAGTTTTAAGAATTTTTTGATTAGACGAAGGAGCTGATTTAGGACTAGAAGAAGGTGCAGAAATGGGAGCTGATTTAGGACTAGAAGAAGGTGCAGAAATGGGAGCTGATTTAGGACTAGAAGAAGGTGCAGAAATGGGAGCTGATTTAGGAGGTGCCACTGAATTTATTAATTTTGATTTCTGCCACCAATAAACTCCACCACCCAGTATGATTCCTATAAACATTAAAATAATAATGGTAGCTATTGGCGCTAAACTATTTTTAAACTTTAAGCCACTAAACATATTTTTCTTACATTAACGATAAATTATAATTTATGATATTGCTTATAATTTACTCACTCAACAATTTTACCACATCAAGCCCGTTAATTAAATCATCAATAATAACCTGAAAACCTCCACTTGAATCGCCTCTCGTTGCTGCTGCAACTCGAGACCTTCAGTCTCTCTTCGAGACTTGCGGCCCGCGGTTCGATCCCAAGAAGAAAATTTAAAAAGAAGGCTATAGCCTTCTTTTTAAATTTTGTGCCCTCACTTGGAATCGAACCAAGGTACTTCGCTTAAGAGGCGAGTGCTTTACCACTAAGCTATGAGGGCTTTTTGTATTGCTGATGTTTTTTAAAATAACATAACGGCTAAAATCTTTCCAATGTGTCCTATATTGATTTTAGCTAAAATCTGGTATAATATATACATCTTAATTATGAATCTACAGACTGACCTCGCCTCTATACCGGGAATCGGCCTGAAATTTAGCGCCAGGCTTAAAAAACTCGGGATTAAAACGGTAAAAGATTTACTTTGGCATTTTCCTTTCCGTTATGAAGACTATACAAAAATAGTGCCTATCGGAGAACTGGCGATCAACCAATCGGCAACTATTAAAGGGCAAATACACCAAATCAGCACCAGAAGAACTTGGAAAAAAAATCTTTTAATCACTGAGGCAATTATCGTAGACGAAACCGGGGGCATTAAAGCTGTCTGGTTCAACCAACCATACGTAAATAACATTCTCCGGGAAGGCAATTATTATAATTTCGCCGGCAAGGTAACCGGCTCCAAGCGGGAAATCTACCTGGCCAGCCCATCCTATGAGCCGATTGAAGCTAGGGGCGAAACCAAGCATACCGCCGGATTAATTCCAATCTATCCGGAAACCAGAGGCCTAACCTCTAAGGGCCTAAGGTATCTTATTAAGCCGATCCTTAAAAATCTTGAGCCAATAGAAGATTTTATCCCGGAAGAAATCCTTAAAGAAAATAAATTCCCGGATATTAATCTGGCATTAAAAAGAATCCATTTTCCACTGCAAGCTATGGATGCCGAAAACGCCAAAAAAAGATTTGCTTTTGAAAATTTATTTTTGCTCCAGCTCAATAATCTTAAAATCAGATCGCGGCTGGCAGAAAAAAAGACAGCTCCAATTAAAATTACCCAGGATGAAATTCCCAAGATTATCGGGCAGCTCCCGTTCCAGCTGACCAATTCCCAAAAAATCAGCTTAGAAGAAATCATGGCTGATATCCAACATCCCCATCCAATGAACCGTCTACTTCAAGGCGATGTCGGATCTGGTAAAACAGTTATTGCGGCAATAGCCGCAATACTGGCCGCAAAAAATGATCTGCAGGCAGTTTTTATGGCGCCCACCGAAGTTTTAGCCGGCCAACATTACCGGACTATTACCAAAACCTTCGATAAATTTAATAAAGGAATTGCTTTATTAACCGCCAATAAAAGCGAGCTTGATTACGGCGATAAACTCAATGCCAAAATTTCTAAAAACAAACTTTTAAAAGAAATAGAATCCGGTAATGTGAAAATTATTGTCGGAACTCATGCTGTCATCCAAAAAGGGGTGAAATTTAACAACCTATCTCTGGCCATAGTCGATGAACAACATCGCTTTGGAGTAGCCCAGCGGGCTGCCTTAGCCAACCAATCCAACCAAGAAATTTCGCCTCATTTCTTATCTATGTCAGCGACTCCAATTCCCAGAACTTTATCCCTTACGGTTTTCGGCGACCTAGACCTTTCCACTATCACCGAATTGCCGGCAGGCAGAAAAGAAATCATCACCAAAATCGTTGCCCCAGAAAACCGCCTCAAGGCCTATGCCTTCATAAGAGAACAGGTTAAAAAAGGCCGGCAGACTTTTGTCATCTGCCCACGCATAGAACCGGGCGCAGTAAAAGAAGGTGAAATTTTGACCGAAGCCAAAAAGAAAGCTCTGGAATTAAAATCAGTTAAAGAAGAGTTTGAAAAACTCTCCACCAAAATATTCCCCGATCTTAAAGTCGTAATGCTGCACGGAAAAATGAAAGGCAAAGAAAAAGATCAGATTATGAAAGATTTTCAGGACAAAAAATACGATATTTTAGTTTCCACTTCGGTTATTGAAGTCGGCGTTGATGTGCCTAATGCCACCATTATGATGATTGAAGGCGCAGAAAGATTCGGCCTAGCTCAGCTTTATCAATTCCGCGGACGGGTAGGGCGCGGAGAACACCAATCATTCTGCCTGCTTTTTACGGACTCTGATTCCGAAAATGTACAAACAAGATTAAATTATCTCCTGACTGCTAAAAACGGTTTTGAACTTGCGGAAAAAGACTTGCTAATCCGGGGTCCCGGACAATTTTTAGGCCAAGAACAAACCGGCCTCCCCGATGTCGCTATGGATGCATTAAAAGATATACAACTGGTAAAAGTCAGCCGAGATGCCGCCAAGAATGTTCTTTCTAACGATCCGGAACTGAAAAATTATCCTGCGCTTGCCACCAAATTCTCTGAATTCCAAAAAGAAATACATTTAGAATAAAAGACCCCTACATTAGTAGGGGGTCCAGATTTTAGAAGTAAGGAACAGTCCAGACTTCGCCATCTTTATCAAGCAGGGTATCGTAGCTAAAATGAATCTGAAATTGGAAAAAGCCAAATTCTCTAAGCGCTGCCCCCACCGACTCTCTCAAAGAATTATCCGGCGGCTTCTGAAAACAATCGATCGTAACAACCGTGTGAAGCCTGATGGAATCATCCTGATTCAACATCGGCGGAAAATCCAGATTAACCTTTCTAACCAATGGCAACATTTCCAGATGCCTCATAACTCTTCCAATTCGATCCGTATCTTTATCCACTTATCCCTTCTTAACTGATCTCGTGCTAGTGAATATCTTAAAATAAAAAATATGTGTGTGTCAATTAATTCGCCGGAGTAGAAGAAACTGAATCGTCGGAAGATTGAACAGTAGAAACATCGTCATCAGATGGCTGAACATCGGTGCTGCTTTCTGAATCTGTATTACTGCTTTCTGAATTTACATTTTGAGATCCGCACTCACCCTTAGTCTTTTCAAATTCGCCATTCACAATACTCACACAATATAAGTCGCCGGTCGCTTTATCACGAAGCTCTAACTCATCCGTAGTTACTTTCTTGGCAACTAAATTCTTTAAAGTAACCAAGCCATCTTCAATAAATATCTTCATGCTTTCCAGCCATCCCTTAACTACATTGATTACTGATGCCAAAAGACCATCGCCTGATTCATTATTAACCGGAGCATTCCAATAACTAAGATCAGCAAAGACCATAACCTTACCCCGATTTTCTTCATTCTGACCGGCATAATTACCTAAAGCATATCCTATTATCTTGCCTGATTCAGTAGCCTTCTTTCCTACTCCTGGTATAGAGGAAATGGTGATAGGGTCTCCGATTTGGATATCTCCTCCTTCCAGATTGACCTTGACTGGGATCCGGCCGGATAAGGCGAGCGGGGCTTTGCCTGGGGTGGGATTATATTGTCCTCCAAGAGCTTTGAGTCCTGATCCTTCAAATACGATAGCTGGGGAGGTGGAGATGACGCCAGCAAGCAAGTTATCAGTTGTTTGGGTAGCTTTTTGGAGATGAACAGAATTCTGACCATCAAACATGACAATATCTCCCGGTTCTAGTTGTTCGGTGGTTGGATATAACTCAGCTAGGTCGTTAAGGGCGCAGGCAGCGGCACCGTCAGAATCTCTGCAGGTATCATCCGCGTCTACGGCTATAGCCACATTACCATCCCCCATGCCTCCGGCTTTGATGAGAAAGGCGGGTTTGGTGTTATCTCCGGTATTTTCTACTGCTAGAGCTGCCTGAGGAGAGGTGGTGCCGATACCAACGTGTCCACTGGCATCTATAACGAGAATCCCCTGATTAGTAGAAGTTGCAATCTGGAAGAGATTCTGTCCAGTCGATCCATTTATAACAAGACTGAAAGATGGCGTTGTAGTTCCAATGCCAACATTACCCCCAAGAGTGGCAAAATATGAAGAACCAGTTGAAGAAATTTGAGTCGTAGAAGCATTGCCAAGAGTCGCCAGTCCGCTGACAGTCAAAGTTCCAGTCGCATTGATATTCGCCACCGTGATATCTCCAGAGAATAATGCATTGCCTTGGACTGCTAGTTGCTGAGCTGGAGTAGTGGTGCCGATGCCGAGTTTACCAGTGTCAGTGAGTCGCATTTTTTCGGTTCTGGTAGTACCGCCAGTTTGGGTAGTATCAAAAGTAAAATAAGTGCCTTGATTTGTGCTGGACCAATTTTCAGAAGCACGAACAGTTATTCTTCCCTTTGACTGAGCGGAAAATTGAGAACTGTCAAAACCCCGTCCTCCGATAAGCACAAGGACATCATTCATTAGCGAAGCAGTTGGAGCGGCTTTTGTGCCTCTTGCGCCTAAGCCCGTGAAAGTGGGGAAACTGCCACTACCGCCATAATTCGTAGCGCTGATGCCGGTACCGTTCGGATCTTCATCTACCACTTCCAATTGAGTTATAGGATTGGCGGTTCCTATGCCGATTCTTCCCTGGCCGCCGAATTCTCCACCTGCGCCTGTAAGCGCATTACCCGTGCTCGAACTTGTCATAAAGGAAATAAGGGGCCGAACTGATGTTGAAGTCGCAATACTCCAAGCATTTATTAAATTATTCGGGATAGTACTGGTGGCTGATGAGGTGAAGTTAAGAGGCGTACCGCTAGATAAAGTTAACGTCCCAGTCGCATTGATATTCGCCACCGTGATATCTCCAGAGAATAATGCATTGCCTTGGACTGCTAGTTGCTGAGCTGGAGTAGTAGTGCCGATACCCAAGTTGCCGCCAGTAGTTAATCTCATCCTTTCGGTAAACGTGGAAAGGGCATCGTTAAGATTTCCCCATGCCCAAGCGCCGGCAGTGGAAGAGGCATAGGCATGCTTAGCATCAGTGCCACCACCTGTGTCAGTAAGTAAAAGTTGCGGACGAGAAGCATCTGCAATTTGCAGTCTAGTATTTGGGGTGGAGGTACCGATGCCGACTCTACCACTCGGGTCAATGACAAATGGCGTAATATCGCTAGTCTCGTCATCCACCTGGAAGATCGCGCCGGCGAGAGAGTTGCCGCTATAGCTCAAGCCGAGCAGTTTGCCGCCTGCAGCTAAGGCGTTGGAAGAAGAATTGAGGCTTAGGCCTGTTCCGGTAGTCAAGGCATTGGCATTAATATCAAGAGCTTTACCAGATGTTAATGAGGAAGCTTCTATCTGCATGGCTTCACCAGCAACAGTTGCATCAGTAATTCGTACCCCATTGCCGGTGTGAGCACCAGTGAAGTTAAAACGTACGCCACCGTTAGCAAAGGCGCCAGTGGACGCGGAAGTCACCGAGAAGAGATTACCCGTAGAGCCAGCACCCGTCGAGGAGATGGTAAGGCCATTGCCGGAAGTGAGGCCATTGGCGGTCATAGAAAGAGCGGTACCGCTTGTGACTGTATTCTCGTCAAAAAGAACACCGGTGCCAGCGGTAGTAATACCAAGAAGATGGAGCTGTGAAGTGGGCGACGCGGTGCCAATCCCAACATTGCCGGTTGCCTGCTGGACAACAAATTGAGAAGTGCCGACAGTCAATCCGCCGGCAAGGGTAGAAGTAGAAATATTGGTAACTATTAAATTATTGAGTGTAGAAGTGCCGGCGGAGAGACTGCCAGTGCTGGTCAGAGAATTAGCTCCTAGGTTAAGAGCAGAGTCATTAAGAATGATAGAGGCCGTACCAACCTGTAACGTGCCTCTCACCTGAAGGTTATTTTCAATTGTAGAAGTTCCGGATCCTCCGACATATAATCTGCCAGCTACAGCTAATTGTTCTGATGGGGTAGAAGTTCCGACTCCCAAAGCTCCCATTATAGTAGAAGTAGCTGTAGTTGATGTAGCGCTGAAGTATTCGGCTACTACTGGGCCAACAACTGCTAATTTGGCATATGGAGTGGTAGTGCCAATGCCAACATTGCCTGTTTCATCCGCAATGGCAATCGCATCCAAGGATTGCGAGCCAAAAGAGCCGGTTCCTCCTGTCTTATAAACCCCAATCTTAACACCAAAGCCTCGCTCAGCCAAAATTCCCGCCGGCCGGTCTCCGTCTGCACTAAGGGAACCAAGATATAGAATGGCTCGTTCTGCTGCGGCGTTATAACCGTCAGGTCCTTGTATCCTAAGATCACCCGCAATATCTACTTTAACGGCGCTTGGATTTGCTGTACCGATACCAACATTACCTCCAGAAGTAGCAATGGTTAAACCATGGGCAATAGTAGAAGTTCCAGTTATTCCAGATAAAGTCATGGTGCCAGTAGCCGTCAAATTAGCCAACGTAAGATTCCCAGAGAACAAAGCATCACCGTGAACCGCAAGGAGTGCCCTTGGAGTCGTGGTTCCAATGCCTATCCGACCATTATCCGCGATTTTCATTCTTACTAGTCGGGTCGTGTCGCCAATAGGAGTAGTTCGAAAAGTCATATATGTTCCGTTATTAGTAGGACTCCAGTTTTCCGCCGCGTTCATTCTTATCTGAACTTTACTGGTGTCGGGAAATCCAGTTCCATCATACCCGCCAGCACTAAATGCTCCCAAAGTATCATCGCTTTGACTGGCAGACGGCGAATTTGCCGTTCCCCGGGCCGATCTCTGGTTAATAAAAGGGGTTACGTTTGCGTCGGAGCCCATATAAGTGATTACCCGAAGACCTGTACTAGTTGCTTCTTCCACGATTTCCAATTGGGCTCCTGGATTGGCTGTACCAATACCAACTCGGCCGTGTGCCCCCCCAATAGCACCATTACTAAAATCAACGGCAGTACTTATTGAAAGAATTGGATTTGCAGAAGTAGAAGTCGCAATGCTCCAAGCGTTTATCAAATTATTCGGAATAGTGCTAGTGGCTGACGAAGTGAAGTTGAGAGGTGTGCCGCTGGATAGAGTTAAGGTTCCGGTAGCTGTCAAATTAGCCAAAGAAAGATTTCCGGAAAGTAATGCATTCCCCTGTACTGAAAGAAGTTGAGATGGAGTGGTAGTGCCGATGCCAAGGTTACCAGTATCAGTAAGTCGCATTTTTTCGGTTCGGGTAGTGCCGCCAGTTTGGGTAGTATCAAAAGTCATATAGGCTCCCTGGTTTGTGCCGGACCAATTTTCAGAAGCACGAATGGTTATTCTTCCTTTTGACGAAACAGAAAATTTAGAACCGTCAAAACCCCGACCACCAAGAAATACAAGGACATCGTTTGCTAGCGAGGCAGTTGGGCTGGCTTTTGTGCCTCTTGCACCTAAACCAAAGAAAGCAGGCCAACTAGTATCGCCACTATTACTGTAGTTTATAGTTGTGATGCCAGTGCCGTTTGGATCGTCATCAACTACTGTCAATTGACTTATAGGATTTGCGGTTCCTATGCCGACTCTTCCGTTACCGCCTAATTCTCCACCTGCGCCCGTGAGGACATTACCTGTACTTGAGCTTGTCATAATAGAAATAAGAGGTTGAACCGATGTTGAAGTCGCAATGCTCCAAGCGTTTATCAAATTATTCGGAATAGTGCTAGTGGCTAATGAAGTAAAGTTAAAAGGCGTACCACTGGATAGAGTTAAGGTTCCGGTAGCTGTCAAATTAGCGAGGGTCAAATCTCCGGAAAACAAAGCATTGCCTTGGACAGAAAAGAGTTTAGCCGGAGAAGTGGTGCCGATGCCGACGTTGCCATTATTATTTATTACCATTGAAGGCGTGTCTGAAGGGGCGCCGCCCGCAGCGGAACTAACATGTAATCCTAAGGTGCCGTATGGAGAGCCTCCCAGAGCATTAGCAATCGCCCAAGTACGGGAATTAGCATTACCGGCAGTATCTGCTAAACGGATCGCCGGCTGATTTCCGGCAACGGCTGCTGAAGACGCAACCTCAATGTTTGCACCAGGCGTTGTCGTCCCAATGCCAACCCTGCCACTCCCCTGCTGAACCACAAATTGCGATCCGCCAACTGTAAATCCTTGTCCGCTAGCAATGGTGGAAGTTCCAGATGTTCCAGTGAGGGAGAGTGTTCCAGTAGCAGTAATATTCGCAACGCTGGAGATGTTGCCGGAGAATAAGGCGTTGCCTTGAATTGAAAGAAGTTGGGACGGAGTGGTGGTGCCAATGCCGACATTACCTGTACCTTTAATGCGGACTCGTTCTGCTAATGTTCCATCAGTTCCAGGAGCCGCAGTCCAGAAGCTTAAACCAGCTGTCCGATTTAAGGGAGCACCACCTTCGTTGACCGCCCGGATCTCTGCCATATCTGACAAGTTAAACTGACTAAAATGAAGCTTTACCGTACCAATATCGCTCATTGCATCTTCGCCAGTAGAAAGTTTTAAGGCATTGTACGTAGCGCCATTCGTAACGCTAATATCGCCGCCTCCGCTAATAGTTGTAGTTCCGGCAGTAAGCGTAGAAGATAGCGTTGAAGCGCCATCAACAGTTAACGTGTTATTGACCGTTAACGTATTATAAAATCTTGCTGCGCCAGTAGCTTGAAGAGTAGAAGAAGCTTGTAGCGGGCCGGAGGCAGTAAGGGCACTATCAACTGTCAAAATAGAATATAGTCTAGTAGCTCCAGTTACTTGTAAAGTGGAAGAGGCAGCTAGATTACCGCTAAGAGATAGAGTATTTCCAGAAAGACTGCCAGTACTAGTAAGGGAATTAGCTCCCAGATTAAGAGTAGAGTCATTAAGATAGATAGAGGCAGTGCCGACTTGGAGAGTTCCTCTTATGCGAAGATTATTTTCAATAGTGGAAGTTCCTGGACCTCCGACATATAATCTGCCGGCTACGGCCAGTTGTTCAGTTGGAGAAGTGGTACCGATACCAACACCGCTATCAACAATCAAATTTGAATAAAGTCTGGTATTGCCAGTGGCTTGTAATGTAGAAGAGGCTTGGAGAGCGCCGACCACATTAAGCGAACCGGCATTTAAATTAGCAACAGCAGTAGATGAAGCTTGGGAGATAAAGCCGCCAGATAAGGTAGCTAAACCGGCAACCGAAGCAGTTCCCGTAGCCGCCAGATTAGCCAAAATCAAATCTCCGGAGAACAGAGCATTGCCTTGAACGTACAAACGCTGGGTTGGCGAAGTAGTGCCTATGCCGACGTTTCCAGTATCGCCACGCATCGTTAAGTATTCAACAAAAGTAGATTGGGATGACATCGCACCAGCACCTTCATTTTGAATACCAAGCGCAACGTCAGTACCGGAATGACCGCCAAATATCCTTGATCGATATCGCCCAGTAACTGAATTATAGCCTAAATCAGCGCCGTACGATGTATCACCGTCGCCAAACCAAAGAATTCCAGGATTCAAGGCATTTGTGTTTTGTAAATTAGTCGCATTAGTCCGAAGATAACCGGCATCGCCCGCAAAACCAGTCTGGTTCAAATTAGTAGCAGTAGTAGTGCCAGTAGTAAGAGTTGAAGAGAGTGTCGTTGCTCCATCAACAGTGAGAGTTCCGTAAAGCCGAGTATTACCAGTAGCTTGTAAAGTAGAAGAGGCTTGTAATGCTCCATTAGCAGTAACCGTGCCAGTCGCCATCAAATTAGCCAGAGAAAGATTTCCCGAGAAAAGAGCGTTGCCGTGAACCGAAAGAGTTTGCGAAGGAGTCGTTGTTCCTATTCCAAGCCTTGAATTAGCAACATCGCTAGTAAGAAAATTAGCGGAATCAATCGTAGAAGAAGCAGAATAATAGGCAAGCCGATTAGGCGTAGCGATATTAACCGAACCGGAACCAGCTACAGCGGAAACCAAACAACTTCCATCCGACATCCTAAAACAGCCAGCGTTGAGCTGAATGCCATTAGCAAAAGTCGAAGACGCGGATGAGCTGGTGATGTTTAATGCAGTCGCTTGCAATCCGCCAGAAAAAGTAGAAGTGGCGACGCCTTGAACTGTTAGTGTACCGCTAACGGTCGTGGATCCGGCAGATAAAGCTCCGCTGACAGTAGCCCGATCAGCACCCAGCAATCCAATTCCAGTAAAATTTGGAGACCCGCTAATGGTAACAGTTCCGCTTAAAGTCGGGGAATTAAGAGTGATATCACCCAAAGAATTGATTTTATTGGAAAGCCCAATAACACGATAAAGATTCTGAACGTCTAGTTGCTCTTGTTTTTGACCCAACTGCAAAGATTGTTCCAATACCCGCAACCTATCACTTACATCAACTCGTGGAACCTCTTGAACTTCTCGCGCAATCCCTCTCTCAACGGGAACTTTTTCAATAACTCTCTCAATTACTCTTTCGATCACAGTTGGCGTAGGGGATGTTCTTGGCTGCGAGGGTAACGAAGGTGAAGTTACAACTGGTGCAGATGGCGTTGTTGGGGATACTGGTGAAGGTGGCAATGGAAGCGGCTGCAATTCACGTGCTGACCTAATAAAATCCGGGGTCAAAGCGTCTAACGCGCGACGACTAGCCTCTCTCGCCCCTTGTAGGAATTGTTGGAATAATCCCGTAACTTGAGCCAATAAACGGGGCTTTTCAATATTATTATCTAAATTATTATCTAAAATCTGCGGCAATCTTTGCGGGCGATATTCCACATACGATTCATCGGACGAGGGAAGAAACTCATCAATATTTAGTTTTGTTACATCTAATGAGGGTAGTGTTAGAAAAGATTGAGCCTTACCCAATTTAGGGAACAAAAGAAAAGAAAATAATCCTAGAATTAGGAATAAATAAATTGCAGATAAAAATCGCTTTTGAGAAAAAACGTTCACGTTTTTATTTAACTAAAGTATAACAAATAGCCGTGAGCGCATAATGGATGGGGTGTGGATAACTCCGACGCCCCAAATTTTAGGGGTCGGAGCCCCGAATAGTGTCGGGGCTTTTTCACTTGCTCTTCCTAATTTTCGGAGTAACCCAAAACCCTAATCTAAACTTTCCCCCCAACACCAAACGAGTTTGGGCCTCAAGCGCAGGAAAAGAGCCGAAGATTATCAAGGTCACGGGCAAAAAAGCCCACTGGACTACATATAATAGGTAATGCCGCCAGCGGATACCTTCCGGTTTTGGAGGAAGAAGCACAACGCTTAAAATTGCGGAACTCGCTATTCCGACACTCGCAAAAAGCATGATGGTGCGCGTAATTCCCGGCAGATTATAAGATATAACCGTGTCCCGGAAACCCGCTTCTCCTATCAATAAAGGCAGCCAACCTAAAGCAAAAATCATAAGGGAATTTGTTGCCCAAGAATGGAATCCTTCAATTACGTGAAATGACCAATATAACTTGTTGCGAATTGAAATAAATTTATTTTGCGCAAAACCTTTTAAAATATATGGGATATTTTCCACGCCCCAAGCCCAGCGCCGCTGCTGCTTATAAATATTGAACATAGTTTTCCAAAAGGTCGGCGCAACATTAGCATCCATCGAAACTGGGTAAAACAATGGCACCACTCGCCAATCGCCGTTATAATGCAAATAACATTGCCAAAAAATTCTGGAATCTTCGGAGACAATATCAGTCTGCCAATAGCCAATTTCGGTTAACGCCCCGAAAGGCATCGAATGGGAAGAAAAAGTGGTTAATCGTTCCGGGCGGGATTGCTGCATCATTTGCCAAAAGGTTGCGGAAAAGGAAATAACGCGCCCCAACGCCGGTGCTTGATAAATATTATTTGTAAAGAGAGGGATTGGCTGGAAACTGGAACGCTGCGGCTTGTCCGCGGTTAAAAAATTATATGTTAAGCAGCCGAAATACTCCGGATAAATTTGGGTGTCCACGTCAAAAACCGAAACGATGGTATTTTCGTAGGGAATTTTTAATTTATCAATCAGCATTTTTTTGGCTTCTTTCGCCGCCCAGGTTTCGTTAGCGCCCTTCCCCGGTATTTCGCCAGGAAGATTTATGGGATGTTTAGTTATCAAAAACCATGGAAAAACTGCCGAGAATTCTTTTTCAATTTTTTTTGCGACTTCTGCCGCCATACTGCCAGCTCTTTCCTCGATCGCCAGAACAACCAATAATTTTTCTTTCGGATAATTTGAATTTTTCAGGTTTTCAAAAGTTTCTTTCACCACTTCATACGGCTCGTCAACCATCGGCAAAATCACCAAATGGTGAATCGCCTTCCAATCGGCAAAAATACCAAGGCGCTCAAGCCAAGAGAGCCTTAAATTATGGCGCATTTTTTCAAAAGTGGCGCGCAGATGCAAAGAAAAATAAATTGATTTTAAAAGCCAATAAATATCAAATAAAATAATAAAAATCGCAACCCAAACTGGTTTTTGCCAAGATAAAAATAATACCAAAAACAGTGTAAGCCAGGAAATTGTTCCGGGTATGAAATCAAACAATCTTAAGCGCATTATCTTGAATTTAATCACAAATTATTAAAAATACCAGCGGCAACGCTGGTATTAATCTTTAATTGAACTTTGTACTAAAATCCCAAAGCCCATCTTCCCCCGCCCATAGTCGCCAAAACTAATCCCGCAACAATCAACAATAAATCCAATTCATAACCATTAACTAATCCCATGCCGCGATTTTTCTTCCAAACAGCGGCGACTACCATTTCTACGGCAAAAAGCAATCCAAAAGCTTGGGTCAATAATCCCAAAATCAGTAAAACACTGCCAATGCCCTCCAAAACTGCGACCACCGTTCCCCAAAGCCAGCCCGGCTTAAATCCCATCATGCCGAAATTTTGTTGAGTGGCTTTCAAATCCTTTAATTTCGGCCAACCATGAGCCAAAAAAATCAGGCCGACTACTAATCTTAAAAATAAAAGAGTCCAATCGTTAAAAGCCAATAAAACTGGAATAATCATAAAATTTATATTAATAAAAAAATAAATGCGACCTTGGCTTGATAATTTGATTATAGCATAATAATATAAGGAAGCTTTGGTGCCATCGTCTAGCCTGGTCCAGGACATCGCCCTTTCACGGCGGTAACGCGGGTTCGAATCCCGCTGGCACTACTAAGATTAAAAATCCCCCGCATAATTTATGTGGGGGATTGATTTTCTTCCGCAAATTCTCTAATCCTTCTGACACCTTCCCGCACATTCTTCATGGAAGTGGCCAGACTCAATCGAATATATCCCGGGCAACCAAAATCATCTCCGGCTATCACTCCAACATGCTTTTGTTCCAAAAGCGCCTGAACCCATTGTCTGTCGGCCTGATACCGCATCCCGAAGCCAACCGGAATTTTCACCCATATATAAAATGTTCCCTCCGGCCTCAACGGCTCCAATCTTGAAGATTTAGACAACTCTTTAAATGCACAATCCCTCCGTTTTTTATAGCGCCGCCAAAAAATACCCAACTCCCGTTCCGTTTCCTTCTTATATTTAGTCAAAGCCGCCAGAAGTCCGTATTGAGCGCGAGAATTCGCATTGCCGCTTTCAAGACTCTGAATCTTAGTCATCGCTTCAATCAATTGTCTGGGTCCGGCCGCATAGCAAATGCGGAGGCCGGTAGCATTATAAGTCTTGGAGGCTCCATCTATAACAATAGTCCGGTCTTGAAAACTTTTGTTAACTGACACAATCGTCTTAGCACTCCTATTGAATACAATATCCCGATATAGCCAATCAAGAATCAAAGCTACCGGCTTTCGCATTCCGCCCAAACGATCCCGCTCTTCAATCGCCTTAGCGATTTTTTCCAGTTCCTCCGGATCAATAATTGCTCCTGTAGGATTATTTGGAGTATTCAACAAAATACAGGCTATCCGCACATCTTGCAGCCGATGAGCGATATCTTCATATTTCAGCTTAAAAGGATGTTTCAGCTTGATTGGTATCGGCCTACCACCTAAAGACTTGATTAATTGAGTATATGCCGGCCAAGCGGGGGTTGCATAAAGAACCTCATCTTGTCCGTCGTGCTTATCAATAAGCACTTGCAAGGCAAGCTTTAAAAGCACGCGGCCGCCAGAACTAACTAGAATTTCCTTTTTGGTATAAGGAACGCCTAATTCGTCGGAAAATTGTTCTGCTAATACTTCCCGTAACTCATCAATTCCGGCTACCGGCGTATACATAGATTTATTCTTACGAATAGCTTCTTTTTCTCCCAATTTCAAACCCTCAGGAACAGGGAAGTCGGGTGGTTCCGGTCGGCCTTGAGTAAGATCAATCACATCTTTACCCTCAGTTTTCAGCTGCCGCATTTTCTTAGCTGCCGCCTCAGTTGCAGAACCGGAAAGCCACCCGAGATCAGATGATGGCTGAATGCTCATTTTTCCTCATATTTTCAAAGTTCGGTTACCTTCTATATAGCCCAATATAAACAGTATTGCAAGCATAATTAAAACATGAAATCATTAAGGTAATGAAAAATTTTGAATCAAGATTTGAACAAACCGGTGATTTATTTGAATGGGAAGCTATAGGCCAAATCGATACCAATAATCCAGAATATCAAAAAGCCCAGCGAGAATATCATAAAGCAATCGACGAATTAGCAAAGGGGGGCGGAAAAGAAAAGATTATCCGCGAAAAATTTGAGGGCGGTATCGCTTTGGTGAAAAAATTCCAACCCTACGACCCAACTGACCCGCATAAAAAATATTTTGCCAGGGATATCAGAATAGCGGTCCAAGATCTACTCGGATTAGAAAAAGAAGAAGACTTCGATAGAATAAAATTCTATACCGCCGTCGGCAAGCCAGAAAATACCCATCTAGATACGCACGGCATCGACGCATTTCTAGAATACGAAGATCCGAAAAGCAGCAAGATTTTGCGAGTTACCTTCGATCTGACAGTAAACAAGAACAAGAAAAAACATGAGGAGCAATATCGGGCGGACATAATTGTTTTTAACAAAGATCTTGGGGATCCAGACGATAAAAATTATTTAGAAAATCTGAACCGGTATGCAAAGCAGATTGTACAAACACTCCAACAGAAACAAGGAGAAAATAAGTCTTAACCCCAATCCCCGCCTTCCAAAAATGCGGGGATTTTGTTATTTTAGACGAATATGAAAAAATCAGTAATTATTTTATCCATCGAAACTAGCTGCGACGAAACTTCAATTGCATTGCTGAGATGTAACGGCACCTTAAAGGCGCCGAAATTTAAAATATTAAAAAATATCATTTCTTCTCAAATTAAAATCCATCGTCCATTCGGCGGCGTGGTTCCCAACTTGGCAAAACGGGAACATATCAAAAATTTACCAAAGGCATTGCGACTACTCAGGATTTCAGGGGTAAAACTTAAAAGAATGGTTAGCTTAATTGCAGTGACAGTGGGACCGGGACTTGAGCCGGCACTTTGGACTGGAATAAATTTTGCCGAAGCGCTTTCGCAAAAATTAAATAAACCGCTCGTAGGGGTGAGTCATATGGAGGGACACCTCTACAGTTGTTTTCTTCCGAAAACAACTGTAATTTCTAAATCCCAATTTCTAATTTCTAAAAAAAGTTCAAAATCTAAATTACCAATTACTAATTACCAATTACCCAAAATAGAATTTCCCGCTATCGCCCTCATTGTCAGCGGCGGACATACAATTCTTCTTCATATGACTGCCATTTCTAAATGGACTAAGCTCGGCGAAACATTAGATGATGCTGCCGGTGAAGCATTTGATAAAGTCGCACGCATGCTTGAACTTCCCTATCCCGGCGGTCCGGAGATACAAAAACTTTCTGCAAAGGGAAATCCGAATGCCATAAAATTCCCCCACCCCCTGTTAAATCCAAAATCTGCCAAAGATAAATATAATTTCAGCTTTTCCGGACTGAAAACCTCGGCTTTATATTACTTAAGGGATCTAAACCCTAAACCCTTAACCCTAAACGCTAAGGCCGATGTCGCGGCTTCCTTCCAGCAAGCTGTCATCGATGTCTTGGTGAAAAAAACCATCCGCGCCGCCGAAGAATTTAAAGTAAAAACAGTTTTGCTTTGCGGCGGAGTTTCCGCAAATAAACCTCTACAAGAGACTCTGCGTACTACTGCCTACGACCTACGTACTAATTTTATTGTTCCCGACTTCCAATATAATACCGACAATGCCGCCATGATCGGAGCCGCCGCTTATATAAACATTCTCCAAAAAAATAAAAAGCGCCTCAAAATTGAAGCGCAAGGGAATTTAAATATTTAATTAATTATATATCGAAGAACTCAAAAATTTTTTTAAAACCCACTTAGATTTTCTTCGTGCAAGATAATAATCATATCTCTCGTCTTCTCCCGAAGTTTGTATATAAGGACAAACAAGAGCAATAACTTCGGTCTTTTCTAAAACAATAACAGGCAAAAGATTTCCTAAAATATATTTATTTGGCAAACAAATAGACCAACTCTTGATAGGGCCAAAATCGAGGTTTGTAAAATTATTATCTTTTATAAGGCCCTTTGGAAAAATTTCAATATATTCAATCCCTTTGGGGAATATCGTACCAATGGATGCGTCAAATAACCGCACGTCGCATTCCAAAAAAGCGATTTCTATATTTTTCATTATATCATTGTTAAAGATCAAAAACTTGAATAGAATTATACCTATGATGAAAGAATTAGACAAGACATACGATCCAAAACAAGTTGAAGATAAAATTTACCAGATGTGGGAAAAATCCGGTTATTTTAACCCGGATAATCTGCCGCCACGGCACAAAAAACCATTTACTATTATTATGCCGCCGCCCAACGCGAACGGCTCATTACACATCGGCCACGCCCTTTTCGTTACCCTGGAAGATATTATGATCCGATATCAGCGGATGCAAGGTAGAAAATCTCTCTGGCTTCCGGGCGCAGATCATGCTGGATTTGAAACACAAGTAGTATACACCAAAAAATTGGAAAAAGAAGGACGATCGTTCTGGGAAATGCCCCGTGAACAGCTGTACGAAGAAATCAAAAAATTCACGCTGGATAATAAAAAATACATGGAAGGGCAGCTGCGCAAACTGGGCGCCAGCTGTGATTGGTCGCGGGAAAAATTCACACTAGATGAAGATATTAAAAAAGTAGTGTATGAAACATTTAAAAAGCTCCACGACGATAATTTGGTCTATCGGGCTGAACGGCCGGTAAACTGGTGTATAAAACACCAGACAACGCTTTCTGATTTAGAAATCAAGCACGAAGAAAGACGGGGTAAGCTTTATTACATTAAATATCTTATTGAAGCTCCGACGCAAGGTTGGAGCGACTCCGAATACGTCGTCGTCGCCACCACCCGTCCGGAGACAATTCCGGCTGATATTGCCTTAGCAGTTCACCCCAAATCCAAATGGGCAAAATATGTTGGTAAAAATGTTTTAAATCCGCTCAATAGCAAACTAATGCCGGTGGTTGCGGATGCCAAAGTTGATCCGGAATTCGGAACCGGTGCACTGAAAATAACTCCATTCCACGATCCTCTGGACTTTGAAATCTTCAATGCGCATAAAAATGAGATATCCGGCGAACCGATCTCCGTTATAAACCAATACGGAAAACTAACCGAAAATGCCGGAAAAGATTTAGCCGGCCTCAAAGTAAAAGAAGCGCGGGAAAAATCGGCCGAACTGCTTCAGGAAAAATTCTCTAAAGAGCCGGGGGATTATAAGCACCAAGTTGCTGTGTGTTACAAATGCAGCACGACCATTGAACCGCGTGTGATGATGCAATGGTTTGTCAAAATGACTGAGAAGCCTCGCACAGGAAAGAAATCGTTGCGCGATCTCGCCGTAGAGGCCGCGAAAAGCAAGAAAATAAAATTCATTCCAGCACGGCAAAAAAAAATATTCATGCATTGGATGAAAAATTTGCGCGACTGGAATATTTCCAGGCAAATTGTCTGGGGCATCCAAATCCCTGCCTGGTACCATGAACCGAAATGTATACCGCGAGCCGGACACGAAGGAGATATTATAAAATGCAAGGAAATTATAATTTCCGTGACCGAACCGAAATGCGAATTTTGCGATGCAAAATTTGTGCAAGAAACCGATGTTTTTGATACCTGGTTTTCTTCCGGCCAATGGCCATTCGCCACCTTAATGACCACTAAAAAAGGTGATTTCAAAAAATATTATCCGACCGATGTTATGGAAACCGGCTGGGATATTCTATTTTTCTGGGTTACCCGCATGATGATGCTTGGCATTTATCGCACCAGTAAAATTCCTTTTAAAAACGTATATCTCCACGGCCTGGTCCGCGATAAAGACCGGCAGAAAATGTCTAAATCCAAAGGCAATGTAATCAATCCCCTGGAAGTTGCAGATGTATACGGGACTGATGCCGTGCGGATGGCGCTTGTCATCGGCACCACCGCAGGCAATGATCCGATAATATCCGAGGATAAAATCCGCGGATACCGGAATTTTGCCACCAAAATTTGGAATGCCAGCCGTTTTGTACTAATGAACTACCGCGACACCAAAGCCAAACCCGAATTCACTGCCAGCGACAGGAAAAATCTAAAAGACCTGGCCACTGCTAAAAAGAAAATAACCGCCTATATGGATAAGTCTGATTTTAACCACGCAGCAGAAACTGCCTATCATTATTTCTGGCATACCATCGCTGATAAGGTCATTGAACAATCTAAACCCCGGCTAAAATCAGAAAATCTCACCGATGCGGCCACAGCCCAAATAGTACTCTTAAAAATTCTACTTGAATCCCTGAAGTTGCTTCATCCATTCATGCCTTTTATAACTGAGGAAGTCTATCAGATGCTGCCCAATAAAAAACAAAAGGTGTTAATGATTGAAGAATGGTGACTATGGCGTATTTACCCCTAATCCTTGGCATCCTTCCCTCTTTTGCCTGGCTTTTCTTTTATATGGAAGAAGATCCGCATCCGGAACCGAAAAAATTAATTTTCGAAACCTTTCTGGCCGGTGCCATCAGCACTTTTATCGTACTGGCTTTCCAAAATGCGTTTAATAACTGGGCCGCGCCGCGAGGTATCGCACAATACAGCCTTCTTTCTTTTTTGGTTTTAGGGGCAATAGAAGAACTATTCAAATTCGGATCTGCCCGCCTAGTAACCAAAGAACATCAAAAAGATTTTGACGAGCCGGTGGACGCGATGATCTATATTATTGTCGCCGCTCTCGGCTTCTCAGCAGTCGAAAATATCGCGGCCGCCTCCAATGCCCAGCAAGCCGCTTTTGAAACCACCACTCTCCGTTTTATTGGAGCCACCCTGCTGCACACTCTAAGCTCGGGCCTCTTGGGCTATTATTGGGCCCGCTCTTTATTAGAAAATAAGCGGAATATACTATTCACGGGTTTTGCGCTGGCTACCCTATTGCATGCAGTTTTTAATTACCTTATAATTAGATTTGAACCGGTTATAATACCGACAACCTTCCTGATAATATTTGCCTTATTCATTTTATACGACTTCGAGAAACTTAAAAGAGTCGAAGACCGTTAACTAATTTAAAATTATGGATGAAGAAACAAAAAAATTTTTTGAAGAATTAACTCACGCTGCCGAAGAAAGGGTTTCCCTAGAGCCGGAAGTCGCATTTGCCAAAACTACTAATCTTCCCATCGCTATGGAGAAAAAACCGGCAAAAAAATCTAGTCAAGAACTTGCCGAATTAATGGATGAAGGCGAAGGCCAATTAACTATTGATGTCTATCAGACCCCGGAAGAAATCGTGGTAGAATCTACTATTGCCGGCGTCAACCCGGAAGATCTGGATGTTGATATCAGCAATGAATCCGTAACTATTAAGGGGAAACGATCCAAGGAAAAAAAGATAGCCGACGAAGATTATTTTTATCAGGAATGTTATTGGGGTAAATTTTCCAGATCCATCATCCTGCCCCAGGAAATAGATTCGGAAAATGCCGTTGCATCTATAAAAAATGGGGTGCTGACAATTCGTTTGCCAAAATTAAACAGACAAAGATCTAAAAAACTAAAAGTAAGCTTCAGTTAATCTAAAACCAAGAACCTCCGACAGCGGGGGTTTTTAGTTGATTTTTATTGAAAAAAATGCTATTTTAGTGATAACTGAACCTTGAAATTAAGGCGGGTATGAATCTCGGAAAAGTCGGGATGATTTTTAACGGCGGCGGCTTGGCTGGATGTTACAGCGTCGGACACGTAAAAGCTCTGGCGGCAAAGGGAATAAAACCAGATTATGTTCAGGGTGTCTCTGTAGGCGCGTTAACATCGGCCAAATTAATTGCCAACGGCTGGAATATTGAAGAATTAGAAAAGACCTGGCTGGAAATACAAAGACGCGGCCCATCGAGTATATTTAACGCCTGGGATATATCCAAAAACGTCCCAAGATTGCAGCCGTCAATCTATAACGACAAACAAATCCTGGAATTCATTATCCGCAATATTGATCTTGCGGCGGTCGCTAATTCGCAGATTAAATACCACATCATAGCCAATAACCGGAATAAAAAGAAATTTGTCGCTTTTTTAAATCATAATTTCAGAGATGATCCGCAAAAACTGGAAAAAGTCCTGCAGGCGGCCATTGGTCTTTACGGGTTTCTGCCTTCAGTGCTTATTGACGGAGATTGGTACGGTGATGGAATGGGTTTTATGATCAATGAAGCCATTAAAGCGCGCTGTGATACTATTTTTATATTAATGAACGACCAATTCGCAGCATCCCAGCAAAACTACGGCGAATTGCCATTCTACAAGCAATTTATCTCTGGATTTCATGATATCGTGATGAGACGAGATGAGGAACATATTAAATATGCGCGTACTCGCGGTTACGATATCATTGAAAATAATCCTTCCGGCCGATTTGATGACGCAAATCCATTGCATAAAAAAATTCCCCGCCGCATCAAGCACCTGATGGATAGCGCCGTAGAAGCGGTTAAAACCGATGCAGATGTCGAAAATATTTTTTCACTGCACCGCATTATCATCCTCACCCCGCCAAGCCCGATTCCCACAGTCCATACCCTTAGCTTTAAAACGGCAAATCCCAAAATCGGATATCCCGGAGATGTTGTCACTGCAATTGAACAATGCTCAAAACTCCCGGATGAATTTTGGAATAAATTATAAACCGCACATTGTGCGGTTTATTTATTAGTGGTGCGTTTGTTTGACGAAATCCGAACCTATTTTGAACGGAACTGACGGTGCGTTTCGCGCGCCAAACTGAACGCTCGGGCGGGCAAAAAGGAAGGGGGTTGGGGGGAAGGAATTTTTGCCCGCCCTCGCTTTCCGCCGCCGCCGAATTTCGTGCCAGTGAAACTGGCGCGCCGCCTACAATCCGGACTGTCTATCTTCGACCGGATTTTCTTTCATTTTCTGCAAAACAATGCCTTTCAAAATTTCCGCATTTGCTTTAGTAAGTCCGGGAATACTAACTTTGTTTCCAGAAAATCCGACCATTTCCATTTCTTGCCTCTTTTGATTACCAATTCTCATTCCAAAAACTTTTTGTTCTTGCGGAGCAGCAAAAGCTCCTGCTCCTTGTGAGGCGTTTTCAATTGCAAGCGAAGCAAGGCCAAAAATTCGGTCAAATAAATCTTGTTTGACAAAAAGATTTTGGATCACACCGTAAGGAATGTGCCGCTGTTGTCTTGACAAAATACCTTGCCGCAAAGTTAAAAATTGTGGCTCAATAGAATAGTGAAATGTTGCTCTGCGTAGTATCGCCATAATTAAACTAAATGGTACAGCGGCAATATAAACCCAAAAATAAATCTTAAGTTCAGGGTCTTTAGACAAACTATCCCAGAGAGAAAGATCATCGTATGAAGTGCTAAAGTAAAAAAAGAAAATCGCAATAACTATAAAAACTATCAAGGAACGAATTATGGATTTAAGTATCCATAGTCCTTGGACAGGATAATTTTTTTCTGTAATAATTTCGTCCATAAATTTTAAGATATTGAGTTAGTAGCTGGAGGATTTACTCTGTTCTTGCTAATTCTTTGCTTTACTGTTTCTAAAAGAATTCCACGCAATCCTTCCGCCGCATGTTTTTCCACTCCATCTATGTGCGCCTCCATTCCAGAAGAAACTGTCGCACTCGACAAATGAACATCATAGAGACCGAAAATTCTGTCCAAAATATCCTGGTCAACATAGACATCTTGAATACGCTCGTAAGGAATTGTAATTTCTCGCGGCGTTATCGGTCCCTTTTTAATCTGGATAAAGTCATTAGTTAAATCATAGAAATAAACCGCGAAATACCAACGCTGATAAAGATAGGTTAGTAAAATCACGACAAACAGAAATCCGAAAATTCCAAATGTCGCCGTTCCTAACCAACCGATTGATTCCTGGCCGATTGAGCCAAGCATAAATGCTAGAAATCCCCAAATAACGAGCAACAAAATTGTAATGGCAATAGTACTTGCCATTGTCTTTTTAATAATCTTTTTGTAACTCAACGGAAATTGTTCTCTTGTTTTGCTTTGTGCTATTTGCATATTTTTATTCCTTAAGTTTGTTAATTATTTTTTTCGACTTACTTATAGTTTACCCCCCCCCCCCGACATTTTTACAATACTAATTTGATCAAATCATCAACACTAACCTCAAGGGCTTTCGCAACCCTTCTCAAGGTTTCAAGCGTTGGGTTTTTATTTTCCCCTGTTTCCATTTTAATCAGGGTGTTATTGGCGACATCGGCCAATCTCGCCAATTTTTCTTGCGAAAGCCCTTTGGCTTCCCGCAAACTCTTTATATTTTTTGATAAGTTTTGATTATTTGACATAGCTTTAGTATAATACTAACATTAAGATAGAGTATTCAATTTATTGCTACTACCTAAATGTTACACAATTATTCAATGCAAGTCAAATTCAAGGGAGTAATAAATCTGTCGTGTGCGCACGGGAGGGCGGGGCAAACACAACTTCTTTTCTGGCGGCGCATTTCGCAAAGCGAAATACGAAATTCGGCGGCGGCGGAAAGCGAGGGCGGGCAAAAATTCCTTCCCCCCAACCCCCTTCCTTTTTGCCCGCCCGAGCGTTCAGTTTGGCGCGCGAAACGCACCGTCAGTTCCGTTC
>JACROC010000005.1 GCA_016214655.1 Candidatus Harrisonbacteria bacterium
AACTTATTATCAATCTTCGGAGGTTGAACCTCCGGATATTGAGGTATCGTCTTCGGGAGGTTCAACCTCCAATTTATTGAGCTTGATTATTGATACGGTAAAGAACTGGTTAAATTCTATGCAGGTTACGATTGAGAATGGCTTAGTTAAAATGAAAGATTTAGTTGTAGAAACTCTGACTGGCAAGAAAATTAAAACTGATGTTCTTGAGATAGTTGACAGTGCCACTAAGGAAACCTATTGTGTTCGCATTACCAATGGCGAATGGGACAAGACCAAAGGGGAATGCGCTGTAGGGACAACTGACAATGGACAACTGACAACTGACGCGGAAACGCCTACAATTGAAGAACAGACCCCGGCGGAAGAATCGGCGTCCACCGAGCTGCAGTCTGAAGGCGAAACAGCGCCTGAAGCGCCAGCGGCAACGGAAGAATAAGTCTTATAAGGCGGATAGGACCTATAAGTCTAATAGGACGAATCCGACTTATTGAAATTTCCGCCAGAAGCGATTAATAATTTCTTTTTTCTTTTGTTCATTTCGTTGATGTGTAAGTTTTTCAGAATAATCACCTACCGCAATAAACTGCTTTTCTAGAGATTTAATTTGCTGATCAAGTAAAAAATTTGTTTGGTGAATGAGGCAAATGGCAACATTGGCAGCGGTTTCGGGTTTATCTAAATAAGACCTATAAGTCATATACGACCTATTAGACTTATACGATAACTGCCTAATTGCTATTGTCTCCGCGTCATTTTTTGTCCATTGGTTTAACCCGCGTTGCCTTAGAAAATCTTCATAATCTTCCAGTAATTCTTGAAATGAAGCCCGCGCAATTCCTAAAAGATGCAGCTCAGATTTTTTAGAACGCTCACTGGAACCTTCGGCAATATTTTGTTTTCCGGAACGCGCGGCTTGAACCATCTGATCAGCCGTCCTATATGACTTATTGGGCATATCGGTCTGATCAGACGGATTTATATATCGGTGACAAAATTCTACGGTAAAATCATAAACAATAGTGCCTTGCTGAAAAGATTTTAAATCTTTATAGGACATGGGAAAATAATAAGTCTTATAAGACTTATAAGTCAAATAAGACCAATAAAAAAACCGCGTTATGGAACGCAGTTTATTTTATTTCTATCGGTATTCCAGTGCCTTTTTTGAGCCAAAATTCTCTTTTTGGGGCTTTTGGGAAAACCCAGCGGAAGAGCTTTAAGGCATCCTTGGGGATTACCCGGATGCACCCATGAGATGCCTGGTAGCCGGGCAGATCTCCGCCGTGAATCCAGTATTGCACCCAGTCTTTATTTATATGAAATCGGATTGCCCATTTCATTGGGTAGGGATTCCCGGAGGGATCGTCGTACAAAGTTGAAGTATGGTTCCAATCTCCGCCTAGCGCCTGGAACAATCCTTTTGGAGTTGAGCAATCTCCATTTGGGGCATCGCATCTTTCCGGCGGCCGTCCGGAAGAAATCGGCATATCCAGAATCAATTTTCCATATTCATAAGTACCAAGGAATTGTTCGTCTAAAAGTATCAAAAAATATTTTTTATGGCTTGCAGCCGGCGGATATTCGCGCGGCATCGGTGTCCAATTTTTGAGCGCTTCTAGATCGTTTGGCACTTTAAGTTTGTGCCCGCCGATGAGATGTTTTTCATCCATTCGGTTGAATCTTGCCACTAATTCCCAGTTTTTTCCGAAAAGTCCTAAAAGGGTGTCGTTATTTTTCAGCTTAATTTCCTGGTAGGGAATAGAAGTGGAGACTTGAGGGGTTTCGGTGGCGAAAGTTGGAATGAAAAAAAGAAAGAGTAAGAGACCAATCATCGCCTCTCCTTATTTTGTTTTTAAAGAATTTAGATTATTATAGCACAGTTTAAGGCAGAAGTTTTTGATAGCCGTTAAGAAAAGATTTATAATTCATCGGTTTTTTGCCCTCTGGTTGGACTATTTTGAGGATAAGACCAATTGGACCAATAGGATTAATAGGACTAATAGGACCTAGATCGGCATCCAGCATTTTTAATCTGAGATTTTTATTATTTTTTAATTTTAAAATGACAAAAACGCCAGGTTCTGGATTAAGCGCTCGGATTTTGAGCCAGGCCTCTTTAGCAATAGGTCCAATTGGACTTATAGGACTTATCTTTATTTCTGCATCTGCGGAGGTGAATTTTTTTGTATAAGTCGCTTCGGCTTCGTCTTGGACTTGGGGTTTAATTTCGCCGCTAAGATATTTTGGCAGAGTTTCTATGGCTAATTCCGCGCTTAATTTTGCCAATTTCTCTTCCAGTGAAACATAATTATCTTTGTAACTAATAACTATTGACTTTCGGCTTAATGCGGGTCCGTGATCAACCTTTTCATCAATTAAAAAAAGCGTCGTGCCGGTTTCTTTTTCATCATTCAAAATTGCTGATTGGATAGGGGATGGCCCGCGGTATTTCGGGAGAAGTGATGGGTGAACTCCTATCACCGGATTTATATTTAAAACTTCTTTTTTTAGGATTTTTGCGAAAGAGGCAACCAGAAAAAAATCCGCATTTAAGGATTTCAGATATTCCGGTTCCAGCGGTTTTTTGGCGTCCCGGATTTCCGCAATCGGATTTAAATCGACATTTTTGAGTCCGTCTAAAATTATTTGAGCAAACTTGGATTCTCGCCCACCGAAAAATACATACTTCATAGTATTAAGTTTCTTTGTTTTTATGTTCTTCTGTTTTTTCGTATCGATGCAGGTCTGTGGCTTTATCTATAAAAATTCCGCCATTCAAATGGTCTACTTCATGCTGGAAAACCCTGGCCAGCAGTCCCCAGGCCTTAATCTTTAGTTTTTTACCGTTTTTATCCCATCCTTCCAGCGTTACCCGCGCCGGTCTTTCTACCGACCCAAATATTTCCGGAACGCTTAGGCAACCCTCTTCCATTCCTAATTTTTCCTCCGAAACTTTGGTCAGTCCGGGATTGAAAACCGCATAAAACTTTCCTTCAACCTGAGCTATGAATACTTTGAGATCCAACCCGATTTGATTGGCGCTCAAGCCGACGCCGTTGGCTTTTTTCATCGCCTCCCGCATTTTCTTTAACAATTCTTGGATATCCTTGCGGGAATATTTTTTAAAATCAAAATCAGCCACCTTTTTCCTAAGCAGTTTAACGTCTTTTTTGTTATCTATAGTCCAAATTCCATTTAAAGTCATGGTATTTTATTTCTTTCTAATATCGGATGCTTTCAGGACTTTCATAAAATACGCTCCTTTGTTGTCTATATTTTTCCGTTCGGCGACATTTTTTGCCAGCCGTATCAGTTCGTTGTTATCGTAAATCTTGGAAAGCCGCATGTAAAGCGACTTATGTTCCGGGTCGTTTAAAATTTCTGCCAGGGACAAGCCGGTCATCTGATGCGGCTTGTAAACCCTGGATTTTTTTGAGCGGTCTCTCAGAAGCTCAAGGTATTCGCTTCTTAATTTCCTTATATCCTCCATAATTATTATAATAAGTTTAATATGAAAAAGAGATTATTCATAGCCATTAATCTGCCGGAAGATGTTAAGGATAAAATTGAAAAAGCGGTAGAGGAAATACGATATAAATTTATAAACGACGTCCGTTTTTTGTCCAGGGATAATTGGCATATAACCATAACTTTTTTAGGCGACCAGGACGATAAATCTCTGCCGGCGATTATTCAGAGCATGAAGGGGGCGACATCGGGTTTCCAGCAGCCAATTATTAGATTTGCGGATATTGATTATGGCCCGAAAGGCAAGCCGCCGCGAATGATTTGGTTAAACGGCGCCGCCGAGTCGGCGAAAGATTTAGACGTCTTGAAGAGAAATTTAGACGACGGCTTAGTTGAAAACGGAGTTATATTTAAAAAAGAGCGACGCCATTTTAATATCCACATCACTCTCGCCAGATTTTCCTTTAGCGAAGATTTGCCGGTTATTAAATCCGATTTTAAAACCAGCTTTCAGGCAAAGTCGCTGGACATGATGGAATCGCGCTTTTTACGTTCTGGCGCCGAGTATAATCTTTTGCAAACTATGGCATTTAAACTATAATAATCAGATAAAGCTAAAATGCCCAAAAAGCATTACTTAAAAGAGGTCATTCTCTATACCGGATTGTTTATTGCGTTAGCCGCCGTGGGCGCCAGCTCTTTTTATTTCGGGTATCAGCGGGGGGCGGCCAGTCCTCGGAAGGTTACGGTGGAAAATCTTACCAATCTTGAAGGAAAAGAAAATTTAAAAACCGATTTCGGCGTTTTTTGGGAGGCTTGGGACGTTCTAAAAAAAGAGCATCTCAAAGGGGAGGAAGCAAAGGATAAAGATTTAGTTTACGGGGCTATTAAAGGTTTGGTCAGTTCGCTTGGCGATCCCCACACGGTATTTTTTCCGCCGGAGGATTCCAAGAAATTTGAAGAAGATGTTTCCGGCAATTTTGGCGGAATCGGAGCGGAAATCGGCATCAGGAGCAATCAGCTGGTGGTGATAGCTCCGTTAAAAGGGAATCCGGCGGAAAAAGTCGGATTAAAAGCCGGTGATAAAATTGTCGCGATTGACGGGAAGGGTACGGAGGGGGTAGATGTGAATGAGGCGGTTAAAAAGATCAGGGGAGAAATCGGCACTGAAGTTACGCTGACGATTTTTAGGGATGGCTGGGAACGAACCAAGGATTTTAAGATTATGCGGGCAAATATTGAAATACCAACTTTGGAATGGGAGCTGATCCAAAAAGACAGCAAAGAATTGGCACATATTAAGCTTTTCAGTTTTAATCAAAACGCCCCGGCGGTATTTTATAAGGCGGCGCTGGCGGTTTTACTTGGCAAAGCGGACGGAATAATTTTGGATTTAAGAAATGATCCGGGAGGATATCTGGAGGTGGCGGTTAATCTTGCCGGCTGGTTTCTGAATCGCGGAGAAGTTATCGTGACGGAAAAATTCCGCCAAGGAGATCCGATTGTTTTTTATGCTAACGGCAACGGCGCTTTGAGAAATGTGCCCACCGTAATTTTAGTAAATAAAGGATCGGCATCGGCTTCGGAAATTTTGGCCGGGGCTTTGCGCTCTCAGCTCGGAATTAAATTAGTCGGAGAAAAAACTTTTGGCAAGGGGACTGTCCAGGAATTGAGGCCTTTAAGCGACAATTCTAAAATAAAGCTGACTATTGCCAACTGGGTTTTGCCGGACGGCCATATTATAGATGATCAGGGGCTGAAGCCGGATGTTGAAGTGGAAATAAAAGAGGAGGATTTGGAAAAAGCGGAAAAGAATAAAATTAAAATAGATCCCCAATTAGATAAAGCCGCGGAGGTTCTTTTAGAAGAGATCAAGCAAAAATTATTGGTGCAAAGCTAAAGGACGTTTACAACCGTAGCGTAGCGTTGGGACCCGTCAAAGCGGGTTTTTTTGGCAGACTTAAATTTAACTTTGCCGGTTTTCATGGCAAAAATTGTATCATCGCCGCCCAGTTTAACATTAAGTCCGGGCAAGTATTTCGTGCCTCTTTGCCTTACGATAATTTGTCCGGTGTCCACCATCTGGCCATCGGATCTTTTAATTCCGAGCCGCTTGGACTCTGACTCCCTATTATTTTTTGCCGCACCAACCGATTTAGTATGTGCCACACCATTTAGCTGTTAGCTGTTAGCTATTAGCTGTTAGAAATTTTAATTTATCTAAAAGCCAAAAGCTCAAAACCAAAAGCTGTAATTTATTAAGAAATTATAGTACCATATGACCGATATGTCAAATATGTCTAATTGGGCTGATAAGCTTAAAAAACGCGAAGTTATCTTATTTTTAATCTTATTTTTGATCAGTTCTCTTAGTTTTGGACTAGGTTATTTGTTGGCGAAACAAGAAGGAGCGGCGCCTATCATTATTGAGAAACAGTGATAGGACTAATAAGTTCTATAGGACCTATAGGTAGCCTGTTTGTTTCAGCCATTTGATATTTTCCCACTCCCAAAGTTTTTTCGCTCCCAGAAATGCCTGAAAATCTTCTTTCCAAAACGGAAATTCTTGAAGTTCAGTAATGCCAGTTAAGTCTGACCATTGGTGCGCGCTTTCCTCGCAGGGTTTGGATTTTCCTCGGCGGATTTTATTTCTTCCGCCTTTGGGACGCATAGTTGCTTTGCATTGGAGGCAAGTCTTTATTTGGTCAATGCGGAGAATCCAGCGGGTTTCTAAACTCGGCAATTCTGCGAGAAGCGCTTCAATATAGGCGGAGGTTTGCAGATTATAATCCCGGTAAATGGCTTGAGAGGTTTTAATGTCCAAAACTCCGAATTTGCCGTCAATTAAAGCCAGGGTGTCTATGGTTCCGGCGTAGCGGTGTTCCGGGTGAAAAATCCTTTTTTCCACGAACTCTTTGTCAACGTGGATATTTCGTTCATCCAAGAAATTTAAAAAGCCATTGATGGCCGGCGCAATCTCCACGGGTATTTCCGGTTTTTCTCCGACCAGAAATTTTTCGGTAACTTCGTGGATTAAAGTCCCTTCTTTGGCGGAATTTTCCGTCATTTCTCTGGCGGCATTATAACTGGCAGCTTCGCCATAGAATCGGTAGAGAGCGGGCTTGGATTTAATTTCCACGATTTTAGTTACGCGCGGATACCAATGACCGTCAATTTCATAACCGCATTTTTCTTTAAAATCTTCTGCGTTTTTAAAGTCGTACATTGTTTAATTCTAGGCTAAATCCGATTGGCTGTAAAATCTTAACGTATTTGTGGGGCTTATGGGATTTATGAGACAGATGGGTTCTGTGGTAAAATTATAAGAAATATATTTATGGCAGAAAAAAAACAACCAACAGCTTTAATTATTTTTGACGGTTTTGGCATTACCGTTGAGAAGAGGGGTAATGCCATTGCCGCGGCCAAAACTCCCAATTTAAATCAAATCAGCCAATATTATCCCGGTACTACTTTGCGGGCTTCCGGCGTTGAGGTCGGTTTAGCCTGGGGAGAAATGGGCAGTTCGGAAGTCGGCCACGCCAATATGGGCGCGGGATTGGTAGTCTATCAGAACCTGGAAAAAATTAATTTAGCCATCCGTGATGGCTCTTTTGCTCAGCTCCCAGCTTGGAAGAGGCTAGCTGATCACGCCGTTAAAAATAACTCCAATATTCATTTAATGGGGCTTCTATCTAACGGCGGCGTCCATTCCCATATTGAGCACATTCTGGCTATTTTACGCAATATTAAAGATTTGAATTATAAAGGCAAGGTTTTTATCCACGCTTTTACTGACGGCCAGGATGTGGCTCCGCAATCTGCTTTGATATTTTTGAGTATCCTAAAGGAAGAAATGAGTAAAATTAAAATCGGCGAGATAGCGACTGTGATGGGGCGATACTATGCAATGGATAAAAATGAGGAATGGGAACGTACTCAAAAAGCTTATGACTGCTTAACTGAAGGATCCGGAGTTAAGGCCGCGGATCCGGAACAAGCGATCCTAGACTCTTATTCTAAAGAAGTAAAAGACGAGCATATAAAGCCGGTCGTTATTGTGGATAAAAAAAATCAGCCGGTTGGCCTGGTTAAAGAAGGCGATGTTCTGATGTTTTTTAATTTCCGCGCCGATCGGGCGAGGCAGATCACCCGCTCTTTTATATTTGCCGATAAATTTGACAAGTTTCCGGTTAAAAAATTTAAAAATTTGCTGTTTGTTCCCCTGACGCAATATGGACTGGATTATCCGGTAGAGCCGGCTTTTCCTCTCCAGAATATTAAAAATCCGCTTGCCAAAGTTGTTTCTGACGCCGGAAAAACTCAATTTCATATCGCGGAAGCGGAAAAATACGCCCACGTAACTTATTTTTTCAATGGCGGTCTGGAAACACCGTTTCCAGGAGAAGATCGGGGCATTATTCCTTCCAAGAAAGTAAAAGGATTTGATGAAAAGCCGGAGATGAGCGCTCATGAGATTACCGGGCGGGTTATCTCGGAATTAGGAAAGAATAATTATGATTTGTATGTTATCAATTTTGCTAATGGCGATATTGTCGGCCACACCGGTAATTTTAAGGCCGCGGTTAAAGCGATAGAGGTGCTGGATGAGTGTATAGGTAAGATTAAAGATGAGGTTTTAAAATTAGGCGGCACGTTGGTGATAACCGGCGATCATGGCAATGTGGAAGAGATGATTAACTTAGAAACCGGCGAGACTGATAAAGAACATTCCACTAATCCGGTGCCGTTTTGGGTTATCAGCGCGGACATTAAAAAAACCTCGGCTATCGAGGGCGTAACTCAAGTTGAACCCGGCGGAATCCTGGCTGATATTTCACCGACTATTTTGGAATTGATGGGAATATCAAAGCCGGAAGAGATGACAGGGAGTAGTTTAATAAACGTGGTTTCTTATTGTCCGCTGCCTAAGGAGTGAAGCGCATTGGTGCTGGAGGAGGAACTGGCGGCGGAGCAGCGGGGGATTGCGGCGCAGGTGGTTGCGACATAGGCGGCTGCGGCGTGGCCGCGGTGCCAGGTTTCATTTTAATATCCAGCGTTGGCAGGCCCGCTTTTTCTAATATCAGTGATTCAGACCGGAATGACGCGAAGCCGGCTTTAGAGCAGGTGATATAATATTTACCGGGCGTAAGCAGGAAGTGGAAACGTCCTTGCTCATCGGTAACTTTAGTGGCTAAAAGCCAATTTTTTTCTTCGTCAAAAATTCTGACGACCGCCAATGACAGGGGAGAGTTAGTGGCTTCATCAATAATCGTGCCGAATGGTTTGAGTAACCGGAAAGTGAAGTAGATTTTTAACGAATCTAAAATTATATAAACTATGAGCGTGAAGTAGTTCAGAAAGTTTGGGACAATAGCAAGAGAAACAATGCTGACCAGAGTTCCAAAAGCCAGCAGATACGGATTTAAAAGTTCGATAAATCTCTTAAGGGCGTTCCATATATTGACTCTCTTAAGATATTCCAGACTGATTTCTCCGATGCTCGGAGTGATGGAAAGTTCTAAGTTAAGAATTTGATCCGTTGTAGATATGGTAATAGCTTCTGTTTCAAAGGTTTCGTATCCGTTCTTAGAAACTTTAATGTAATATTTTCCCGAACCTACTAATGCGCCAAAGCGTCCTTCTAAATCGGTAGTTTGGCTATCCTTTAATTTTTTAAACTCTGATTCATAGATTTGGATAGTTGCCGCCTGGAGAGGTTTGCCGCTTAATTTATCAATAATTCTTCCCCATGGCTTGCGCCGTTTGAACCGGATTAAGCCGAGTAAATAAAATCTGCTCAAACTTAATGTTTGAAGCACTTGGGAAAGATTAATTGCGAAAGTGGCGCTGCCGGCAGTAGCGGTAACAGTTACTGCTCCGGCAGTTGCGGTAGAAACGGTTATGGAAACTGGTGTTGCAATATCGTCCACTGTTTTTCGCGTGCCCGGATCTTTCCTTAATATTGCGACGGTTTTCTGAACCTCGCTATTTAATACTTTTAATGATTCGGTGAATTTAAAACCCTTGGAGATTATTATATTAACCGTGGAATTTGGCGGAAGATTTTCAGCGTTCCATTTGACATTATATTTTTTCCCGATAGTTAAAGTTTCTCCGCCATTCGGATATAGGAGTTTAATTGACGGACCGCCGGCAGTTTGGGCGTAAGCAACCAACTGGTTAGCGGTAAAAATTTTTCCGAGTGATGCCGGTATAAATAAACTGCTAATTTCTCCTTCTGTATTTTGCAAAGCGGCCAAAGAAGCAACTAAGTTGAAAGGCGCATCACTGCTATCCTGAATTGACGAATCGGCAGAGGAGACCACGGTTATTCTGTAGTCGCTGCCCGGGGTAAGCGCTAAGGTGCCAACTTCGCTGGCCAGAACTCCCTTTGAAGTGCTCCAGGTATGCCGTCCGGTATTTGGAGCGTCGCTTACGATTATTGCAATCCCAGCAGATCCGGTAGTGATGCCTTTAAATGTTTCCAGGAAGCCAGTTGTTACTGCATTTCCGATTTCTGCCGCTTCTGCACCAAGGCGGCGGACAGTTTCCAGGGCTTCAGCTGTGGAAACCCGAGCTTCGGCGGCTTCAATAATAGCGTTTAAAGAATTCGTTGTGATGGCGGTGATATCCAGTCCGGCGGTTTGCGCCTCAGCTAATTCTATAATGATATTGGTGAAGGCGATGGAGCTGATGTCTGAAATATTTACCCCTTGGTCTGCGGCCGCATCTAAAGCGGTAATGATAGTGCTTAATGCTTTTGAATCAAGGGTGCTTACATTAACGCCGGAGGTTTGCGCTGAACTAAGACCCTGAATAAATAACGACATAACCTCACTATCAATTGTTGTTAGATTTACGCCGGTACTGGCGGCGATATCTATCGCTTGTATCGTGGCAGCTAGCACTGCGCTATCAACGGCTGAAATGCCGGCGCGTGTTTCAGCAGCCGCATCCATAGCCAGAATGACCGATGAGATGGTTTGGGTATTAAGTGTAGTTACATCAACCCCACTCGTCGAGAGCGTATCTACTGCCTGAATAACCGATGATAAAGCTTCGGTATTAATTGTCGTGACATCTGTTCCTTCGGTCGCCGAGGTATTAACTGCCTGAATTACTGAAATAAGAGTTTGGGTATTAATTGCGGAAATATCCACGCCGGCTGTTGAAGCCGCGTCTACTGCTTCCACGACCGCCGCTAATGATTGGGTATCTATTGAAGCAACATCGGTTCCAGTATTTGCGGCAGTGTTTAGAGTTTCAATTACTGTTACGAGGGTATCGCTATTAAGCGTAGTAACATCTGATCCTATGTCGGCGTTGCTATCCACCGCTTGTACAACCGCAGCCAGGGTTGTGGCATCGATTGTTGATACATCCAGCCCGGCCGTTGCGCTAAGTTCTACCGCCTGAAGAACAGCGCTTAATGTATCGTTGCTAATAGTGCTAGTTTCCGTGCCTTCTGCGGCCGACTGCGCTACGGCTTCGGTAACGGCGGTGATAGTTTCTGCGCTTGCCGTAACACCAGTTGTTTCTACTGCCGTGGAGACGCTAGTTTCGGCTGTTGCAGTTTGTTCGGTTGTTGGCGTAGGAGTCGGAGATGGCGTCGGTGTCGGTTCTGGACTTGGTGCCGGAGCCGGGGCTGGAGCTGGTGTCGGTTCTGGACTTGGTGCCGGAGCCGGCGTTGGAGCCGGTGCCGGAGCTGGCGTTGGAGTGGGAGATGTTCCTGCACCCGCGCCCGCTCCACCACCGCCACCACCTCCACCGCCGCCTCCACCAGTAGTGCAAGTGGTTGATTCTGGAGTAATAGTGTAGGTCAAAGATCCGCCGCTGGATGGCATGGTGATAGTTAGGGTGTTTTTGGTGTCGCTGCAGCTGGTGGTTAGGTAATCTGTTCGTGAAGCAGTGAGAACTCTCCGGTTGGCAGAGCTGATGCTAAAGCGCTGGTTCGGCGCCATTATGATGGTAAAACTGTTTTCGTCAAAGGCGATTTCGTCTAAAAGATTAGAACCACTTTCCACATCTAAAAGAATTCCAGCGACGGAAAGCTGGACTTCTCCGGGAGTTAATTCAAAATCCGCAAGCGCCGTGCCGGATAATAAAAGCGATAGCAATAATAATCCCACCCCTGCTTTTTTGACCATAAATCCGTGAATTTTAGTAACAATAGAATTATACCATAACTATATTAAAAATCTTACCCCTTCAGCGTGAAACTGTGGATAACTTACATTATATATATACCCACGGTTTTGATATAATTATATTGTAGTTTGTAGGTTTGTATCGGATCATGAAAAAGAAAATAGTGCGTAAAAGACGGGGTACGATATCGCGATTATCACGGAAAAAAACGAAAATCTCGAAGTCACAATCTTTTTTCGGCGGTATCCGTTTAATTTCTTTTATTTCTGCGGTTGTGATTGCGACTGTGTACGTAGTTTTTATTGTTTCTGGGGCTGCTAATACGACCATTGGTAATAACATCAGCACCAACGGCAGTTTAAGCGTTTCCGGCACCACAACTTTTAATGGTGTGTCATACACTTGGCCGTCGGCTGACGGATTAAGCGGGCGAGTCTTGTCCACCAACGGTTCCGGTGGTTTAAGCTGGTCAGCTGCCTCAAGCCAGTGGACCACTTCCGGAAGTAATATTTATTTTACCGGCGGCAATGCCGGCGTTGGCACAACGACTCCTAACTGGCTATTACAGGCGGCTGGCACCAGGCCATTTTTTGCTTTATCTGATATTTCTGCCGGTTCCAATCTGAAACATTGGACTCTTTCATCTCAAGGCGGGAATTTATACATAGCCACTTCCACCGACGCTTATGCAACCAGTTCTATTTCTGCTTTAATGATTAGTAATGCTGGTAATATCGGTATTAGCGGTGTTGCCACCAGTACTGCAAAATTATTTATTACCGATGGCGTTGCTACCGGCTCTCCGGCATACAGCGATCTTGTGCCGCAAGCTCTTTCTTGGCAAGCAGCCGCAGGAAATGCATACACCGGTATAGAAAATACTGCTTATGGCATAAAAGTAGCCATGTCTAGTTTTAATGATTCAGAGAGCGGTTCTTATGGAGAAATCGGCACTGCCACCAATCATCCCTTCAGGCTTTTTACGAATACCGCAACAGCTCTTAATATCACCACAAGTCAACTCATTGGTATTGGCACCAGCACTCCTTATGCGCGTCTGACAGTTTGGGGCGATAACGGAAGCGGGAAGAGTTTTGAAGTCGTTAATAATGCCTCCTCAACTTTGTTTATGGTTAAGGAGGCGGGTAATGTCGGTATCAGTTCCACTTCTCCATCCCAGACTTTTTCAGTGCAGGGCAATTCGCTATTATCCGGAAATCTTGGTGTTGCCAGTGTTACCGCGACCGGAACATTAACTCTTTCCGGAATCTCCGGAACTTCCACAATTGCTTCGGGACAAGGATTTGCTATCGGCACAAGCCAGTTAGTTGTAGTAGGAGCCACCGGAGATATTGGCATCGGCATAACCAATCCGATTGCAGATTTTCAAGTTATCGGAAAATCTTATTTCGGCACGGAAACTTCGCTTTCAAGCGATCTAACTTCAGCTTTTGGCACGCCGCGCGTTGTTTCGGTTGGCAACAATAATTCCGCTGACGGTTTTGTAAATATTACAGAAGGGAATAATGCTGTTGGTGCGCGTTTTAGAGGCGCGAAAACTAGATCTACAGATAATGATGCGGACACCATTGTACAAAGTGGCGATAATCTTTTGGAATTAACTTCTTTTGGAGCTGACGGAGCATCTTATCGTTCCGCGGCTGAAATTTTAATGGAGGTTGATGGCACGCCGGGAAGCTCTGATATGCCTGGAAGAATAGTTTTTTCTACCACTCCGGACGGATCAGCCACTCTAAATGAGCGGATGAGAATTACTAATGCCGGTTTAGTGGGAATTGGCACTACCTCGCCATCTGCGGCATTGGCATTGGAAAATTCCGCAGTCAACACCAAACCCGCCCTTCTCATTAAAGCCGGAGGAGCGGGGGATGGTAATATAGCCATCTCCGTGGACGCGGATGATACCTGCCGAGACTCCGTTAACGTCGCCACCTGCGTATTAAACGACTTAGCAGAACTCTTCCCAACTACCGAAGAACTGGAAGGAGGAGATATTGTGATGTTTGATCCAGAGAACCCATTTTATATCAAAAAAGCCCTAATGACTAATGACTCTATGACTAATAACTTATTAGCCGGCGTCATCTCCACTTCTCCAGCCATAGTATTTGAAGGATCTGGTCTCAAAGCTTTGGGAGGCAAATACACTTCTACTTTAGATAAGGCTCCTTTAGCCCTCTCCGGACGTATCCCAGTCAAAGTTAACCTGGAAGGAGGGGATATCCAGATCGGAGATCCCATTACCATCTCCTCTATACCCGGAGTCGGTAAAAAAGCCACTCAAACAGGCAAGATAATAGGATATGCCCTCGAACCTCTCACCACCCAATCTCAATCTTACGAGGTCTCACCTCATAAGATTATGATTTTTGCCAACTTAACTTATTATCAATCTTCGGAGGTTGAACCTCCGGATATTGAGGTATCGTCTTCGGGAGGTTCAACCTCCAATTTATTGAGCTTGATTATTGATACGGTAAAGAACTGGTTAAATTCTATGCAGGTTACGATTGAGAATGGTAAGTACGCAAGGGGATTGCGACATGCCTCCAGCAGAAGAAATTGCAATAGACGAACAGTCGCCGCCACCGGAGCAGAATCCAGTCATAAATACAGAAAGCTCTGAATAAAACTATAAATATAAAAAATCTCTCGTTACAGAGAGATTTTTTATAATTTATGTATTTTAGGCTTTTAAACGAATATCAGTTTTCTCAGCTAGTTGAAGAACCCATCGTTTAAAGTAAATGAAAAGCCGCTCCGATGAGCCATCGGAGCGGCTTGCTCTAGTGAGGCATGATGCACTTGTACTGGATGTCGCCCTTGATCCGGCGGGGCAGCAGGTCTCGTTTCGGCTTTTCCGTATTGCCGCCTTGCTTGCTTTTCTCGCATGCCAGTCTGGCGCGTGCCAGCGATCTTTGCTGGGAAACACCGCCGTTGTTCAGCCAGTTATTCACTATCCCGGTGCAGAACTCCAAATCGCCGGTCTCGATCATTTTGCAGTGATCGAAATCGCCGATTTCGTCTGCTTTTTCTTCGGCTTGTAGCTTCATGTGTTCCTGGAGATACCGTAGGGGATAGTAGGCGTGCAGCGTTTCGTGGCAGCCGACATCGTTCATGGTTGCCTCGAAGTTTGACTGGTCGTAGTTGAGGTCCAGGATCGAGCGATAATATATTTCTATCACTCGTTTTTCGAACATGCCATTTACCCAGACATCATACTGCACTCCCAGTACATTAGCTTCGACGCCTTTCACCTTGGTGTACGGTTTTAAGACTATTTCCGGGTGCGGAGCGTCAACGGGTATGCCGAGACGCAGGCGCACTGCATCTGAGACGGTTTTCCCAAGGTCCAGATCATAGGTGAATTGAAATGGCTCTTCCACTATGATCTTTCTCCGGTCGGTTGTGTGCCTGATTTGAAGATTGGTGCATCCCAGATAGGGAAGCACCAATGCGGCCATCAGCCAGAAGCGTATGTGGGTTTTCATCAGTTTACCTCCTTGCGCTAAATTTTCAAGCTTTCAATTACATTATATAGTAATTTTTATCATTTGTCAACTTTTTCCGTTCGCTATAAAAATTAAAAACCACTAACTTTCGTTAGTGGTGGGATATGGCGCATTTTATTTCTATCTTTTCTTTGTTTGTAATCCGATTTTTCTTGATTGCCAGGTTGTCTTTCGTGCCGGATTTTTGAATTGCCGTGCCGGCGTTCAGTTCGGTTTTTCTTGGGCCTAAAGAGCTGCAACCGACTAGAGTAAATATGCCGAAGGTTGCGACAGTCAGGATTCTGGTTTGCACCGAAGTCCCTCCGTACCCATTTTAAAGGAGCAGTGATAGAATAACCTAATTTAACTTGTGAGTCAATAAGTATATGTAACTGTAGGGGACTATGAAAAACCTTATTTTTTGTACTAACCAAGTGTCGCACAAGGTAGCTTTTGTGACATATACTTAGCACGAAAAAGAGGGCCGCTGTTTAAGACCGTTATATTAAGATATTCTATCCATCATCTGTTTTAAGACGTCAACGATAAAATATATCAGTTTAAATACCAATTCGCCGATTTTTGAGAATACTAGTTGTAAATTAATCCCTATATTCTCTAATACCCAACGGCCGATAGCTGATGATAAATCTAGGAGTTTTTTGAAGAGTTCTAATAGATCTGCCCCGTTTTGCGGTACATAAGTCGCCATTTGATGGGCGGTTTGTACAAACAGATCAAAAGCCCTAAAAAACCATTCCATTACCATCATTATACCATAGCCTAGAGATACTTTCCCGGGTCTAGGTCACCGCCATATGGCATTATTGGCCCGCAGTTAATCTTACTTGAGCCAATTCTGAAGGTTTGGCTGGCATATACTGTCAAGTGGAGGTGCGGACCGGTCGCATAGCCAGTATTTCCTACATATCCAATTAATTGGTCACGTTGAACTTCATCTCCCTTTTGAACCGCCTGTAAAGACAGGTGCGCGTATAGAGTTGTCAAATTATTTGGGTGTTCAATTACAATAAATTTGCCGTACGCTGCTTTGTAACAATATTTATCTTGATTCCAAACTTCAAGCACCTTTCCTTTTTCTGATGCATAAACCGGAGTTCCTATTGGAGCTGCAAAATCTAGTCCGTTGTGCCACTGGCCTTTGTAACCTAAGCGGGCAAAACTGGTTGCTCCATAACCCTGAGAGAGTATTCCTCCTGGGACTGGCATGGCCAGCACGCCTGGCCGCGGAATTGGCAAGAGACTCGGATCAATTTTAGCTCTTAGTTCCGCTTCCAGTTTTTCTATTTCTGACGCAATGGCTGCCTGCTGTTTTTCCAGATCACTGATCAATTTTTGATAATTTTTTTCCTGGTTTTTTGTTCGGACCAGCAGATCTTGCCTATCATTTTTTTCTTCAGCCGTGATTGATTTCCGGTTTTTTAAGTTTTGATTTTCTAATTCCAGTTTTGATTTTTTATCCCCGGTTAGATCTAATTTATCGGATAGTTCTTCATCTAAAACTTCTAATTGTTGTATTTCGGTTGCTATCCGGTCATTAAAATCGGCTAAATTTTGTATTTCCGATAAACTGGCGGCAAGGCTTTTATGTTTTAAAAGCATAATCAGCGTATTTTCGCTGTCTTTTTTCTGCACTGTCCTCAAGATTTCGGCAATGCCAGACCGCTGTGTTCCTATTTTTGAACGGACGCCGCCAATATCGTATTCTAAGGACTGGATTTCCAGTTTAAGTTTGTCAATGTTGATTTCACTGGAACGGATGCTGAGATCAAGCTGGCGGAGGCGATAGTCAATCTGCTTGATTTCTTTTTGGAGAGATTTGCCCTTTCCCTCGGTTGCCTCCAGCTCCTTTTGGGTTTGCGCGATTTTCTGATTTACCTCCTGCAGTTCACGGGCTTTGTCGTTAATGGCGTTTTTTAGGTCCGCGGGGATTTCATTAGCGAATGAATAATGAATCAGGAATGATGAATAAAGGAGGGCTGGTAAAAACCAATAAATAAATTTGCGCATAATTCTTGGTTCATAATTCATGATTCCAGCTTCTGGATTGCCATTTCTATTCTTCTAAGCGTTTCTTCTTTTCCGATAAAGCTCATTATTTCAAACGGGCCAGGCGATTTGTTTTTTCCGGATAAGGCAACGCGCAGAGGCCAGAGAATCTCTCCCCTGCCGTTGGTATTGGCAAGTGGCATGATTTCCGCTTCCAATTCTTTTTGACTGAATTCATTAATTAAAAGACTGCGTAATAGTTCTTGAGTTAATTTTAAGTTAGTCAGGGTTTTTTCTGCGGACGATTCTTTCCAGATTAAAAGGTTCTTATCATATTCATGTATGTCGAAAGAATCTTTCAGGGTTTGGAAATCTGTTAATTTCTGCATTCGGCTCCTCCCTACTTCTAAAAGTTTAAGGGCGTTATTTTTATCAGATATGATTTCCGGTTTATTTTTATAAAAATCGATTAAGGCTCCGTAAAGATCTTTTGTGCTCATATTTTTTATATATTCTCCATTAAGCCAATCAAGTTTTTGAATATTAAAAATTGCGCCGCTCTTTTGAACTCTCTCAAGACTGAATTCTTTTATCAATTCTGATAACGAGAAAATTTCCCTATCATCCGAGGGATGCCAGCCAAGTAAGGCGATGAAATTAATCAGCGCCTCTGGTAAATAACCCAAGTTTTTATATTCAAAAACTCCTGTTGCTCCGTGGCGCTTAGAAAGTTTAGACCGATCCGGGGCTAAATTCATTGGTAAGTGGGCAAAGGCCGGGATATTCCAGTCAAACATTTTATATAGAAGCATGTGTTTTGGTGTTGACGGCAGCCATTCCTCAGCTCGAATGACGTGAGTGACACTCATTTCATGATCATCAACTACTGATGCCAGATGATAGGTTGGGTAACCATCGGATTTAATTAATATTTGATCGTCGAATAGCGATAAATCAAAAATAATCTCGCCGTGTATTAAATCGTTTACGGCAATACTCCCCCCTTTCGGCACTTTCATTCTTATCACGAATTCTTCGTCAGCGACGTCGTTCTTTTTCAAATTTAACTCCCGGCAATGTCCTTTATAGCGCGGAGGTTTTTTTTCGGCTATTTGCCGTTCGCGATCCGCAGTTAATTTTTCTTTGCTGCAAACACAAATATAGGCGTGGCCATTATTCAGCAGTTCGTTGGCGGCCTTTTTGTATATTTCCAGTCGTTCTGATTGGATAACTACTTTATCGTTATTATCTGGAACTAAACCAAGCCAGTTAAGCGCTGCTATGATATGGCCGACCGATTCCGGAATATAGCGTTCACGATCTGTGTCTTCAATCCTTAACAAGAATTTTCCACCGTTATGCCTTGCGAATAAAAAGGCAAACAACGCGGTTCGCGCGCCGCCAACATGCAATTCTCCGGTTGGGCTGGGAGCAAATCTTGTGACAATCATTTTATGAAATAAAAGTTAATAAATATTTTGCGATAATTGTTGCGGCGTCCGGCCGGTAAAAACTTCTGGCTGCGTCACTCATTTTTTGAAGTAGCTCCGGATTTTTAAATAATTTATTTAATTCATCCATGATTAAGTGGCTTAAAAGGTTGGCTTCTTCAATGACGATTGCCGCTCCGATATGTGCGTAGTTGTAGGCATTTTCACGCTGGTGATCATTAGCAGATTCCGGCAACGGAATTAAAATGGCCGGTTTTCCAAAGGCGGCTAGCTCAAAGATGGAGCCGGCGCCCGATCTGGAGATTGCGAAATCGGCAGCTGTCAGCGCGATGCCCATATTATCTTGGAAAAACGGGACAAAATGGTAACGCTTTTTAAGATTTTCATCCCAGTCTTTGGCTAAAAATTCAAATTCCTTTTTATAGTTGTCATAATTGGTAATGCCTACCTGATGGAGTATTTGGAAGTCTTTAATAAATACTTCTAAGCTTTCCAAAACAAAGTTATTAAGCCGTTCTGCGCCTTGGGACCCACCGATAATCAAAAGCAGTGGCTGGCTGGAATCAAATCCAAGAAGTTTTTTTGCTTCGGCCAATGCCTTATCTCCCGCTGGTTCAAGGTCCGCAATTTGCTGGAATAAAAATTCTCGCACCGGGTTCCCGATTACTTCAACATCTTTTTTCGGGAAGTATTCATCTGTAGATGCGAAGGCCAGAAATATTTTTTTTGCCAATTTACCGGAGATAGAATTGGTTAAGCCGGGAATGGTATCTGATTCGTGAATAACAACCGGAATCAGATAAAAACGGCTGACTAAAATTATCGCTAGCGCGCCGGGGCCTCCTTTGGAGAAAACTACGTCCGGCATAAACCAAAATAGTTTCCAGAGCAGTTGGATTAAACTTAAGAAAAATTTCGGAATATCAATAAGATTAAGCGGAGTCCAGTACCGCCGTAGTTTGCTGGAAATGATTGGAACAAAATCAATATCACTGTTTATGATATCTTCAGCATATCCCCTAGCACTGCCGAAATATCGCATATCCAAAGTGATTCCGTATGGTTCAGCCAGGGTTTTTAATTCACCAGCAACCGCAATCAGCGGGTAAATATGCCCGCCGGTTCCTCCACCAGCAAGCAGAACTCTCAATTTTTTCATGTATATTTAGATATATTGATTATTATACCCGAAATTGTCATAAAAATAGCTAAGGCCGTGCCACCATAGCTGATATAGGGCAGTGGTACGCCGGTAAGCGGCAGAATCCCGGAAATCGCTCCGATGTGGATAAAGGTCTGGATAGCGATTAAAGAACCAAAGCCGATTAGCAATAATTTTCCGAAATCATCCGGTATTTTCTTAGAAAGCAGAAAAATCCTGACTGCCAGCACTACAAAAGTAAGTATTAATAAGATTGATCCGATAAACCCTAATTCTTCGGCAATAATCGCAAAAATAGAGTCTTCAATCGGTTGCGGCAAATACCGCAGCTTAGTTGTTGATTTTCCAAAACCAACTCCCCATAACCCGCCCGATCCGATAGCGATGAGTGATTGGTTAAGTTGGTAGGAAGAAGTTTGGGTATTCTGGCTGGGATCCAAAAAACTTTTAATTCTTTCCCATCTGTACGGTGTCAAATAAGATATCACCAGTAAAGCCAAAATTCCTAGAATTATGGTGCTGATGATGTAAGAAAATTTGGCGCCGCTGGTAAAATAAATTATTAAGGCAGTCATGATTAGAATCGCCGCAACGCTAGTGGATGGCTGGAGGATTAACAGTAGCGCAACTAATCCAGAAATAATTAAAAACGGCACAAATCCCCCCCAAAAACTTTTTTGCCGGTAAGCTTTGCCGCTTAGCCAGGCAGCGATATAAACAATAAAGGTAATTTTTAGAAGTTCCGATGGCTGGAAAGTGAGCGGCCCCAGATTTAGCCAGCGAGCGGCGCCGCCGGAAGTTACTCCGAGCTTGGTGAATACTAGTAAAAGCATGGCGATCGAAATAAGCAATAAAAATGGAGCAACGCCTTGGTAGTGCTTGTAATAAAATTTGGAACCGAACCAGATGCCGGCGATACCTAACGATAAGCCGAATATTATTTGATGCTTAAGGTAAAAGTAACTGTACCCGAATTTTGCCTGACCCAAATCAGAAGAAGCGGAAGCCAGCATAATCAAGCCGAAAATTACCAGAAAAAAAGTGCAAATAGGAATTACATAATCTGGAGCATGTCCATTACGCGAATTAAGTTGGGAGTATCGCATTTGGTGAGATGGCTAAAAGTTAAAAGCTTCTTATATTGGCAGTCCGGCCAAGTTATCGGTTATTTTTCCGTCTTGGACGGCTATTTGGCCGTTGACAATCACGTTGACCATTTGATTGTCTTTAAACATTGCCAGATCCGCAAACCACCCTTCTTTAACTGTTCCGCGTTTTTCCAGGCCGAAAATCTCGGCAGGAGAACTAGTTATTTTCTGAATTGATTTTTCAATTCTGACGCCTTTTTCGGCGGCCATTTTCAGAAATTGAGTGAAGGTATTTAAAGATCGTTCCGGTTTCAGGAGGGCCGGGGAATCTTTCGGGCTGGCGCTGTTGGAGCCGATCAAAGCGCGGGGATGGAATAAGGCTTCTTTCAAAAGTTCTGAGTTAATATTTTGATGCAGAAATAGCGCCTTCATTCTGGTAATCTCCATTATTGCCAGCAAGCCATCACAAATATTCAATCCCCTATTTTCTGAAAATTCTTTTAAGTTTTTTCCTACTATGGAATTATTGTCCCTGGCCTCCGCGATAATTAGTTTTTTCGGATTTATTTCCGAGTTGCCTAGTTCCTTCAGGATGCGAACGCGATGCCTTTGCTGGCTGATAATAGCCAGCATATTTTCCAGTCCGCCATGCTGTGCCCAGGCCGGCAAAAGCGTGTAAATCGGAAGAACGCTGGCGTTAAACGGGTTCATTTCCAGGTATAGATTCGCCTTATTTAGGTTAGCATCAATTAAGTCTTTTGCTTCGCGGAATTGGTTTTCCCAGCCGAGTATCGGCCGAAAATGGCTGATAATCACCGATGCCTTGCTTTCTTTTGCTATTTGAATAGTTTCTTTTACCGATTCGACTAAGCCTCCTCTTTCGTCTCGCAAATGAGTCGCATAAACGCCTTTATATTTTGTCAAGACCGCCAGTAAATTTTTAATCTCTATATACGGAACATTTTTGGAATGAGAATATCCTAAGCCGGCTGATAAGCCCCTCCCCCCTTCTTTCAAGGAATTGGAAAGCGTATTTTTAAATATATCCATTTCCGAATCAGTCAGATCCCGGATTTCTTCCCCGATCAAATCTCGCCGGATAGTGGAGTGGCCGACTAGGGTGGTAAAGTTCACGCCCAATCCCAAGCGGCGGAGAACAGATTTGAGTTCGGCGAGAGTCACCCAGCCAACATTGATCTGGTCTGGATCGGCCCATTTCCGGATTGATTTCAATGATCCATAAAGCAGCGGAGCTAAAGATGATCCGCATTGGCCGCCGATAATAGTAGTTACGCCCTGAAGCAGAAAATCTTTTTGGGACGGATTGGTGAATAAAGTTAAATAGTGGTCGGAGGTTGAGTGGCAATCAATAAATCCCGGCGTAAGCGTAAGGCCCAAGCCATCAATTATTTGTTCGGCTTTCTGGTTCGGAAAATTACCGATTGCGGAGATGCGATTGTCTTTTATCAAAATATCGCCTTTAAATGAAGGTTGCCCGGTTCCATCGATAATTTGAGTATTTTTGATAAGTAACATAGGCGATGTCTAAACTAATATTCTTACTAAATTAAATAATTGATTTTGCATCAAGTTTGAGGCGCGAGGAAGAAATTGTGGGGTTACCCACGTTTCTGACAAGTAACGAAAAAATTGAACAAAATCAATTATCCCGTCGGGCAAGGCTATTTTATTCAACTCCTTCGTTACTCCTCCTCGCTGTGGTAAAACCACAAGCTCGTCGTCGCGCCTTGGATTTGGAATAAAATAGCTCTTGTTAATTAGTGATAATATTAGTTTAGACATCGCTTATTAATGGCTGAGCTGTTTCTCCCCTAGCTAAGCCGTATTTGGTCCTGGAAAATTCTTTTAATTTATCCCGTACTTGCGAATTTCCTCTTGGTAATGGCAGGGGTTTAAGATTGAACGGTTTAGAAGTCTGGCCATTAATAAGTAATTTTGCATAGGCATTAAAGTTATCCACGTTGATTAAATCATTTTTAGTGAAAACCGGTTCAAATTGCTTGATTAATTTTTCCGCATCTTCAGCGCCAACGCGGAATACCAGCATGGAGCCGACATTGCCGAAAACCGCGTCGCGGATTTTTTCTGGTATTTGGGTAATAAATTGATGCGCGATGGTCAGATTCAGCCGATACTTACGGGCTTCGGATAGAATAACTTCAATTGAACTGGTGGTGAAGTTTTGAAATTCATCAATAAATAGATTGAAATCTTTCCGTTCTTCTTGCGGCATATCAACGCGTGAAAGCGCGGACATCAAGAGTTTGCCAACAATAATCATACCCAGTAAATTAGCATTAAGATCGCCAATCCGTCCCTTAGCCAGCTTGACTAGCAAGATTTTGCCGGTATCCATAATTTCTCTGAATCTTAATGATGATTTTGGTTGGCTAATAATTGGACGGACGTAATCATTGGCAATAAAGTTGTTGAATTTTGAAGTTATATAAGGAGCCATTTCTGAAAGCGCCGCTTCGCCCTTGATCACAGCCACTTCTCTTTCCCAAAAATCTTTAACTACTGGATTTTGGCAGCGGGCTAATTTTTTTTCGCGATAATCGGTATCGGTTAATACGCGCGGTATATCCGCAAGAGTCGCCGGTTCATAAGGCGCATCCTCCATTAAAAGCAAGAGTGAATTTCTCATGTATTGCTGGAATATCGGTCCCATCGCTTCGCCACTATCAGGAAAAAGTTTTAGTAAGATTCCAAGTATCTCGTCAACGATAAAAGTTTTTTGTTCTGGATGCGTGAAATCATATTCCAACATATTTAAACTTAGGGGTCGTTCTAAATCGCCCGGGTCAAAAACAACGACATCGTTTAACCTATTTTCCGGAATAAGGCCCATGACGTTATCAACGTCGTCTCCGTGCGGATCGATTATAGCTACTCCTTTTCCGTTTTGAATATCATTGAGAGCGATGTTCATCATGGCATTAGTTTTACCGGTGCCGGTTTGTCCAATAATGTAGATATGGCGGCGGCGGTCGTCATTGCTGATAAAAACTGGCTTCCGTTCCCCGCGGAACAAACTTTCTCCCAAGAGCGTTCCTTCTTTTGGCAGATTGGGCGGAGGTGCGGATTCCCGTGTTTTAAGCCACTTGATCTTCGGAGTTTCGGTGGTTGCGATTGGGAAATGGAATAGGCTGACTAATTCATCCGCCCCGATAATTACTCTTTCTTTTTCTTCATACTGCCTGAAAATATATCTGAAAATAAACTCTTTCTGGTTTCTTGGCTTCAGCGCGCGAAAACTGTTTTTAAGCGGTGCCTGGAATTGTTCAAACGAGCCGGCTAAACTATTCAGAATCTCCTCAGCCCGGTATTGGCTGGCTGCTGAAGCGACTAAACGGACGTTAACCGCAAAAAGCGGTTTGGCAATTTTTTTCTCCAGCGCTTTTATGGTTTCTTCTTCTACTATGGGCTTGGCAGCTTCTTTTTCTTCTGGTTTAGTTCCCTTCATTGCTTTTTGGATATCTTTGAAGGAGATCATGTATTTGCTCATGCTTAAAACCTCATTTAATCGTTCTCCTTTTTTCAGCATATACATGAAACTGGTGATGGCCTTCTTAGCTTTTGATGGGGCGGGTTTTACTACGATTTGCATCGCCGCTCCTTCTCCAATGGTCTGCATTTTGGAGAGATTGCTGATAATTGGGGCAAAGGTGTCCAGTGCCGCTTCCTCGTAAGTCCGGATTGGCAGAGCAAAATGTTCTTTTTGCTGGAGATAAACGCCGAGGTTTACGCCTTGATGGTTGAATATATTATAATCTTCTACTTCTTCTACAAAGGCATCGTGCCATAAACCTTGAATTTGTTTTTTGATAAATTCAATAGAATCTTTTGGTATAGAAACATAAAAATGGATTTCTTCCCCGATATTATGCACTGCAATTTCCAGAGTAAAAGGTATTTTTAGGCTGGCTAACGCGCTTAAAAGTTGGGCAGTAAGATTGATTTCTTTCAGCGGGTCTTCTTTGGTTTCTGCGGCTATTTTTTTAGGCAATTGTACCAAGAGAAGCCGCAGCTTCAAAGCTTTAATGAAGTATTTATGGTGTATTTTTTTAGCAATCCAGAAAGCTATAAAACCGGCCGCCGCCACGGCTAAAATTAGATAACTGATGGACAAAATACTCATAATTTTTTTTAAAGCAGATTTCTTGTCTTTAACTCGTCATAAATTTTCCCAGTCAGAGAATCGTGCAGGGCGTCTAGAATAAAGGGCCCGTACTTTTTTGCCTCCTCTACTGCCGCATCAATTCCTTTGTGGAAGGTAATATCCAGGAGCTCTTCCACCTTTAATTGGATTTCCGGGGATTCTTGCTGTAGATATCCTGGTAAAACCGGTGAGGGCTGGGCAGTTGCTGGTGGCACAGCCGGCCCTGTTTGCGGCAAAATCCGCGCGCCTAGTGCAGATTTCACCAATTCTTTTTCCGGCGTTGCCTGCGGCATTTTTCCTTTTAATTCTTGGATTTCCCTAACTAAACGCTCAATATCTTTTTCCAGCGCGCCATGCTCAATTTTTGGTTGGAAAGATGGCTCCATGTTAAAATAAAGTTAATGTTTAAAAAACTAAAATTATTAGTTATTAGTCATTGGTTACTAGTTGTTATTATAATTATAGCTTCCTTCTTACGGCTCTACAATTTAACTGAATTGCCTCCAGGCCTTTATCCTGATGAGGCTATGAACGGCAATAATGCAGTAGAGGCGTGGGAAAACCGGGATTGGAAGGTATTTTATGGGGAAAACTTCGGCCGGGAGGGATTATTTATTAATATTCAGAGCTTATCCGTGGCTGCTTTCGGTAATCAGCCATGGGTTTTAAGGCTGCCAAGCGTCATTTTTGGGATATTAACGGTATTGGGGCTTTATTTCTTTACCAGAGAACTATTTGTGAATTATGAATCAAGAATTAAGAATCATGGAGATGATCCAAAAGCCCATAATTCATTATTCAGTATTTATTATTCAGAAAAAATAGCATTATTAGCTAGTTTTCTGCTAGCTACGAGTTTTTGGCATATTAATTTTTCTCGTATAGGGTTTCGCGCCATCATGGCGCCCTTCTTTTTAACTTGGACACTGTATTGGCTATTATTAGCTCTTAGAAAAAAACAGGAAGGTCAATGGTCAGGTGTCAGATGTCAGTTGTTGTCAGCCTCGGCCGGCCTGATATATGGTCTTGGTTTCTATAGTTATATCGCTTATCGCGCCACCCCTTTTCTTGTGGTTTTTATCTTTTGGCTTTCAATGTTTAGATGCGGATGGAAGAATGTTGTGAGGGTCGGTGCGGCATTTGCCGCAGCCGCGATTTTGATTGCTTTGCCGCTCGGAATTTATTTTTTACATAACCCGCAAGATTTTTTTGGCCGCACAGCCGGCATTTCAATTTTTGCATCGGGAACGCCGATTCGCGATCTAGCTTTTAATATTTTAAAAACTGCCGGAATGTTTAATGTGGTTGGCGATTTTAATTGGCGGCATAATTTTGCTGGCAGGCCGGAGCTTTTCTTCCCGGTAGGAATAATATTTTTGATAGGACTATTTTTTGCAATACGAGATTTAATTAAAAATGCAAAAATCAAAAATCAAAATGACAGTTCGAAAATTTTCCATTTTCCATTTTCTATTTTGACTTCTTGGTTAGTTGTCGCTGCTTTGCCGGTCGTGATATCTAATGAAGGTCTCCCCCATGCCCTTCGTTCTCTTTTGATGGTTCCACCAGTTTTTGTCCTGGCTGCAATTGGCGGATTAAAGGTTTATGATTTTTTAAATAACTTGGTCGGGGATTCTTGGTTAAACAAATTAAGCTTTTTGTTTGTGGCTGTCCTATTATTAGAAGCGTACTTGGTTTATTTTATGGCTTGGGGCAGGCATCCGACTGTTAAAACTGCATTTGCATATCGGGATTATTTAATCGCTCAGCAGCTTAATTATTTACCGAAGGAATTGCCTAAATATATTGTAGTAAGCGATGCAACCGGAGTAATTGAGCGGGATAACCCAATTTCACTCCAATCCGTTTTATTTTTAACTGATACTTTTACTGATACGAAGCGGCGGGAAAAGAATTTTATATATGTTACTCGAGATCAATTTAATTTAATATCTCTTCCGAAAAACAGTCTTATTATAAAATTGTAAATCCTGGTATTTAACCATGCCTTATTTCGATAACATCACCATCTGCGACGACGTAATCCTTTCCTTCTAAGCGTAGCCATCCTCTTTGTTTGGCTTTAGCCCAGCCGTCAGCTTCTAGAAATTTTTGCCAATTTACCGCTTCTGCGCGGATGAATTTGTTCTCAAAATCGGTATGGATCACACCGGCGGCTTGCGGCGCTTTAGTCCCCCGTTCTATTGTCCAGGCGCGAGTTTCATCTTCTCCAGTCGTAAAAAAACTGATTAAATTTAAAATCTCATATGATTTTTTAATTAGGTCGGATAAATTCAGATCTTTTCCTAAATTTACGATTACATAATCAGCGCCAAGGTCTTTTATTTTTTTCTTTAACTCCCCTGACACATCGTCTGGATCGCCATTTAATAAATAAATCTGCGGTTTAGCGGTGAGTAAATTTAATGTGCGAATTTTCTCATTTTCTAGCACCCCTGAAAACTCTTTGGTAAATAGCATTTTTCCCTGCTCTAAGGCGGTCTTAGCTTTTTGCAGCATTTCTAAATCCTTTTTGGCTTGTGGTGAGCTTGTCGAACCAGCCGATCGCGCCTCCCCATCAATTTTTTTGAAGTTTTTTTCTACTGTATCCAGATCTTTAAGCGCAAGCTCGGTATTGATAATTTCCATATCTCTAATTGGATCCACGGTATTTTCTATGTGGATAATTTCATCCGACGGGAAGCAGCGCAGGACTTCCACGATGGCATTAGTTTCCCGGATATGGTTCAAAAATTGATTGCCAAGTCCTTCACCAGCATTGGCGCCTTTAACTAGTCCGGCAATATCATAAAATTCCACGATGGCCGGGATTTTTTTTGCCGACTTACTCATCTCGTTCAGTTTGTCCAACCGTTCATCCGGGACAGTGACAATGCCGATATTCGGATCAATGGTGGCAAACGGATAATTGGCAATCAATACTTCGTTTTTGGTAATGGCCTTAAATAATGTGGACTTTCCAACATTTGGAAGCCCAACTATGCCCATTGATAGTTTCATAGATCTTTTATATTATAAATGCGTACTTTGAAATTTAAAAGGGCTGTGGCAATGAAAAAGCTGGTTTTGACTGGAGGGCCATGCAGCGGTAAGTCCACCGCTATCAGTTTTCTCCGGGAAAAGCTTTCCGAGCAAGGATTTGAAGTTATTTGCGTTCCGGAGGTGGCGACGATAGTCATCGGCGCCGGGGTCTCTCCTGCTCATTTGTCACTGGAAGATATCCTGATTTTTCAGGAGAAGATTTTGAAAACTCAGATTCATTTAGAAAATATGTTTGCGGATTTTCTAAAAATGAGAGGCAATGATGATGAAAAGCGAGTGTTGATCTGTGATCGCGGCTGTATGGATGTGAAGGCTTATGTGTCGTCTAAGCAGCTGCGGATTATTTTTAAAAATAATGATTGGGATAAGACGTCTTTGCGGGATCAAAGATATGACGCGGTATTCCATTTGATTACCGCCGCTGAAGGTAAGGAAGAATTTTATACTCTGGAAAATAATGCGGCGCGCTCAGAAACTCCTGAACAGGCTCGCAAGTTAGACCTAAAAATCCGCAAGGCTTGGCTTGGGCATCCTCACCTCCGGGTAGTAGATAACTCTACTGATTTTGACGGCAAACTTAAGAGATTATTGCGATCGGTCCAGCAGTCGCTTGGGATTCCTGTGTCCTTGGAGATCGAAAGAAAATTTTTGCTCGCCCCATGGTTTCTTCAAAAAAATATCCCGGTTCCTTATCAAGAAATAATTATTGAGCAGTGTTATTTGGAAAAGCGCGGCGACGGAATGACAAGACGGATCCGGAAGCGTTGGCAGAAGCATTCTGATTCTGTGTTTTATCTCACCGAAAAGCGGTCAACTGGGAACGCCAGAGTAAGAGTGGAAACCGAAAAGCATATTACTGCAAAGCAATATCAGGCATTAAAACAAGAGGCAGACCAAACAAGAGATATTATCGGAAAGCAACGGCTTTGTTTCCTTTGGAAAAATCAATACTTTGAATTGGATGTCTTTTTGGAGCCGGAAAAATTGCGGGGTCTTTCGGTCTTGGAAATCGAACTAACTGAAGAAAATGATAAAGTGGAATTGCCGGACTTTTTGAAGATTCAGCGCGAAATAACCGAGGATGAAAGTTTTTCCAATTCCAGCTTGGCAAGAAAAGATTACGATTTTAAATCGGCCTAGGCCGATTTTTTGTTAGCATCATGATTTCTCGGGCAGGAATTCCCAGAGGGCTTCAAAAATTGATCGCTGAGTTTTGGCAAAGGTTTCGCTTTCTACAATTAGTATTACGTCTTCAAATGACGGCGAGATCAAGGCTACGCGATCGCCAAAAATAATCGTGGTAAAGGGAATCTTATAAATATGCGGCAGCATTTTGGAAATGCGATTCTCCTGCTTATCTTTAGCGATGATCTCCTTAGCGTATTCGGAAAAAGCGATCAGCTGCCGGCTTTTAATTCCGAGTTTAAGTTTTTCCTTGATTATTTTACCGGTGATATAACCCTTTTGGACAAAGCTGAGCATTTCGCGCGGATCTGTCATAATCAGGTATTCCGTAAGGCCGGATTTAAAAATCATCTGCCAGATTCTTTTAAATCCTTCAGCGCCGTTCAGGAAAAGCACGCGCGGTTTTTTGGCAGTTTTATTGCGAATCGAATTTAGCAATTCTAGGTTTTTGGCAAACTGTTCTACCCTGCTTTTGGTATGTTCTAAGATTTCGGCCGGATCTTCAGCGACAAAATATGTCCGCTTTTTGGATTTTGCTTCCAGTACTAGTTTCTTTTTCTTGAGCCCATCTAAGAGCGGGTAAAGGCCGGTTCTTTTAAGCCCGGTTTTTTGCGCAATTTCCTGTACTGTCCCTTCTCCCAAGGCCAGGAGCGCAAGATAAATCTTGGCTTCTTTTATATCCAGTCCGATTTCGACTAGTAATTTTAATAATTTCTTATCCATACTTCTAAAGTATAGCAGAAATTACTAAGGGCGTGGCCGTGATTGTTGTCAAAAGTTTAAACAAATTGCCTTGGTTTATTCTCTGCATGGATCATCATTATATCAGTATATTAGGAGACCAGGATACGAACTAGCGTCAAATTTAGAAGAGAGAATTTGGCCAAGTTCGAGGAACGACGAGAAGGCCGTACTGATAAGTACCCCGACGAGGAGTGACGAAGAAATTGGCCAAATTATCTCTTCCCTTCGGGTGAGATCAATTCCAATCCATCTTCTTCGTTACTCGTCGCTTATGTATCTAAAGATACACTTCGCTCCTCGTGCCTTGAATCTGGACTATAATTGACTCACTAAATTGATGTTAGCTCGTATTCTGGTCTCCAGATAAAAATGGCACAAAAATGCATAAACGAACTTTAATTTTTATCGGCGGCGTTCCAGGTGCTGGCAAAACTGCCTTATCATCATGGATGGAACTGCAATACGAAAATCGCATTAAGCTGTTAAATCCAGGCGAATTATTCCGGCGTTACTTTTATAAAGAAAGGATAAAAACCATTGAAGAAATCGAAGAATTGATAGCGGGTGAATTAGGAAAGGCCTTGTCAGATTCCGCAGCAGTTGCTCATTGGCACTATGCGGTCCGGCGTCCTTCCGGATATATTCCCCAGATTAGTTTTTCCCGCTTGCGGCGCCTGGCAAAAAGCGGACAGGTTGACCGAGCGCTTTTGCTTTTGATTGATGCCCCGGCAGAAGTGATTCGCGAGCGTCGGTTGCGGGATCAGGCGATTAAAAAGCGCGAACCTGTTCTGCCGATTATTCATGAGGAGCTTTGGACCGAGGAAGAATTCTGGGTTATGCACCAGGCATTATTTTCGGACATCTTGGGCGACGATCGAGTAACTGCTTTACGGCTGGCGAACATTGATTTCTGCAAAACTAAAGCCAATCTGGAGGAGATCTTCTCCTCTTTTTTGTTGTCAAAAAGTTAGACACAGGGCATGGATAGCACTGCTTTTTTCTTTTAGTGTGGAGGCATGAAGAATTACATTTTAGTCGGCTTAGGACCGCACGCCAAAAGAATCTACTACCCTTTTCTGGAGAAGCATCAAGCGAAATATGATATTCGCTTAAAATTGCTTATTGAACTGGAGAGTCAATCGTCAAGAGTGATGGAATTTTTACGTCAAAGAAGTTTGCAGCCTGGAAAAATATTGTATATCTCGGATAGTGAATCAAACAGGATGGGGGCGGAATTGGATGGTGCCGTTAAAAAAGAGTTAGATGGCATAGTTCGCCAGGAAAGAATAGACGGAATAATCATTTCCACCGAGCCAAAAGCGCACAAAATATATGCGGAATGGGCGCTCAAAAATAACGTTAATATTTTGATGGATAAACCCATCACTTCCCCGCTTTATCCAAGCACTAAGATTGAGTCAGCTCATCAAATATACCAGGATTATCTTGACTTAAGGGAGCTGCACGAGCAAAGCAGATCTAAATTTTATATAGTTTGCCAGAGGAGAAACCATCAAGGCTATGTCTTAATCAAGAAATATTTAAAAGATTTTGTATCCGAATACGAAATTCCTATTTCTTATATTGATATTTACCATGCAGATGGGGCTTGGAGTTTGCCGCATGAGTTTCAGAAAGAAAATCATCCGTATAAGTACGGGTATGGCAAACTGATGCATTCCGGCTATCATTTTGTAGATTTATTTGCTTGGCTGGCCCAAGCGAACTTTGGTCTGGAAAATGCGCGGCCAGATCTTGCGAAAGTTTATACGGCCAGATTTACCCCAAATGATTTTTTTCACCAAATACCAGAAACTGCATACGCAAAGTTTTTTAATCGGCCGGCTACTAGGGATTTTTACCGGGCTTATAAGCCGCAAGACTATAAGCATTTCGGAGAGCTGGATGCTTACATTCTGACCCAGTTGATGCGGGGTCAAAATGTGGTTACCAGCGGTTCCATTAATCTTCAGCAAAATTCTTTTTCCAGAAGAGGGTGGTTTGATTTGCCAGAAGATACTTACAAGGGCAATGGTCGTGTCCGGCACGAAAGAGTTAATATCCAGGTTTCCCAATTTTTGAATATCCAAGCGCATTCTTATCAATCATATGAACCGAGCAAAGACGCAACGGAGATTGGAAGCTTAGGCAGCGAGGATCATTTTGATATATTTATTTTTCGGAATAAAAAAATGGTCGGAGGAAAGCCTTTTCTTAAAATTTCGGTCGGAGGAGAAATGGAAGAAAACCACAAAAAGGATTCCTATTATTTGGGCCATAACGAGCAGGCTCGGGAAATTACCTTGCTAAACTTCATTGAAGGCAAACCTGATGAATCGGAATTCCAATATCATGACTTCACCAATCAGCTGCTTTCAAATATATATGCCTCTATTGCTCAAGGCGCGCAAACAGGCAACCAGCAGTTAACATTTAAAATCTGAAATATATGCCCAGCATTGAATTAACATCATATTTGTGGCGTAAATGGTTTACTGAAAATCGCTTACCTAAAAGCGGGATAGTTATAGAAGTGGCTCCGGGATATGAACCAAAAATCGGCAATGCTTTGGCTCTCTATGAGTTTCAGGGAACGGTTTTTATTATAGAACCGGATCAAGAAGCCGCTCGTCATATTCAAGAAGTTTATAAAAAAATCTTACCTGGCGCGGTTATTAAAGTAATTACCAAACCTTTGCAAGATGTGGAGGTTGGAGCTGATATTCCTTGCAGAGCAGATGCCTTGGTAGCCAGCCATCCTTTTGATGACATGGTTATTGCTTATATTATGCAAACCAATCTCAAAAATAATCTCTTTTCTCAAGAAAAAAATGACGGGGCAAGGATGTCCGCTCCCATAAAAGAATTTTACGATGCTATCGGGGATAAAGATTATGCGCACGGGATAGCGGCTGCGGTAGTGGCCTGGAAAGAGTTTATTCAGAAACTGAGGCCAGCCTGCTTTATCGCCAGTCAGTACCCGAGTCATATGCTTGCCATAAAAGGGCTGACTAAGCGCCAGAACAGCGGATACGCCGTTCTTGATCAACTGAAGAGTTATTATAGAGATTCTTTGAGGATACAATGCCATGAAAAATTATTCGGCCATAAAGGAAACTCTAGGTGGTGGATCATTGTTCGGAATCCTGAAGCAAGTTTAGCGTATGATTTTCAGCAACAACCTCTTGCTATAAAGCGATTAGGCGGGCAAGTTTTTGTCCCTCAGCGAGCCAGGCGGCTTCGCCCAGAGGAATATGACGTAATATATATTGATAAGAAATATTTTGATAATTTAGGATACGAAAATATCTTAAAGCAAGTCCAGGATTTTGCGATTATTCTTGATAATGAACACCCATTCACTTCAGAACGTGTCATAACTTATGCAGATTACCAGAAAGATATAACAGATATCGGTTTGAGTGGAAATCTTGGCTCTGGGAGAGCGGTTTATTATGGAAATAATTTTAATATTCTGGGAGTCGGCAAAACAACGCTTTGCCAGAGCAAGATTCCAAGTCATAGTACTGGCAGAACAGATCTTATGGGAGCAATGAGGCGAGTGATTCTATCCAGGTGGATTAATTATTTTACGCCTAGAGCGATGGCGCACCCTGTGCTTATTGCATTAAAAGAAACACGGCAATATAAATGGAATCCTAATCTCCTTCCGCTGGCTCTGCTGGTGCGAGTGGACAATGGCAGCTTGGATAGGCCGAGCCACATTGAATATTCTCCGGAGATTCCGGTTGATTTTCAAAAAACTTTGACTGAGTATGCGAGATTGGACGCAGAATATTTTGCCTATCGAATATTACTTGGCGCTTGGTCAAACAGCAATTATTCTCTTAACGGCCAGTTGATTGATCTGGAAACTGCTTCTTTTGTGAAATATCGCAGTCCCTGCTATACTGCTTCCGCAAAGCATCATGAAACCCTTTTTGGATATGAAGGCGGAGGATTTTTGAAGATTCTTTATCAGCTGGCTGATGTAAAAAATATAGAGACCGGAGAAATTGAAAAACAATTTTATCAGGAACGGCACCGGCATTTAGCTTACTGTTTTTTACTGCTTCTTGGCCTTACTTCAGACCAAGCCTTGGCTTTTTTCTCAAAGTATCAAGACCGAGTTGTGGTCTTATCAGATCAATTTGAAAAATTAGCCAAGGAGATTGGCCATCAAAAAATCAGCTTAAATTTATATAATGGCGTTTCCGGCGATCAAGACCCGAGCTTGTTAGATATGTCCAACTTATTCAGAAATTTGGCAAAGATTTATGGATCTTCCAGCGCAGAAGCAAGTGCCATTGGTTATTTAGTAAGAAAACCTGCCTGGTTGCGATCAGATGATTTTTTAGGCGAGACAAGAAATTTCATTCAATCTTTACTTCACCTTCTTGTTATACTTGATTCGGAAAATTATTTAGATGATAAGCTGCGTTGGAATAAGCGTCTTCAAGCCATTAACCAAGATTTGCCGACTATGTTTGAACTTAATGCTGTGTTGAGACGTTTGGTTGAAGAATATCGTTTGGGAAAGATTAGTGGAGGAACACTTGGGGCGGAAATTAAACGACTTTGTGAACTACCCCTAAATGTTGTCAAAAACTTAGACACGATGCATTGTTCTAGGAAATTTTTGATTCATAATAGTAGCAGAAGCTTGAAAAGGAGGTGAAACATGAATCTGATCTTTGTGGCCGCAATCTTAGCTGTGATCAAGAAAAAGAAGCCAAAGAATCCTGATAATAAATGTGCACACCATATATTGACTATACTACTTGTTTATGGTAATATATGACCAGCTCGCAGAAAACCGTAAAAGGAGGTGGTAAAGTGAAAGCAAAGTTTTGGGGTACGCGTGGCAGTGTCGCTTCTCCGTTGGTGGCTAAGCAGGTTCAGGATAAACTTCTTGATGTGATGTCGGATTATGATCTCATGATGCGTACTACTCCTAGTCAGCCGCTGAATTATACTGACTTTCTGAACCGACTTCCTTTTTGGAAGCGCGGTACTTATGGCGGAAATACTTCCTGCGTTGAGGTAGATTGCGGCGGAAGGCGCATAGTGTTGGATATGGGTACTGGCGTGCGGCTGCTTGGAAATAGTTTGTTCCCGGAAATGCTAAAAAATAAGGGCATAGAGCTCACTTTCCTTCTTTCTCATGTGCACTGGGATCACATTCAGGGTTTGCCGTTTTTCGGTCCGCTTTATGTGAATAAGGGAACAGGAGTCAGAAATTCTTGGTCATTTTATGGTGGAACGGATTGGATGCGACAGATTGAGCCATGTTTGCGCGGCCAAATGGATCCGCCTAACTTTCCTGTTTCCTGGGAAGAGATTAAGAAAATCACCCACGAGATGCGGAGTGCCGATCTGGTTGATATGTTGTCATTCAATGTTGGCGATGTGCTGGTGAAGACCAGAAAGCTAAATCATCCTCAAGAGACTTATGGGTGGCGGATAGAATATGACCATAAAGTCGTGGTTTATACTACGGATAATGAACCCTATGATCCGCTTTGTCCCGATCCTAAGCTTTTGGAACTCGCTCGAGAATCCGATCTTTGGATTACCGACTGCCAGTATACAAAAGATGTCTATGAGGGCAAGGTTGGCGGAGTTCCGCGGCATGGCTGGGGCCATTCCTATCCGGAAGCAGTTGCTCAAACTGCGGTCCAGGCGAATGTTCGTAAAGTTGCGCTTTTCCATCATGATCCGGGTTCTTCAGATGAGGCCATTTACAACATGGAAGAGTTCGTAAGGAAACTTATTCTTGAGAAGGGCGGGAAGTCCGAAGTGGTTGCCGCTCATGAAGGATTAGAAATCGTTCTTTGAGTATTATCGACCCCTATCCGATTGGATAGGGGTTTTCATTTTTAATTAATTTGACTTTGCGTTAAGTAAGCTTTATATTCTGATTAGATCTTAATAAATAATGGTCCTAATGAATTATCAAAGAGAGGCGAAGAGATTGGTCGCTCAAGTTGAACGTTTAGTTAATCAAAAAACGCGACTACTCAAAAACCTCTTGATTTATAAGAGATCCGTCGCTGCGTCCCGTCGAAGATTGGTCAAAGTTAGCCGTGTATTAAAAGAGGTGGATCCAGATAAAGTTATCTTTTGGGGTTTATGTATACCAGGAGATTTAATGGAGCATCTGATGTCTTTGACGGATAGAGATAGAGAAAGAAAGCTTCAAGAAAGGCGAAATCAATTAGTAAAAACTATTGCTGGGTTGCTGAAAACAAATAAGCTAAAACCGCTCTCTTAGAGGCGGTTTTTATATGCCGAAATATCCTACTAAAACTACAACTTTTAGGTCGTGGATAATGGGTATATTCGGCACTACACCGCGGTGTAGTGCCAGGCAAGTGAAGTTTGAATTATAAAGAAATCATAGCCCTTATTTTAGGCTGTGGAGTTTCATAATATCTGCCGGAGTTCATCTAATATATCTTCCGGAACAGGTATTTCTTTTCCTTTCGGGCTTATGCCCGGATACCGCCAAGCAGAAATAATCTTTTTTCTAACCCCTAAACCCTTAACCCTATCCCCTGAAGTTTGGTACATCACCCACATTTCCTCCTTCCTTTTCGGGGTATCATTTCTTTTCATAACCGCAGAGGTATTCGGTGCTATCCCCTCCTCTTTACGGGTGGGATTTTTTAATACGGTTTTAATTTTTTGTTCGGATAGCCGATATTGCAGCATTTTTCTTTTAACGTGGCTGGTCCAGGAAAAATTTTTGTCGTCTTTTAGGAATTTGAATAACATAGTTTAACGACTAGTGATTAGCGACTAGCGACTAGAAATTTATTATAATAAGTATATGCCCAGTGCTACAACTTTGACTAGTTTAGTACCTGGCCAAGATTTGTAATAAGCTTGTTCGATTAGCAAAGGACTTTGATTATAAAAAGTAATCTAAGCAATTAATTAAAAATTAATTGCCGGTCAAAGTTGTAGCACCGGGTATGCAAAAGATTTTGACTTTTTCGAATTTTATCGTATTTTTGTTGGTATCAGCGGCAGCGGTATTTTTATTTAATGTTGCGGCTGGAGACTCGGCTATTTTTGATGAAACCGCCCATATTGTTGCCGGCTATACATATGTTAAGCATCTGGATTATCGTTTTAATCCTGAGCATCCGCCGTTAGTGAAAATGCTGGCCGGTTTGCCGCTTTTATTTGAAAATTTTAACTTCCCTACTGACAAAGGCTATTGGGAAGGATTAAATGAGCAGTGGTGGGCTGGCAATGAATTTTTATATAAATCCGGCAATGACGCGGATAAAATAATTCTTTTAGCCAGAATTGGCCCGATCCTTCTTACGCTCCTTACGATAATTTTTATCTATATTTTTGCCAAAGGAATAATCGGGCGCCATTGGGCGTTGTTCCCGGCTTTTTTATTTGCTTTGTCCCCTATTGTTTTAGCTCACGGGCATTATGTTACTACTGATATTGGCGCGGCCCTTGGCACACTTTTAACAATTTATTATTTTTTAAAGTTTTTATTTGATCAATCACAAAAGAATTTAATTTCAGCCGGTTTGGCATTTGGGTTTATGCAGGCGGTAAAGTTTTCCGGCGTGCTTTTGATCCCTTATCTTTTCATATTAGCAGTAATTTTTTGGTTTATTAAGAGAGATCCATTTTTGTATAAATATCTTTGGAATACGGTTTTAGTCATGGCAATCGGATATGTTTTTGTGGTTTATCCGCTTTATCTTTTAACTACTTGGAATTATCCAATCGAAAAACAAGTTGCCGATACAGAAGCGGTCATCGGCGACTTCCGTATTCAACCTCTGGCAAATTTAAATATCTGGATGGCCGGTAATAAAATTTTGCGTCCTTTCGGAGAGTATTTGTTGGGGGTGCTGATGGTGCTTCAGCGATCGGCTGGCGGTAATAATGCTTATTTCCTCGGGCAGCTTTCCTCTCATGGCTGGTGGTATTATTTTCCGCTTGTTTATTTTATGAAAGAATCTTTGCCAACTTTATTTGTTATTTTATCAGCGGGTATTCTAGGGGCGATTCGTTTATTGGCAGCTTTCGGATATGGTCCGCGAAAGGCCTGGGAGAAATTTAAAGAGTACTTAAGTGTGCAGTTTGCGGAATTTTCCATGATTATCTTTATTATTCTTTACTGGCTTTCCAGCATTACCAGCCCTCTAAATATCGGGGTCCGCCATATTCTTCCGACTATTCCATTTATTTATATCTTATCAGCCGGAGCATTGCGAAAATGGTTTTCCTTCCAGCCTACATTGATCAGTATAAATTTAAAAGAGAGATTAAAAAATCTTTCACACACAATTTTTAATTTTTGGGTAAAAGCAGTTATTTTAAGTGCGTTGGTGATTTGGCTGGCAGTGGAAACTACTCTGGCGGCGCCATATTTTTTGTCTTATTTTAATAATTTTTCCGGATGGCGCGAAAACGGATTTTATTACGTGACTGACTCTAATTTTGACTGGGGGCAGGATCTAAAAAGACTTAAAACTTGGACACGAATAAACTTAGAACAAAATGAAAAAATTGCGGTGGATTATTTTGGCGGCGGCGACCCGGCATATTATCTTGGCGATCAATTTGTGCCATGGTGGTCGGCTAAAGGCAGCAGTCCTAAAGATGAGGGAATAAATTGGCTGGCGATTTCTGCAAACGTGCTTCAGGGTGCCTTAGCAACGCCAATTCTTGATTTCCAAAAAAATCCGGCTGACGAATACCGCTGGCTGGAAAACCCATATGGCTTTATTGATCGGGCCGGAACTTCTATATTTATTTACAGACTTTAATAAAAAAGACCCCTTAGGGGTCATAATATAGCGGCTTGCGGTCGGATGTATTTCTAAGACAATATTCTACGTACCTTACGCGTTTCCACTTTATTCCTATGGCGGGCCAGTCTTCAACGCGAAACCAATCACCTGTTCTTGCACTGTTTACTTTGTCAATTTTTTCATAAAAACGTTCCCCATCAAGATGGTATAAATAAATTCCTTTTTCGTTGCTAGTTAGGAATTTACCACAAATCGGCACTAAATCATGTTCATCATTTTCTACGGTAACTAATAAAACCTCTCCTTGTTTAACGAGTGTATTCAGGCTTTTTCGTTCCTGTTTTAGTTGTTTAGTATCACTACCCAAACTTGCGCAACTGCTTATAGTAAGAGCTAAAAATAAGCTAATTGACACTTTACCCGCGTTTTTCATACCCCGCCGTTATTTATTAAAGAGCGATTGCTATATATTAGGACTAATTCATATTCTTGTCAATCATTGACAGAATTACATAATTTATGTTAGTATATATTCGAGAGAGGATTTGCGTCCTCTCCTGCTATGCCGAGAGAGGCATAGTAAAACTACGAGAGAGTAGCAAGGAGGGAACATGAAGTTCGTTAAAAACTTCGTAAGAGTAGAGGCTCTGGCGCTCCAGCGGGCGCTCGAGCTTCAGAAGGAAACCGACCGCGGCAGTCTCTACCTGGCAAGTTCTGAGCTCCAGAATGAGTTTGGCTGGGCAGTAGATCTGGCCAGCCGCGGAGAAGATGTTTGCGACCTTGAGGGTAAGGTTGTGGGACATCGAGAACTCTCCCCTGCGCAACTTGGTCTTGCAGGAGAGATCGATGAATTCACGGCCGTTGACTTTTCCGGCCGCGGCGATGCATATCTTGAGCGACTATACCTTTTCGCTTTCAACGATCCGAAGATACACAAAAGATCGCTTTTTGTGTTCGTGAAGATCGTGAGGCAGACAAGAGACAGCGATTGGGAGATTGTAGTGGAATCCGCCTGGAAGGCCAACGATGGCGTGTATTCAAACCAGGACAATCTTATCTACCGAGATTTTCGAAAGAAGGAATTGGTTCACTGATATCAGCCCCAGGAAGGTAAAACTTCCTGGGGCATTTTTTTATTACTACAAATTCTTATAAAAAATCCTATTCTCTACTCTTAAGTCTATATATTGTACATTTTTAAGCCCGGTTTTTTCCATAAGCGATTGCAGCGATTCTAAGTTTAAAGTCGGATCAAAACGGATGCTGAATAATAAATCCGGACCAGAATAAGTTTTTACGTGAATCTCCTGAAGTTCTCTTTTAAAAATTATTTCTTTAATTGGCATTCGGATTCTTTTCAATCCGTCTACTACCGCAATTAAATTAGGGGCGAATCTTTCTTCAATGATTTTTGTATTTTTTATTGCAGTAGCAGGACTGATATCCTGAACAGTTAAAATTAAAGATCCCTCGGTTTGGGGTGCATTTTCAAAAAGTATTCCCTGTTTATCTAACCAGTAGCAATTATTATTTTTATCGCACCAGATTGCAAGCCGTTCACGCTCTTGGGCGTCAATAATTATAGATTGCCTTAACCAGTCTCTTTTGATTACTGCTTCTGCCAAGGCGGTTTTAGAAAGATCCGGATTATTTACGTCCCACACCAATAGGTTTTTATCCCCCAGAAAATTTTTAACTCGAGTAGTAAGTATTTGCGGTTCTATCATGCGCAGGATTTCATCAATCCGGTATCCGGATACACCCGCTACCCTGAATTCTTTAATCTTGAATATGGGAGAATAAACTAACGTATAAATAATTAAAATGAGTATCAGAATCAATATTAAAAATCCGAAATAAATTTTGATTCGGAAATTTCTGCCCTGCTTATTTATTTGATGTTGGTCGAGATAGCTTTGCATTCATTACAGCGTTTAGCGGTTAGCGTTTAGCGGTTAGGGCAAAAAAATATTTTCCTAAACGCTGTACGCTGTACGCTGTACGCTAAGTAACCACTCTTTCAATTAACGGATTAATTCTGGTTATCAATTCATAATGTATAGTCCCCATTTTTTGGGCGACGTCAAAAGCGGAAAGCCCCTCTCCTTTTTGTCGTCCGATAATAGTGGCTTTGTCTCCGACTTTGCAGGAGATATTGCCCGCATCAATTACCACCAAATCCATGGAAACTCTGCCTAAAACTTTGGCTTTTTTTCCGTTGATTAATACTTCCCCTACTCCGGAAAGCGTGCGCGGAAAGCCGTGCCAGTACCCGATTGGCAGTATTGCCATTTTAGTCGGTTTCTGGACTCGTTCCACCAAATCATAACCAACAAAATCCCCAGCTTTCAATTTTTTTATTTCACTTATTACCGTGTGCCAAGAAAGAGCCGGCTTAAATTTAAGTTCTGGTCGCTGGATTGTCAGTTCTTTTGACGGCCAGAGTCCGTAAAGCCCAATACCGATTCTTACCATGTCTAACTGATATTTTGGATTAACTAACGTTCCGCCGGTTGCGGCAGCATGACACAAGATGTTTTTGAATCCGGATCTTTCTAAAAGATTCAGGGCTTTTTGGAAACTGGCAAACTGATTCTCGGTGTAGGTCGGGTAATTTATATCTTTGGCGGATGCAAAATGAGTATAAGCGCCAATTAAATTTAATCCCCTTTGTTTAATTAATTGGGTTACCGGCCGCAGATCGCTATTATAAAATCCTTGGCGGTGCATACCGCTGTCAATTTTTAAATGGAATGCCGGCTTCCATTTGCTGGCGGTTAAAGCCTTTAAGGCGTCCCAATTAGAAACAGTAATAGTCAGACCGTTTTTAGCCGCAGATTCTAGATAAAAAGGCAGTGATGGTCCAAGCACCAAAATTGGCTTTTTAATGCCATTTTCTCGCAATTTACGGCCCTCCGGCACGCTGTCAACGCAGAAACCATTTATGCCAAGTTGAGTAGCTATTTTGGAGAATGTTGTAAGTCCATGCCCATAGGCATTAGATTTAACCACTGACCAAAGCTGGGTTTTGGGAGTTAGTAAGGACTTTATCTGCTTTATGTTATGGGCTATGGCTTTAGAATTGATCTCTACCCAGGTTTTATATTTTTGCATAATTTTTGCTATTGAAACCAGTATTTTAATACTCTATTATAGATTTAAGTTCTTTTACTCATCTTATCAAAAAATTGGGAGGTTGAATATGGTTGATTTGAGAGAAAAATACCGGGAATTAAAGGTGTACATAGAAAGTATGCCACCTTTGGTGGCTGCCTTCGTGATAATGATTATTGTCACCATACCGCTGGATATATTAAGCGTATATTGGGGCTGGGTTAATAAAGCAGAATTGGAGGCCCTGCGTAATTTAATCAGGCAGAGTTCTCTAAAGGAAATAGCTTTTTCAACTCTGGTTTATGCCCCTCTTTTAGAGGAATTTATGTACCGAGGCCCGGTGCGGTTACTAGTTTTATTTTTTCCGAATGTCACTACTAAAAATCTTATTGCTTGGCTTATAATTTTAGCCCCGACATTCTATTGGGCAATGATTGCTGGTGGAGGTGGGCATGGCATTCCACTGGATGCGCTGGCAATCGGTATTATCTGCGGATGGGCGGTAGTGGAAACTAAGACGCTTGAATCGGCAATCGCCTTGCATATCTTTTATAATGCGCTTAATCTTGTGGGCGTGCTTATCCGTTACCGATTTTTATCTCTTTAATACCAAGATAATTTTGCAATACCTTGGGGACTAATACAGTCCCCTTTTCTGTTTGATAGTTTTCTATGATAGCGATAAGAATTCTTCCAATGGCAAATGCAGTTGCGTCATTCATGTGCACTAACTCTGTATTGCTATTATTTCTTTTCACCCGGGTTTTGAGGCGCCGGGATTGATAATCCGTCATAAGATCTGAGGTGTGAGTTTCCCGGTATTTATTTTGGCTAGGCATCCAAGTTTCTATATCTATCTGCCTGGCATCCGGCCCGCCCATATCTCCGGTACAGACAGATACGACCCGATACGGAAGTTTTAGGCTTTGCATAAGATATTCTTGAATGCTGACTATAAAATCCTGTTCCGAGCGGGACAGTTCCGGAAGTGTAAATGATTCAAGTTCTATCTTATCAAATTGGTGTACGCGCAGGATTCCGTAGACGTCCTTTCCATAACTTCCAGCCTCCCGGCGAAATGCCGAAGAAAAACCAACATACCTGATTGGTAATTTATTTTCCGGAATTATTTCATCCATATGCAGCGGTCCAAGCGTATGTTCAGCGCTGCCGACAAGATAAAGACCTTCTTTTGGAAGATAAAATCTTTCATCTTGTTGTCCCGGATCGAGGCGGGCCATCCGGGTAAAGGTTTCTGGATTTATCATTACCGGCGGAATTACCGGAATAAATGGCTTATCTGGGAAATCCGGACTGATTTTTTCCGCTACTTTTTTAATAAAATTTTTATCAGTCAGCAATGAAAACACATACTGAACAATTGCAAATTCCATGATTGCCAATTGTCCTTTTAGATAATTGAATCGCGAACCGACCACTTTGCTGGCAGTTTTTGTATCAATTATATCCAGCGCCTCTCCAAGTTCCATGTGGTCTTTTGGTTTAAAATTAAATTTTGGTATTTCTCCCCAGGTCCGGATAACTTGGTTTTCGTTTTCGTCTTTTCCAATTGGCACGTCTTTAAATGGCAGGTTTGGGATCTGATATAAAATTTCAGTCCGTATTTTTTCTAATTCGTTTAAATTATTTTCAATTTTCTTTATTTCCTCTTTTAGTTTTTTGGCCTCTTCCACCCTTTTTGCTTCCCCAAGTTTTTTTTGTTCGGCGCGCATTTCGTCAAATTTTTGCGTCAAAGCGCGCCATTTTCGGTCCACTTCAAGGAATTTATCTACTAGCGCTGGGTCCGCGTTTTTAGCGGCAATTCCCCTTCTTACGGATTCAGGGTATTTGCGTATGAGATTGATATCTAGCATAGTTATTAGTTTAGTATAGAATATCTTAAATAAAAACAAAAACCCCCTTCGGGGTATTATTCAAAATATCTAGGATGCGGCTGAAGATGTTCTGCTGGGATATTCACGAGTTTCCGGTCAAATCTTGGTTCGTGGGTTGCCGGTTCTTGGTCTGAATCAGGTTCAATTCTGACTAGCGGGCCAACTCCACACCGGTCCTTCATCACGCAAAGGTCCATCGTCCGGTCTATCAGGCTGACTTTTGCTCCTTGCCTGACGGCAAGTATTGTTGCGGGGAAGTTTAGGTCTTGGGAAAAGAGAATAATCTCTACGTCTTGATTAACTAGCATCAAAAGAAGTCTTGGGATATAAACTACTTCCTTTGGAGCGTCGGCCGTCATGCCACCTCCTTGCTGTCTGAAGTTGTCGGAAAAGAAAAAGACTCCTGAATCCATCAATTATATCTCAAAGATCAAAACTAAGACGAGCTTGCCTTAGTAGTTGATCCTTAGGGATAGAGTCGATAGACCGCAAGAGTCTTTGCCCTTTCCTTTTCAGGATAATAGTTATTTTATAGCATACTTTAATTTATTTTTCAAGTACCATTGACTTTTTGTATAGTTTAATGTAATATAAAGAAAATCTGGCGGAGGTGGAAAATGAGAAAGTTCCTGCCGTTGCTAGCTCTTTTATTATTAAAAAATGGAAAGATTCCGAATGAAGTTCGGCAATCCCCCGTTGTCTCTCATAATAAGTTCGGAGTGGTTTTTTCCTCAAAGCAGCACGATCCCGATTGGCTGTGGCAATTTAACGTTGATTATCGGTTTATCAGCCGGACTTTATGGCCGGAATTGCTGAGAATTACGAATACAGATCCGGGGTTGCGGATTCCAATAATCAAATTAAGCGAGGAGGAGCCGTTTGAGAATAAAATTTTGATTTTTGGGAGATATATGACTGCACAAAAGGAGATCCGCGTATATTATTTTAACATTTATAGTTATATCGGAAGAATGAATTTGGCCAGAAGGCAAAAATTGGATGCTAAAGAGTGTAATGTTCAGCTATACTCCAATATTGCGCATGAACTTTTGCATTATATTCTTCATATGAAAGGCATATCTTGGGAAAACCAGAATCATCATCATCTGATGTATGAAAGCGGCATTTCCCGGGGGGCCAATAAGTTCATTACGCTGTATTTCTATTCATCCGGATTATCTTACGCTACAGATATGAGTTATCTGCGAGAGAAAAACGATGAATATCTCCGCGTTGCAAAACTCAATAAATCCAGCCCCTAAAAAGGCTGGATTATTTTTTTAAGCTTCATTAATGGAAAGGTTTGGCATTCTCTGGCAGTTTTATTGGCTAAAAAGCTGAATACCCGTTCACTCATGCCGAAACCGCAAGTTGGCGGCATTCCGTATCCCAATGCCTCAACAAAATCCTCATCTTTCATCTGCGCCTCTTCGTCTCCCGCCTCTCTCAATTTCATTTGCTGGTCAAAGCGCTGTTCTTGTTCTATCGGATCGTTAAGTTCGCTATAGCCATTGCCTAATTCAGAACCAGCAATGATAACTTGAAATCTTTGGGTTAGTTCCGGATTTTTCTCGTCTTTTTTTGCCAGGGGTGAAACTTCCACTGGTGCGCCGACCAGGAAGCCTGGTCCGGGAATTTGCCTGCGGCAATATTTCCAAAGGTTGTCTATGGCTCTGGTAAGATTAAATCCTTTCCGGTCATATTCTATTTTAAGTTCGTTAAGTTTTTTTTGAATTTCTTCTAGATTGGTGTTTAGGATATCAACGCCGGTATATTTTTTAACTGTCTCCCGATAATTGTATCTTACCCATTCCCTGTCCAGATCCACTTTAAAATCGCCGATGGTGAATTTAAGGGTTCCAAACGCTTTCATTGCAATATATTTATATAATTCCTCCACTAATTTCATTCCCATTTCATAATCGGCGTAAGCCCAATAAAATTCCATCTGGGTATAATCCTGCAAGTGTTCGGCATCCATGCCTTCGTTTCTGAATTGCCGGCCGATTTCAAAAGTTTTTTCAAATCCAGCTACCATCAGTCTTTTCTGCCATAGTTCTCCCATGGATATCCGCAAGTAAACATCTATATCCAGAGCGTTGTGATGGGTTATAAATGGCCGGGCATCTGCTCCGCCGGGAGTAGTTTCCAGAACTGGAGTTTCTACTTCCATAAATCCCCTGTCTGTCAAAAAAGTTCTGGTTGCATTCCAGAATTTTGCTTTTTTTCCCACTAAATCCTTCACTGCCGGATTAAAAATCATATCTAAATATCTTTTTCTTAATCTTTCTTCTTCGTTATGAAAACCATACCAGGCGGCTGGCAGCGGCCGGATGCTTTTGGTGGCCATTATTAATTTTTGAGCATCCACGCTTTTTTCACCCTTTTTGGTTTTAAAAAGAGTTCCCTGAGCAATAACAAAATCACCGATATCAAGATTATCTTTCCAGATTTGAAAGTCCGGGACTTTTTTCCTAGTTAAGACAGCCTGTATCTTGCCGCTTTCATCTTGGATGTCTAAAAATATTACGCCGCCTTGGATTCTCATGCCCGTTATTCTTCCGCCAATGAAAATTGCTTTCTTAAACAGCGATAAAAAGAAAAAGCGACGCAGCACGTCACCGATGTAATCCCTTTTTGCTGCTTTAGCCGGGTAAGGATTATAGCCGGCTTTTATCAGATTGTCGCGTTTTTTAAGACGTTCTTTAATAAGGTCTTCAAGCATACGCTTACTCTATGGAAATTACAGTGTACTCCACTTTTCCGCCTGGAGTTGTAACCAAAACTTTATCACCAACTTTTTTATTCAAAAAAGCGCTGCCTAGGGGTGATTCGTTAGAAATTAAGCCCGCCTCCGGCTTCGCTTCATTAGAACCGACGATAGTAAGTTTTCTTCGTTGCCCGTCTGCTTTTTCCACCTCAACTGTTGAACCAATGGAAACATTAGTTGTGGATTGTGATTTTTCGATAATTGCTGCACTTTTAATCATATCTTCCAATTCGCCAATCCGAGTTTCTACTTGCGCCTGCTCTTCTCTAGCGGCAATATATTCTGCGTTTTCCGAAAGATCGCCCAATTCTTTTGCGCGCTTTAATCTTTCTCCGACTTCAATACGCCGCCTACCCTTAAGGTCGGCAAGCTCTGTTTTTAATTCTTCTAACCGCTCTTTTGTAAAATATTGTTTATCCATATTTTAATTTAAATTATAAGTTTTCCTCCATAGCCACCAGCGTATTTTAACAGTTTCTGCCAGAACTTGCAAATAGGTTTTTAGAGAAACATGCGTACGAGGATCATTTACCCAAAATATCGGCATTTCCTTGATTTTGTATCCTAGGGCTTTTGCAATTGCCAGAGCTTCAGCGTCAAAACCCCATCGGTCGATTTTTGTAAGATGAAAAATTTTTTCAGCTGTTTCGTCCGAAAAACACTTAAATCCGCATTGGGTATCCCAAATTCCCGGAAGAAGCAGTGTCTGGATTATTAGATTTCCAATGTTGCCTAAAGCTCGTTTATAAACTGGTTGTGCCGGAAGGGTTCGTGCGCCTTTTGCGTCTCTGGAACCGATCACTATTTCATACCCTTCTTTAAAATATGGAATCATTTTATTAAATTCCACAATTGAAGTGGAATTATCTGCGTCCATAAATAATCGCCAAGTTCCCTTTGCAGCTAGCATGCCTTGCCGCACTACTGCGCCCTTGCCTCTGTTTTCTTTATTATTAATTAGTTTAAGATTTTGGATTAGCGGCATAAAGCGATTTACGATCTCGGCGGTATCATCGGTTGAGCCATCATCGACTATTAAAATCTCATATGAATACTCCTGCTGTTCCAGGTGTTTATCAATATCAATAAGCGTCAGCGGCAAACGCTTGGCTTCATTGTAAGCTGGAATTATAACTGATAAAAATGGTCGCGCCATGGGGTTACATAATAATTATAACAAAAAAATAAAGCCCCGTCTCTAAAAGTACGGGGCTTGATTGGGTAGTTCATTTATTTCTTCCGACGCTAAACAGGCAGAGAATCATCATGACATATGCGAATGTTGCCCAGCCGTAATCCTTCTTTGCCAGATTAACAACTACCAGCGCCAGATTAATTCCTGCCAGTATTAGTTGTGTTCGGATACTTGTGATACCCATTTAACTACCTCCCTTTTTGGTTTTTAAAGAATTAGTTATATAATAGAATATTATTTTATTTCGTCAATACTTCTGGTTCCTTTTCAGTAATAACAATAGTATGCTCAAAATGCGCGGATAAACTTCTATCTCTAGTGGCATAGCTGTCATCGTCGAGTTGCAGAATATATGGGTCTCCGGCACTAACCATTGGCTCCAAAGCAAGCACCATGCCCGGTTTTAATCTCATACCGGTATTTTTTTGCCCTTCATTAAATATCGGCGGGTCTTCATGTAATTCTCTCCCTACCCCGTGTCCAGTTAATCCTTTTATAACTTTAAGGCCATGTTTAGTGACATAGTTATTAATTGCCCAGCCAATATCCCCCAGGGTTTTACCGGCACGGCACTCTTTAATTCCAAGCATAAGGGCATTTTTGGTAGTCTCAATAAGCTGTTTGGCTTGGGGAGAAATCTTTCCGATTCCTACCGTAAAGGCTCCGTCGGCAATATAACCTTGATAAGTAACGCCGAAATCTAATTTTAATAAATCACCAGATTTTAATTTATAGCCGGTCGGAACCCCGTGCACTACTACTTCATTTAATGAGGAGCAAACAGAGGCGGGAAAGGGCTTTTCTGCTCCATGCGGCTGATAACCGCAAAAAGTCGGCTCTGCGCCGGCTTGTTCGATAAGTTTTTTGGTAAGATTATCGAGTTCTTTCAGGGAAATTCCTTCTTTAGCTGCTTCTTTAACTTGCTTGGCAACATTCGCTAAGATTTTTCCGGCAATTCGTATTAATTTAATCTCTTCCGGAGTTTTTATCATTTCATTTTCTTTTTGCGCTTAATTTTTTTAAGATATTATCAAACACCCTGTAAGGCATTGGCCTGCCGCTGATCGAGATAATTTTGTACCTCCTTTTTTTGAGGCCGGCCAGAATAGGCAAAGTACGTTCTTTATATTCTTTAATTCTGGTTCGAAAAACTTTTGGATTATCTACTGTCCGACGTTTTAATCCTCCGCCGCACAACGGGCAGGTTTTGTGATGATGCGTTGCGTCGCTATATAAAATAGCGGTTCCACAGATAGAACAAATTTTTCTCTTGGCATTTCTCAATATGGAGAGCTCCGGCTGTATTTTTAAAAATATCGGGACCATATTTTTTTTGCCGAAATTTTTTTCCAAAACGCTGATTAGGCCCTCATGATTTTTGTCGCCAAAAGCCTCAAAAACTGTCCGCGGTGAACCGCTGAATACTAAACCAAAACCGGCCTTGGCAATTTCTTTGGATTTTTTGGCGGTGAGTTTTAAAACAAAGGCGGGATCTACCAGTGCTCCGGAATCAAATATTTTTCCCGCTTTTCGGATTTCCGGATTTTTCTGTGTTGTCGGATCGTGCACGACTTGCTCCAGATATTTCCCGGTGTCAAAATGAACCATTCCGAGTTTTCCGGCCAGCAGATTGGCTTGCGTTCCCTTCCCGGATCCCGGCGGTCCGTATAACATGATCACTTTGCGCATGAAGATATTATAGCATTTAAATCAAAAACGGCTCAATCTGAGCCGTTTTTATTCATATTCCCGCAAAACGAGCTGTGAATCAATTTGCCGCATCATTTCGATGGCAACGGAAACTACGATGAGAAGCGCTGTGCCGCCAAGGCTTAGAAGCTGAATGCCAGTTAAAATTTGGGTCAAGTTAGGAAGGATAGCAATAACTCCCAAAAAAAGCGCTCCGAACAAAGTGGTCCGATTAATAATTTTACCCAAGAATTCGCCGGTTGGCTGTCCAGGACGGATTCCTGGCACAAAACCGCCGCTTCGTTGCAGATTCTTAGAAATTTCCTGCGGATCAAAAGTTACAGCTGTATAGAAGTAAGTGAAGAGCACCACTAAGACAAAATAAAGACCGCTGTAGATAATTTGATTAGTAAGGAAACGATTTACTAACTCGTTGAGTCTGATTGATAAGTCTGGCGAAAAAAGAGCTGAAATTTGCGCTAAAAATTGCGGGAAGAGCAGTAAAGAGATGGCAAAGATAATCGGAATAACCCCGGCTTGGTTGACTTTCAGCGGCAAATAACTAGAAACTCCCCCGTAGACCTTATTGCCCCGCACTCTTTTGGAATAAGAAATCGGGACTTTTCTTTCGCCCTCATTAATAAATACTACTCCGGCAATAACTATAATGCTTAATATTAGAAATGCGATATAGGTAGGTATGAGACTGGAATCATAGTTTAAAAGAATTCCCTGAATGGTACTGGGGAGCCTTCCTACGATACCGGAAAAAATCAGAAGCGAAGTACCATTGCCGATTTTTTGTTCGGTAATTAAATCTCCGAGCCACATTAAGAATACAGAACCAGTAGTAACCAATACGATATTTCTCACCGTATCAAACGGCGACAACGGTACTAGAACTTGCTGGGAAATTAAAAGATTTAAAAAACCATAAGCTTGAAGCGCTGCCAATGGGACAGTCAGATAGTGTGAGAGGCGGTTGAATTTAGCTCTCCCAGCCTCTCCTTGTTCATAGTAAATCTCTTTCAGTTTCGGGAAAATCATGGTCAAAAGCTGCATAATGATAGAAGCAGTGATGTACGGGCCAACGCCTAACATAACTATTGAGAGGTTGGATAAGGCTCCGCCGGAAAAAATGTTAAAAAAACCAAGCAATTGGTTAGAGGTCAAAAAAGTGCTTAGCCGTTCCACATCTACTCCTGGAATCGGAATAGCGGCAAAAATTCGGAATACCACAAGTAAGCCCGCTACTACCAGGATTTTTTTTCTAAGTTCGGGAATTTGGAATAGGAGCAAGAATTTTTGCATAATTTATTTGACGGTACCGCCGGCCTTTTCTATCTTTTCTTTGGCGCTTTTGGATACTGCCAATCCTTGGATTGTGACCGCCTTTTTCAGCTTTCCAGCTCCGAGAATCTTTACGTTGCCAAAATCTTTCCTGGAAAATATATTTTCAGGATTTTTTTGTAAATCGTCCAAATTTAATACATGTGGTCTTTTATTAAAACTTTTATTTTTGTAACCACGAAGCTTGGGAAGACGAATCAACAAATCTCGGATAGCCGGCCGAATGCGGTGGCCGGATCTGGATTTTTGCCCCTTAGTTCCCCTTCCGGCGGTCGTGCCTCTTTTGCCCCCACGCGCCACTCTTTGACTCCTCTTATTTTTTTGTTTTGAATTTTCAAATAAATTCATATTAATTTTTTACGACTTATGATTCATTTCTGATTTTAACTGGGACAATGCTCTCATGGTAGCCAAAGCATTAGTCAATTTATTTGGCGTCCGGCCAAGGCATTTGGCAGTAGCATCTTTTATACCCGCTAAAGACAATACTACTCGGACTGCGCCACCAGCTTTTAAACCATGGCCTTTGACGGCCGGACGAATTAATACATCGGCTGCGCTGAATTTCGCCCTTACTTCATGAGGAATAGTCGTATCTTTCAATGGTATCCGAATCAGATTTTTTTTGGCCTCTCTTTTGGCTTTTTCAATTGAAAGCTGGACGTCCGAGCCCTTAGCTATTCCGACGCCAACGTTGCCCTTCTCGTCGCCGATTACCAAGGTAGTGCGGAACCTTAATCTTTTGCCGCCAGCAACTACACGGGCCACTCTACGTAAATCAAGCACCTTTTCTTTGTACTGTTCTTTTTTTTCTTCGGGCCGGAATGGCCTCCCGCTTCTTCTTGGTCTTTTAGCTGTTGTTTCCATAAATTTTTAAAATTAATTTTGTAATTATAACACCAAACCTTTTACCCTAGCGCCCTCTGCGACCGCCCTTATTCTTCCATGATACAAATAGGTTCCCTTATTAAAGACCGCCTTTTTAATGCCTAATTTTTGGGCTTGTTCAGCTAGTTTTTCACCGAGTAATTTAGCTTGTTCAGTCTTATTTAATTTATCGGATTTTGACAGAGTTTTAGTGGATTCGAAGGCTAAAGTTTTTCCGGTCGCGTCATCTATTAGTTGCGCAGTAGTATAGCGATTACTGCGAAATACTGAAAGTCTTGGCTTTTCAGCCGTTCCAAAAATTTTTGCCCGGTTTCTATTTTTTCTTCTTGCCTTTCTTAAATTTTTTAGTTTGACGTTTTTCATAATGGGTCCTATTAAACTTATTTTATTTTTATGCCGCGGCGGCTGTAGCACCGGCGACTTTTTTACCGGCTTTTAATTTAACCACCTCGCCTTTATAACGAATTCCTTTTCCTTGATACGGTTCTGGTTTTTTTATGGTCCGGATTTTGGCGGCGGTTTGTCCAACTAAATTTTTATTCGCCCCGGATATTTTTATAAAATTTTTTTCTACGGCTATCTTGATTCCTTCCGGAGTTGGGAATTTAATTGGATGGGTAAATCCAACGTTTAAAATCAAAACACTTCCTTCCATGGTTGCCCGGTAACCCACTCCTTGAATTTCCAGCTCTTTGATAAATCCAGAATTTACTCCGTTAACGGCATTTTGTGTCAACGCGCGCATAGTTCCCCAATTTGCCCGGGATTGTTTCTCTTCTCCGGCGGCAGTTACTATAATTTGATTATCTTTTAACTCAATTTGAGTATGTGGTAAAACCGGCAACATTAAAGTTCCTTCTTTTCCTTTTACTTCCACTAAATTATCTTTTATTTGTACAGTAACTCCCTGAGGAATCACTATTGGTTTTTTTCCTACTTTGCTCATTGTTAGGTGTTGGGTGTTAGGTGTTAGATAATTTTTCTAAAACCTAAAACCTAATTAAACTACCAAATTTCAAATAATAATTGTCCCCCAATTTTTTGCCTTTTCGCTGTTTTGCCGTCCATGATACCCTTAGAAGTTGAAAGCACTAGCAAGCCATATCCTTGTCTTACTGATTTTAATTCCTGATAGCCAGCATATAATCTTCTGGATGGTTTACTGAGAATGCGTATGCCTTGAACTACTCCTTTGCCGTCATTGTATTTTAGTTTGATGTCAATTATCCTTTTTGGCATTCTGCCCTTTTTAAAAGCCCCATCTAAAAATTTATGTGCGACTAAAAGTTCGGCAATAGCGAAATCCATATTGCTATACGGAGATTTAACACTCTCTTTCTTAACTGCCTGGGCATTTTTAATTTTGGTTAATAGATCGCAATACATGATTTTATATAGTAGCTTGTTGAATTACCACGATGATTTTTTTACTCCCGGTATTTCTCCTTTAGTTGCCAATTCACGGAAGCAGATCCGGCAGAGATCAAAATCTCTTATATATCCCCTTTTTCTTCCGCAACGGAAACATCTCCGGACGGTACGGGTAGAAAATTTTGGTTTCTTTTTGGATCTTGCTACTACTGATGTTTTAGCCATAATTATAAGTTACTAATTATTTACTAAATGGTATTCCTAATTGTTTATACAAATCCATCGATTTTTCTCGATCGCGAATTTTAGGCACTAAAGTGATTTCCATTCCAAAATTTACTTTAGTGATATCCAAGCTTACCTCGGGAAAAACCGAATGTTCTTTTAAACCGATAGTCAAATTGCCGTTTTTATCCACCGCTTCTTTTTTGATTCCGCGGAAGTCACGCAAGCGTGGCAGGGCAACATTAACCAATTTCTTTAGAAATTCATTCATTCTTTCTTGCCGCAGAGTAGTTTTTAAGCCAACCACTGTTCCGGTCCTTAATTTAAAACCGGCAATAGATTTTTTAGCTGGCCGGACAGCCGGTTTTTGTCCGGTGATCGCGCTTAACTCCTTGGTTAATTCAGGTAAAATCTTATCAAAATTCGGCTGGCCCGAAAGACGTCCAGTGCCGACGTTGATTACAATTTTCTCAAGTTTTTTATTACTTTCATTCATAAGATTGAATTTATAATACAGCTTTACACTTTTTGCAATAACGGATTTTAGCATCACCATCTACTCGATAACCAACTCTTGTAGGTTCGCCGCAGGAACGGCAAACCAACATTGTGTTGGAAGCATTTAGCGGACGGGAGATAGTAATCGTTTCTCCTTTTTCGCCTTGTTTTTTTGGTCGTTGATGTTTTTTAAATACATTTGCGCCCTCAACTAAAATACGGCCGCTCCGCCGGTCAACTTGCAAAATCTTTCCTCTTTTACCCTTATCTTTGCCCGTTATTATTTGGACATTGTCGCCTTTACGTAATTTCATGATAATTTTTTATACTACTTCTTCCGCCATTGTAAATACGGTTTCAAATTTCTTTTCTTTAATTTCCCGCGGCAGTGGCCCGAAAATGCGGGTTCCTTTTGGTTCCTTTTTCTCATCTATGATAACTACGGCGTTATCATCAAAACGCAAATAAGACCCGTCTTTCCGGCGCAGCGCTTTTCTTTGTCTGACTACCACGCATTTTACGATGTCTTTCTTCTTGATAGCTTTTCTTGGTTCTGCAATTTGGACCGAAGCAATAACAATATCCCCGATTTCCGCATATCTTTTTCGGCTGCCGCCCAAAACTCTAAAACAACGCACGATTTTGGCGCCGCTATTATCCGCTACTTTTAATATGGAACGTTCTTGTATCATAGGTTAGGGGTTAGGGGTTAGGGGTTAGGGGTTAGGGGTTAGAAAAATTTATTTATAAAATTCTATACCCTCAACCCTATAACCTAAACCCTTGAAATAACTACCCATCTTTTTTCTTTGCTCATCGGCCTGGTTTCTTGGATGATTACCTGATCTCCGACTTTATATTCATTATTTTCGTCATGGGCTTTAAATTTTTTGGTAACCTTAAAATACTTTTTATATTTGGGGTGTAATTTTAACGAAGTAATCGCCACAACTACGGTTTTCTTCATTTTGTCGGAAACTACCGTAGCTTGTAATTTACGTCCGGCTGATACCGGTTTATTGAGTGTCTCGGGCATATGTTTATTGTTTATTTAATTTGGCTTCTTTTAAAATTGTATTAATAATCGCCACTTTTTCTTTAAATTTCCTGATTTCGCGCACGTTTTTAACTTTGCCGGCAGCCAAATCAGTTTTTAATTGCCATAAAGCATCTTTGCTGCTTTGCAGGTCTTTCAATAATTCTCCACTATTCTCGCCTCTTAAACTATTTAAATCGTTTTTACGCATGATAATTTATTGTTTAACAACAATTTTGGTTTTTACCGGAAGTTTGTGGCCGGCTAAACGAAGAGCTTCTTTGGCTATATCCGCAGAAACGCCGTCAACTTCAAATAAGACGCGTCCTGGCCTTACCGGACAAACAAATTCTTTGACATCTCCTTTCCCTCCGCCCATAGTTACTTCCGGCGGTTTTTGGGTAATCGGTTTGTCGGGGAAAATTCTGATCCACACTTTTCCTTCTCGTTTCATAAAATTGCTGATAGCGCGCCTGGCTGCTTCAATTTGCCTGCCAGTAATCCAAGTTCCGGTTTGCGCTTTTAATCCAAAATTGCCGTAAGCTAAAGTGGTGCCACGAGTTTCAATTTTACGATTAATGGAACGGCCTTTCTGCCATTTCCTATGTTTTATTTTCTTTGGTACAAACATAAAAATTTGAATATTTCAGACTTTTTCGCCTTTAAAAATCCATACTTTGACTCCTACAGCTCCATAATTTGCAAAAGCGGTCGCTTCCCCGTAATCAATATCCGATCGGAGAGTGGTTAATGGCAATCTGCCTCTAGAAAGCCATTCGCGGCGGGCTATTTCGTTGCCGTCCAATCTTCCGGAAAGTTTAATTTTGGATCCTTGCACGGAGCGATTTTGCATTATTAAATCCAGATATTTCTTCATAGTTCTTCGGAAAGGCATTCTTTTTTCCAAATCCCAGGCGATCTGTTGGGCAATTACCGAAGCGGAAATATCATCTCTTTTGATTTCTTCAACGTTCACGCTGATAGGCGTAGATTTTTTATCTTTTTTTCCTTTGTTCAGTTTAGACAGCGCAGTTTCAATCGCTTTGGTTAATTCTTCAATGCCTTTTCCGCCGCGCCCTATGACTAAGCCCGGTTTGGATGCTTTAATAAAAATCCGGCAATTAGAGCTGTTCCGCTCAATATCAATTTTATCTATGCCGGCGCTGCCGATTTTCTCCTTAATGACTTTGCGGATAGTTAAATCTTCCTTTAGCAATTGTGGCAGGTCTTTTTTTACAAACCATCTGGATGACCAGTCTTTAGTGATCCCTAATCTATATGAATTTGGCTGAATTTTGTGTCCCATAATTTTAACTTCAATATCTATACACTCTTGCGTTGAAATATTTTTTTGAAAAATCCGACTTTTTCTTTCGGCTTTTGTTCGTGTTTTTCGATTTCTAGTTTAGGTTTTGTGACTTTACCAGCTTTTTCTTTTTTCGGCAATTTGGCCTTTTTAACTTCGGCAATATTAAATCTAGGTGCCTTAGCCTTTTCACGGTCTTCCACGATTAGTAAAACGTGGCTGGTTTTTTTCTGAATCGGAGTAGCCCTGCCCATGGCTCTGGGTAAAAATCGTTTCATCATTGGTCCTTGATCTACTCGGATACTTTCAATAAATAAATTATCCGTGTTTAATTTGTAATTATTTTTAGCATTGGCAATCGCGGAACGCAGTAATTGCAAAAGCGGTTTGCCGGAACGCTGTGGCCTAAATAAAAGTTGCGCCTCAGCTTCATTTACTGACAATCCTTTTAAAGCAGAAGCAACCAAGCGTACTTTTCTGGGAGCAACGTGTAAATGATTCAGTTTTGCGATTACTTTTGTCATACTTTTTTATTTTTTAGCTGCCGGTGCCGATGGCGCTGAACCTGCTGGCTGAGCCGCAGCCGCTTCCAATTCGCGCTGCATTTTACCGCCGTGCCTAACGAACTTCCTAGTGGGCGCAAATTCTCCCAAACGATGTCCCACCATCTCTTCCTTTATCAAAACCTCAATAAAATTTTTGCCGTTATGGACGCCAAAAGTAAAGCCGACCATTTCCGGAGCTATTTCTGAATCGCGTGACCAAGTCTTAATAACCGTATTGTCGCCAATCCGTAATTTAGATATTTTTTTCAATAATTTTGGATCTACATGCGGACCCTTTTTTGATGATCTGCTCATGTTACGTTATTTCGGTCTTCGCTGCATAATTAATTTATTTGACCACTTTTTACGGTTCCTGGTTTTTCTGCCGCCGGTAATATTCCCCCAGATATCTTTCGGGCGCTTAGTGCCTCTTTGGGTTCTTCCTTCACCGCCTCCATACGGATGATCAACCGGATTCATGACTTTACCGCGGACAGTCGGCCTGATTCCAAGCCAGCGGGACCGCCCGGCTTTGCCGATTGTTACTAAATTCCAGTCAGGATTTGAAACTTGGCCTAAAGACGCATAGCCATCCGCGGGAACCTTGCGTACTTCTCCGGAAGACATTTTTAGAATTGAATATTTTCCCTCTTGTCCGAGAACTTCAGCATAAGATCCGGCGGATCTGGCAAGCTGTCCGCCCTTGCCTATTTGCATTTCAATATTATGCGCTTGATAACCAATTGGGATATTTTTAACCATCAACCGATTTCCTATTTTTAAAGGAGCGGCAGGAGCGGTTAAAACATCATCGCTCACTTTCAGATCTTTCGGCGCAAGTATGTATCTCCTTTCTCCGTCTTTATAAACAACCAAAGCGATAAAAGCAGTGCGGTAGGGATCGTATTCGATAGTTTCCACTTTTCCGGGAATGTTTAATTTATCTTGTTTAAAATCAACAAGACGGTAGAGCTTTCTGTTTCCGCTTCCTTGATGCCTAGTGGTAATTCTTCCGTGGTGATTTCTCCCGGCTTTGTCCGACAGTTTTGCAGTTAATGGCTTGTATGGCTCCGTAGCAGTGACTGCGCCGTAATCTACGCTGGTCATTTGTCTGCGCGCCGGAGATGTTGGTTTATATTGTTTCATAATTATTGCGGCAATACGTCTAATTTCTGCCCTTTTTGGAGGGTCATAATTATTTTCTTATAGCCAGGCTTAGTGCCAACCGACATCCCCAGCCTTCTTGTTTTATTTTTCGTATTAATAACATTGGTTTTAATAACCTTTACTTTATAGATAGCTTCCACCGCTTTTTTAGCTTCAGTAGCACTGGCATTATTATCAACTAAAAATACATATTTGCCACCTCCGCTTAAACTGGTTGATTTTTCAGTGACGATTGGGTTTTTTATTAAAAATTTATTTGCCATATTAATCATGGGCTGATAATTCTTTCAGTGCTTTTTGATCTATTAAAATATATTTGTGATTTAAAACATCAAAAACATTTAAATTTTCAGCTAATATACAATCCAGATTAGATAAATTCCTGGCCGCGCGGACAACATTTTTATTTTCATTGGCTACCACTAAAAGCGCGGATTTTCCGCCACTAAGATTCTTAACTGCATTTGCGATGCTCTTGGTCTTTAAATCGGGCAATTCTAATTTATTCAGAATTTTTAATTCGTCCATAACTAATTTTTTGGATAAAGCGCTGTTTAACGCCAATTGGAGCATTTTTTTATTAGTTTTTTGAGAAAAATCCGTAGTATTTCTTGGTCCAAATGAGACCCCGCCATGTCGCCATAGAGGTGAACGAATTGAACCGTGTCTAGCTCTGCCAGTTCCTTTTTGACGCCACGGTTTAATGCCGCCCCCGCTTATCTCGCCCCTGGTTTTGGTATGAGCTACCGGTTGGCGTAAATTAGCCGCGATAGATTTAAAAACCTGGTGGACTAGTGCCGCATTCCATTCTGTAGATAAAAAAACCGGCGCTGCCATTTCGCTCGTAACATTACCGTCTTGATTGTATACTTTGATATTTTCCATAAGATTTATTGGGCGGCCTATTTGCTGATTGTTATTTTCCCATTAATATTTCCCGGGACAGAGCCTTTAACCATTAATAAAGATTGATCTTTATCCACCATAACTATTTTCAGATTGCGGATAGTTTTTTTGACTGCCCCCATGTGGCCAGCCATTTTTCTTCCTGGAAGAACACGTTGCGGAGAGGTATTACCAATAGAACCTGGCGCGCGATAACGATTTTTTTGTCCATGGGTTTTCGGTCCACCGGCAAAACTCCATCGTTTAACTACGCCTTGGAATCCCCTGCCCTTAACTATGCCGGATATCTTAACTTGATCCCCCTCTTTAAAGGAATCGAGTTGTGCTCCATCTTGTATCTTTAGAGGCGAAACCGGCACGACTATGTCGCCTTTCCATATCTGGGTCATTTTTAATTTTGTCGCTAAAATTTTCATACTCATTAAAAATCACCTCGCAAGATTAGCAAGGTGATTTTTTAAAATGCTTTTAGCTAATCCTTACGATGCGATATAGTTTACACCATTTTGATTTCTATATCAACACCTGCAGGTAAATTCAAGTTCGAAAGCGATTCGATGATTTTTTGATTTGGATTCAATATATCAATCAGCCGTTTATGAACTCTCAACTCAAATTGTTCACGCGAATCTTTGTGAACAAAAGTCGAGCGATTAACGGTGTACTTTCGAATCTCGGTGGGTAAAGGTATGGGGCCAATGATTTCCGCATCATGACGTCTTGCGGTATCAATAATTTGTCTGCAAGAATTATCAATCAGCTTATGGTCGTAAGCCTTTATCTTTAACCTCAATTTTTCCTTTTCAATGTCTTTTTTCGCCATTCTAATAGCGTTTTATGCGTCTAATTTCATCTTTCAAGTATCTTGACGCCCGATACCTGATGTTTGGATCTATTTATTAATTTTGGTTACTACTCCGGCGCCTACGGTTTTACCGCCTTCCCGGATGGCAAACCTTTGTTTTTCCTCAAGAGCTACTGGAGCAATCAATTTAACAGAGAGTTTTATCGTGTCGCCTGGCATAACCATTTCCATTCCTTCCGGTAAGATTACTTCCCCGGTAACGTCAGTGGTGCGGATATAAAATTGCGGTTTGTATCCCTTAAAGAACGGAGTATGTCGTCCGCCTTCTTCTTTGCTTAACACATATACTTCAGTTTCAAATTCGGTATGCGGAGTTACTGATCCCGGCTTGGCTAATACTTGACCGCGTTCTACGTCCTCTTTTTTCAATCCGCGGAGCAATACCCCGACGTTATCACCGGCTCTTCCCTCATCAAGCAATTTATTGAACATTTCGATACCGGTAACCACGGTTTTGGTTGTAGGACGAAGACCAATAATTTCAATTTCTTCGTTAAGTTTAACCATACCTCTTTCTACGCGGCCGGTTACTACAGTACCGCGGCCCTCAATAGAGAAAATATCTTCTATCGGCATTAAGAATGGCTTACTGGTATCGCGGACCGGTTCCGGGATAAATTCGTCTAAAGCCCTAACTAAATCCAAAATAGGTTTTACAGCTTCATCATCCGCAGATTTGGCTTCTAATGCTTTTAATGCAGATCCCCGAATAACCGGGGTGGTATCACCCGGATATTCATATTTCTTTAAGAGTTCGCGCACTTCGGATTCAACTAAGTCAACAAGTTCTTTGTCGTCAACCATATCCACTTTATTAAGGAAAACTACAAGGGCCGGCACGCCGACCTGGCGGGCAAGTAAAATGTGTTCACGGGTCTGAGGCATTGGGCCGTCAGCTGCGGATACAACTAAAACTGCGCCGTCCATCTGAGCAGCGCCGGTAATCATGTTTTTAATATAATCGGCGTGTCCCGGAGCATCTACGTGCGCATAGTGGCGCTTTTCAGATTCATATTCGGAATGGTGAAGCGCGATGGTAATACCACGGGCTTTTTCTTCCGGAGCATTATCGATATCGTCAACCTTCTCTTCCTTGGATGCGAGACCTTTTAAGAAAAGGACATGTGTTAAGGCCGCGGTTAAAGTAGTTTTACCGTGGTCGACGTGTCCAATAGTGCCGACGTTTACGTGCGGCTTTTTCCGTTCAAACTTAGCTTTTTCTGCCATAGCTTTTACATTTTTTGGCGGATTTTAAGCCATTCCGCCGATTTGTTAATTTTTAATTATTTTAAATTAATTAGCTCTCGACGCGTAATACAAAATAGTATATCTCAAAAGCTCTAAAATAGTCAAGGGGGGCTTTCTGTGGATAGTCAAAACCGAATTTTCTGCATTGCATTTGGAGCCAATAATTGATATTTTAAATGAAACGGCTCTTTTAAAATCTAAAGGATAATAAATGCCGATTTGGCTGGAGCTGACGCTTGTTTTTACGGCAATTGAATCGCTTATTTGGACATTTGACGGGCTTGGGTTGGTAAAATGGTTAGCGGCTACTGCACTCTTAGAAATAGTAATTTACAGCTGGCATAAGCGCGGAGATACCTGGAGCTCATTAGGCATTACTTCGATTGATCGGAAAAAAGATGTATTACTACTGGCTTTTACTTTTTTAATTTTATGGGGAGCAGTAATGCTGGTTGCAGAAATTTGGAATCCCGGCGTGTTCGGAACAATAAATCTGTTAAATCCGATCCAGCATTTTTTCTGGTATTTGATCTGGGCCTGGTTTCAGCAATTATGTTTTAATGGTTATTTTGTAAATCGTCTGCAGACGGTTTTAAAAAATAAATTTTGCGCAATGATTGCCGCCGGATTGCTTTTCGGACTGATACATCTTCCGAACCCGGTTCTGGTTGTTGTTACAATCATCGGTGGTATAGTCAGCGCGTATTTTTATGGGCGAAACCGGAATCTTTGGTATTTAGCGATTGGCCATGCAGCGCTTGCGGTTACAATTCATCATTTTTTGCCGATTGCCTGGCATCATCAAATGCGAATTGGGCCAGGATTTTACACTTGGCACCCTTAAAATGAAGCCTCTTGCAGGCTTCACCCCGCCGACGGCGGGGTTTGTTGCTTGTAGTCAAATCTATCCCCAACTTTGAGTCGGGGCTTTCTTTGGACAAACAATAAAAAATCCCGTTACTTCAGAACGGGATTTTTTGTTTTTTTGCGCGACTCGCAAAGGAAATCCTCGATAATTTTTTTGGTGTCATTCGGATCCGGATCAGGCACCTTGGGGTTATCATCTCCTCCGTCATTCCATCCGCCGCCGTTATCATCAGGCAGCCATAAAGTAAAAAATGTTATCAGAAAAAATATTGCCCAAATTGTCAGAAATACTGAATGGGGTAATTGCCATTTGATGGTTAGGGCGATAAATGCCAGCCAGAAGCCATTAATAAGTAATGCCCAGCATAACCGTTTAATCACAACCTGACATTTATTTTCTTTTGTTTTAAGAACTGAAATTAAATTAACACTTTAGGCAGTACAAAACAAGTAAAAAGTACTTATAAAAAGAGTTTAAAGCAACCCTATTTCTTTCCTTCCTTAATCAATTCTGAAATATTATTAGGAACTTCTTCGTAGTGGGAAAATTCCATGTTAAAGTTGCCTCTCCCTTGCGTCATAGACCGGAGCTTGGTTGCATAACCGAACATTTCTGAAAGCGGAACTTTGGAATCAATGACTTTAATGCTGGCCCGATCATTCATAGCTTCGATTTTTCCGCGCTTGGAACTGATATCTCCGGTTGCGTCGCCCATAAATTCAGTTGGAATTAGAGTTTGTACTTTCATTATAGGTTCAAGAATCACGGGTTTAGCCCGTTTAGCAGCCTCCTGGAGCGCCATTGAACCGGCAATTTTGAATGCCGCTTCCGATGAATCAACCTCGTGATACGAACCGTCATATAAAGTAACCTTGATATCATTCAACGGATAGCCAGCGACAACGCCTTTTGCCATAGCTTCAACAACTCCCTTTTCAACCGGTTTAATAAATTCTTGCGGAATAACGCCGCCCTTAATTTCATCTACAAATTCAAATCCTTTTCCCCTTTCTAGCGGTTCAACGCGAAGGCGTACATGCCCATACTGACCTCTGCCTCCGGACTGTTTAATATATTTTCCCTCCGCTTCCGCCCCCGTTTTAATCGTTTCGCGATATGCTACTTGCGGACGCCCAACATTAGCAAGCACGGTAAATTCCCGCTTCATGCGGTCAACGATAATTTCTAGGTGTAATTCACCCATGCCCCAGATGATCGTTTCTCCAGTTTCGGCATCGCCGGTAACACGGAAAGTCGGATCCTCATCGCTTAATCGGCGGAGCGCTATGCCCATTTTTTCCTGGTCAGCTTTGGTTTTTGGTTCAATCCGGAGAGAGATAACTGGTTCTGGGAAAATAATTTTTTCCAGAATAATTGGATTTTCTTCATCACAAAGCGTGTCTCCGGTGGTGGTATTTTTTAGCCCTACTATAGCGCCCAAATCTCCGGCATTAATTTCCTCTACTTCTTCTCTTTGATTGGCGTGCATCCGCACCATTCTGCCAATGCGCTCTCTGTCTCCTTTGGTGGAATTCAAAATATAACTCCCTCTTTTTGCCGTGCCGGAATAAACCCGGAAAAAAGTCAAACTGCCCACGAACGGATCGGCGGCAATTTTGAATGCCAGCGCTGAAAGATGGGCTTCGTCTTTAGGTTCTCTGGTAAGTTCGGCGCCGCTTTTCGGATCAATGCCCTTAACAGGCGGCACATCTAAAGGAGACGGCAAATAATCAACTACTGCGTCCAGCACCAGCTGCACTCCTTTATTTTTCAGCGCAGAACCGCAAACAACCGGAACAATAGTATTGGCAATAGTTGCCTTCCTTAAAACTCTTTTTAATGAATCTAAATCCGGCTCCTTGCCCTCCAGGTAGCCAGCCATAACCACATCATCTTGTTCAACAATTTTTTCGATTAATTGATGGCGCCGCCTTTTAGCCTCTTCGACTAAATTACCGGGAATTTCTCCCTCCACTATTTTTTCACCTTTTTCCCCTTCAAATCTATAAGCTTTCATTTTCAAAAGATCTATCACGCCTTCAAAATTTCCTTCTAATCCGATTGGAATTTGAATTGGAACCGCATTCGGAGTCAATCTCTCTAAAATAGAATTATAACTTCCATCAAAGCTGGCACCGGTTCTGTCCAATTTATTGATAAAGCAAAGCCGGGGAACCTTATATTCATCAGCATAGCGCCAATTAGTTTCGGACTGCGGTTCTACACCGGATACTCCGTCAAAAACCACTACTGCTCCGTCCAAAACACGGAGCGACCGTTTCACCTCAACCGTAAAATCAATATGTCCCGGAGTGTCGATTAAATTAATGCGATGCTCAAGTTGCTTATCACCTTTTTGATAAGTAGGGATCCAGAAGCAAGTGGTGGCGGCAGAAGTAATAGTAATACCGCGTTCTCTTTCCTGTTCCATCCAGTCCATAATGGTATCGCCCTCATGCACCTCGCCGATTTTATGGGAAACTCCGGTATAAAAAAGAATCCGTTCAGAAACGGTAGTTTTTCCTGCATCTATATGCGCGATGATCCCTATATCGCGGGTTTTTTCTATTGGATATTGTCGAGGCATGAAATCTACTATAAATAAGGCTGTAACTCATTAATAATTTCTATTACTTCGTTTACTTCTTTCGGAGTAAGCAACCCCGGGCGTTCTTTTCTTGCATTCTGGACTATCTTAGCAATTGTTTGTTGAAGGTGCTGTATATTTTCTTTTGAGATATTCCAAGCTCCCGGAGTAGCCATACCTTCCACGATATCCTGTAGATTGGAAACATCTGCACGATCTTCTTGATGTTCACACGCTTCATCTAAAAAATTTTCAGTTATTTCTTTTGATAATCCAGCTTGTGCACATGCGCTTTCCATAGCTTTTATCTCTTTTTCTGTTATTTGAGTTCTTGATGCAACAGTAATATTTTCCTTAGATTGTTTAATTTTTTTGTTGAAATATTCAATTTTTTCTTCCGGCATTTTTTTAGGCGCCTCGTCATCCGTTAAAAAAAGCTCAGCGGCCATCAATGGAGCAGTTAATGAATTTGTGCGGTACTTACTGCGTTTGCTGGCTAAAAATTTTTCTCGTGCTGCCGGGTCAGTAGCGCTTCTTTTTATTAATTCTTTTTGCTGTTCGTCCGAAAGATATTCGCCCGGTTCATCGGGACGATTTAGGAAAGATTTAAAAATTTTTTTGGCTGCTTCAGAGGCTTTCTCTGATTCCGGAGGAATTTCGAACTTAGGCATATTTTCGTGCATAAATTATCTTGCAAAATGAGCAAAAGCCCTGTTGGCCTCTGCCATTTTATGGGTATCTTGTTTCTTTTTAATAGCTGATCCTTCATTTTTGGAAGCTAGTAATAATTCTTCGGCTAATCTTTGCGCCATTGGCTTTCCGGTTTTTTTCCTGGCCGCGTCAATAAGCCAGCGGGTTGCCAGCATGAATTTGCGCTCTTGCCTTACTTCTATAGGTACTTGGTAATTTGCTCCGCCAACTCTCCGGGTTTTCACTTCAACCATTGGAGAAATATTTTCCATCGCTTTTTCAAAAATTGACAGCGGTTCTTGCCCAGTTTCTTTTTTAAGCTGTTCCATGGCGTCATACATTACTTTGGTAGCCACTCTTTTTTTGCCATCTTCCATTAAATAATTAATAAAACGGCCAAGCGCTACACTGCCATATTGCATATCCGGTTTATGTTCTCTTTGATAATTACGCTTTTTTCTCATGTTTTTTTAGGTCTTTTTGCTCCATACTTAGACCTTTGCTGTTTTCTGGCCTCTACCCCGCTGGTATCCAAAATTCCTCTTACGATATGATAGCGGACTCCCGGAAGGTCTTTAACGCGGCCGCCGCGGATCATAACTACTGAGTGCTCCTGTAAATTATGGCCTTCTCCGGGTATATAAGCGGTAACTTCCATACCATTGGTTAAACGGACGCGGGCTACTTTTCTTAAGGCTGAATTCGGCTTCTTTGGTGTAGTGGTAAAAACTTTAAGACAGACCCCTCTTTTAAAAGGCGAAGCGGATTTTACCGGACGGTTTTGAAGATAATTAAAATATCGCCCCAGCGCCGGAGATTTAGTTTTAGAAACTTTTGTTTTTCGGCTCCCTTTCATGAGCTGTCTGATTGTTGGCATACCCGGTGCTACAACTTTGACTGGCGCTTAAAAAATTAAGCGTTAAATCAATCTTTGCAGTACGTATTAATATAAAATTACTAATTTTTCTTAATATATCCTCCCGGAGCTTATTTGGTCAAAGTTGTAGCTACCGGGCATGATAAAAAATAGTATATCAGATATAAACATAATGTGTCAACGAAAATAGGCCTTACGGCCTATTATAAATTTACTTTTGAAGTAACAGTTGATTTGCTACTCTCAATGCTTTTTGAAGCTGAAGATCTTCGGCTTCAGTCTTTATTCGGGCCGGATTTTTAACCTTGATATCCGGCTTAACGCCAATGCCATGGATTTTAACCTTTTTTGAACCTACGAAATACTCGGAAACTGTCAGGTGTAATACGCCGCCATTTTGCAGCGGCATCAGGCTTTGTACAACGCCTTTGCCGTAACTCGGTAAACCAATGACTGTGGCGCCAACTTCTGATTGGAGATAGGCAGAAAGAATCTCTGAAGCGCTGGCGCTATGGCCGTTTTGGAGAACAATCAATTTAAAATTTTTAAATTTACCGGTCATTGCATTTAATGCTCCTTGAATCATTAATTGCGCGCCGCTTTTTTCGAAATCTCCTTTGCGTCTTTTTTCGTAAACTACTTCATTGCAGCTGTCGGAAAATACGCAGGCTGCGGCAATAACATAATGGAGTAATCCCCCGGGGTTATTCCGGACATCTATAATTAAAACCTTAACCTTTTCCCTTTCAAAATTTTGTAAGGTGAGGTAAAAATCTTGCAGAAAGTCTTCGCCGCTGAATTCTATCAATTTAATATAGCCGACCCCGTTGATTTTCTTGGATTCAACCCGTTCAATTTTTATGATTGCTCGTATAAGTGAAAGGTCTTTTTCTTTATTATTCCGCAAAATTTTCAATTTTATCGGAGTGCCAATTTCGCCCCTGATTAATTCAACTGCCGCCTGGACAGGTAATCCCTCTAAAGAAGTCCAATTGGAATTATTAGTTGAAGTAGCGATGGCCAAGATGAAATCGCCGGGCCGCAATCCTGCTTTTTCCGCGGGAGTATTTTTTACTACTCCGGTAACTTCTATTAATTTATTTTCTTCTTTAGCAGAAAGCACTACGCCGATACCGCCAAATTTTCCTTTAAAAGAATCTTTTTCTTGGTCGTTGGCTTTTTCGTTCAGATAAAAACTGTATTGATCGGTACAGTAGGATACGCCCCGGGCAAGGATCTGCTCAACGCATTTTTCCATATCCAGCTCCTTATAATACTCCGTTTCAATTAAATTCAATATTTCAAAAAAGGTTATTTTAGCTCCGGCCTTGCTTTGAGTATTGCGAAAAAGCTCATTTAAAGATGTCGGTGCGGATTTTTGCTGATTTTGTTCAGGATACAAAGGCGCTTCCGGATCATTAGAAAAACCGTTATTCGTAAATACAAACAGAATTAAGATTGCACAAACCAGTCTTCGCATTCATCCTCCTTATTCAATTTTCAATTTGCTTATATTAAACAGGAAACTAAGAAAAAAAGCAAACAGAATACCCGGAACAAAAGACGATTTTGGGTATTTCTAAAGTAATACCTAAAAAGTCGCAAAGGGGCCGGCTATTAAGTAATAAAACCAATTAATAATTGGCGCTATCAGCTGAAAGTCAAAGAAAATAAAGACCAATAAAATCCACAGGCCGTACTCTTCTAAAAATCGCTGTACATTATAATATTTTGGAGGTAAAAGAGCAAATAATATTTTAGAGCCGTCCAGCGGCGGAATTGGCACCAGATTAAAAATAGCCAGCAGGATATTAATTAAAATAATCACATTAAAAAGCATGATTAAAGAAAGGTTTAAGCTGACTTGTTTATCAAAAGCAATCGCTTCTAGGGTTAATAGCGGAGCAATCAGCCGAATCAAAATTCCGAAAACAACCGCCAGCAGAATATTGGCTAGCGGCCCGGCTGCACCGATAATTGCCGACCCCATTTTTGGATTTTTTAGGTTGCCGGGATTATAAGGAACTGGTTTTGCCCAGCCAAACAAAATTGGGCTTCGCGTCAATATTAAAAATAGTGGCAAAAATACCGATCCAATCGGATCCAAATGTTTTAAGGGATTTAAATTCAAGCGGTCCATTTCCTTGGCCGTCTCATCCCCCAAACGATAAGCTACCGCGCCATGCGAAACCTCATGAACCATCACGGAAAAAATAAGGACGATTAGCTGAAATATTAATAAGACGATCTCATCCATGGTTTTTGTTCTTTTTGTATTTTATAAAGTTCCGGGTCAATTGTTCTGATAAAACAAGTTTTGCCGAGGTCGTGGCTCCAGTTTTGCCGGTACGGCCCTTCATAGTACGGCTGAACTGGTGTTGCTTTGGGGCTTCCAACTAAGCCTTCCGAAGGTAAATTAAAAACCGCGCACAACTCAAAAGAAAGGGGGCTAGCTACCTTATATTCATAAGGCAAATTATTTTCCGGATCTTGCGGCGGCATAAATCCGGTAATGTCGTTTTTAAGTTCAACTAACTGAGCTGGAAGCTGGCCCTTCTGAATCCAATAGTTGATAATTTCATTTTGTAAAATCTGCAGATCATTGATTCGCCTCTCATCAAACTGGTAAAGCCTGGCCTTAAAAGGAGATCCGGCAGTGAAAAAACCGCCGGCTACGCTGATTAAAATTATTAATGCAACTGACCAAGCTAATAAGCGCAGATTTTTTTGAGCCAGCTTATTTCGCAAATCTAAAAGATAATATTCGAAGATAGTTCCCGCCACCAGAAGAATTACCAATATTTTCAGGAGGAAACGGCCGGTTAAATCTCCGCCCAAAAAATTGTAAACCAGCGTTACTAAATCGGTGATAATAACTATGGCCGTCAGAAAAAGCGTGAAGTAAACCAGCCACTTTCTTATTTTTAATTCACGTTTCTCCGGGTTTTTGGAATAATCTTTATATAAAAGCCAGGAAACTAATAAATAAACCGGGAAAACGATAATTAATGAGGCCATGGACCAGCGGATCGGCCAGGCGACGGACGAATAATAAATCGGAAAAAGCGGATCCGGAAAAAGAATATTAATATATTGGAACAAAAGAGCTATCAAGCTCCCAGCGCTGATATAAAGAGCAATGATGCCAAGAAGATGCAAAAAAACGTCTTTCGGCAAACTTTTATTATTTTCATTCATAAGAAAGTTATTTATATTATACCACAGCAAATGAAAATCCCCCCTAAGGGAGAGTTTGGTTCAATCATCTCTGGCTATTACTATTGATAAAGCTGCGATTCGCTCTTGCGGGCGTTGCTTTTCCATAAAAGAAATCCTTACTTTGTTGGCGATCTTGCGGCCGTTGGCAAAATTTATCTCCACATCCAAAACAAAAATTTCATTCAATTTCTTGATAACCCAGCGGTTGTTTATGAAAAGTGCCAATCCTCGTGGAGAGCCAATGGTCATATTATTCAACGTCAGCCATTCAGTATAGACTGCGCCTTGGTTAAAAAAATCTATAGTGATAGCCTTGAGGCCCAAGGATTCATTCTGATATTCAATAACCGTCCCTATTTTATCTAGCGGGTCTGCGGTTCCAAAGTTTTCCCAAGGGACGAATCTGCCATTGCGATGCGACAAATCATATTTTCCTATTTTTTCCCATCCCTCACCTTCATATTTATTCTGATCGGAAAAATCCGGCCTCCTTACGGTCCAGTCTAGTCCGGGCATTTTGACCTATTCTATTTAGGTTTAAGATTCTAATTACAGAATGCGTCTAGAATTATCAGAAGTCAATGAATTATGCCGCAGTTATTTAATCAACTTTTTAAATTCTTCTACCATTGGAACTTGTTCCGCCTCAACTTTATATTCCGTTGCTATATAATAAGCCGTCCAATCGGCAAAAATCAGAGAAGAAAAGATTTTTTGAAATGGCGTTTTTCCGTTTAGAATAATAACTTCTACCGGAAATCCACGTTCCCTATATAAACGTTCTGTAACATTCATTCGTTTTAAGATTTTAAGATTATCCGAAGAATCTTTAAGGAAAAGAAAAAAGAAATTTTTGGAAAGATCCCTGGTGGTATCTTGCGTATCAAATCCGGTCATTTCATTATGGTTAAGCTCTGGAAAGTTATTAATAAAGGCGGGAATTTTGCCGGTTTCATTAAATTTAATCTTCCAATTGTAGGCAATGGGGAAGTTTTTCTGCGAAGAATAAATCACCGGGACATGCCCTTTTAATTTTTTAGCTAATGCTTTTCCGTCGCGTTCTTGCTGGTATGGCCTCAATGAATTAGCTAACTCTAAAGTTTCTCTTAACCCGTTCCTATCCCCCATGATTTTCAGGATGGCCTTAATATTCAGACCCGTAGCAGAGCGCGGCTGAAGGTTAAAGTTGGGCATATGAATATATGGTTTCTTGTGTTTTCTTGCCAGATCCATGAGTTTACCGCCAGTACTTACAGCGGCTATTGGTAATTTTTCTTTTACTGCTTTTAAAAATGTGCTGATGGTTTCCTCGGTGTTGCCAGAATAGGAATTAGCAATAATTAAAGTTTCCTTAAGCTGGTTTTTAGGAATATTCGGCAGATCATAATTCCGATGCTCAATGATTTCTAACCCCGGATTTCTGATTTTCAGAAGCCCCGCAATTAAATTTGAGCCGCCCATCCCGGCTACGATAAATTTATCGTATTTTCTCAGGCTTTTTTCGTTCTCTATTTTCGGCTCGTATTCAAATTGTTTCGCAAAGTTTTTAATTGCTTCATACATTGACATATGGGTATTTTATCTAATTATACCAATTTTGTATAATTTAGTTATGAACTGGCAATTTTTAATCACCCTTCTTGGTTTGGCTACTTTTGAGGTAATCAGCAGCGTTGATAACGCGATTGTTAATGCTCATGTCCTTAAAACCTTGCCGGAAAAATTCCGGAAGTTTTTCTTGGTCTGGGGATTGCTTTTTGCGGTATTTTTAATGCGAGGCGTCTTGCCTTTTTTGATTGTTTGGTTGGCTAACCCAAGTCTTTCTCTGGGCCAGGTCTTAGGTTTTGTTTTTTCCAGCAGTCCGGAAGTGGAAACTTACGTCCAGCAATCAAAAGGCCTTCTGCTTTTGGGCGGCGGCGTTTATTTATTTTTTGTTTTCCTGGCGTGGCTATTTCTGGAAGAAAAAAAATATGCTTTTTTGGTGGAACACTTTATTCACCGCCAGTCAGTTTGGTTTTATGCGATTTCTTCAATATTTTTTACGTCCATCATTTATATCTCTCTTAAAATCAATCCCCTCCTAGCTTTATCTGCATCTATCGGCTCCACTGCGTTTTTTATTACTGATGGCTTTAAGAAAAACGCGGAAGAAGCGGAAAAAAAATTAATGCACGGATCCAATTTAAGCGCCTGGAGCAAGATTTTATATCTGGAAGTCTTGGACGCTTCTTTCTCAATTGACGGCGTGATCGGAGCTTTTGCTTTCACGATTTCCATTCCGCTGATACTTTTAGGCAACGGACTTGGAGCTTTTATTGTCCGAGAACTCACTATCAAGGGCATGGATATAATATCTAAATTTGCCTACTTAAAAAATGGCGCTATGTATTCTATCGGCATGCTCGGCGGTTTAATGGTTCTGGAAAGTTTTGGACAACACTACCCATTCTGGCTGGCTCCGCTCAACACCTTTTTGCTTCTCGGAATTTTCCTGTACTTATCTTATGTAGAAATCAAAGAAAAAGAAGCATCCGGCCATAAAATATAAAAAGCCCACAGATTAAATCTGCGGGCCGCTATAGATTAACTTTCGGAACCAGCCAGAGCTTTCTTCCGGAGACGCTGGAAAATTTCTGCCTGCTCACGCGCGTCATCTAACGCATTGTGGGTATGCGGAAGCTTGGAAAGAAACTCTTTATCCATTGCTTTTTTAGCAGTTTCCCACCAAAACCGTTTCCGCATTAACCCGGCATAATATGCTTTGATATCCCATCCGGAAATTCCAAACGGATTATGTCCCAAGAAGTGGATAAAATACCAATGGATAAACATCCAGTCATAAGTTGCATTAAAAGCGATAAATACCGGGCGTCTGTCTGATCCGCAGACTTCTTTCAGCCATTGGTCAAATTCTTTCATGGCAACCGCGGGATCTGCTCCGGATATTTTCAATTTTTCCCGATCAAGGCCGGATATGCTCGCGGCTCTCTCAAAGTACTTTTCTGAAATTGGCTTTAATTCCCGATAGAAGCCATTTTCCGGAGAACGGATAACGCAAGCGCCAAAGGATGATATTGAGTAATCGCCGGGAATTGGGCCGTCGGCCTCAACATCAATTGATATAAATAATTCTTTCAAGGTTCTGCCTCCTTTCCAGATTTTTATCATCTGGATATTATAGGGTATCAAAAAATAAGTTGGATGTCAATTTACTGAGCTTAGTACTGAAAAGAGCTAACTTCTCTCCCCTCTTCCATCGTTTTATTTCACTCTCTCTTCTGCGGGCTTCTTTTAGTGTCGCAAATGATTCTGAATATTTCAGTTTTACCGGCCGGCGGATTTTTGTGTAATGAGCTCCTGATTTTGAAGTATTATGCTGCTTTAAGCGCTTTTCTAAGTCTTTAGTGCAACCTACATACAAAGATTTGTCGGCGCATTCTAGTATGTAGGTGAAGTAAGGCATTTAATTTTTTAAAATTTGTTAGTTTCAGTAGTTTTCTATGTCTCCGATTATTTCAACGATGAATGCAACCGGCCCAACAACAAGGCCGGCGCTTTCCTTCTATAAGCTCCGTGCGCGTCCTTTTGATGTGATTTCTTCTTGTTTCCGGTTTTTTAGTGGAAATAATCTAGCAGATCCATTAGCCATATGATAATTGTATCAAAACTGCTCGCGAGTAAGTTGTAATTATTAATATGAACAATTTGTTCTTAAGGATAGTAATTGTGCTCATCGGTATCGTGGCGCTGGCCATCATGATCCGGTTTCCCTTGACCGAAGGGAGGGCCGTAAACTTAGACCTGTTTAGTATTTACGCTGATCCATTCATTATATATGGGTACGCAGTATCTATCGCATTTTTTGTTGCACTGTATCAGGCATTTAAATTACTCGGATACATCGGGCAAAATAAAGTATTCTCACTAAGCTCCGTGAGAGCTTTAAGGACTATAAAATATTGCGCAATCATATTAAGTGCCTCAATTGTAATGGCAGTACTGTTCATTATGAAATCTCATAATACAGATGACAATCCAGCGGGCTTTATTGCTATAGGTATTTTGACTACTTTTATTTCTATCGTAATCGCCACTGCGACAGATGTATTCGAGAAGCTCTTGCAAACTGCTGTAGAGATGAAGCCGGAAAACGATCTAGCCGTCTAACTATATGGCTAAAATCACATGAAATCCTTTCTGGCGGAGGGTACAGGATTCGAACCTGTGATCCCCTTTCGGAGAAACTTGCTTTCCAAGCAAGCGCACTAGACCGCTGTGCGAACCCTCCAATTGCGCGGAGCGCAATAATTTATAACTTACAACAAAATAACTACGCTTTCAATCCGTGCTGATTTATTCTTGCGGCAAAAGCAAATTGATCAAAGTAGGATTGCAAACCGCTTAAAGAGCTTTTATATTCTTTGCCTCCATATATAGCATCCACAAATACTTCCCTTGCCCGATTAATTTCTCTAAGCCGGCCGCGCCAGCGCGGATCAGCTAAAGTTAAATCAAAAAGTTCTAAAGCGCGCTCGGCCGCTCCTCTAAAAAGCTTTTCATCTTTTTCTTGCCAGCGCGCCGCCCGGCTGACTTCGCTGCCAATATTGCCCATTTGCTCTTTTAAACTTAACTGCTGCCATCGGCCGGCGGCTAATTCTTTATGCTGAAAATCCATCAGGATACTAATTTTTTAATTATCTGCTTTATTTTATCTCTGACTTCATCTTTTTCTACGCCGCGAGAACGATTGCCGTAACTGGGTTTTAAATTTACCATGGAATCAAATTCAATAAAGTCATCTCCGGACTTTTCCAGATAAAGATTGATGCCCCAAGTATTTTCTCTTTTAGACCCCTCGTTTTCCATTAATAAAGACTCCTCATCTGCATGCAATTCTCCGCCAACTGCCATAATCCTCTGCTCCACATCTACCACTGCCTTTATTACATCGCCAAATTCCTCTTTTGCCATTTCTAAAAGCTCTGCTTTGGTAATAGAATTTTTTACAATTTTTATTGCCATAGTTAGAGATTAAATTATATTTTTAAACCACGCAACGCTTTTAGGCGTTCTTCTACCGGCGGGTGGGTTAGGAATAATCCGTGCAAAAACGGCTTTTGCGGTTTTTGATCAAATGGATCATCAAACCAAAGATGAGCAGTGGTGTTATTAGCAACCCGGAGTGGGGTTGGATCTTTGGAAATTTTAATGAGCGCATTGGCAAGCGCATCCGGATAGCGAGTGAGCAGTGCCCCAGAAGCATCGGCCAACAGTTCCCTTTTTCTGGAAATTGCCAGACGCATTAAGGTTGCAGCCAGTGGCGCTAAAAGCGCTAAGACTAGACCAATTATAATTAAAATCGGATGTATATTATTCCGTTCATCTCGACTTGACCGGTGCCACCATAATGATCTCATAAAAAAATCGGATGCAATTGAAATAAAGCCAACTAAAACCACTGCGGCAGTAGAGATTAGCATATCCCGATTCCCTATATGAGAAAGTTCATGGGCAATCACGCCTTCCAATTCAGATCGATCAAGCCGGCTTAAAAGTCCAGTGGTCACGGCTACGACTGCATGTTCCGGATTCCGTCCGGTCGCAAAAGCATTCGGCGCCGGTTCATTGATAATATAAATTTTCGGCGTCGGCAGACCAGCGGTAATCGCCAGATTTTCCACTACATTATAAAGTTCTTTGGCATTTTCTTTGGTGACTGGTTCGGCATGCGACATCCGCAAAACAATTTTATCGGAAAACCAATAACTGGTGACGCTCATGCCCATGCTGAAAATAACCGCAACATATAAGATAGACGGGTCGCCGTATGCCTGCGAAAATACCCAGCCAACTCCCATAACAACGCCGAAAAATAACGTGAAAAGCAGCCAAGTTTTGCGGATATTGGAATCCTTATGAGTGTACAAATTTGATGGCATGTTTGAGTGAATTATGAATGATGAATTAGGAATAAAAGAAGAACCAAAAACCATTATTCATGATTCTTGATTCATAATTCGTAGAGTCCTAGAACTTTACTTTGACCGGAGCTTTTTCAGAAGTTTCAGCCTCAAAGAATTTTTCTTCAGAAAAACCAAATGGCTTTGCAATAAGATTAGTCGGGAAACTTTGGACTGCGGTATTGAGTGACATAACCATAGTATTATAAAAACGGCGGGAGGCTTGGATTTTATTTTCAGTGTCCGCAAGTTCTCGCTGTAAATCTAAGAAATTAGCATTAGCTTTCAGGTCCGGATAATTTTCGGAAACCGCAAATAGTGTTTTTAAGGTATTGGAAAGCTGTGTCTCCGCTTGATCACGATCTAAAGGACTGCCACCCATAGACATAACTGCGGTGCGGGCTTTGGTGACATTTTCTAAAACTGATTTTTCATGCTGCATATATCCTTTGACGGTTTCAATTAAATTGGGAATTAGGTCAAACCGGCGTTTTAATTGGACATCAATATCGGAAAGCGCTTCTTTTGCTCGGTTGCGATAACGAACCAATGAATTAAATGTAAAAACTAGCCACAGCACAACGACTCCCAAAACCCCTAATAAAATATATAAAGTATTCATGGTAATTATTATACTATATTTTTCTTAAATTAAAAATCCCCGTTATGGGGATAGGTCTTTTGGCGGAAACACGCGAGTTGGTGAATTCATATATCGCCGCCAATCATCTCTTTTCTTACGGAGTTTATTTAAATAATTATCCCAGATTTTCAGATCTTCTTTTGAGCGTACGACGACCACAACTCGTTCCGGTTTAATCCATTGATAGATATCTTCAAAAGAGTCATATACATCAATTGTTGTATAGGATGAGGTGCTAGTGATTAATTTCACTGTAACCGAATCAATATCTACCGAAACATCTTTTAGGCGTTCATCGACTGTAACTTCTTTAAAAAATATTTCACATTTACTGCCGCCAGTCGCATTAACGCTTTTAAATGGCAGATCCAGATAGGTTGCGGTATCGGAGTTAATGACATACGGATTTGCGGATACATTGCCGATAAAAAGGCTGGCTAAAAGGATTTTCATCACTATGCCCTTTATAATATGAGCTGATATTATCTTAGTGCAATTATTTTAAAAGTCAATAAAAATCCCCGGCTTGACCGAGGACAATTTTATTTCTTTCTCCGATATCTTTGATAGCAGTAGTGATATGGCGCATTTTCGCCGCCATATTGCAAAGCGGATTGTTCAATTAATTCAAAAACTGATTCGTCAATCTCCGGGAAAAATGCGTCGCCTTCAAAATTGTGATTGATTAGTGTCACATAAAGCATACCGGCCTTTAGAAGTGCCTGTTTATAAATTTCGGCTCCGCCAATTACGTAAAGATCGTCCGGAATGCCCCAATTTAAGATTGCATCTAAAGAGTTAGCCAGCACTATTCCTACAGGACTGACTTTTCCTAGATGCCTGGTTATGACAACATTAGTCCTATCCGGAAGAGGCTTCCCGATTGATTCATAAGTCTTACGTCCCATAACCACCCACTTGCCAGTAGTTAATTCTTTAAAACGCTTTAAATCTTCCGGCAGTTTCCAGGGAAGCTTATTATCTTTACCGATAACCCGATTTCTTCCCATTGCGACAACGATATTAATCATACGGCAATCGGCGCCTTAATGCCGGGATACGGGTTATATCCAACCAACTCAAAGTCTTCTAATCGATAATCAAAAATTGAGTCAACTTTCCGTTTAATTAGCATCTCCGGAAGCGATCTGGGTTCTCGGCTAAGCTGGAGATCAGCCTGTTTAAAATGATTTAGATAAATATGCGCATCGCCTAAGACGTGGATAAATTCTCCGGGCTGTAATCCGGTCACCTCGGCAACCATCATGGTTAACAAAGCATAAGACGCAATATTAAACGGGACGCCGAGAAACATATCGCAGCTCCGCTGATAAAGCAGGCAGGAAAGTTTTCCGTTAGCAACATAAAATTGGAAAAGACAATGACAGGGCGGCAATTTCATTTTTTCAATATCCGCAACATTCCAAGCGCTTACGATTAATCGGCGGTCGTCTGGCTTCTGCTTGATACGTTCAATAACAGCAGAAACTTGATCAATATGCCTTCCGTCCGGTGCCGGCCAGGAACGCCACTGGTGTCCATAGACCGGACCCAGATTACCGTCTTTATCCCCCCACTCATCCCAGATTGTAACCCCATGTTCATGCAGAAATTTTAAGTTGGTATCTCCGCGAAGAAACCATAAAAGTTCAACGATAATACTTTTAAGGTGCAATTTCTTGGTAGTCACAATAGGAAATCCTTGAGAGAGATTAAAACGCATTTGCCGGCCGAAAACGCTGATAGTGCCTACGCCGGTACGATCGCTTTTTTGAGTGCCGTTTTGCCGGATATCGCGAAGCACATCAAGATATTGCTTCACTTTTTTATTTATTTTTTTATTGAGCTTTTTATATTGTAAGTTGGGAAAATTAAAAAGGCAAATCCCCCACATAAATATTTATGTGGGGGATTATTATTTTTTAGGATAACAAAAATTGTCTAACTGATCACCGCAGCGAAGTAAGTCAATATATTTCTCCAAAATAAATGGTGTCCGCTTATCTTTGTCCATTACCCACAAGCGAGGATCTGCTAGCCGCCTTTCTTTCCAGCACCGTATGATTCCTGGTACAACGGACCCCTCTCCTTCACAAGTCTTTGGCGCTAACCCCAATAAAAGATATCGGCATTGTAATCCGCAAATATGATCTTTAAGCGCCATTCCGAAACAACAGTCATTTACGAAGATAGCTGGCTTACTTCGATTCCTCAGGATTTGGATAAGAGATCTGTAAGACATCAGGCGGTTTTCCAATAACTGCCACCCATCTCGGTAGCCATGGCCCCCGTAATAAAGTACTACCGGTTCATTAATTTTAGCAATGTCCTTTAAAAAATCCTCCAGGCTGACCTTCTTTTTATAAACTTCTTCGTTATAGAAATGGATTCTATCCAACGGCAATTTAACTTGATTTCTGAAATATTCAAAAAATTCCGCAGTTTCCGATTCAAATTCCGGTTTAAAATGTTGAACTATGACAAGGTGCATTTAGCCTCCTTTGGCTATTTTCTATAAAATAACACGTTTTGTATATTTTTTCAAGAAAAAATCCCGCTTGGCGGGATTAATAAATTTAATGACCCTTCGATGAACTCAGGACCTAGTGGTCCATCATTTCTGGATTATATTCCTCAATTGTTAATTTATTGCGCGCAATCAGCAAACCTCCGGGGCCCTGATGAAATTCCAGCGATTTTTGCAGTAATCGAACGACGCAAGAGTCAATCTTTTCAAGAATAACACCCTGTTCTTTGCGGGCCATTTCAACGTGTTCCTCTGTATCTTCCTTACGATAATCTTCCAGATAATAAATATTTTTAATCCCAACTGCCAAAAATAAGTTGAAACAATCCTTGCACGGGCGAGTAGTAACAAAAGCATATCCGCCACTCAAATCTCTACCGCCGGAAAAAAGCACAGCATTTCTTTCAGCGTGCGTCACCCTGACACAATGGCCATCAACCATTAAGTGGCCGACTTCATCGCATTGAGGAGCTCCTGCCGGCGCGCCATTATAACCAGTGGCAACAACTCTTTTATCCTTGAACAATGCACAACCAACAATTTTTCTCCGGCATGTCGCTCTTAACGAAGCGCCATAAGCAAGAAAAGAACCGTATTCCAAAAAACTTAACCGCGGCGGATCTTCGTGCATAATCTCCTCCTTAAATTTTATCGAACTAATTTATAAGTTAAATCAAAAACCCGCTCATTACAAGCGGGTTTTTGTGTTCTTACATCATTCCGCCCATTCCCCCAGGCGGCATTGCCGGTCCTTCTTTTTTCGGCTCTGGTTTTTCTGTTACTGCGGCGCCAATCACTAAATAGTTTGCCGCAACTGATACAGCGTTCAAGAATGCAGTTTTGGTAACTTTGAGCGGATCAATAATGCCTGCTTTTTTAAGGTCATCGGTTTTGTTAGTGTGCGCGTTAAAACCCATCCAGGCATCTTTTTTATTCTTTAATTCTGAAAGAATTTTGGCAGCATTTTCTCCGCTATTTTCGACAATAGAAGTAATTGGGGCTTCCAACGCTCGCTTCAAAATAGTTTTTACCGCATTAGCTTCGTTATTTTCTTCTTTGGTCTCGCCCATCTCTTTTAGTGCATTAAATAGTGCCATACCACCTCCGGGCACAATTCCCTCTTCCATAGCTGCGCGAGTAGCCGCAACCGCATCTTCCACTCTTTGCTTGAGCTCTTTCTGAGCAGATTCAGTAGGGGCGCCAACTTTTATCACAGAAACGCCGCCAGTAAGTTTTCCGAGACGCTCCTGCAATTTTTCTTTATCAAAGTCAGATTCAGTTTTCTTCAGCTGTACTTTAAGCTGTGATACCCTTGCCGCGATTTCTTCTTTTGATCCTTTTCCGCCGACAACGGTAGTGTTATCTTTATTTGAAACTACTCGATGAGCCTGGCCTAAATCATGCACATCTGCGGAATCCAGTTTTTTACCAACCTCTTCAGAAATAAAAGTGGCGCCGGTTACTACGCAAAGATCCTGCAGTATTTCTTTTCTACGATCGCCGAATCCGGGCGCTTTTACTGCAAGTACATTAAAAATTCCGCGCAATTTATTTACTACCAATGTTGCCAGTGCCTCGCCTTCAACCTCATCGGCAACAATTACCAATTCTTTCTTACCGCTTTGAACTATTTTTTCTAAAAGCGGCAAAAGCTCTTGTATAGAAGAAACTTTTTTATCAGTGACTAAAATATAAGGGTTTTCTAGCACCGCTTCCATGCGTTCGCTATTGGTAACCATATATTGGGAAACATAACCGCGGTCAAACTGCATGCCCTCAACCATTTCATAGGAATTGCCAATGGTATTGGAATCTTCAATAGTAACCACGCCATCGCGGCCGACTTTATTCATTACTTCGGCAATCAGTTTTCCAATTTCCGGATCTTTTGCTGAAAGAGTTGCCACCTCTTCAATTTTTTTATTGTCATTAATCGGTTCACGCTGTTTTTCAAGGGCGTGGATGACCTTTTCACTTGCTTTTTTTAATTCCTCGGCCAGCCGGATCACATTAAATCCTTTTTCCCGGATGGCGGTTTCCCCTTCATCAATCATGGCGTGCGCCAAGACCACTGAAGTAGTAGTTCCGTCGCCGACATTATCATTAGTTTTATCGGCAGCTTGTTTAATCAATTCCGCGCCGAGATTTTCATATTTATCTTCCAATTCCACTTCCTTAGCAACTGTCACGCCGTCAAAAGTAACTTGGGGAGCGCCGTAGCCTTTTTCAATCACAACTGCCCGGCCGCGTGGACCAAGAGTCATGCTAACTGCCGCTGCCAGCTTATCAATGCCTTTTTTAATAGCTGCGCGAGCGTCTTCGTTAAATAAAAGTTGTTTTGCCATAAATTTATTAAATCCGAAATTCGAATATCGAAACTCGAAACAATATCTAAATTCAAATATTGAAACATTTTGAATTTATAATTTTGTTTATTTATTTGAATTTGTTTCGAATTTAGTGCTTCGTGCTTCGGATTTGTCGCGATTATTCTATAATCGCGAGTATGTCTGCTTCCTCCCCGACTAAGTATTTTTTGCCGTCGACTTCCAGCTCATCGGGGCCGTATTTTTTAAATAAAACTACATTACCAACTTTTACTGACATTGGCGCGCGCTGGCCGTTTTCCAAAAGTTTTCCCGGGCCAACCGCCACCACTTTTCCTTTAATTGGTTTTTGTTTTTCCGCCGTTTCTGGCAGTACAATGCCAGATTTGGTGGTCTTTTCTTCCTCTAGCGGCTCAAGAAAGATGTGATCATTTAATGGGTGTAAATTCATATATCAGATTTTATTCCCTTAGCAATCTTGCGTCAAGAGTGCTAAATATAACTCCTTAAACTATTTAAAGGTTAACAAAATTAAAACCCCGTTTTGGGGTTTATATTTTTAGGATATCTTTTAATTCCCGCTCTACTTCTTTATAAAGCTGGTCGGAATTAGACTCCAGGAGATGCGCCCGGACACAAATCAGATGCTTTACAAAAGGATGCTTGCGGAGATGTTCCTGCATTTTATCTTCCCGGGTTGCTTTGCCGCTGCAGGTCTTAACCTGTAATGGCAATGCCCAGCCGTCATTTTTAAATATTAAAAAATCTATACCTGCGACATCCAAGGCGTCGTTTTGTTTATTTATTAAAAAGTGTAAGATTAATCTCCGTTCTTTCATTGATCCTAAAACCTTTGCAACTATATTTTCCGAGAGATTCTCTCTTTTCGGCAATCTATGTCCTTATGAAATTTTTAAGGTAATTTAAGTATAAACTTATTTTTGTTTCAGCAGCAACTCTATGCGCCTGGTGTCAGGATGGAATTCTAGCTCGTTATCGCTAATGATAATTCTTGGCTTATATTCAATACTCTGATTTGCCATAATTTTGATTTTTTCAAATTGAATTTTTTTGAATAGTTTTTCAAACCAATCTCCTGTTCTACCAGATAAAAGTTGCTCCAATAACTTCTTGGTCTTACTGGCTTTTATATATACATGCCTATTATCTTCCTGATATAAACGGATTTTTTTCATCCAATTTTTATTTGCCCGATAGAATTTTTGAATAAGCCGGGGATCGCCGTATACCGGAACTAAAGAATTATATAAATTTTTCCAGTATTTATTATGGGGTGGGGATAAGCGATATGAATTTGGAGTTACAAAATGATTGAAACAAAGTTTATCTTTGGAATCGTCCGGATGCTTAGCCCACCAACCCAAAGAACGGAAAATTAAGAAACAAATAAGCCTTGCTGTAAAGATTCTCCCTTGCCGGACGCCAACAATCACATCAAAATCCGACTCCTCATGCATATTTCCAGTCGCAAGCGATCCCGCGGCAAATACAAAATCAACAAATGGAATAAATCTAAATGGCCAAACGCATCTTAAAAATTTTTGCCATTTTAGTTTATATATATTATTACTTGACATATATTGAAGCATCTGCTATAGTATGCATACCCGCTTAGTATGGACGTCTTTTCCGAGGAAACCACTGGGAAAAGGCAATTTGCTCCGTAATGCGTGGATCTAAGAAACCTGGCGATGGCTGCAGTACAGATCGTGGCCCCGGCGGAAGTGGTCCGCACCGGAATCAGCCCGTGGTTAAGGTGGTAGGCTAATAACTTACCACCTCCCCTTGGACGCGGCCCCCTTTGGAAACATCGGGGGCTTCTTTTTATTCTTCCGAAACCACCTCCGGCTTTTCCAGAAGCTCCGGCTCTATACCGACCGCGCTGTCGGTAATCTTCAAAACATCTTTATCAATTTTTCCAAGCTCTTTATAAGCACTGTTGTACATATTGACTGTAGTGCCAAGATGAGTGCCGAGTTTTTGCATGTATTCTTCATAACTGGAAAGATGTTTACCCAAAGCTTCAACTCGTTTCCTAATTTCTTTTGCCGATTCTTCAATCTGGAGAGCTTTAAGGCCCTGCAAAACAGTTTGCAAATAGGCTAGAAAAGAAGTCGGCGAAACAATTATCACGTGTTTATCTTTAAAGGCGTATTGGACCAGGTCTTGAGTATTAGTTTTTACAGTCCCAATTTTATTGATTAAAAGATCGTAATAGATCGCTTCTGCCGGAATAAACATAAAAGCAAAATCCATTGTCCCTTCTTCCGGTTTTACGTATTTGGAAGTTTCGTCAATTCGATTTTTTAAATCCTGCTTAAATGTTTTTTCTAATTCTTCACGAGTTTCCTGATCTCGGGCGTCCAGAATACGGTTATAATTCTCCAGGCTGAATTTAGAATCTATAGGGATAACTTTATCTTGCACAAAAATAACTGCATCAACGATGCTTCCGTCTTTAAACGGATACTGCATCTGATAACGTCCTGGCGGCAGAACATTTTTTAAAAGCGTCTCCAGATAATATTCGCCAAGTACTCCGCGCTGTTTTGGATTTTTCAGAATATCCTGAAGATTTTGAAGCTGGTCGGCAAAACTAACCACCTGCTTATTAGTCTCGTCTAATTTCGTTAAGCGTTCCGTTACGTCCCGAATAATGCGCGCGCTTTCAACAGATTGCCTTTGCATAGACCGGGTTGATTCTCCAAGCTTTAAATCCAGTGTCCGGACCACTTCATTCATCTGATTCTGCAGCAACATAAAAGCCCGATCATCGGTTTTATGTTCTTTATTTTGATTTTTTAAAGCCCAAAATACCGCGGCAAATCCACAAATAACAATAGACAGAAGCAATAATGAAAATAAGTCCATATGTAAAAGTACTTTTATTTTATCATAAAATTTAAAATCTGCCTCCAGCGGGGCAGATTATTTTTTAAGTCCCAAAACATCAAAAATGGCAATTGCGGATTTGGCGGAAAGTTGGGCTAAGACATCAACTAATCTGGAATGAAGTTCGTAAAGCGGGACCAATAGTATTAATGCTAACAACATTAGCATAATGGCGGCTAAAAACTGTCTTATTTTCATTTAAAGGAGGGATTTTATACAATTGCGCCAGGCCAGGATTCTTTTTCGTTTGAAAAGAACGATCTCTTTTATCGGGGAAAGGCTATTAACGTAGAAATAACCTCCCAAGTGCAGTATGAATGGCAAATTGATTTGTTTTCGATAGCCGGCTCCAGCCCCATTAGTTACTCGAAACAAATGGGCGCGTAATGGGAACAAGGAGATAATTTCTAAGAAATAATGGGTTCCCCGCTGGGTTTCAATCCTTAAGATATCCCCATACCTTACATATAATGGAACTAGCAGACACCCTAATGAAAAGTAGTCGTCCGGTGATTTAAGAAGTAAACGGTTAACTAAAGCATCATTTATCTGCAAGCTCGGCAATATAAATGTGTTGGGCGCCACATTTCCTCCTTTTCGTACGCTTATAACATGTTACTATAATTAATATAATATGTCAAGCAATTACCTTAATCATACTCAGAAGAAGAAAAATTCCGATGGTATTCAAAATAAAAGATAATGATATAAATTTCCAAGAACTCACTTTATAAATTCCCAACAGCACTACTCCCAGCTCGTCTGGCAGCGGAGAAGCTATAATGATGGCGCCGATTATTGGCATTAAAAAATTAAAATGGGAAGTCGTTAAAAGATTAAGAAATCGCAGACTGTATTCTCCGCCTAACGTCTTAAATAAATCCATTAACTCGTCCGCCAGCTCATCTCTGATAAATTTAAAAATGGTAAAATCCCCAAGCACAGCGCCCAAACCGGCAAATACAGATACTAAAATTAAATTTAAATTTTCGGCAAAAAGGGCCAATACCGCCGTGGCTGGGACTACGGTAAAGACCGAAGTCCAGAATATGCCGGCAACAAAAGCCCCAAAATAGTCCAGATCATTTAAGGTTACCACCCATCTTTGCAACACCCCAGTTCTCAATAGAACGTAGGTTAAAAATATACTGGCAAATAAAATAGTTAAATTTGGATATCTGCGATTCCGATGGTCCATATTAAAATTATAATAAAAAGCCCCTTTACTCAAAAGCGGGCTTATAAACGCCTGTGACGATTCCGAAATACGTTTATTTTTACCGGGGGCTGATCTCTCTCAACTTGAAGATGCAGAGCTACTCCAATGTACTGATTATCTAGTTTTATGACACTGATTTTTATTTCTTCTCCAGGCATGCCAGTAACCCATTGTCCTTCAGCCATTAACTGCGAAGCAACCACTATCAGGTGCTTATCAATAAACTTATACCAGATTCTGCCTACCGCGCCGCGCCAATAAATATTAATCTCTCTAACAATTTCGTTCGGCCGCCGAATGCCTTGGTACAAAGTTTGCGATCCCAATAATCTTTCTATATTATCCCCGGAAGAAGTTGCCCACAGCTCTTCACTTTTTTTTATGACCTTCCATTCTTGCGTATCCCAGACTTTGGGGAATTCCATACCTCCCCTTTCTAGAAAGAACTTACTTTAAAAATAACGCATTATTTAAATATTATCTAGCTCTGACTGATATTTATTTAGGACTTCCTGGAACGCCGGCTGATCAGCTTCTTTTACCGGCTCACCGGCAGGAACTTTCTCCGTGAAAGGATTGATCAAAGATCCGAATTTATGCATTTCATAATGGAGGTGCGGCCCAGTGGAAAGCCCGGTTGAACCAACATAACCAACCACCTGCCCTTGTTTAACCTTTGTTCCAACGCGAATACCTTTGGCTAAACTCATAAAGTGCCCGTAAACTGTACTGTAGGTTTCATTGTGGCGGACTTTAATTGAAATTCCGTAATAGCCATTCCAGCCGGCCTGGACAACTGTGCCATCGCCAACACTAACTGCCGGCGTTCCTTGCGGAGCAGCGTAATCAATGCCGCGATGCCGGGTAAAAGTTTTTAAAATCGGATTAAATCGCTTATAGCTATATCCAGAGCTAATATACTTATATTGGAGCGGCGCCTTCAAAAATACTTTTTGAAGCGAGTTACCTTCTTTATCATAATATCCCTCTTTAGTTTCGGCCCCGGTGAAATAAAATCCACGAAAACTTTCTCCATTATTAATAAATTCTGCGGCAATAATTTTACCGGGATGATCATATTGTCCGTCGCGATATTTTTTTTCATAAATAACTTTGAAACTGTCGCCCTTTTGTATTTGAGCGGCAAAATCTATCTGCCAAGCGAACATCTCCGCCAGCGCCAAAGCCAACCGTTCATCTAAGCCTTGATCAAGAATAGTTTCATATAAAGAACTTTCAATTGTTCCTCTAGCGCGGTCAATCTCAATCATATATTCGATCGGCACCTTTTCTGCTTGCCATGCTTCCGCGGTAGTAGAGGCATTTTTAACGATAAGCTTTTCTTCCTTATCAATTTCATAAATTAATTCTTCCAAATTCCCATTTTCTCCGTTATAGACTAAGGCTATTTCTTTGCCAGCTACAATCTTCGCCAAGTCATAGACCTCTTTAGCGCTCCCCAAAATAGCACTTGTGGTAGAAGTCGCCATACCAACTTCCTTCGCCAAAACACTGAAAGTTGTGCCGGCTAAAATTTCTTTTTTAACAGTTATTTTTGGATCAATAGCAGAAGTAGTGCTGCGATTCCCACCAAAAAAATATACTGATCCAATAATGCCGATTATGATTATGGTTATTTTTCCCGCCGAAGAATACATAACTGGATTCTATCAAGGAATCTATCTCAATAACAATTCCTAACGCGGCATCTCAAATTTAAATTTAGATCAAGGCGCGAGAAGGAAATCGTAGTTATAACTACCTTTCCGACAAGCAGCGGTGAGATGAACTTATTATTTTTTTTGAGGATTATTATTAAGATAGGTTCTTAAACTTTGCTAATTTTCGGATCTTTGTTTACTCTAATCTATAGTCATTTGATAACCAGGTAATGATATATGTATGGCCGCTTGGAAGAAATAGACGAGATGCGCGGTTTGGCAGTCTTTATTATGATAATTTTTGATTTTCTCTATATGTTTACTGCCGCACCTCCGTGGCTAAAGCATTCCACTGGTAACGGCTTTACCATTGCCGATTTAGTGGCTCCGCTATTCCTGTTTGCGCTTGGCTTGTCTTATCCCTTGTCTCTTTACCGACGAAGAGAAAGCAGGGGGTTAGTCAGTGCTATCCTGCACTTTATGCGGCGCTCTTTAACGTTAATTCTATTTGGAATATTAGGAGAATTTTTGGTTAGATATTCACTGACTATTCGTTGGGGAGTTTTGCAAATGATTGGATTAAGTTCACTGTTATCGCTTCCCTTTCTTTTTGTCGGTTACAAAAAGCGGCTGGCGGCAGCTTTTGGATTCATCGCGGCTTGGCATCTCATTTTTCTCTTCTTGAATGTTGATGATCCTAACTTAGGAAGCATGGGCGGACCAATGGCATGCCTTGGCTGGATGTCAATCGTTTTGTTGGCTACTTCCTTAATGGAGATGTACGAACAAAAATTGCTTTCACTGATGGAATTTTCCTCTTATGTAAATTGGGTGTTGATTATTTGGTTGGGAGTCTATGTTTGTCGAATAATTGGTCAGCTGCACTCACCTATCAATAAGTGGCTGGTGACCGCTCCCTATATTCTCTATAGCTTGGAGTGGATTATCCCGCTTTTCGTTGTTTTTCAGATCAAAGAGCATTTTGATCTACGGATACCGATTTTGTCTTTGCTTGGCAAAAATGCCCTGATTTTGTATATGCTAGCTGGGATCTTCGGCTTGTTGGTAGAAAAAAATTTGCCGTCTGACTTACCAGTCTATTTAGTCTTTGTAACTTGTGTTTCCGGTACTTCTGTCATGATTTTATTTGCAAAATACCTAGATCGGAAACAGTGGTATTTTAAAGTTTAAAAATCAAAAACCCGCATTTTACTGCGGGTCTTTAATTTTTATATTCCGAAATTTTTATCTTCCGAAACCTCCGCGGCCTCCCCTGAATGCTGGCCGGCGCTTTTTATTGCAATCGTAGCAATACAAGCGTCCATAGGTGCCATCTTCGCGCTTGGTTGGCTCAAATGGCAGCTCTTTGATCGGAGTGCCGCACTCTGAGCAGGTCAGGTTTAAAGCTGATACGTCATACATCTGACGTTGCGGCCGATTTTGCATATCCATCTCGTTCGCTTAAATTTATTTATATTTTTTCGTATATCTTTAGGCGAACGACTGTGGCCCTATCTTTACAAAAATCCCTTAACGCGTTGCAGGTTAAATTTACTTAGTATCAGGCGCGAGGAGGAAATCGTATCAGTAGATACCTTTCCGACGAGCAACGCCGTAATAAGTAAATTTAATCGCAACCCTTCGGGATACAGCCAATTTGTATTCATAACTGCGTTGCTCCTCCTCAACGTGCCTATTGGCACAGTTTCGTCGTCGCACCTGATTCCGAATAAAATTAGCTAGTATCGCATTAGGGAGATTTTATAAAGATAGGGTCTATATTATAATTCGCATGAGCGCTTTCGCATTGCCAAAGGCCAAGGGCCGGAGGCGCGCTATTCGCGTGCAACTACTATCGCCTAACTACGATAAGAAAAAGCATAGCACGTTAGCTTATAGAAATCAAAAACCGCGAATTTATCGCGGCTTTACCATTATCTCATAACCCAAACAGCCACAATAAGCACAACCAGAAGAATCGCCCATCTTAGCAAAAGCGGTTTCCAAGACATTCCCCAAGACATTCCCCAAGACATAGCCAAGCTCCTTTATCAAAGATTAATCTAGCTATAGCTTTATATAAATCGCAAAAAAACTCAACTGTACATATACAAACCTACTCCCTAACCAAATGCTCAAATGCGTACTTTAAGCTAGCACCCACTTTCTTGCCTGGGTTAAAGATATTTTTAGGGTCAAAGATATGTTTAGTTTCTTCAAAAAGCTTATAAACTTTTTCGCCATACATTTTTTTGAGAAAAGGACTGCGAATTAAGCCATCATTATGTTCGGCGGTAATGGAGCCGCCATATTCCAAAACAAGATTATATACCTCGTCTGAAAGTCCGCGAATGATCTCGGCAGATTTGGGATCAGCCAAATCCATCAGCGGAATAATATGAAAATTGCCATCGCCCACATGCCCGGCAATGGTATAAGTTAGCTCATATCGATCAAGAATTTTATTCAAGCGCGGCAAAAACTCTGGCAGATCTTCCACGCGCACTATAAAATCATCGATAAACGGCGCGGTCCTCTTGCCGCGAACGTGTTTTCTTAAAAGATTGAAACTTTCCCGCCGCATTGTCCAATATTTTTTAGCATCTTCCTCATTCGGGCTGATTCTGAATTTAATTTGCAAAGATTTCAAATTTCGCTTCAAATCTTGCAGTCGATTTTCTAAATTCTTTTCATTATTATCCGCTAATTCAACTAATAAAATCAATTTGGGGAAACCGCCGGTAAGCGTCATCCAGGCTTCGGGCAAAAAACTCAAACCCAATTTTATTAAATTTTTCGGCTTTAAAATCTTGATTAAATCCGGCAGAAAACGCATTGCTAATTTAAGAGTGTGGTCATCAAACGATTCAAAACTTTCCGGCTGGAATTTCATCACTATTCTGATTATTTCTAACAGCAGATTTAAATCTTTAAGGAAAATCACTGTCAGCCGCGAATACGGCTTAGGCTTAACCAGTCTGAATTTGATTTTCGTGATAACTCCCAGAGTTCCCTGCGAACCGACAAAAAGCTTGGTTAAATCAAAAATTTTCCCATCCCAGATATCCCAAAGATTATAACCGGCGGAGTTTTTAGACACATTAGGCTCGGCTTTCTGCAAAAGATCAAAATTATATTTGGCTAAATCATACATTTTACGGTATATTTCTCCCTCCAAATCACCCCGCCTTCTTTTCATCAATAATTCGTCTTCGTTCAGCGGCCTCAAAACATGTTCTTCCCCGTCGCTCAAAACCGTATGCAATTCCATGACATAATTTTCGGTTTTTCCATAGGCCAGCGTCTTTTCGCCACCGGCATTATTAGCTACCATCCCGCCGACGGCGCAAATTTCCCGTGAAGCGGGATAAGTCGGCAAAATCAAACCATGCTTTAAAGTTTCTTTTTCAAAGTCTCTGTAGAAAACTCCCGGTTCTACTACTGCATGTCCGCTTTCCGCATTTTGGACGCCAACTTCAATAATTTTATTAAAATATTTTGTAAAATCCAAAACCACCGATTCCGAAAGCGGCGCGCCGGTCATATCGGTGCCTCCGGACCTGGGAGTCAAAGAAATGTTCTTATTTTCGTTCGCAAATTTAATTAATTTTTTCAGATCTTCAGTATCCTTTGGAAAAACCACCGCTTCCGGCGTTATTTCAAATAAGCTGGCATCGTGGCTGTACTTGGCCTTTGTCGCTTCATCATCCAGCACTTCGCCTTTTAATATTTTTTTTAAATCATTATTCAGCGGCATATCTTTTATAATAAAGCGGAACGACTTTTAACGCCAAAATAATAGCAAAGATTATGGCAAAACCGCACATAATTGAGGGTGTTGCATTCCAGGCTGCCGCCGCAGAGATTAAATAAACAATTCCCATTGGAAGCATAAAAGATGCATATCCTAATATCATCCAATACAAGATTGCCGCATTTTTAACCAGCAACGTCTTGACCGCTACCCAAATTCCCAAAAACAAAAATCCGAAATAATAAACGGCGTAAGTCCACCACAACTCTTGGGCGGTATTAAAAATAATATAATTACCGCCGCAAGTGGCTTGGCTAATGGCTTTTTCGCCAAAAGCAAAAATAGCGATGTATGTGAACATCAGTACATAACCGAATTTCAGAAAATAATCCTTACCGGCCAATAAGGTAATGAGATGTAATCCCAAAACCGGCAAAAGAGTGATGATAATAAAGCCGATCCGGGACCAAAAGATAGAGTCACTGCCCACACAAATCTGGTATTCGGCGAACTGAAATCCGGCAAGCAGCATAAGCAGTAAAACAGCTAACCTGCTGAATGGAGTTGTACGGTAACGGATAAAAACATATAGCGCCAAAATGGTTTCAATTAAAAAAGTCGCCAGCATCACTTCCGGCGTAAAACAAAAGAAAGTTGAATTTTTATTCTTTAAAATTTTGGTCATTGTGTTTCTGATTCGTATTTTATTTCAATTTTATCTTTATCTTTCATTATATAGTTCTCAAATTCATTATTTTCTGATCCATTAACCGACATCTTTACTTTTCCCTGAGGTCCGTTGCAGTAATTAAAAATACAATTAGCGTTAAAATCCCGCTGCCAAGCCTTAAAAAATTTATCCAACTTAATATCGTTTTTAGCGACTAATCCGGTAAATTCCAAATGTAATACTCCGCTATCATCGTGCGTATGAATCGGATTATGAACGGCACTCAATCCAATTCCCTCCGGTATTTGATGCTCTTCACCGTTAATAAAAATTTTCAGCTCTGAATGCCAATGCATGCCCTGTCTGGAAATAATTTGATCTTCCGGCAGAGATGGCAGCGAAATAACAAACCAAACGGCTAATGCCGCCAATCCAACAATAATGCCAGCCGGAAGGATAATCCTTTTGAGATATTCAAATCGATGGGTTTTTTGCCGTTTAGTATTCCAATTTTCTTTTTTACACATCATTATTGAACTGTAATCTTGCCAGTCGCCTTAAGTACATCGTTTAACGGCCACCAGGATTGGAATTCAAATGGCTCGTCGGCTAAAAATTCAACCGTTGCCGTACTGCCAGGCTTTACCGCTTCAGTTTTAAATTTAGGACTAGTAAATCTCAAACCGCCGTAATAAACGTTTTCGGTTCTCACCAAAAAATGAATTTTGACTTTTGACCCCCTTGGCACGCTTAATGATGGGTTTGGATAAAATCCGCGATCATCTGCCTCTAATTTAAATTCGTATGGCATTGGCTCAGACGTGGCTGGTTCCGGTAAAATACATTCCGCCGGTAAAGTGCACCCCTTTTCATCGGTGCGGCTGACTAATTTGCCGCCTTTTTCGGCGCAAGATTTCTCAAATTCCGGAGATGGCGCTGCAAACAACGGACAAGATGCGGGTTTTGCACCAATCCGGCATTCTCCTGTATATTGGATGCCTGCTCCAGCAATTTTCGCAGTACAGGCATTGGAATAGGTTTTGCCGTCTAATCCGCAAACCGGATTATATTCTTGAGTACAGATTTCCGGCTTTTCAATTTCCCGCATGGCTGGAGTTGCAGCCGGTATCTCACAAGCTGACAATTCTTTTTTTAGAGTCTCATATTTTAATTTGTAATCTGCTTCACCAATTTTTTCTGATTTCAACAATTCTTCCAGTTGAGCCAAGCTGCCCCTTAATCCTTCGCATCGAGACGGCAAAACTGAAGTAACTTGCGGCTTTACTTCGGTCGGTATGGCTCTTTTAACTTCTGCTTTTTTCAGCTCTGCATCCTTCCCGCCGCTTTCAATAAAACGGGACAAATCGTTTAAATAACCCCTAACATGACTAACGTGAAGGACCACATCTTCCAAGTTATTCCGTAAAAGCGCATCTTGCGCGGAAGTGAGATATTTTCTTGCCTCTGCTAAAATAGCGTAAGCTTTTGGATTTTTTTCCGGAGTAAATTCCCTTAATTTTAATATCTCTTCATATTTATTAATTTTTATTTCCAGCTCGTTTAACTCGGCTTTTAAGCGATCTGCTTGCGGACGCTCTTCTTCCAGCATCTTAAAAGCGTTTCTGGCTAAGACTTCCGCCGATCGCGCTTGTCCGAAAGCCTCCCCGTAATTATTGTCCGCATATGCTGATTGCGCTTCCGTTAAATGCTCTTTGGATTGATTCAATAATGCAACCGGAACACGCGGAGCATTCTCCGTTTGTTTGATTCTTTCTTCTAATTTTTTAAGCACTTCTTCGGCGCGAGTTAATTGTTCTTTAGCTTTAGCGGCAATATTTTCTTGTTCACGGGTCGTTTTATCTAAAATAGCTCCTGCCTTATTTAAGGCCTCTGACAACCTCTGCTCTGCTTTTTCCTTAATCTCGTCAAAAATTACCGATCTTCTTGCGGTGTCTCCCGGTAATTCCGTAATTGCATCCTGGACAGCTTGAGAACCCCCTTTTTCAAACAGATCTTTGATATCCGATTCTAACTTTTGAGAAAACTCCTGGCGAAGCCTTTCTAAAGATTGTTTTGCCGCTTCCGAAGCATTTTGCGAAAGATTATCAATGAATTCTACAGAACGAAGGTGCTTCAGGTCCCCTCCCTTGGTTTCTATCAAGGCTTTTTCCAATTTAACTGCAAATTTGGCAGGTTCATCTTTTTCAGCTGCCCGAGATACGGACTCCTCTAATTTTTTTTGAGTATCCGCCGTTAAACTGGATATTTTTTCATCATTTTCAAATTGCTTTGAAATCCCATCAATGATATTGGCGTGCTTGACTGTTTTTCCGGTCAAATCACCTAAAAGACGGTCAATGTTCGGATTTTGGGAAGTCTCTTTTAATAATTCCAGCCTGGAACTCAATCTTACTTGGGCTTCCTGATAATTCTCCAATGCTTCAGTGATGGCTTCTGCATCTTCCGGCCTTGCTTCCTGGACTTTCTTTAATTCTGCCGCTTTTTCATTGGTAATTTTTAATTCAAATTCGGTTTTCTTAACCGGGTCAAAAGTAAAAACCCGCCGAAACCCTCTGCCCCATTCTTTTAGAAAATAAAACGGGTTGGTTGGTAATAGCCCCGGGTTTTCAATGCCTAAATCCGAAGCAGTAACATTTTCTGTCTCTATAATCGCAGATGTTTCTGCCGCTTGTGCGTAAACGACTGCCGCGCCCATCGGTAAAAGATTAATTATTAACAACGAAGAAATTAAGTATTTTTTCATATTAACTTTAATTATATCACACCTTCGCTATTGCAACTGATAACGGTTGATTTTATGATGCAAACAGCTGTTTTAGATGAAATCAGCACCATGAAAGAGCGACCAGCAAAGAGGGTGCCTGAATCGGCTATAAATGATAGCCTCTATATGATTCAGCCGAATGACCTTAATTATTTAGGAACAATTTTTGGCGGCACAGTTATGGCGGAATCAGATAAAATCGCTGCCGTAGTCGCTAAAATACATTGCGGGCAAACCTGTGTAACAGCATCGGTAGATGCCTTCCGCTTTCTGGCTCCGGCTTACGTCAGTGAAGTCTTGGTGTTTAAGGCATCCGTAAATCGAGTTTGGAACGCCTCATTAGAAGTTGGCATTAAGGTCTTTGCCAAAAATACATTAACCGGAGAAAACCGCCATATAGTTTCCGCCTATTTTACCTTTGTTCCAATAGATGAAACCCGGAAGCCTGTACCGGTAAAATATTCCCTTAACCCGGAAACCGAGGAAGAAAAACGCCGCTGGCGAGAAGCAGATAAGCGGCGGGAACGTCGCCTGCAGGAAAGAAGTAAAAAATAAAAATACCCCGATTAAATCTGGGGCGTTTTTTTATTGGGTCTTTTATTTAGCCAATAGATTATTCCGTAAAATATAATTAATAAGGAATAATTCGGTATTAAAAATTCCAGTCTTGCCCAGGAAATCACACTTGCTTTATAGGGGGAAAACGGCCATAAAAATGGCGTCGGGAAAAATCTGGAAGTATGGGTTGGTATATCGCTCAAAATATGAAGTCCCCACGTCCCCATTTCCCAAAATGGCTTTCTCCGGATAAGCCAAATTAAAAGAAAAACGGCTAAAAAGACTATCAAACTGTGGGTGTAATTATAAAGCGTAAAAACGTAGTGAGGCACGAATGCTCCATTTAGTCCATGCTCTCCGCTGGCAAATTCCGGCCGGAATAATCCCCGGAAAAATAAATTTTCTATAAATAAAATTCCGAAAGAAAATAAGTCCGGCGCTACTCCGAAAAATACCGCCCATAAAATTTTTAACTTCTTGCGCGGCGGCAAAGAAATAGCCTTATAAATTCCTCCTGACCAAAGAGCATGAGAAAATATGTCCATCTACTTTTTCTTTTCTAATTCAAGGCAGACCGAGTTAATGCAATATCTTTTTCCATCAGGTGCAGGCCCGTCGTCAAAAATATGCCCGAGGTGCGAACCGCATTTTTTACAGACAACTTCAGTTCTTTTCATTCCGTAACTGGCATCTTCGCGAAGCTCAATATTTTCTAGATTAGCCGGTTCAGTGAAACTCGGCCAGCCTGTTCCGGAATCAAATTTGGTGTCAGAAGAAAAAAGTTCGACGCCGCAAGCTGCGCACCTATACATTCCCTTAGAGTGCTCATTCCAATATTTTCCGGAAAACGGAGCTTCGGTTCCCTTCTCGCGCATCACTTTATATTGTTCCGAAGTCGGTTCCTTTTTTAGCTCTTTTTCGGTTTTTAGATTTTTTTGATTCATTTAATCGAATAATATCATGGATACTTCTTTACGGCTTGATCAGTGAATATAATTCATCCTCCAGTTTATAAAAATCACCTGAGCGTTCGGCCCTGGGCCTCGGCAAAGAGTTTGACGTCACTTTCTCTATTTTACCCGGCCGCGGAGTCAAAACCGCAACCCGGTCGCCCAACTTTAAAGCCTCAGAAATAATGTGCGTTACCATAACTATCGTCGGCTTTCTTTTTTGCCAAATATTTAAAAGTTCTTTCCGTAATTCTTCCGCGGTAAAAGAATCGAGCTCGGAAAACGGTTCGTCCATAAAAATTATTTTCGGATTTGTTACTATTGCCCGCGCGATTCCGACCCGCTGGCGCATTCCCCCGGAAAGCTCTTTTGGCCTGGAATTTTTAAATTGCTCAAGACCAAATAATTTAAGTTCTTCCGCGACCCGCCTCTTTCTTTCATTTTTAGAAATCTTTCTTCCGATTAATCCAAGTTCTATATTTTCTTCCACCGTCAGCCAGGGCAGGAGCGCAAATTGCTGAAAAACAAAACTGGTATCGGCACTGCTGATTCCGGCCTTTAATTTAACCTCGCCATCATAAGATTTTTCCAGGCCGCTCATGATGCGGAGCAATGTTGATTTACCGGATCCGGAAGGCCCTACCAATACCAGAAATTCGCCGTCAAAAACTTCCAGATTAATATCTTCCAATACCTTAAGAGGCGGCAAGTCCGGCCGTTCTTTAAAAGTTTTGTTTATTTTATGAAGCGAGATTATCGGTTCCATTATTTATTCTTCCGTTTCGTGGTGGCCCCACTCCAGCAGAGGCAGCCAGACCAGTTTATTAATGCTAAAAATCAATGCCAGAAAGCCTAAAATCCCGAATATTGTGACATTGGCATTGTTAGAAAACTGCTGGAAAAAACTTCCAAGGCCGGTTTTGATGCCGACGATTATTTCCGTCGCTACCAGCGCTTCCCACCCCTCTCCCAGCCCTATAATTGAACCGGTTATAAGACCGGTCACGCTTACCGGCCAAAGGAAATACCGCAGGTAATCCAGCCCGCTTAAACGCGACATTATTGCCGCTTCTTCCCAGTCCTGCCTTATCAGCTTCAGAGAGCTGACAATTGAAAATAGAATCGGCCAGATCACCGTCAATACGAGAAAAAATATAATGGTAAAGTTAGACGGCCCGAAAAAGAAAACAGCAAGGGGCAAAGCGGCAAAAGTTGGGAAACTTTGAAGCACGTCAAAAATCGGAAGCGCGACGGCTGCAAATTTTTCCTGATGGAAAAGAACCGCCAAACACCAAGCCATAACCGCCGCAATCAAATAGGCCGCCAGAAGCCGCCAACCGGAAATTAAAATGTCCAATAATAATTTTGTTGAAGGAATATTGGCCAAACCCGAAAATACCAGAAAAAAAAGAAATGGAAATAAAACAATCAAAAGGGTTATTGCCAAATGCCACCGCTTTTTATAAATTTTCATCAATTTTTTCCGCATGCTTTTATTATAAATCAAATCTCATCCTGAATTTATATTCTTTAAATCCGGCGCTTTTCCAGAATCTTATTCCGGCTTCGTTTCTGACGTCTACGCTAAGCTCAATGTTTTTAGCTTTTTTTATTTCAAACCATTTTAAAGCTTCATTTAAAAGCTGTCTGGCAATTCCCCGCTTACGATACTTTTCTGAAACAAAAGCATCATAAATAATTCCGATTTTTTTTACGATCGCATAATCTGGCGCCCTTTCCACCCCGGCCCTCAAATAGCCGACCAACTTCCCGTTATCTTCCGCTACCAAACTCCTGGTGTCTTTATCGTTCAGCCAAAATTTCACGTCCTCCTCCAAAGTTTTATATTCGGAAAATGCTTTATAATATCCATCAATTTCATGGTGGTAATCCACCATGCCTTCAATTAAATTCAATAATCCAAGTAAATCTGATTTTTGTAAATTTCTTATAATCATATAGGATTGACTATAGCAAAAATTTGTTATAAAATATAGGCGGTTCTTAAAAACTAAAAATGCAGTATGAAAAGAGCAGTTTACGCCGGCAGTTTTGATCCGCCCACCATCGGCCATCTCTGGATGATAGAGCAGGGAGCCAAACTTTTTGACGAATTAATAGTAGCCCTCGGAACTAATGCGGATAAAAAATACGCTTTTACGGAACAAGAGAGATTGGCTATGCTTGGCAAATGTACGGCCCATTTATCGAATGTCAAAGTGACATTTTTTGTTAATCAATTTTTAGTAAATTACGCGCGCTCCGCCGGAGCAACATACATTTTACGCGGTATTAGAAACGAAAGTGATTATGAATACGAAAAAGGAATGCGCTACATCAATAGCGATCTTGATCCTCAAATCACAGCCATATTTCTTATTCCGCCGCGAAAAATTGTAGAAATTAGTTCCAGTTTGGTAAAGGGATTGATCGGGCCAGAAGGCTGGGAGAAAATAATCGGAAAATTTGTTACTCCAGCCGTTCATCAAAAATTATTAGAGAAGTTTAGAGACTCAACGAACGAAGCGTCGTTAAAAAATCGGTGGTTAGCACTTTGCATGACAATAGGCGCCACTCAAGATACCGAAAAAATATTTGCTATTTTATCTCGTCTATATTCTGAAAAGGAACGCGCCTATCATAAATTTCTACATATTGAGGAATGTCTTAATGAGCTAGAAAATACGCGGGCATTATGTATGGATCCAAACACTTTAGAAATGGCCATCTGGTTTCACGATGCTATCTATAATCCACGCTTGAAAAATAACGAGGAACAAAGCGCTAAGCTGGCGTATGAAGCTACAAAGACGATGGGGCTTTCAGAAACATTTGCACAAAAAGTTGCTGACCTTGTTCGAACCACAATCCATAAAGCTGTTCCGACTGATCCAGACGCTCAATTACTCACAGATATTGATTTATCTATTCTTGGAAAACTGGCGGCAGAATTTGATGAATATGAGAAGAAGATTCGTAAAGAATATAGCTGGGTTTCAGAAGACCAATTCCGCGCTGGCCGCACCGCTATTCTCCGATCTTTTCTTGCTCGTCCAAGCATCTACGCTACAGAATATTTCCGAAACAAGTATGAAAAACAAGCCCGCGAAAATCTGGCTAGGTCGCTTGCCAAACTTTCACCATAAACCAAAAACGCCCATTGGGCGTTTTTAAATTTCATTTAATTATACCAAGAACTTAACTGATCTCTATAATTTTCTGCTTGGATTTCAAACCGGAAATTATTTCGATATTGGACTGTGCTACATGAAAATACTCCGCAACCGTTTTGATTATTGCCGAATTAGCCCTCCCCTCAATCGGCGATTCTTTTACTGATATTTTAAAATGATTTTCATCCAATTTTTCCACTTCATTCTTCTTGACTCCAGTTTTTATTTTCACAAAAATTTTCATTTAAAAAAGCAAATCTAATTCTTTTTGATTTAATTCGCGGGTTTGGCCGGGTTTTAATTTGCCAAGCATAATATGCCCAATACGGATCCTTTTTAGGGCTTCCACGGTATAACCAAGCTCTCCTAGCATCACGCGTATCTGGTGCCGCTTTCCTTCCCTCAACACAACCGAAAGCGTATACTCATTAATCATTTTGGTTTTTGCCGGAAGCATTCTGCCGAATGTTTCCGTACGCATTCCTTTTTGAAAGATAGCAGGAATGCCTTTTCTCAATTTCTCCCGGGTATTTACAATATATTCTTTTTCGAATTTCTCTTCACTGCCTAAAATTTTAGATGTAACCCGGCCGTCATTAGTTAAAATTAAAAGCCCTTCGGATTCCTTATCCAGCCTGCCAATCGGAAATAGTCCTCTTTCCCGCCATTCGGCAATCACGCTTTCTGATCCTTCCTGTATTTGCGTTGCCAAACCCCGCGGCTTGTAATAAGCAAGATATTCGTAAGTTTTTTTATTTTCTCCGCGCAATTCCACCTTATCCTTTCCAAGGATTTGCATACCCGGTTCAGCGCGTTTGCCATTCACCAAAACCTTACCGGCTAAAATAAGCTTATCTGCCTCCCTTCGCGAAGCCAGGCCTTTATCGCGCAAATATTTATTAATCCGAATTGGATATTCCATTGAATTACATCAACTAAGCGGCATTTGAAACCAAAAAGTGCTTCCTTTCCCCTCTTCTGATTCAAAACCTATTTTGCCGTCATGCTGTTCAATAAAATATTTAGCCAGCGAAAGTCCGATCCCGGATGCATCTGTTTTCATTGTATAAGCATTAGTAGCACGGAAAAATCTGGAAAAAATCCGCGGCTGTTCAGCCGTTGGAATCCCAATACCGGTATCAATGATCTCAAATCTAATTTCGGAATCCCCGGCCTGCATCTTTACGGTAATTTTTCCTTTATTCGGAGTATAGGTCACGGCATTATCTAATAACTGTTCCAATGCTTTACGCATCTTTTCCCCGTCGCAATTTACCGGCGGAAGTTCTTTTTGGGGATCTATATATTGAAATTCCAGCTCTTTAAGATTAATCCTATTTTTAAATTCGCCCATTACCGATTTCCAGATGCTATCCAGTGAAATTTCTTCCTTTTTAAATGTAATTCTTCCCTCCTCAACGTCCATTACGGTTAATATATCGTCAAGCCGCTTTAAAACTTCAATATTAGCTTCATAAGGAATTTTTAAGAAATTTCTCTGTTCGTCCTTTAATTTTCCGATATCTCCTGCTAATAGCGTCTCAATACTCCAGCGCATAGAGTTCAATGGCGTACGGAGCTGATGCGACATTAATTGAATGAATTTATTCCGCAAATCGTTCAGCTCTTTAACGCGTTTATCGGCATGCGCTTTTTCTGTGGCATCGCTCGAATAAATCATGACAACTTTTACCCGTCCGGCCCCATCTTTAATCGGAGAAAAAATACTTAAACACCAGCCGTGCATAGAACCTTCCGGTGTATGGGCAAATTCTATTATTCCGCGTTCTCCACGCAAAGCATTCTTATACATTTTTTGCACTGCCTCACGAAATCCGCTTTCAATAGTTTTTATCCAATCCCATTGCAAAATATCCGCCCCCTCTTTAATAAAATGCTCATCCCTTCCGTATTTATTCAGAAAAATTACCCGGCCTTCGCTATTGACAATCTTTATACAAATCGGGACAGTTTCAATAAGATTGCGATATTTTTCCTCACTTCTTAAAAGCTCCCCCGTTCTCTTAAGCACCATTTGTTCAAGATTATCATATGCCTCCTTCAGCTTTTGTGACATTAAGTTAAAAGATTCTGTGAATTTTCCTCGTTCATCACTTGATGATACCTGCAAGGTAATACTGTACTCACCTTTTTGTATTCTTACGGCCGCACTATACCAATCTTTTATCTGATTGTTGATTCTTCTGCCTAGAAAGTAAGATATTATGCCAACAATTAATAAGTCTAATATAGTAAAGATCATTACCCTATTACGCAAATTCAAAATTGGAGCTAAAAGCACATTCTTGTCTCCGGAAATAATAATCCCCCAGTTATTTCCCGGAAAATCCCTGAATCCAGTGCCATTTGCAAACCCGCTGAATACCACTTCCTTATGCGGAGAATAGAATTCCTCAATAAATCCGCTTTTGCCCTCTAAAACCATATTCACTGACGGAATATCCGGGGCTTTCTCTTTTAAAATTTTATCTTTAAAATATTCATCGGTGGAAAAAATAACATTACGATTTTTATCAATTAATAATGCATGAGTTCCTTCCTCAATTATTACTTTATCTAAAAGGGCCTGAATATCCTCGGCAATGTAGCGCATAACCAAAACACCCCAAGGCTTGCCTCTTGTATTAAGTACCGGTGCGGCAAAATAAATGATTGGTATATTAAGGTCCTCGGCAATCCTAATATCCCGTCCCGCACTTATCTTTCCGGCCAATGCATCCTCCCAGTACGGGGTCAACTCATGCTGTTTCCCAACATCTTTATCCTTAGTATCAACCAACCTGACTCTGTCCATATTGAAAAAAGACAAAGAGGCATAACCGGCTTTATTTTGATACGCAAGCAAAATATTCTTTATATCTTCTAAGCTGCTGGACTCGTCCTTTAGCACCAAACTTTCCTTTAAGCGTAAAAGGTCGTGGTAATTGTTGTACATGATCGTTTCGATCATGGCCATCACGGTTTTTGAGTCATTCTGTAAATGATGTTCAGTGTCCTGTTTAATAGCAGATTCTCCGGCCTGTTCGCCTAAATAACTAATGCCGATAACCGGCACTAGTGAAATAACAATTAAAAGTAAAATAATTTTATAAATCAGCTTCATAAAAATATCTATTCAACTATTTTTCTTTTTTCCAGCCACTCGCAGCGTTTGCAGAAATTATTAGGGCCAGGAAATGGGCCGTTTAAAAGATCAATCATTTCTTTCATTTTTTTAGGAAACTCTGCAAGATCAATTGCAACTTCATCGGCATGAAAATTCAGGTCCATCGACATTGAAGGATCTTCCCTGTCTTTCGTGTAATAATGAAGCAAATATGCTTTATTCCCTACCTCATACCCACGATTGGCGAACATCCAGGCATAAGCCGCCAGCTGTAAACGGTAATATTTCTGCTTGTCTTCTTTTGGAGGATCGCCGGAAGATTTATAATCAGCCGGAATAAATTCGTTATTCTTGCCGAGAAAAAGTTCATCAATTTTGCCATCAAGTACGTATCCCAATTTTTCATCTATATACCGGAGCGCAGTCTTGTTATTGCGCCATTCTTCCAATTGGACTAAATCCGGAAAAAGACGGATTCCTTTAACTTCTGCGGCAAGTTCCGGCGGCAACCCGCCTTTTGCGCGAAATAAATCATACCGGGACTTAAGCCGCGAATCCATTGCGTCATTAAGGCGGAGCGGCAAAGTAAACGGATGGCTGCCGATATGATTTTCCGCCCAAAAACAGCTTGGGCAATCCACAAAGCTGTACAACTTGCTGGGGCTCAATTTCCAGAATCCTTCATTATTTCGCATATCTTTTTTATTTTAGCATAAACAAAAACAAAAAACCGCTGATAATCAGCGGCAATCGGCCATCAAGGCCTCGGACAAGGTTCTACTCGATCCATAACATATACGTGATATTCCGTAGTCTCCGGATCACGATCGTGCAAGAGCTTTTCATACTTGCATCCGTTAGTGCATCCCACTTCATCAATTTCTCCTTGGCATTCTTTACAGATTAATTTCCGTAATTCTTTCCTAAGACTTTTCTTGAGGTTTGGCTTTTTGGCCATTTAATATCTCCGATTTTCAAATCGTCTGAATAAAATAATAACACTGTAATTTAGAACAAACAACTATTGCACAATCCTTCCGCCGAAATAAGTTCCGGTTGATCTCCGTTTTTCCTCATTTTTGTAGCAAGTAAGTCCGGTAAAATTTCCGCTCATGGTATTGCTGGTTATAGCGCCAGAAAAACCTATTCCGGAAGCGCCGCCGCTTCTTACGCTCCAATTGGCTGTATCACCGGAACGCGATCCGCCCACAGATCCGCTTACACCCGCATCCGCGCTAAATTCCCCGCTGATAACTCCGCCGTTTTCTGATAAAAACGCCTGCCATCCGCCAGTTTCACCCTTGCATTCCGGAGGCGCAGTAACAGTATATTGGCCATGCCATTCTCCGGTAGCTGTTACTGGCTTAGGCGCAGGAGCAGGTGCCGGAGCCGGCTGAACTATAGGAGTACCATATCTTGAGTCTGTACTTACAGGTTCTTTTGGCAATTCTAACGGTTTTTCCTCAACTGGCCGCGCTGGAAATGGATTATTTACCGTGGGCTGAATTTCCTCCACTGGAGCAGGGGCTTTTTTAAAAAAATCCGAAATTTCTTCCTTAAAAGCGACACCCATCCAGCCGGTCATTATAGCTAAGAGTCCGAGCGCAATTAAAATCTCCATTCCCGTAAATCCACCCTCCTGATCTTTTTCTTCGTCTTCAGTATTATGGCTGCCATCGGCGCAACCACATTCCCTTAAAGATTTGCCGTGATCCGGGCAATCTTCTGCCTGGCAAACTCCGGACTTATCCGACAACCCCTCGCACCCGCCGGTACAAACATAATGTTTATTATTTTTCATAAATTTATTTATAAATATATTATAGCATAAATTAAAAAACCGCCCTGACATTATATCGGGGCGATTTTTCTTAGTGGCGTTTATGCACGCTCTACGTTAGTAGCAGCCGGGCCTTTTTCGCTTTGAGTGACCTCAAAAGTGACTTCGTCGCCAACTTTTAATTCATCAAATGCCACGCCCTTCAATTCTTTAGAATGGAAGAAGAGATCCTTTGTTTCGCCTTCGCGAGAAATGAATCCGAATCCCCGATCCGTAAGAGTTTTGATTGTTCCTTTCATATAATATTTATAATTACTTTTTGCGATAAATTCGACTAGGTTTTCGTGTCTTATTTGCTTGAAGATAATACTATACTATAATTTATAGTTTGTCAAGTCCCCAGTACATACGCGTATTTTTACGCCGCAAGCCAGCCGCCATCCACATAAAATGTGGCGCCAGTCACATAACTTGATTCTTCAGAAGCTAAAAATATCACCATTGCCGATACTTCTTCCGGTCTGCCGATACGCTTCAATGGAACACGGGTTTTAATTTCATTTGCCACTTCTTCAGTAACTTGTCCCACCATCGGCGTTTGAATAGCTCCCGGTGCAATCACGTTCACCGTAATGCCAAGCGGCGCCCACTCTATTGCCATCGTTTCACTCATTCCAATTATTCCGCCTTTAGACGCGGCATAATGGGCTGCGCCTTCAAAACCGATACCAACTCCGCCAGAAGCGATCGAGGCTATATTTATAATTCTGCCCCATTTTTGTTTTGCCATTTCCTGGGCCGCGCGCTGGGCGCATAAAAATTCTCCCTTCAAATTAATCGCAATGGTTTTATCCCAGTCTTTTTCAGACATTTCCAGCGCCGGTTTCGGATCAAAAATTCCGGCATTGTTCACTAAAATATCCAGCCGCCCAAACTGCCGCAACACTTCGTTAAAAACGCCGTCAACTTCTGATTTATCTGATACATCCATCTTAAAACAAACTCCCAGGCCGCCGCCTCCTTTTATTTTATCAACCACCGACTGGCATTCCGCCAAATCAACATCAGTTACCACAACCGTTGCTCCCTGCTTTGCAAGCGTAAGCGCATGAGAGCGGCCCATACCGCGCCTCCCGCCAGTAACCAACGCAATTTTTCCTTTTAGATCAAACATTATTTATAAGTTTATTATATTTTAATAAATTATTCTACTCTTTAGGAGTAAAATATTTTTTACCTTTCAGTTTTTCCGGCAGAAGTTCGTCCTTGGTATATTTTTCATATCCCTTTCCGTATCCCAAATTTTTCATCAGTTTAGTGGGTGCGTTCCTGATTTTCATCGGCACCGGAAGATTGCCCAATTTCTCCGCATCCTCCATCGCCAGCAGATATGCTTCATAAGCGCTCCTGTCTTTTTTGGCAAGCGACAGATAAACCACCCCGTGCGCGAGGTTAATGCCGCATTCAGGCATACCAATGATATCCACTGCCTGAAATACTTCATTAGCAACTACCAGCGCCGTTGGCTGAGCCATCCCGATATCTTCGCTGGCAAATATCACCATGCGCCGGGCAACAAACTTCGGATCTTCTCCGGCTTTCAGCATCCGGGACAGATAATAAAGCGCCGCATCCGGCTGGCTAGCCCGCATGCTTTTAATGAATGCACTGATGAGATTGTAGTGCTCCTCGCCTTTTTTATCATAACGCAAAAATTTAGACTGGAGAGTATTTTTCAGATTCTTGAGATTAATCTTTTTATATAGTCCGTAAGTATTTTCCAGCATGGCAATCGCCTGCCGGGCATCGCCATTAGCCATCGCCACCAGCCATTCCACGGATTCTTTATCCATCGGATAACCGGCCCGCTTGATTATCTTTTCCATATCCGCCGCCGGCAATTCATTAAGCACAAAAACCCGGCACCTGGAAAGCAAAGCCGGAATCACTTCAAAGCTCGGATTTTCAGTAGTCGCGCCGATCAGCGTCAGTTCGCCGCGCTCCACAAAAGGCAACAGAAAATCCTGCTGGGCTTTATTGAAGCGGTGAATTTCATCCAAAAATAAAACTTTCGGCTTGCCCCGCACCGAACCCATAAAACCATCCTCAATAATGCGCCGGATATCATCCTTACCGGCCGAAACCGCAGAAAGCTCATACATCTCCGCATCCAGGCTTTTGGCATAAATTCTCGCTAAAGTTGTTTTGCCGCATCCCGGCGGACCCCAAAGGATAAAAGAAAAAAGATGCTTCTTTTCAATGGCAGTCCTAAGCGGACCACCCTTGCCGGCCAAATGTTCCTGGCCGATAAAATCCTTTAAGGTTAAAGGCCGTATTTTTGAAGCCAATGGTTCCATGCTAATAAAATAAAACTGCTATCAGAATTTGCATTATGCATTTTTTGCACATTGCTTTTTATTCAATTAATTAAGAAAGCTCGGCTTTTTAATGACCTGAACTACCTTCCCGTTGATCATAAAATTATCATTCGGGTGGATATAGATCGGCGGAAAATCTTTGGTAGATTCAGACATCAGCACCACCTGGTTATTATTTTTATCCAGATAAAATTTCTTGATGTTCGCCATGCCATCAATAATGGAAAGCACAATGTCTCCGGTTTTGACGTTCTTATCGTCTACATTCACAACCACATAATCCCCGTCTTCAATATTTTTCCCGCCGATTTTCGCCCGGTTCATACTGGGACCGACTACTTTCAGGGCAAAAAGACGGCTCTCCTTAGCTTTTGCCGGCGCAAGCAATGAACTGGAAATCCTTAAAAATCCTTCAATATTAGTTTCGGCAAAAATCGTCGCTGGTCCGGCATTTACCGATCCTAAAATAGGAATAGTAAGGAGCTTGCCGTTGCCGGACATAGTTTCCCATTCCTGCCTGATTTTCTTGATCATTCCCTTAGCTTTATTAATTTTAATAAGCCCCTTAGCTTGGAGCTGTAAAAGATGATGTTTAACTTTCTGCGGAGAATCCACTCCGATAAACGACCCTATTTCTCTCAAGGTATGCTGGCCCAAGTTTTTCTCCTGGGCGACTTTTAATAATTGTTCTTGTATTTTATGCATACCCGGTGCTACAACTTCGATTGGTAATAGATTTTAAGCCGTTTAGCTAAAAACCTGCGACCTCTCGTAGTTTTTAAATATTCTTCGCGCCTTTCCGCGTCTTGTTGATTGACGCAAGCTTCAAAATAAATAAGTTTCATAGGTAATCGTGGTTTAGTAGAAAATGATTTACCTTGATTATGTTCTTCTATCCTGCGCTTCAAATTATTGGTGTAACCGACATACCTTTGCTTATCATATAAACTTTCTAATACGCAAACGTAGAAGAACATAATCGAAGTTGTAGCACCGGGCATATTCTTATTATAGCATATTAGTTATGTAAAAGTACAACCCAGTTGACAGAGTTGACAAGATTTTAAAGAATATAAGGGTGTTGTTGGGATAAAAACTTATAAAACTCCCGCGGAAGGGAAATTTATTATTCTAATTAAAAATTTAAAAAGAAGATTGCTAACTGCAGTACCGTTGCAAATGCGCCCCAGAAAAGATACGGCAAAAGCAAAACAAAAATCAATTTTGAATATTGCCAAATTCTGTATTCAAAAAATGCCAAAGTCCCTAAAATTATTAAAATATCGATTGATGCCGGCCAAAGCGGCCTTAACCCTAGCTGAATTGGGGTGAATAAAAGATTGGCAGCCAGATTAGCAAGAAAAATCCACAGTAAATTTTTCGGCGCTTCTTTCCTATAAACTAAATAAATCAAATATATTCCCGCGGCCGCGATCAGCGGATAGATAATCCCCCACGCCAGCCCAAACACCCGTTCCGGCGGAGAAAAAAATGGCTTTTGAATATTCTGATAGAATTCTTGATAAGTTCTCACATTTTTATTCTACCATACTAAATTCCCGCGGAAGGCAAATTTAGAAACAAAAAACCGCCTAGTTAATCAGGCGGTTATTATTTTTTAGACAAACTCCAGACAAGAGCAGTGGCATTATCTTCCAAGCCCCGATCCTCTGCCCACTTCATAACATCTTGAGCTGTTGAGCGCCGCATCGCGCATTCTTTGATTTCTTCAAGAAGCTTGCCGGTGTTGTGATGTCCCGGATCAAAAACTCCATCCGATGCGACCAACACCCACTCTGGATTATGAATCGTATAAATGTCCGGTTCACGCGAAAGGACTTTGCCGAGATAAGAATCGCCTAAAGCCCGGCTCATTTGCAAACCACGGACTAAAGCACTTAAGTCGGTCCAGATATATCCATCCGCATATATTCCGCCGCGCTGTTCCGCCGCTTTCCGCTCTTTAAGATTGGAACGGACATTATGTTCCGGGCTTACATTAAGATTCCCCTCTTGATCCAATACCACTACCGGAGAATCACCGAGAACCGCAACCGAAACCCCGGGAATACCATCCAACAGCAGCGCGGCTGAAAAAGTTGAACCCTCACTATAAGCTTCGGTTTGGCTGTTCAAATCGGCAACCAAGCAGCGCAGGGATTCTTCTGCCTGGCTTTCATCTGTGATCTGAAATAAATCTTTGATTTTTTCCGCGCAAAGTTCCGCAACCGCTTTCCCGACATGGCCATCCATCACCGCAAGCAGCCAACCTTTTAAATCAGGCTTATCAATCCGCAAGCGGACATATCTGTCTTCCTGATGACTCCTTGGGCCTTGCCTGATCTCAACACTAACAATGCCTTTCATTATTCACCCCTCAATAATGCTGATAACAAAATAACTTATCGCGAATCACTCCGTCAATACTCAAAACTCCTCTGAAAATCAAATTTTATTTTTTTATTATTGCGCCACGACACCGCGGTGTAGTGACGGGCATGTGATATAATGCTAAACCAATCTATACTTTTCATTTCTATAAACTACCCTAACTTTTCTCGTATCTATCTCAATCCATTTTTGGTCCAGCTTATTTTTATAATCCTCTTTCTTTATATAACAATGACCCCAAATTTTAACTTGGTTTTTCTTATTTTTATCGAAATAAATTTCGGCTAATTTGTTATTTACAATCGCGAAACTCCAGGACATATGTTTATTTTATCACAAAACAGAGCCACGAGGCGCTGTTTTGATTTTTTACCTCCCGCGGAAGAGAAATTTTATATAAATTCTAAACTAAAGAAATTTTCAATTTCCCCTTGAGTGAATTAGCGATTTTATTTAGTTTATCCGCTGTAACGTTCTGCTCTCCGCTTTCAATTCTAGCAATCTCGCTCTGAGTGGTTTGCATTTTTTTAGCTAATTCTTTTTGAGTTAAACCCCTTTTCTTTCTTGCGGAATAAATTTCGTAGCCAAGCGCAAGTCTGTGAAACCTCTCATCGGCTTTCGCCCGAGCTTTTTTAGTTGGATATTGCTCTTTTAAAATATCTTCAAAAGAGCGGAATTTAATTTTTGTATTTTGGTTTTTTGTCATTATTTTATTTAAATAAAAATAGCATATATGCTATATTTGTCAATGGTGGTTTGTGAATAACTACCCCACTACACCGCGGTGTAGTGACGTGGTAAGTAAAATTAAAGTAAAAATTTATAATTTTACTTCTTTGATTTCAATCTGCGATCTACCTTTTCCTTCCTCTTTTGGCTTTTGAAAATTTATAAGTAAACCAATTTTTATTTTGAGAATTCTCATATAATTTTTGATTTGTTGCTCCTCAGACGCCCCAAGCTCACTACCAACCGCTTTCAACTCCAGAACTACCCTATCCTTCCCGAAACTTACAATTATATCCGGATATCCTTCGCCGACATAATGATCTTTGTATTTAAGCTCAACTACTTTTTGATTTTCATATCTGATTTTCGCCAACCTTAAACCAACCTGCATGGCTTTATCATATACATCTTCCGAAAAACCGGAGCCTAAGGAGCGGTAAACATCCCTGGCGATTTTTTTGATTTTATTCAATTTGTTTTGCATAAGTTTATTTTCTCTTATTTTCATCTAAAGTCTTCCCATTTTTATCTTCCCACTGAGTCCATCCATTTACAGATCTTCCCATGATAACATCTCCAGCAGCGCTCGGACTTCTAAAAATGTGGTCCTTTGTAAAAATAAAAGATTTGTCATTTTCTTTTTTTAAAACACCGTCATTCTGAAGTTTTTGACGAAGATTTCGGCTGCTCATAGGAAGTCCTCTCCTCTCAGCTATGCGAACCAATGAACCTTTATAAACCACAAATTCTCCATTCTCAAGTAATAAGCCAGAGCCCCTTGCATCTTTATTTTTTTTATCCTCACAAAAATATTTTTCTTCTGTATCTTTTTTAAGATCGTGAATATCTTGAAATAAAGTAAATCCTAAAAAATTTAAAATAAATTGAATTTTACTAAAAAGTTCATCATTAACAATCCTTTTGTGTTCTGAAAGCCTGGCTTCTTCTGGTTCTGGTTTTGTTTTATTTTCAATATCATAACGATCTACATGCTTTGCTAATTTTATAGACTTACTTTCAAGATATTTTATATCGGCGCTATCTAAATTTTTATTAGTAATTATAACCCCAGTCTCCCAAAATTCTTTTTCTGCGTCATGATTACTAAGTCTTTGATAAAATTTTTCTGATTGTCCAATATAAACAATCTGTCTTGAAGGATCTTCTCCGGCGCCAAAAAGGAAATAAACTCCTGCCTGATTAACTTCTGATCGCTTTCCAAGATCTTTTAATTTATTCCGCGGAACCACAAATACCTCACTATTAAAATTAGCGAGATCAATTATTTTAATTCCGTTTGGATTATCATCAGGAAGTAATATTGTTATAACTTGCGCCATATATTTATTTTATCACAAAACAGCGCCACAAGGCGCTGTTTTAATTTTTTGACTCCCGCGGAAGGGAATTTTTATTTAACTTCTTAATAAACAACCTGCTTAAGCAGACACCCTCGCAAAAAGAAATAAAGTAATTACTTACCTTTAATCTAATGATCCCAAACCCTTATCGCTATAAGAAAAACCTTAACCGAGAAGAATGCCACAAGATGCATCGCGTAAAACCATATTTCATCAAACATCTGTATTCCCCATATCTTATATGAAATCCAGAATACCAAAGAATGAAAAACTAAATAAGTTAAACTCCCAATGAATCGATTAGAGTTTGGAGATAAACCATTTGAAGATCTATAATGATGCTGGAATTTTATCATTTACATACTATCTTATTTAATTAAACTGGCTTCAAGTAATTTACCCGTAACAGAATTTATTCTTTCGTAAATCACAAAAACTTTACTTTTAGCCATTCCAATATTTTCTATCTTTTTATCAAAATGAACGATATCGTTTCTGTATTCTTGTATGAAATTTCGCAAATAAGTAATATCAATTTTTATACTCTCCCCTAGTTTCTTTTCAAAAATTGGTGCTAAAAAATTTCCATTGCCACAAGCAGGCTCAAGAAAGCGAGATTCGATTCTCTCTGTCTCATTTTTAACCAAATCTAACATTGCATCCACCTCTCGTTCCCGGGTGAATACTTCGCCATGATCCTTAACTCTTTGTTTAGACTTTATTTGCATAATATTTTATTTAAAAAATCTCGCTGTCGGCACGCCGAGGGCTTTAGTGATTCTTTTGACGGTATAAAAAGTCGAGTTCGGTGTTGCCCTAGCTTCAATTTTAGCGTCAATAAATACATCTTAAAGTGCTTATAAAATTTTTGTTCCTTGGGTATAATTTATACATAAATTATACATCAAATTAATTCTTAATAAGAATCAACAAAAGTTAATAACAGGGTTCACCTAGCTAGGCGAATCTTGAAAAAACTAAACCTATCTGTCGTACGGCAACTACGGAAGCGCCAAAAGCTAGGAACCGCAGCCCCGACGATATGTCGGGGCTTTTTGCGATAGCAAAACCAGGTTTTTGGCGCTGAGACGTAGGAGCCGTCCCGCGCTGGACGGGACGGACTCCGGTGCCGGTAGACAAATAGGTTTAGTTTTAAAGAGGTTTAAAAATCAAAAAGAGGCCTTATGGCCTCAAATTATCTTAGCTCGGCTATTAAGCCGTCTTAAATTCAGGATATAACTGCACATCATTTTCTAGATTCCGGATTCTCTTTATTAAACTCTTGTGCACGTATATTTCTGGAGTTCTAGGCGCGGGAGACTTAAATAAAAATATATCATTGCTTATGCTGCAGTTAATCCAGACTTCAAAATCTGGGCGGAGCACAATCAGATTATTTTTTAAATCCCAGCTATCCAGGTCCCCAAGGTCAAATACCGCTCCCCCGGGAGATACGCCGTGCGGAGTCATGTGCAACTGCTCGGTAAATACAACCTCCAACATGTCCAATCCCTTTATAAAAAGTTCTGAAAAGAGTATATCAATAAGTTTTTACAAGGTCAAAGATGAGATACTATATTGCCGTCAACTAAATACCGATTTTCCAAATATTCTTTTCTAAAAAAGCCTCAATGGTCTGCCGACTGGCCTTATTGATAAGATTTGAATGAGAGAGTTTATTATTCTTCGCGTATTCGGTTAAGGTAATAATTTTTTTACCCTCTAAATATGCCAACCGTTTATAATAACTATTCGTAAGCGCCCTGCCTACTATCTCCTCCATAATGGCAGTTTTGCCTTTTTCATCAAATTCTTTAAACGCTTCGTAATATTTAACCCTATCAATAAATTTTATATTTATCGGAACAAAACCTTCCCGGATCAATAAATAGTTATTTATAACTCTTCCAATGCGGCCATTGCCATCAATAAACGGATGGGTATGCTCAAATGTAAGATGCAATAACGCAATGCGTTTTATAATATTTTCATGGCTGCTTGCGTTATATTCTGCAAGCATTTTTTCTAATCGTTCTATTATTTCTTTTGGCGCCGGAGCGATGTGGCTACCGACACGAACACGCTCGTCACCTTTTCTAAATCTTCCGGCTATATCGTCACGGATGTTAGAAATAAGCATTTTGTGAAGTGACAACATGACGTCCAACGTCAATTCTTGTTCTTTAGCTCTTTTATCTATGTACGACACCACTCGCGCAAGATTTTTTGCTTCAAAAATCTCGCGTTCACTGATAAATCGGTCCAAGTCAATCTGGAGAAGTATCTTTTCCGTCTCCTCAAGCGTGAGAGTACTATTCTCAATGGCGTTTGAGTTATATACCTGTTCAGCGACCTCAGCCTCAGAGACAAGTTTAATAAGCGCATTTTTACCAACAGATGCTTTGTAGTATCTCTCGCGAAGAGAATGTATCTTATTAAATACGCCAGATATTTTTGTCATATATAACAATTATAGCCACTTTCACGGTTTTGTCAATATAACCGTGAAAATACCTGTTTTTTCCTATATTTACACGGTTTTGGATCGTTCTATATTCAATTGTCAAGTAATTGACAACTAACGTACAGAATATTTTTTTCGATTCCAAAAACAATGTTCCATATGGTCATTCACCATCCCGGTTGCCTGCATATGGGCGTACAAAGTCGTTGGACCGAGAAATTTGAAGCCACGGTTCTTCAGATCTTTTGACCACGTAATAGCCTCATCGCTCACCGCCTTATAGTCGCTCATTTTCGCCACCTTATTGATAATCGGACGATTATCTACAAACCCCCACATATATTTTGAGAAGGTGCCAAATTCTTTTTTAACTTCCAAAAACCGGGCGGCGTTGTTGATGGCCGCTTCTATCTTTAATCGGTTCCGCACAATTCCGGCATCCTGCATCAGGCGGTTAAAATCTTTTTTAGTAAACCTGGCTACCCGCACCGGATCAAAACCCGCAAAAGCCTTCCGGAAGTTTTTCCTTTTATTAAGAATCGTCCTCCAGCTCAAACCGGCCTGGAAACTCTCCAGGCACAAAAATTCAAATATCTTTTTATCATCATGAAGCGGAACGCCCCATTCCTTATCGTGATATTCTTTCATTAAGAAATCCTGCTCCAATACCCACTTGCACCGCCCTAGTGTTTTATTTATTGTCCGTACCATAACCCCAATGATAACAAAATAATTTTCAATAAAAAAACGGCGCTTTGGCCGTTCTATTCTTGGACTATCTTAATATCTATAGAACACCGGAAAACTGCGGAAAATAGAGTAAACATAGAATAAATCCAAAATACTGATAAAACAGTGTCATTGATAAAATACGCGCCGACATCAAAAAATATTCTTCCGCCGTCCAAAAATCCCGCCGGCATCAAATTAAGAACAAAAAGCATCAGGTTAAAATGCAGGAAATATTTTACCGCATCATTCACGGCTACCGGACCGACCCTTAAAGGAAGTTTTACATGACTGCTGAAAGTGAAAAAATGCGTAAAGAATAAGGCGGCTGACAACAATAATTGCAGCGGAAGCTCTGCGGCATTGCACGAAAAATCCTTCCAGGAAAGTTTTCCGTTCCAAACTGCCAGAAGTTGGAGAAGTAAAACAGTAAATATGACACCCAGCGCGTTATTCCGAACACCAGCCAAGCTGATCATGCATCGGTCTAAAACAGGCATAGCTTTTTCCTTCAGATTTCCCGCTTTAGTCGGACGGACATAAGCCATAATCGGGATTAAGCGGACATTCAGATTCCAACCGCCCATATCATGGGAATAAAGTATAGGCCCGAGACCAAGTGAAAATTCTTCCACCGGTATGTTTCTTTTTTGACATTCGCGAAAATGGCCGAATTCATGCAAAGCAAAACAGGCTTCCAATACCGCTAAAACTAAGAAAATTCGAAGTATCCACTTCGGGCCGCGCAGAGGATCGGCAGACATTCTTATTCCGCTTTCAAAGATACTGACCCCAGATTACATGAAAATAATCAAGCGCGCAACAAAAATCCGCCGATTGGCGGACTACTGGGTCAAGAATTTTTTCAGAAACTCTTCAGTGGACGGGATACCTCGGGCAACATCAACCTGCCGGCCGTTCTTGAATAAAATCAAAGTCGGAATAGAACGGACATTGTATTCCAGCGGAGTCATCGCATTCTGGTCGATATTCAATTTTACAAATTTTACCTTGCCAGCAAACTTTTTCGCGTACTCTTCAAACATCGGCGCCAACGCTTGGCACGGCGCGCACCATGGAGCCCAGAAATCCACTACTACCGGCTTATCGGAACGCAAAACCACTTCCTCAAAATTCGCGTCAGTAACTTCCTCTACGTATTCGTTCATACTAGCTTCCTATTTATTTTATCAAAACTAAGCTGAATATATAATAGTCCAGAAAATTTAAAATTGCAAGCGGGAAAATAAAAATTCCCTGTTAATCCTGGGAATTTTTATTAGGTATAGATTGTTTTACCAATCTCTCTGCCGGCGCTCACCGCCGCCAAAGCCACCTCGGCCACCGCGGCCTCCTCCGCCTTCGCGTCGCGGTTCCATCGGACGAGCTTCATTAACAGTCAACGGACGACCATCGTGCTCTTTACCATTGAACATTTCAATAGCTTTCTGAGCTTCTTCATCCGAAGCCATTTCTACGAAGCCAAATCCCTTGGATCGGCCAGACATTTTGTCCATGATAACGGTAGCTGTCTCAACGGTTCCAGCCTGAGAAAAAAGATCTCTCAAGTTATCACCGGTAGTGCCCCAGGACAAATTGCCTACATATAATTTCTTTGCCATATTACACAAACAATGTAACTAATAACAAACTAACGACCTTTTCACGCTTCGCTACACTTAATTATAATTATTTTTGTGTAAGAAGGGGCAATATAAACTTGCTTGACAATTATAGCATAAAGGGACTTGTAAAGTCAATGACGCAAAAACCCCACTGAATTAACCGGCTCTCCTTGTCAAAATTTGATAAATATGGCATAATATAACGAGTTTCATTTCTAACTTCACAGGAGGAAACGTGAAAAATTTCGTCTGGAAAGTTCTGGAAATCTACAAGCCCTTCAGAAGGATTGCTTTAGTGATGCTTTTATTCCTGACTGTGATGCAATCGCTGTCCATTATTTCGCCGTTTTTGCTCGGAAAAATCGTAGACAGCGTGGTCTCCAAAAAACCGCTGGAATTCATCTTATCGCTGGCAGGAATTTCTTTGGGAATATTCTTGCTGCGCGACGTCCTGCTCAATTATTACAAAGAAAAATTCGAACTGGACTGGGTTGATTACGATATCCCCCGCTACGTGGCTAATAAGACTCTGAAAAAAGTTTTCAGCTTGTCCATCGGCCAGCATAACAATCAGCATTCGGGCATCAAGCAAAGCATCATCAACCGCGGGGAACACTCGCTGCAGACGCTCGCTTTTATGACGCTCTACGAAGTCATGCCGCTGATCCTCAAAATCGGCGTCATGGGAACTTTCATCCTGGTCAGGAATCCGCTGATCGGCGGAGTTCTGATTACTGCCGGCTTAATCTTTGGCGGCATCAGCATCTATATCAATTCGCTGCTTCAAGACGAATTGGAAAATCATCAGGAAATCGGACACCGGAATTATAAAAGACACTCGGAACTGCTCCGGAACGTGGAACTGATTCTGGTCAGCGCTCAGGAAAAAAAGGGGCAAGATGAGTACGATCAAGCGCTCGCCCGCTACTCCGATGCCGGCAAACATCTCTGGAAAAGATATATCCGGCTTACAGGGTTAAGGAATGTTGCAATCGGAGTTGCCAAATTCGCAATCGTAGCTGTCGGCGTTATGCAGGTTTACCAAAACCAATACACGCCAGGCGATCTGGTGCTTTATCTTTCGCTGTCCAGCGATCTCATGGGAAATCTCTGGAGCATCGGCCCGATTCACCGGCAAGTCCTGGATCTTTATACCGCAGTCAATAAGTATTTCACTCTGCTGGATATTGAACCGGAAGTTAAGACAGATGCTAACCCGGTCAAACCGGATAATCTCCGCGGCCGGATTGAGTTTAAAGATGTATCCTTCACCTATCCGGTCAGAAAATATATCGTCAGCGACGAAGAGGAAAAATCCGGAGAGGACCCGAAGCCGCGGGATAAAAACCACGGAGCGCTTTTCAATGTCAGTTTCACTATTGAAGCCGGGCAAAAAATAGCGCTGGTCGGCCATTCCGGTGCCGGCAAATCAACTATCGCCTATCTTATATTAAGAGCTCATGATCCGGACCAAGGGCAGATTATCGTGGATGAAAACGATCTCCGCCAACTGGATCTTCACGAATACCGCCGGCGGATCGGCGTAGTGGAACAGCAAGTCGGATTATTTGACGCCACTTTGCGCTATAATATCTTGTTCGGACTGCAAAACGGCCAGCAAGTCACCGATGAAGAACTCCGGGAGATCGCCAGGATTTCCTGCATTGACCGTTTCTTCTACCGGCTAGAAAAAGGTTTTGACACGTTTATCGGAGAAAGAGGCGTACGGCTTTCCGGCGGAGAACGCCAGCGAGTCGGCATTGCCCGCGCATTAATCAAGAAACCGAAAATGCTGATCCTGGATGAAGCGACTTCCAGTCTGGATTCGGAAAACGAATCACTGATCCGGGAAGCTATCGGAAAGGCATCGCAGGGAAAAACTACCATCATCATCGCCCACCGCCTTTCCACCATCAGGGACGCCGATAAAATTCTGGTTCTGGATAAAGGCAGTCTGGTTGGGCAAGGTAAACATCAAGAACTGCTGGAGTCCTGCGAGACTTACCGGAATCTCATCACTCATCAGATAGTAAAACCCTAAGAATTTATCAAGGAGCCAAACGGCTCCTTTTTTGTCATAACAAAAACTCCCCGGTGGCCACCGGGGAGTTTTTCTCACACTAACGAGACTTTCTTTTTTTTACAGCTTTTCTCTTTGCCATTTTGTTATCTTCAGCTTTTAGCGTTTAGCTGTTAGCTTTTAGATTTTTATTTTGGTTTATAAATTTGACTGCTGCCGGAAATTTTTTGCGCGGAAAATTTTCGGCGAGCTGAACGATTTATTTTTCGTCCATTAAATATAACGAGAATTGAAAATTTTGTTACAAAAAACTGTGCAAAGCGCAGTTTATAAACCTAAAAAATCCAGCAGAGCCATGAACCAGTTCTTCCTCTCTGCCGCCTCCTCCTCCTCTTTCTTTAGAACTTCAAGAAGCACTGTGTTATTTGGCATACGGTCTTCTGCCGGAAGATATCCGCTACGGAAACGCATTTTTCGCAATTGCGGCATCATATAATAAGCTGTAATACATTGACCACTGCCACTTGAGTAGCAAAAAAGAATATCACCTTTTAAATCCACGGCTATAATCTCGCCAGATCGAAAAGGCCGCTTACAGCTTTCACAGAAATTCCGCTCACCGCGATACACCGGCAATCTAAGATACTGCTTTTCGCTAATCATAGTTAATCTCCACCCGATGACAAGTATCTTATTTTAATCCCCAGCCTCAATGCCTGTTCATGCTCCCACTTTGCGCCATAAGAACTCTGCCAATCCGACATGAAGTACAAGATTTTTACCAGACCAGACTCAAAGATAGGCAAATAAAATTTGTGAAGCAACTGATCCCCGCCTTGATAATACGGCGTGGCCTTAATCCGGAACATCGGCTGTTCAAACAGCATTTGATTGAAAATACTTTCTCCCCTATCCCGGAGCAAATCAATCGTCTTTTGAAACCGCTCCAAATTCTTTTCAACCGAACCAAGCCCCCCGGAAGTAATCGGCCCACAAACTTGCGCGACTGGTTGAGGCATTCGCCTAATAATCCGCAAAGCCAAATCCGCTAGTTCCTCAAAAGTATTCACAGCCTGAACATCGGCAATATCCTGATTGAGCCAGTATGGCTCCACCTGACCCCCGCATTATTCTCTACTCAAGAAACTGAAAGGAGCTTAACATGAGTATTTTAAAATTTAAAGGGCGACCACGCACCCCGCCGGAGCAATATAGGACGGCCGTTTTTAATTTCAATTAAAGTTGAAGGCGGAGACTCTAATTTTCCCGCATCAACATAAAAATCCGCTTTATTGCCGAAATATTTTTTAGCCTCTATAATAGTTTTTGCCGAGGGATAACCCTCCCAATTAGCGCTTGGCGCCACCAGCGAACCAGTTTTCTTTAAAAGTCGGATTAAATCTTTTTTCTTCGGCAAACGGAAAGCTAAAGTTTTAGTACCGCGATGCAGGTATTTAAATTTTTTATCTGCACATGGCAAAATAACGCTCACTTTTCCCGGCCATAACTTTTCAAGCAGTTTCTTTGTTTCTCTGTTTAATCTAATGTTAAAAAGTTTTAGGTCTCTTAAAGAGCTAATCAAAATAATCAGCGGCTTTTGGGGATTCCTTTTCCGCAATTTATAAATTCTGACCACGGCTTTTTTGGACATTGCCAAACCGACTACTCCATAAATAGTATCAGTCGGCAGAACTCCAACTCCTCCACTTGATAAAATTTTTCCGATATCCTGTTTCATTAAATTAATTTTAATATAAAAACAAAAAATCCTGAAAAATTCAGGATTTAATTTGGGTTATTTTTAATTTCCGGATCTATAGAAAACATGATGCGATTGCCTTTGGATTTTTCTAATTCCTGCCTTTCCTCTTCAGTAGCAAAAAGATAAAATTGCGTATTTTCTCCTTCCGGAAATACTCCTTTTCCGTTTTGATCAACTGGTTTGACAGTAAATTTTACGTATCCTTTTTCTACCATTTCCATTTCAATGCGCATGCAATGAAATGGAATTTGTTTTGCAACGCATTTCCTGTTCAGTTTATCCATATTTGCCGCGAAAAGCCCCAGTAACGTCAATAATTGGCTCGCATTAATTTCCTGATTGCGTTTTTGCGCGACTTCCGCAATATCTTGAATAAAGGTATTAACAAAATCATTTGTAACCACAGAAAGCTCGTATCCCCTGAAAACATCTATAAACTTCATCTATTCTCCTTTTTAAATGTCCTATTGTCACTATATACAATTTCGTTCCAAAACAAAATACCGGCGCTTGACCGGTATTTTATCTGTTATCTCCGTCCCCCTGAAGCTTGCCGCGTGCCTGACGGGATCTTAACTTCTCAATATTAGCCTCCGCCACTTCATTTAAACTTAATCCAAGTTCCGCCGAAAGCTGAGAAACATACCAAAGCGCATCGCCAATTTCTTTAGCCATTTCTTTCTTAGTTTCTGCATTAATTACTCCTTTTTTGTCCCTGATAACTTTCTTCATTTTATCCGTCACCTCACCTGCCTCGCTCGCTAATCCCAAAGTCGTATAAATTAAATTCAAACCATCTTCAGTGGGATAAATCGCAGTGCTCTTAGTAAATTCTTGATATTCTTCAAATGTCATAAATTAACTTTAACATAAAAATTTCCGAAAAAGAAAAGCTCCTTTTAACTTGCGCCAAAAGGAGCTTCAAAATTTTATCCGGGCTTCACGCCAAACCGATACTTATCTAAAAATGATTTACCCGACTCCTCTAAATTACAAACGTAATTCAATAAACCGCCAAAAATCATTGAGCCCGTCATGCCAATTATCCAACAAAAAGGAAAAAGTAACACAAGCAAACAGAACCTCCAATCTTCAAAAAATAAACCTAGGCCAATCGAAAAAATGATTTGAAAAACGACCCCATAGAAGGATTTACGCCAGTCAGCCGATGATTGAATCTTCTTGCTCTTTTCTACTAATTCCTTAATTTTTTCAAAAGGCATCAAACTCTCGGCCCAGCGTGCGATAAGATACGGAGTATTCTTGAAATATCCGATAAGAATCGGGTCCTGCATTTCCGGAGATTCCGGCGTCCGTATCTCATAAACTTCAAATAAGCCGAGATTCTTCGCTAATTTCCATTCAGCTAAAACTTCTTCCGGAATCTGATCAAATCTATAATCTTTAAAATCACTTTCGCTATACAACCTCGGCAACCAAGTTCCCCAAATTTTCATATTCTCCGTTGAAATTTCCGGATAAAAAGCACCTCGCCGTATTATACTGCCCCTCAAACATTCCAACTTTAATGATAGAATTTGTTCCTCTACCAGCTTAACCTGAGCCAGCAACCCAAGCTCTAAATATTGATTTTTAAGGGCCTCAAGCTTGATTATCGCATCTCCATGACTGCTTTCTGCTTTCGTTCTTTCAGTCTCCATCACTTCCCGCGATGGAAGTTCTGCCACACGATACGTCTCTATTTTCACAAATGCCTCCTTTCTACGGTCCTATTTGTACTGCTAAGCTATCAAGTAAATGCTTCTGATATATTAACACAAAAAATTAGCTTGTGTCAATCGATACGCAATGAACCTTTTTATATCTTATTAAATTAAAAGACTGTGCTGTTTTCGGATATTCGGGCTGGCGGTGGGATCAATTTACCCTGAAAGGGTTTAAATATATAGGCGATATCCAAAAATAGCACAGTCTTTTAGCCGATTATTGTGATTCGATAGTATAAATATTCAGCGGTTCTTTGCGGCCTTTTACAGCTACTGACCCTAAGAATTTAAAGTTATACTTGCCTTTAATTTTATTTTTAGTGGTCTCGCCGATGATAATTTGGGTTTTATATTCCTTATTCAATCCTTCCAGGCGCGACGCCACATTAACCGTGTCCCCCATCACCGTATAATCAAACCGCAGATCCGAACCGACATTTCCGACAATCGCCGGACCAGTATAAAGACCGATGCCGATATTAATTTCCGGATCGCCGATGGCTTTCAGTTCTTTATTTAATTCCTTCAGCTTATCCAGCATTTTCAGCGAAGCCACCAAGGCATTTTCCGCCTGATCCGGATCATCAATCGGCGCGCCCCAAAAAGCCATAATCGCATCGCCAATATACTTATCTAATACCCCACCATTATCTAAAACTTCTTTAGTCATGGCGGTAAAATATTTATTTAAAATCCTAACCAATTCTTTTGGCGTAGTTTTTTCCGAAATAGTCGTAAAACCGCGGATATCAGAGAAAAATACCGTCACCTCTTTTTCTTCGCCGCCAAGCTTAACTTTAGCGGGGTCGCTCAAAATTTCATTTAAAACATCTTTGGAAACATATTTAGAAAAAAGGTTCTTAATCTCCCGCTTTTCTTTCTCCACGACAAAATACCTGTATCCGAAAACCCACAGAGTGGAAAGCACCCAGGAAAAATTAACATGCAGCAAATTAACCGCTATGCCTTTATCAAAAAGCAAAATTATCAGAATTAAATAAATAAATCCGAATATGACGTTTACCGCGACTGCCGCCAAAGAACTCCGCGCAACCATCATAAAAACCAAAGCCGGCAACAAAGCGGAAAAGAAAATCCAGATAAACGATGACGCCGCGTCCAAAGAACTTAATCGATACCCACTAAGCAGCATATTAATAATACTTGCCTGTATCCCGACTCCAGACATCGCCCTGCCCCTTGAAAATGAAGTCAGCTGTTCATCGTGAAGATCAGCCGCAGTCGCTCCAATAAGTACAATTTTTCCCTTCAATTTAGATAAGAAGTCTTCATCTTCCAATATGCGCCAAAAACTCATATATCCTATCTGTGCCGGCGGCAAAGCATAAACGATTTTATTTATACCCGACAAAGAGGATTCATCAAGAACTTCCTTGCCGGATTTTTTAACTAACTCATAGGCAAAAGCTTTCACGCCATCAACGGCCAGCGGAAACCGCCGGACAACATTATCTCTGTCTGAAATTAAATTCACGCTTCCTAAACTGACATTTTTAGAATTTTCAAAAATCGGCAGAGGTTTTGATAAGTTTCCGGCTCTGGCTTGGCCATTTTCCAAAATCAACGGCTGGGCTTCTGCCGGCATTACCACGGGATAAGAAATTTCATTTAAGGCATCGGCCAGGGCCCGGTCATCCTGAATTCCCAAACGAGATGGTTCGGAAAAGATTACGTCCAGCCCAACTGCAGCCGGCGGATTCTGATTAAACTTTAAAAGCGCGTCGGCAAAAACCTTTCTCGGCCACGGCCACTGTCCGATATTCCGGATGGATTCATCTTCAATCCCCAAAATTACAATCTCGTTATGGTTAAAATATTTTTCTGAAAATAAAAGGTCTTCAAAAAAGTTTTCCAGGCCGACGAAAAACCCGGCGGAAAAAGAAGCGGAAACTATAATTCCCGCCGCCAAAGCAATAAATAAGTAAGGTAGTTTTCTAGCCATGTTTAAATTACGGCTCTATCCCCGGGTAGAATCAAAGTTCAGATCAACTTTCAATTCCACTTTAAATAAAGGGCTTTTACCGAGAAAAGCTTCGCCGGTTTTTTCATTTTTCCAGGTCACCGCTACTAATCCCTGGGCTTCGCCCAGTTCGGAAACTTCCGGGCTGAGGCCGGCGGAAAACATTCCGGGTTTTGCCATTCTTCCGATCGGCCCGATAACCTGCCAGGAAACCGCGTCAGTAACATCGCGGGACGAGCCGTCGCTCATTCTTAAAAGAGCCTGAAAGAAAATGTCGTCTCCTTCAAAAACCTGGCTTAAATTATTTTTAGCCACTACTTCCAATCCTTTCGGGATAATCTGAACAGCCAGTTTTATTGCCGGTAAAATTTCTTCGGTAGCATCTTTTACCTCTACAGATCTGGTAACCGTCTGCACTTCTTCCTTTAAAGATTCTAACCGCGTTTTCGCTTCTTCAGTCTTTAATTCCAAATTTTCGCGCTGATCTTTCACTTCATCCTTAATCGCTTCTTTAATCTGTTCCCGCTTTTCCTGAAATTCTTTCCGCCTGTCTTCAATGGCATCTTTAAACTCTTCCTGAAGTTCTTTTCTCATTTCTTTCATTGCCTCTTTTTCATCCTTCATCCTTTCTTTCAGCTCCCGAATCTTCTGATTTAATTTATCGTCTTCTTGAATTGCCCGCTTAACCCAGTCCTTTTTTAAAACTTCCTCCGAAACCTCTTTGACTTCCATTAAAGCTTTCCCGGCCTCCGTTGCAACGGCAGAAGCGTTGGATTTTATCTGGCCCAATGCCAAATGCGTTTTCATGTCCTGAATTGCTTCTTTTTTGACTTCTAAAAACTTTTTCGCGTCTACAACCATGCTGACTTCTTGCATGACCTCTTTAGTATCCGGATCAACCATTTTAACCTCCACTTTATTTTCGTGGCCGACAAAGCTGGCTTTTCCTTCTTCAATGTATTCCACTCCGAATGCGGTACCTCGGACCGTAGCTACGGCAGTGCTGGTTTTAACTTCCCAAGCCGATTCCGGCGTAGCCAAAGTAATAATTTTTGACCAAACCCGTCCCCATAAAAGATTAATCCTGACCACCAGCGAATCTTTTTGCGCATCATACGATCCCCTTTCTAAAATAATCCGCGTGTCCGAATCCAGTCTGGCAACCGAACCGTCCGAAAAATGAATATTAGCCAAGCCGCCTTTCTGCACTTTTATAACTGTGCCTTCCAGCAGCTCATCGCCAGTTTTTAATTCCCTGATTTCGGTTTTCTGATCCGGCGCCAGCTCCACAACTCTCGGCGAAACAACTTCCAGCCACGGCCGCAAAATTTCCAAAACGGCTTCTTGTTCCGGCGCCATAAATCCAGGAAACTGCTTAACAATCAAAAAACCGCCCCCTACCAGCACGGCTACGCCTAGCAAAGCTAAAACCACGCTTAATTTCATAACTTCTCTATATTAATTAAAAAAATAGGTTTTTACAAGAAAATATTGAATATATATACAAACCACCTTTTGATATTGACAAAATTATTTAAATATCTTAGTATATAAACATATGTTATTATCAAATAACTGCCAATGGAATAAGCACATCGGATCTGACCGCAAAACCTATGCGGCAGAGTTCGGTTTGTTTAACCAAGGCGGTTTTTATACTCAATAACTTCAGCATCTAACTGAATGTAAAGAACGCCTCGGCTAGACAGACCGGGGCGTTTTTCGGTCTGTCTAGAAGAAGTACCTTGAAAAAGGAGGAGGGGAATGAAAGTGCTGTGTATCAGACATGGTGAAGCTTGTGATAGCTTATCTGAAAAAGGCAAAATTCAAATTAAGCAAGCGGCGGATATCCTAAAGAAACATAACATCGCTAATAATGCTATGGTTTTCACTTCCCCGCTGAAGAGGGCGGTAGAATCAGCAAAAATCATTACTGATAACTGTGGCTTTAAAAAGGCCGAAGTCGTTCAGTGGTTGAATTTTGAGGAATCGTCCCCCGATTACGCCTTAAATCAAATTAAGAATTTAATGCGTATCCATGAAAAGAAATTTTCAACGATGATCGTGATAAGCCACGCTCCTCTATTGGAAGGACTGATAGAAATTTTTGGCAATCGTTCCAGAATCGGAAACGGCGAAATTTTTGAAATTGACATCAAAACCCGGACTTGTAGGCGGCTGGTCTAAATAAAAGGGGAACTAAAGTAATGACCGAAAAACAAAAGCAGGCGAAAGAACAACTACTACAATCATTGAAGCCGAAATTGCGCAATGAAAAATTTCTTTTGGTAAGTTACAACGCCGTTGAGGGCTTCGAAAGCGGCATCCACGGTAATGGCAGATTAATAATTTTTGCAAACGATATCGGAAGAGGCTTCCTTACTAGAGAAGACGGCACCCTGGATCGGGAATTGCAAGAAAGGTGCAATCAGGCATTTGCTGCAGTAGAAAAAGAATTGAATGATACAAGCCCTGAAAATTTTACTGTTAATAAATTGGAAGGGGCCTTGCGTTCCGCTCAAGCGAAAAATCCTGAATTGCCGATTATAAATGGAAGCAATAAAGGTATGGAAGATGCACGTGCGAAAAAAGTGATGCAAAATTTAAGCGGCAAAGCAAAAGAGATTGTGTTATTGCGAAACATCAAATTCGTAATAATTTATGCGGGATTGCACGCTTTTAAATCAGCTATAGAATTAGCCAAAAGCGTAAAAAAGCAAAACAAAAATACCCGGATTCTGGTGGTATCTTGCCCCTGTGATTGGCACGATAAAGAACAGCTATTAGAAGGCACCAGTATTAACATAATGGGATGCGAATGCGGCGGGAGGTTAACGATGGGAATGATTGCAAAAGATATTGAAAAATTGATTTCTGAATAACCATATGGAAGAAAAACAAAAAGTTGTCTTTCTTAAGGGCAAGAAGGTAATTCTGCGGCCACTAAATAAAGAAACTGATTTAGAACACATCACACGATGGATTAATGATCATGAGGTCACCCAATATCTAACCATATATCTTCCCACAACTAGGAAAAACGAGGAAGGATGGCTCGATTCATTGAATAAGGATAAAGAGAATATTGTTTTAGCCATTGAAACCCTGGACGGCAAATTTATCGGGACGATGGGAATCCATCAAATTAACTGGAAAGATAGAACCGCTACCACCGGAGCATTAATCGGTGAAAAAGAATATTGGGGCAAGGGTTATGGTACAGATGCAAAAATGCTCCTCCTTGAATATGCTTTTCACACGCTGAATCTTCGAAAAATCTGCTCGGTAGTCTTTTCCTTCAACAAAAGGAGCTTGCGGTACAGTCTGCATTGCGGCTACAAGATTGAAGGCACGAAAAGAAAACAAATGTTCCGAAAAGGCAGATATTGGGATGAGATTATACTAGGACTTTTCAAAGAAGAATGGCTGCCAATCTGGAGGCGATACAGAAAAACTGGTAGAATACGATAGAAATAGTTATAAGCTGGTACTTAAGGTACCAGTTTTTTATTATGAATAAAAAAGATATATTATTTTATATTTTAGTAACCGCGGCACTTCTCCGGTTGGTTAATCTTTCAGTCGGCGATACGATAAGCGATGAGGTATTCATGTCGTTCCGGGGCATCGGAATGATTGATTTTGACGAAGCCGCACAGCAAATCACGCCATGGGAATGGCAGGATCCGGATATTAAGTGGTGGGCTAAATTATCTTTCCATGACCATCCCCTGCTGGTTCCATATATACAGCACATTTCTATGGCTATGTTCGGCGAAAATAATTTTGCCTTCCGGCTGCCATCGGCAATCTTAGGGACGGCCTCGGTATATCTTTTATATCTCATCGGCACACTTCTTTATTCTGAAAATGCTAGCCTACTATCCGCCGCATTCCTAGGATTAACTCTCAACCACGTATATATCAGCCGGACTGGCATGCAAGAGGCATATGTCATATTCTTTATACTGCTAGGATTTTATATTTTCTTAAAATCATTGCGTAATGAAAAATATTTACCTTGGGTTGGCGCGGTCATAGGGCTGGCGGCGGAAACAAAATATACTTCACTGATTTTAGTGCCGATTTTTCTAACTTATCTCCTAATATTTAAACGGAATTATTTCAAAAATAAATATTTATGGTATGGGATTCTGCTTTTCTTTTTGATTTTCAGCCCAACAATTATTTATAACACAATGCTTTACCGGGAAACTGGACATTTTGATTTTCAATTTTCCCATATCTTCGGACAGCGGCCGGAAGTCTGGAAAGTAGCTCCCGGAAAAGAAATCGGGACGCTGGGAGACAGAATCCGAAATTTCATCCCGCGGATGATTGCCAGTAATTCTTGGTTATTCCTATCAACAACTGCGTTTTCACTTATCGCTTTTCTCTGGTTATTATTTAAAAATCCGCGGGAAACCTTAAACAAAAATTCCTTTTTGCTTATTGTTTTTTCCTTTTTGCTGTTACTGCTATTACTGATCGGTCCGTCATACAGATTCCTGACCATGCTAACGCCATTTTTAACTTTAGCAATCGGTCTAATGCTGATAAAAATTTGGGACTTGCATTATTTCGGAAATAAATTCGCATTATTAATAATTGCTTTGATTTTTCTTTTTGAAATCTTCTATTCAATCAATAATCAAATCCTCGCCTACCCCATAGGACCAGAACCATGGCTCGCTTCAAAAGTCCGTTACGAAAATTATAACTGGGGCTATAATGAGCTGGGTGAATTCCTGGAAAAAGAATTAAGCGGGAAAATGCCGGCGCTTTCGTTCGATCTCCAATACAAATTTTTGGAAGACCTGCGGGATCAAGCTTTAGAAAAAGGACAACGGGGTGGCCTGGAACCCTACCCGGCATTATTTGTTTACAGCGGAAATTTTGATATGGCCGCCAAACTTTGGATACTGGACCGCCTCCAGATTTATCACGCCTGGCCAATTATCAGTTTAAAAACCTATTATGACTACTTGCAAGAGCGCGGTTTTGATTATTATGATAGAGCCGGCTTTAAAAATTACTATTTTATTTTACAGACAAATACGGTACCATCGGAAGCAGACCAGGCGCTGATGCGAGGCGTGCCTATCAGTATTTATAACAAGCGTGGCGAAGAGATATTCAAAATTTATAAATATACTAACTTATAATAAATAACTGCTGGGTTCCATTGAGAGATCTGCCTGTCTGTCGTGCGGCAATTACGGAGCCCTGAAATGCTTGGATTTTTGCGAAGCAAAAAATTTCAGGGCGAGGCATAGGCGGCACCGACCGCAGGAGTCGGTGAACGCCGGTGCCGGTAGGCAGATAGGCTGAGCTCTTATAGAATAGCTAAAATGATTAAATTTAAAATTCTAAAAAAATCCAATAAGAGCCGGGCGAGACTGGGGTTGCTGGAAACGCCGCATGGAGTAGTGGAAACACCGTCGCTGGTGCCGGTAGCAACACAGGCAGTAGTTAAAACACTGACAAGTGAAGAGGTTCTGCAAACTAAAACCCAGATTTTAATTTCCAATACTTTTCATCTCCATTTAAAACCGGGGGAGAAAATTGTAGAATCCGCCGGCGGGATCCATAAATTTATGAACTGGCTAAAATCGCTGATGACCGACTCCGGCGGTTTTCAGGTATTTAGCTTAGGATTCGGACACGACCTTCAAGTCGGAAAAGTTTTAAAATATTTTCCAGGGCAAGAACGGAGGGAAATTCTGGATAAAAGCGCCCAACCGAAACAAGTTAAAATCACCAATGATGGCGTACATTTCCGGTCACCCTTAGACGGCAAAGAATTATTTATTGGCCCCAAGGAATCCATGAAAATCCAGCAGGCGCTGGGAGCGGATATTATTTTTGCTTTTGACGAATGCACCTCTCCCCTTTCTACCTACGAATACGTGAAAGAATCTTTAAAAAAAACACATGCCTGGGCAAAAATTTGTACTAAAGAAGTAAAATCCGGCCAAGCTCTATTCGGTATTATTCAAGGATCAAGATTTAAAGATCTGCGGCACGAAAGCTCTACTCTTATAAATTCGCTTGGTTTCCCCGGCTACGGCATCGGCGGAGACTTGGGGACCAGCAAAGAAGACATGAAAAAGATTTTGGAGTGGACCATTCCCTACCTCGACGAAAATAAACCCCGACACCTGCTTGGCATCGGCTACCTGGAAGATATGGAAAATATTATAAAAAACGGCATTGATACCTTTGATTGCACCGTACCAACGCATTACGGCCGCCGAGGAATTGCTTTCACCAGCGAAGGGAAATTAGACCTGCGCAAGACAAAATTTCTAAAAGATAAAAGCCCGCTTGATAAAAAATGCAAATGCAAAGTTTGCCAAACTTACACGCGGCAGTATATTTGCCACCTTCTTAAGGCAAATGAAATAACCCCGCTTAGTTTATTAACCTTTCACAATATTTATTTCTTCAACACTTTTGTAGAAAAGATTAGGGAGAAAATAAAACAAGGGAAGCTTTAGGTTGTCAAACTAAAAATTTTCTACTATAATCTCTGCAGCAACTTAACTCCATATAAAGGGTTGAAAATGTTAAATAATAACCCCGTAAGAACAACGACTTTAAATGTCGTGGAAACTGCCAGGCAGGTTAAAATTAACCGCGAGGCAATTGAAAAGCTAGCCGCAGAATGGAATAAGACCGGCCTGCCTATCACTTGCTGGAACAGCAGAATGCATTTAGAAACAGATGACGAAACGAAAATGCTGGATTATTTGATTATTTTAGACAGTTTAAATTTCTGCTTCTGGCATCCGAGAAAAGAACGCTGGAGCATCGTCTATAACCACGAAAAATATAGTGGATACTTTGCCCTTTCGCTGGCTTTAAAAAATTACTTTGAAAGGCATCCCAGCAAAGCTAACCTAAGAAATTTCGCCGATATTTCATTTGAAGATTTTATTTATCTGCTCCAAGGCGGAAATCATCTGCTCTTCCTGGATAAACGCTGGGAAATTATAAAAGCCGTAAGCCAATATCTGGTTAAGCGCGGAGGTTCCAAGGCATTTATTCTTTCCGCCGATCAGAAATTATCCATCCTGATTCCTAAAATTGCAGAGTCTCTCTCTTCTTTCGATGACACGGCTGATTATAACGGAAAAAAAGTTTATATTTGGAAAAGAGCGCAAATTCTTGCCGTCGACATTTATGGCGCGCTATGCGGGCGCGGAGCAGGATATTTTACCGATCTAGATTACCCGACGGCTTTCGCTGATTATAAACTCCCGCAAATCCTGGTACACTACGGAATTCTGGAATATTCGCCTGAGCTTAAAAAGAAAATAGAAGATGGTGATCATATTCCGCCTGGATCCGCAGAAGAAGTGGAAATACGCAGCGCCACTGTCTGGGCGGTTGAATGGCTGAAAAACGAGCTAAAAAAATACGGCGGCCTATATGAATCGTTTCTGCTGGACTGGGTTCTTTGGGAACAATCACAGAAGGAAAAGATGCAGTTCCCCCATCACCGGACGCAAACAATTTTTTACTAAATTAAAATGGCACCTTAACTGGTGCCTTTTAAATTCATCCCGATGGCAAAATTGAAAACTCTAACTTGCTCTACGCGATCAGGCGCAACCCGGAGTTCAACGGAAACACCGCAAAATTTCCCATCCAATGATAAACCCTGAAAAGCTATGGATTCATTTTCCATTCCGCCAAGCCATTGTCCGGCTTTTTTAATCTGGGCGTAAACCGGCTTAAACTCCTTAACATTCCCAACCCACATCCGCGCCAATAACTGATTGCCAAAAACATAAATCTCTAATGCCCTTTCCAATGGATTATTAATTTTCTGATAAACTTTCTTTACTCCGACTACCCTTTCTGTACCATCATCAAGCTCAAGTTTGAAATCCTCAGTTTCAACCAAACACCACTCCCAGCTATCTTTGACTCTGGGAAATTTCATCCACTCCTCCAATCCAAGAAACTGGTAATATTCTAACCTATTGTCCCGATAAATTAAAGGGCGGCAGATAATTGCCTAATAATTTTCGCTTCCACCAATCGCCGGTTTTTTGCTTCTCTTCAAAATTAGTAAACTGATAATCATAAAGCTGGGCGCGGACATAGCGCGGCGGCCGGTCTGGAAAAGGATTTTTTCCAAGCAAAGCAAGAACCGGCTCTGATCCCTCCAATATTTTTTTCGCAAAATTAACGAACCAAAGATTCTGCCGGAAAGTTCCCAGCGCCGCAAACCACATTTGCCAATCCAGTCGCGGCTGATAAGGAGCCGCCCATTGCGGCGCCCGCTTTAAATTCCCCGGCTTATATTTAAATTCATACTCTTTCCAATTCTGGCCGTCATTGCTTCCTTCCAAAATAATTTCTGGCCGGCTAGTAGTCATAGTTGCAAATAGGCCGTAAGTATTAACAACACGAAATGGCGCAATGATTTCCTGCAACTTAACCACCGGCTTAATTTCGGTTCCAAAAACTACCGCCAGTAATTGCGAACTGTTAATAACAACTATCACGGCCGAAATAACACCAATTGCCAATTTGCCGTAATAAGATCCCCGTTTTATGGAAAACGACTTTTTAAAAAATCTAATAATGGCCTTGGGCGTCCAGCGCAGTAAAATTGAATCTTCCAATAAAAAGATACAAAGCAGGGTAGTTAACAGATTGAAAAAGTTATAATTGCCAGTGAGTAAAATCAAAGCTTCTAAAGTGACAATTGATCCGGCCGCAAAAAATCTAAGGCGCCGTGGAGCAAAAATAAGAAACGGAACAGCTAGCTGAATGAAAAACATTACCAATACCGATGATCTTTGGAACCATTCCGGCAATTGATGAGCATACCAAGCTAGAATAGTAGGCAGGGGCTGAGTTTGATAATGATAGTTCAGAGCAGTTAAATTCCGCCAACTCGGATCACCACTCAATAATTTTACCGCCCCCGATAAAAATATGAATTTAAACAATAATAGACGGAAAAGCCAGGTAACCGAAACCGAATAACTGAGTAAAATCGCTAAAAATCCGACTTCCAAAAGCAAAATATCCCATTGATAAGACATAAAAATTTGACCTACTGGAACCAGCGACAAATAACTTAAAAACAAAACCAGCAAGGCCAGTTTTTCCCAAAATCCGGTTATCAATACTAGAGAAAAAACCGCTCCAATAATACTTACAGCGACTAACAGCCAATCACCAGCATTCAGCCAAAAAATTGTCGGAGCCAGCCAATAGCCCTCCAAACCGAAACGCTGCTGTATAATTTCTAAAAAAGAATTGGCCGGTAAAATGCCGCCTGCGCCGATTAATCCCAAAATCTGCCAGCCAAAAGAAACAAAAGCGATTAAATAAATTACCCCAAAAATTCTCAAGAAAAGCCAGCGAACCAAAAAATACGTTGGCGGCTTAATTTCCTTACCCCAGAACCAGCGGGTTATTCTATAAAAGAATGCGCGGCGTCTAGAAATAAAATTATAAGCCAGTTCAGAAATCCAGGAGAATCCCGGCAAATAATTGTACAACCAGAGGATCCAGCTTTTTTTACGGTTAACCGCCAAGGCGCGAAAAACCGCCTCGGCTCCCGCAAAAACTTCTCCGCCAGGCATTATTAAAATAACCGATTTTTGAAATTCTTCTTTGGGTATGGCCGGAAATTTATCCGCTACCTCTTGAAAGGGTACATAAACTACTTTTGAGCCAGTCAAAACTTTCCAGTGATCAATCCAAATTCGGCAGAAGGCGCAATCGCCGTCATATATCAAAAATGGCTTGTCCAATTTCTTAATCTCCATAATAACTATTTTAACAAAAAAAATTTATATGGTATAATAGCCGTATAGTCGCAAATTATAAATTACATTTAATTAACCAACAAGAATATGAGTAAAAAATTGCTTTGGGGTATTTTAGCTTTAATAGTATTATTAGTTGCAGTTTTCTTAATTCGCCGCCAGCAGCCAACTGAAACCCCTGCTACAACGGCCACGACTGCCCCATCTGCCCAAAGGATAACTGTTACCTATGAAAATAATGCCTTTAATCCGCCTGAAGTAAAAATCAAGGTTGGTGATACTGTTATATTCGACAACCAGCACTCAGTTGCTATCCGGGTATCATCTGATCCGCACCCAATCCATACCAGTTTCCCAGAATTAGAATCCGATACTCTTGAACCGGGAAATACTTATCAGTTGACATTTACAAAGCCCGGAACCGTAAACTATCATAATCATTTAAATCCAAAAGCTGGGGGTAAAATTATAGTGGAGTAGGTCAAAAATCCGCCTAAGGCGGATTTTTGATTTATTAAACTAACTCTTTTTTCTTCTCCTCAAATTCTTTCTTATCAATTTCTCCCTTAACATAACGCTCCTTTAAAATATTTAGCGCTGACTGGCTACCCATTTCTTTCCATGGTTCTGTGCGCCACAACCATTTTGCAAACCAAACAACAGCGGCAATTACCAATACCCACCAAGCAACCATCAATATAAAACCAAAAACTCCCATCCCCCAGCCGAACCCGCTATCCCCGTATCCGGGATAACCATATCCCCACATATAACGCATCATAGATTTAGAATTAATAATTAATAATTGACCTTTAATCATATTATAGCAGAATATGCTATAATTAATATGGTCGAAGAAGTTTAATAAATCATATATGAACAAAAGAAAAGTTTTAGGTTTAATAGTTACTTTTTTTGGTCTAATAATGGTAGGCGGAGCGGCACAAAGCGGTTATGGATTAGTTGCGCCATTGAGCATGTCCCTGATAGTCCTTGCCGGCTTGGCAATGATGTTTTGGGATAAAGTAAGCACCTGGATGGGCAGCGACCAATCACAAAAACCACCAATGCAGTAATGAATAAAAACACTCCCTAGAGGAGTGTTTTTATTTCTGTTATTGTCCCGAAAGAACCCACTTCTTCCACACCGCCTCTGCAGGTTTATTACGGATACTCGCCCCCAAATCGTTATAACGCACTGGCGTATACTCTGGTCCCATAAAATCATCCCACGCAAAAAATTGGGTTACCACGCCGGCAAAAGAAGTTCGTCCGGCTAGCGCCTGGAAAAACGCTTCGTAAGCATCAGCTTGCTCTTGCCAATTACGTTTGTATCCAGCTTGTTCAACCTCGATATAGTCCGCAAATTCCATGCCAGATTTCCCACTCGTGGCACCGTCATAACTCCCTGCTCCAACCTTCAAAAATATCGGCTTTTTGTAAGATGCTAGATTCGCCTCAACTTGATTTAAAGCCCCTATCCATGCCTGGCGCATTTCAAGTATTGAGGCGTTAGGTCGTACTCTTATCCCAATAGAATAATAGAGTCCATCTACTACATCTCTAAATTTGGGATTTCCATCAAAATAAATTTTCCCTTTGTATACCTCGCGAATTGCCGTGATAATTTCTAGCCACTTTGCATCAGCATAATCATTCAGCGGATCAACGGTTGGCGGCCTATAATGAGGATTAAGGTCAAAAGCGTCTATGCCAGCATTTTCTGCTCTTTTGGCCCAATCTACCAAAACATTTTTCAACTGCCCGAAATACCTATCAAGCCATTCTTTCGTTTTTGACTCATATCTACCAAAATCTGTCCCCGCTCGGTTTTCTGCCGTGTTTCCTCCAGATCCCCTCGCCGCAAATGGATTAGGAGTAATATTAATATATTTTGTATAGTCAGCCCCCATATTGTAATAAAGCGTAGTTTTAAGTCCGTATTTTCGAGCCGTTTGCGCAATCATTTCCATTTCATCCGCGGTAATTGCGCCGTCACGCCCATATTTATGCTTCAACTGACCCCAAATAAATGTAGGCATTGGCGGATCTTCCTGAACAACAAAATTATCTTTATCGCCAAGCATTTCAATAAAACTATAAACACCGATTTCTTTACCACCCAAATCACGAATTCGCGCCATCGCAGAATCTAAATTCTTTCGAGTATCTTCAAAAAATTGAAAATTATAATTAATTGACCAGGTATCGTACATTTCAACACTGGGGAATAAAGCTTTTGAAATAAACGGTATTTTCAGATCGCTCCAAGCTGACACATAATCATATATAGTTTTTTCAAACCATTTTACTTTGAGCTGTTTTTCTTCTGAAACAGAATTTTCATTTTTTCGTAAATAGCGATAAACAAGATCTTCGCCAGTCGTAACTGGAACTGGAACTTCAAAAGTCGTACTATTTACTCGCTTCATTTCCGCCGGTTCTCTACCTTTAATTACTAGAAAGATTTTATCGGCAAGAGGAGTATTATACGGCACCGTTGTCCAAAAACTTAGCTTTGCCGGCTTCCCGACTGGCGCCTTATCAAGCTTAGAAAACTCACAGACTTGCCGCGCCTGGGGGATTGGTAAAACCCCGCAGCTTGGCGGCCATACGTCAAAACGGATAGCCAAATACCCGAAAAATATAAATATCAAAACCGGGCTAAGAAGAATCAGTGCCCAGCTTAATAAATTTAATAAGATTTTTTTCATTTCCAAAGCCATTCTTTCCAATCTTTCGGCCAGCCGATGAACAGAAGCAGTGCAAGCGGAGCACCCCAATTTGCCCATCGTTCAACGAAATCCCAAACAGGCATTCCCACCAACGGACGCAAAAGCGCAGTCCAAAAACCCCAAAGAGTCATCCACAGAAGTGCAAGCGGCACTGGTCTAACTAAAACTAGAATTGCCAGCAAAACATCCATGACGCCAATCCAAAATAATAAAGTTCCGGCAGTACCAGGATCCGCAACGCCAAATTGCGCAAACCAGCCAATCCAGTCTTTTTTGCCCTGCAAAGCAAACACGCCGTGACCTAAAAATTCTCCGGCCACAGCAACGCGTAATACCCACTCTGCCTTTTTGAATGAATCCATGATTAAAAAATTGATTAATAATTTGTGACCTTTTATTATATTATATCACTTTATTAAAAAAAATTCTCATCCCCAATAAGAACAAAATAATTGAGGTAATTGCAGAAAGCAGGCAATAAAGACAAAGCGCTTTTAATATAAAAACTTGTACAAAGACAAACTACAAAGATACAAGAAAACCGGCCATGGTTACGTCTTTATAATCGATGCCTACGGAGAAGAATAGCGTTGACGGCTACAATAACCGTTGAAAGCGACATAAAAACTGCGGAAATCGCCGGCTGAAGCAGAATACCTTTTGATACCAAAACTCCGGCCGCCAATGGCAAAGCTATAAGATTATAACCGGTAGCCCAAAAAAGATTTTGGATCATTTTATTATAGGTCAGACGGGAAAGTTTAATAATTTTTACGATATCCCGGGGGTCATTTCTCACTAGAATAATCCCTGCCGATTCAATCGCCACATTAGTACCGGCGCCGATTGCTATTCCCAAATCCGCCTGAGTAAGAGCCGGGGCATCATTAATGCCGTCGCCAACCATAGCAACTTTTAAAGCACGCGATTGAAGCCGCTTAACTCGATCAACCTTATCTTCCGGAAGCACCCTGGCAAAATATTCGTCTATCTGCAATTCATTGGCCACCCAATGCGCAACTTCTTCGGAATCACCGGTAAGCATTGCCGTTCTTACTCCCAAATTTTTTAATTCTTTGACTGCTTCTTTGGATTCTTCCCGGATTATATCCGCCAGCACAATAACGCCAGCCGGCTGATCTCCGATTATTACATAATTAATCGTTTTGCCTTGCCGGGCTAAATCCAAAATCTGAGATTTCAATTCCTCCGGAATTTCCGCTTTAAACTCTTTTAAAATCTTTTCTCCGCCAACCGCCACTGTAATACTCTTCACCACCCCCCTGACGCCCTTACCCGGCAATCTCTCAAAATTTTCTACCGGCAATAATTCCACCCCCAATCTCTCAGCTTCTTTGACTATCGCCTTACTGGCAAAATGCTCAGACCGATTATCCACTGAAGCGGCGAATTGCAGCAACTGGTATCCGGCAGCCGGAATATCCGTCCTCCTGGGCATAGTAAATTGCGACAAAGCAAATTTAAATATAGGAAACTGCGGATTGGGAATTATTTTATCTATGCCATACTCGCCCCTGGTAAGAGTTCCGGTTTTATCAAAAAGCACGACATCAATCTTACGGGCGGCTTCCAGCGCCAGTCTTTGCCGCACCAACAATCCATTTTGCGCGGATTTTGTGGTAGATATGGAAGCCACCAGCGGAACAGCGAGGCCCAAAGCATGCGGACAGGCGATTACCAGCACGGCAACAAAACGCTCTAAGGCGAAAATCGCTCCCGCCCCGACGAAAATCCAATACCAAAAAGAGGATAGTCCGCTGACAATCGCTATAATAGTCAGATAGAATGCGGCGCGGTCGGATAAAATTTGAATACGCGATTTAGACGCTTGCGCTTCTTCCACCAATCTCATAACTCCGGATAAAAATGTATTTTCTCCTATTTTAGTTATCCGTACCTTGAGGCTGCCGTCGCCATTGATGGTTCCGGCAATTACTTCGTCATTTTTTTTCTTTGCAACCGGCTTGGATTCACCGGTAACCATGGCTTCATTAATGTCCGAACTTCCATCAATTATCATCCCATCCGCCGGAATTTTTCCGCCAGGCCTGACCAAAACTACATTATCAACCCTCAATTCACTAATAGGAACGATCTTGGTTTTATCGTTCTTCATTAATATCTCCGCGGTATCCGGCAATAATTTAGAAAGTTCTTTAAGAGCGCGCTGCGCTCCCTGCACTGACCGCATTTCTATCCAATGACCCAAAAGCATTATGGTAATCAAGCTTGTCAGCTCCCAGAACAAAGTGCTTGGCTCACCGGTAATGGTACCTAGCCGAATTAAAAGAATTTGTAAAACACTGTAAATATACGCCGCCCAGATTGCAATGCCAATCAAGGTCATCATCCCGGGAAGGCGTCCCTTAACCTCCAGCCATGCCCCGCGCGTAAATATCCAGCCGCCATAAAAAAATACAATTGTACTCAGGGCAAGCTGAATATAATCAGAACCGAGAAATGCCGGAGCTTGCCAACCCAAAAATCTTGCAGGAAGTTCCGAATAAAGCACTACCGGAATAGTCAGGGCTAAGCTAATCCAGAATTTCCGCAAAAACATCTGAGTACTGTGCCCAGCATGTTTGTCCGCAATAGATTCAGCATCGACGGATTTCCCTTCTTTTCTCTCTGCGGGTACCAGCTTCATTCCGCACTCCGGGCAAAGACCCGGTTTTTGCCGCTGAATCTCCGGATGCATCGGGCAGGTATAAATTATCCCCTCAGACACCTCTTTATCTTCATTCGCCATCTGATTATTTTTATTTTCCATATTGCAACAATCCATATATTATTTTCGCTTTGAAAGTTTATAAATATCTAAAATCTCTTTCACTGACCTTGAAATGCTGCCCGACCTCATCTGATCCGCCGTATGCGTAGCAAGATGATGCTCTAAAATCAGGTCCTCAATACCTGAAAGCGCCTGCTTTACCGCGGAAGATTGATGCAAGATCGTAACACAATATGCATCCTCATCGATCATTTTTTGAAGGCCGCGTATTTGCCCTTCAAGTATTTTTAATCTCCTCATGGCCCTTCTCTTTACCGCTTCTTTCATATTCCCATGATACCCTAGGGGGGTATTACTTGTCAAGACCTATTCATATCTTAATGCCTCCGCCGGTTCCATTTGAGCAGCTTGCCGAGCCGGCAACAAACCGGAAACTATACCGGTAATAAAAGTTATAATTAAAATAACTAAAAATCCGAAGAGGTCTAAGGCGGCAAATGAAAATAATCCCCGAATACCAAATTGAGCTGCGATTAATCCGACCAAATAAGCTGCAGTCACACCTAAAATAATACCCAAAATTCCGCCAACTAAACCTATCATCCCGGACTCGATCAAAAAGAGCGACAGAATACTGTCGGAAGATGCGCCAATTGCTTTCATAACTCCTATTTGCTTTGTCCGTTCCAAAACCGCTGTGTACATCGTATTCATAATGCCGACAGCGCCAACTAATAACGAGATAAGGGCAATAACAAACAGAACTGTTTCCACGATAGTTAAAACATCCCCGATAATATTGCCGATTTTCTCCGGAGTCAGCACAGAAAAATCTTCCACTGCTTTTTGCTGGCTTAACTGAAATTCAATCTGCTTGGTAACTAAATCCGGATTAACACCCGGTTCAATTTTAATAGCGGCAGAAATAATCCCCGGCCGCGCACCAGTTAATTGACGGAACATATTTAAAGACGCATATACAACGTTATCCGCCATTTGCTCCCCAATCGGCGAAAGCACGCCCACCACCTTCATTCTTTTAGATTTTAAAATTATTTCCTCGCCAACTCTCATTTTATTTTTAAAAAGATCTTCCGCAATCCTATGGCCGATTACTACTTCATTGATATCTTCATTTTCCGGCCAGCGACCATCGTGTAATTTTAATCCCTGCGACTCTTCATAGATTAATTTATATTTACTCCATGGGGCACCGTGAATCATGACGGGTTTTTTCTCGCCTCGAAATTCGCTATTAACAACCGCTATATCCATTGGCGCCACAAATCTGACGCCTCTTATATTCGCCAAAGCCAGGATATCCTGATCTCTGAATCTGGCTCCACCCACTAACGTAGCGACAGATTCTATAGGATTAGTAACCTTACCCGGACGGATAATAATTAAATCAGATCCAAACATTTGCAGGGTCTTAGCGATACTATTTTTAATTCCGGAACTTAGGGAAAGTATAATAACTACCAGCATTATTCCGATAATAATGCCCAAAATCGTGAGCCAACCGCGGATCGGGCGGTAACGGATACTTTTTAAGGTTAAAGATAAAAATTTCTTTAGCATAAACTATTCGGTATAAATCTTTTGATGAACTTGGTGATTTCGCACTAAACGACCATCTTTTAAAGTAATGACTTGATCCGCCTTTCCGGCAATATCTGCATCGTGAGTTATGATAATTAAAGTTTTTTTCTGAATTTTATTCAGATTAACCAGCATTTCTAAAATTTTATTGCCAGTTGCAGAATCCAAATTTCCAGTCGGCTCATCACCTAAAATTATTTTCGGGTCATTAGCCAAGGCCCGAAGCAACGCAGTCCGCTGCTGTTCGCCGCCAGATAATTCAAAGGGGCGATGCGTCATCCGCTCCTTCAAGCCAGCCTCCCGGAAATTCGCCTCCAATCTGCTCTCATCAATCTTTGTCCCGGCAAATACCAGCGGCAAAATCACATTTTCATAAGCGGTCAGCCAGGGTATTAAATTATATTGTTGGAAAACAAAGCCAAAAACACTGGAACGAAGCTCAGCGCGTTCTTCATCCGAGAACAAAGAAATATCTTTTCCTTTAAAAAAAATTTTACCGGAAGTCGGGCGATCCAAGAGTCCAATCATATTCAAAGCTGTGCTTTTTCCGGAACCGCTGGCGCCAATGATAGAAACAAAATCTCCTTCCCAAACATGGAGATCCAATCCCTGCAATGCCATAGTTTCCGCCTTGCCGGTATTAAATACCTTCCACACCGCACTTAGACGGATCAATGGTTCGCCCAGGAATTTTTCCGGATTTTTTTTAAACCGGCCCCCACATCCCCCGCTGCAAAAATAAACCGATTTCCCCTTACGAATAATAGTAATAAGATCGGAAAATTCCGCGAGATCCATTCCGCAAACAGGATCAATTTTTTGATCAGACCATCCGCTCATAAATGAAATTTTTGTGTATTATTCAGCCGAAACAGCAACCGTCTGTCCGTCTGTAAGTCCCTTGATTACCTCAACCAATTCTCCGTCAGATATTCCGGTTTCTATTTCGCTATCCAGTAAAACGCTTCCGGTACCCGCAGCTTTCTGTCCCGACGGCAACACTTTGACGAATTTTTTTCCTCCTTTTTCATAAACCGTCAAAGCTGGAATTTTAATAACATCATTTTTAAAAGAAGTCATTATTTTAAGATCCGCACTCATGCCATTACGAACCGCTTCATCCGACTTCTCTAAATAAATAATAATCCGGTAATATTTATCGCCTTCCTTGATAATTTCTTTCGGTTCAATAGAAAATACCTTGCCCTTAAAATCCTGCCCGGGAAACGCGTCAAACTGAACCGCAACATTATTGCCGTTAACTTCCCGGATTTTATATATATCCAACTCGGAAACATCGGCTTGAATTTTTTGACCCAAGGCATTCAAGGAAACTGCCGGCTGGCCCGGACGGAAAATTTCCCCCTCTTCCAGCCAGATCTTATTCAACATCCCCTGGGCCGGAGCAGATAATATTGATTTCCGCACTTTATCTCTTACTGAAGCAATCTGACTTTCTGCTTCTTTAATTCCAGCCTGAGCCGCGTCAAGATCTTCTTTTCGCGTACCAGATTTCTTAAAAATCAATTCATTCTCAGCGACCGATAAACTAGATTCGGCGCTCCGTAATTTTTCCTGCGCCGAAGAAAAATTGGTCAAAGCCGTATTGATATTGGCCCGAGCCGTAGATACATCTGATCGCCAGGAATCAATTGCAGTTTGGGTAAGATTAGCTCCGGGAGTAAGAGTGTTAATCGCGATTGCCGTAATATCCAAAAATTGTTTAGTTTGATTTAAATTCTTATTAGCCGTAAAAGCATAGTCACTTAAATTACTGCTTTTGTTAAGCAGAGACAGCGAAATATTCCAAGCAACCAGCATTGATTCAATTGCTACCCGCCCAGATTCCAAACTGGTTTTAAGCTGGCCATCCGATAATGAAAGGTTAACTTGCGGGTTAGAACTTCGCGGATTACTGAACCACTGATCGGTTTTACTTTTAATGGCATCGTCGGATTTTGTATAAGCATCCTGAATTTTATCAATCAATCCCTGTTTGGCATCTTCTAATGCGATTTTAGCGCTGGAAACCTTTGCTTCCGAGATGTTTATCTCTTCCTGAGTTGCGCCCGATAAAAGCTTATTTAAATTCGCTTTTCTTTGATCCAAAACAGCTGATAATTTTTGTATTTCTATCTCCAAGTCGGTGGTTTCCAATTTTACCAGCGGGGCACCCTTAGAAACGCTTTGTCCTTCCTTAACATAAATCTTTTCAATAATCCCGGAAAAGGGAAGCTCTAAGTTAAATTCTTTTTGTGACACGACTTCCCCCCTTACTCTCACCACTTCCTGAATACTTCCGCGTTCAACCGGGAATAACAAAAACGCCGGTTTTTCCTGCCGGAAATATTTCTGGTATACCCAAAAAGAGACAGTAGCCAACCCCGCAACTACAATTAAAATCAAATAATAAGATAGTTTTTTCATGTTACTTTAATTCTATACCATTTTAGATGTTCATACACACTCGGCCAATAAAAGCCAAAGCTTAACGCGAAAATTAATTCTTCTATTGGCACGCCGAAGATTAAAATGCCAGAAATAGCGGACAAATTCCAAACTTGCTCAACATAACCAGGATAAAGAATGGTCAAGGTTAAAAAATATATGAAATATAAACCAATAAAAATAATAGCGCTGACAAACATCTTATTTTTAAGATCGGGGCGGCAATACCGGGTAAAAAGACCGGCCCCAACTAATGCCACAGACGCGGAATAAATATGATTCCAATCAGTGAAAATTAAAAGCAAGACAAAAATTATCGGCCCAGAAACTAATGCCCAAAAATGATATCGGTGACGGGAATGCCGGCGCTCCTCATCAGACATCGCTTCATGCAAGGTTGGGAAAAAATTCTCATAGATAACTACTGCCAATCCGCCTATTCCGAAAGAAAATAAAAAACTTTCAATATCAAATCCTGTTCTCAACGCTAAATCAAATAAAGACGGCGGGCTCCAATATTCCGGAACAAAAAGCGGCTCAGTTGCGCCAAGAAGCGATGTCCACAAGCTAACCCTCAACATCTCTTTACGGCTTTCTTGATTCCGCAAAAAAAAGTAGACCGCGAGCCAGATGGCCAAAAGCATTAGACTCCATACCAGCCAAGCGTAGTGCTGATCAAACATAATTTTTATAAACGGTTATATAACGAAGCAAAAAGCCAGCCGCCTAGGTAAGAATAAACTACCGCCTGAATAAGTCCAGCCACAAATCCCCCGAAGGTTACAGCTACATCACCGGCAAACTTATCTACATTTACCAGATGAACTAACCAACCGAACGATTGCAAAGAAAACTCTGGCCATAAATACACAAATGCGGCGCAAATTAAATAGACAATACCCATTCCTAATGCAGCGGCTTTCGCAAATTTTGAAACATCTAATTGCATAAATATTTTTTTAAAATTAATTTAACGACCCTTTATTTAATACTTTTAAGACAAGTGAGGCGATATAATGGCCGTTAATAAAAGCATCCTCTGTGCCGGCCACATTGTGGTCATTAGCTAAAAATAGATTAGGTTCGGGATTTTCGTTTATATATTCATTCCCATGGAAGAAAAGCGCCGGCCGCCACTCGCCCTTAGCAATGATCTCCCGTTCATCGAAATATTTGGCAATATTATCTTTGCTCCCGTAAAAATAGAGATAGGTGCCATTTGGTTCACGAGAAATCGCCGCCTCTTCTTCTATCGGAAAAAAATTATACCAGGGAACATTGTATTCTTTTTTAATCCTTCCCCGTAGATGGTAATAATTTACATTAATTCCGTCTTTAATTCTTTGCGGCTTTACTAATTGATTAGCAATATTCATCGGCGTGGCAAGGACTAAAATATCACCACCGTAGGCTTTGCCGGATTTGGTTTCGATTTTAAATTTTTGATTATCCAACCGCCTTACTTTTACAACTGAATCCAAAGTTATTTTATCCCGAAAAGGCGCCGTAAGCTTTCCAAAATTGAATTTAAAAGACCAGCTCGGGACAATAATTGTGTCCAAAACAGCGAGAAAGATAGCCGCAGAAACTTCCCGCGGATTAGTAAAATACGCTGCCCATAAAAATTGCTCCAAATATTCCTTAGTTAGATCTTCCAATCCCTTTTCTTTTATATAATCCGCAGCTTTTTGATGATAGAATTTTTTAAGATAGGGGTCGGCTTCTATTAATTTTTGATAAGAAACATCCAGCGCTTGCTTGCGAATTTTTTGCACGTGGCTGCGGAATTTAAAAAGTTCCCGCAATAATTTTATTCCAGCCGGAATATGCTTCAGCATCCGCAAAGAATAAGCATGATAATGCTCCTGGCCGCGATGAAAATGTGCCTTGGCAAAATGCATCAAATTCACCTTTTCAATGTAAGGCAGAATATTATGGCAATCAGCGGTAACGTAATAAGCTCCATAATTCGTCTCGCCATCCGGAGAAGTCTTGATGCGCCCACCGATATCTTCGGTAATTAATCTAAAATCGGCGCCATTCTCCTGAAAACGCTTGGCGCATCCGAGACCATTCAATCCGCCGCCAACAATTATGATCTTATAATGCTCCATAGCTCATTTATTATCTTAAGCCCTCAAACTTTTTCCGAAACTGGTCTTCGGTCGCTCCGCCCATCATAAAAAATTCATCATTAACCAAAATGCCAGGGCTTGAAAGAATGCCATGCTTCTGAACCAGCGCCTGTCCTTCCGGCGTAACCATATCTATTTCCTCAACAACTAAATTTGAATTTTCTTTTAACAATTTTTCTAAGACTTTCTTGACTGCAATGCAATGGGTACACCCCTTTGGCCTGATCAACGTTACTTTAATCATAATTTTTTTATTAATTTATTAGCCGACCTTATTCTCGGAAGAATCTTCTGTAATATATTTATTGGGATTTTTATCAAACTCTGCCGGACAGCTATCACAACAAAAATAATACTTTTTTCCTTTATATTCCCGAACCCACCCCATTTTTTCCGCAAACTCCTTGTCCGCAGGAATTTTCATAACCGGACAAATTATCTGGTCTTCCTTCATAAAAGTTATTTAAATCTATTAATTTTTGATATTCATTGACCTTTTGTGACGCATCCGCCGCGAAATAATAATTGTAAAAACAATAATAAGCAATGCTGTAATCGGGCCTGCCAATTCAGCTTCGGCCAAATTAGTTATTTCCTCTTCCGCCTCGCCGAGTTCATGAGCAAACGCGGATATCGGCACTAAAAAAAGATAAGTAATAAAAAATTTCATTTTTGTTTTATTGATCTAAATTATTATATTCCTTATTATAAGCCGCATCCCATAAAATAATTGCGCTAATGATGGCGGCAAAAACAATCCAGGGAATAATCCCGCCAATCCCCTCCGGCAAATTCAATGACGCTTCAATGATGGATGATTCGGCAATTTTCGGGAAAATAATTTCCAGCGCCCTATTCCAAGACTGATGAATGATTGAGTTTTCGAACCAGGCCATTCCAAATGCGCCATAAGTGAAAATAAACGATCCTAATCCAACCAATGCCCAAGCAACCCAATGTTTAACTTTTATCTGGTAAGCACTCAGCCAATTCATGGCATTAACTCCCAAAACCGCCAAGACTACAAAAAATAATAGCGGCACCATTCTTCCTAAGCCATGCAACGCGCCCAGCGATGCGCCAATAACCGGATTTCCCAGCGTAGCGACATAACCAAAAATAATATAAAAAGCCGGGTTAGGACAACCCACTCCGGCGTTACCAAGGAAAAACCCCAAAAAGAAACTGCGGATATAATCATTTTTATCCTGTAAAAAAACCGGGAGGATTGTTTGCTTAAAGGGTAATTTGAATTTAATCAGATCAAGTTCTGAAAGACCGAAAATCAACGCCGCCATCCCGCCGGCAATAAGCATATAACTGATGATCTTATATAACTCAATAAAACCGCCGAGCCAACCCAAGGCCATGCCATAGATAGTAAAAGTTAACGTTAGTCCTGCTCCAAAAAGCAATGCCATTAGAATCCCCTTGCCATTTTTTTTAGAAAGCGCAAGTGGCACAATGATAAATATCAATGGGAAAGTGCATGGCAGAAAAATCATGGAAATGCCGGCAAGAAATGCCAGAGACAAGCCGGGAATAAACTGCGGCGAGGTCCAAAGGCTAAAAAGACCGATTAGAATAATCGAAAAAAGGATAAAGGCAGCAGCCACTAGCCATATTTTTATGCTATTCACTGGCATATTTATAATTATATACCACATCCCCCGCCGCCTTTTATCGGCGTTGAAATTTCTTTTTGATCAGCCTGCCGAACCCCTTGCGTCTTGGCAGAAACTTGTTTACTGACCGAATAAATCCAGGAAGCAGAAACCAATAACGCGGCCATGACTATGCTTGCCGCTAAAAGATTATTCGCTGAATTATTCTTCATAATTTTTAGTTATTGATTCCTATAACCCGCAACCACCTCCGCCGCCACCTTGAACCGGCTGTACTTGGGAAAGAATTCTTTGAAAACCAAGTGCGCTGGAAAAATCAGCCCCCAAAACTTCCCGGGGGTTAACAACATCCCAAGCAACCCCTTTTTGTTTAAAGTATTGCGCAATCGTCAAATAAGTATCCGGAAACCAATAAGAATTTACCCGGAGCGCAACCTTATACATCTCGGCTTCAGAAATTCCCTGCGAAGCCATAAGCTCCAAAAGACCAAGCATGGCCATGCCGTGATTGCAATCGGGAAAATAAGTTGAATTTCCACAGCACGGGCGATAAACATTTTTTGAAACTCTTTCCACTAAAGCCTTCTGCTCCGTAGTCAGCCGTAAAAATTCATGCGCGGAATAATGGTCCATCGCATCACCGACGGCCGCTGTCCATCCTCCGGTAGAAGCAAACCTGCCGGCGCCGCCGTAACGCGGATCTGACATCGGCCCCTCCTCCAAAACTTCACTTTTATTGCCGAGCCCCAAACCCCACAGCAAATTCAAAAGAAAACCTGAATTTTCCGGGGTAATCTTCAATCTTCCATTATCGGCTCCGTAAAGCAGTTTTCTTTCTTCTTCATTTATTCCGCCCCGCTGGGAATAAATTTCCTCAAATTTTTCTTGATCCATCACGCCGCTTTCCGCCAGCCGCCTGCCCAGATCTCCCCACACTACTGGCAACTCTACGCCGTTGGACGGCAAAACCCGCTCCTCAAATTCCGTTTGTGAACCGATTTGCTTTGTAATCGCTGCCGTCTGGCGGCTAACCGGAGCCCCCAAACCATTAGTGTATATCCATGCAAAAGCCATAATCACTAATGATAAAATCAGGCTAAACGGTAAATAATTCTTTTGATTTTCTATATTTTGATTTTGTTCTTCCATAAATTTATTAATTGTTTAATTTACACCTGCTCTCTTTAGCTAAATTCTCCAAGCCCTGTTCTCCGACTAATTTTTTGCCATCCGGAAAAATCCAAGTCGGGAAAGACTCAATTCCCGCAGCCAAACAACGCTTTGGATCTTTTGGACATTCAACATAAGGCACGAACCGGAAAGAGCGTCCGAATTGTTTTTTCTCGTTCTGGCAATGCGAACACCAATTCGCTCCATACATTACAATTTTTTCATCCGCTAAACATTGCGCAAATGAATCCATGATAGTATCGGTATTTCTATTATTCCATGAAATCCACCAAATGGAAAAGGCGGAAACTAAAACTATAATTGAAGCAATATAAGTTTTCTCAAGAAAATTATATTTATTCATCGCAGCAATCAACCAATTTATTTACGATATCCTGCAACGTCCATGGCTTCTCTTCCGCCGCGGCCTTTTTAAAACCGGAAACATCTATCAGCTTCAGCCGCAGACCCCAGAACATTGAATAAATTTTATAGGCTTGCGAAAAGACTTCTTGCGCCTCGGTTTTTTTATTTTCCGAGTGAAGTTTAGTGCCGACTTCAATAAGTCTCATGGCAGTTGCAAGTAAATGCTTAGAAATACACCAGGTTTCTCCCTCGTGTTTATCAATCATCTTTCCTAGCAATACCTTTCTGATCGCGCGGGCATCATTTAGCAGATCAAAATATTCCGGCTTACCAGTTTTAGCTCCCGTGAAAAAGAAATGTTCTTCCAAACTAATCAGGTTCATGACCGCAATACTCAAATCCTCTTCCGTTGATAAATCGATTTGTCCAGATTTCTTCAATGCTTCAATTTTTTTAATCAATGCTTCCAAATTTTTTTGATTATCCATATCAATTTACAAAAAGAAAATTAATAAACCCAAGACGACCATTGCTATGCCTCCCCAAAGACGCATATTATGGGTTTCTGCCTTTTTCCATTCCTGCACCTTAGCCAAAAGCAATTGATTGCTTGCAATCAGCAGAATGATAACTAATGGCAAAATGAAAATCGCGTTATATAGAAGGAGATAGCCAAGACCGCTGATAAATGTCGCTTTATCATGCAGCAAACCAAGAATCATCAGATACGGTCCTCCAGTACAAGGAAACTCGCATAACCCGACTAAAACACCAAGTAAAAAGGCCGTTGGCGAAGACGCCTTTTCCATTAATTCTGCCATTTTATGATGCGCCGCCTGCGGTATCCGCAATTTGACCGGAAAAGCCGGGAAAAACTCATTCATCAGATTAATCAATCCTAAAACCACCAGCAATCCCGCCCCTACTTTTGCCATAAAATGCGGGGTGTTAAAAAGATGAAGAACCTGCAAAATCCCGAGGCCGATCAAGATATAAACCAGAAAAATGCCGAATATGTACATTCCGCCAATCTTAAGGATACCCGACCGCAGTTTACCGATACTAAGCAAAAAAGCGATCGTTAAAATTAGAATCGAAAAAGCGCAGGGATTAATACTATCTAGCAAGGAAGACACCAATACCAGAGGCAGCAGCCATTTCCCGCCATTGCTGAAACTCCACAAAAATGCCGTGCCGGCTCCGGTAAAACGGAAAAAGAAAAATAATCCGGCCAGCAAAATAACCGCCCCAACCAAAAATCCTAATTTTGATTTTGCATTATTGCCGCTTTGATTATTAAGCGGCTCATGACAATTAGACATAGTTTTCGCAAAGATTAATTTCTACGGCCGGACCACTGCCGTAAATCCCAATTCAACTTCTCCGGAATCGGTTTCTACATAAACCGAGCGCTGGATCGGACCCACGCCAGCCGGACCATGCGCCGCCGGATCAAAAGTGGCTTCAATTCTTACTTCCTCGTCTCCGGAAATAACTTGGTTAATACGCGGCACAACTCCATGCCCGGGCATGCCGAACGGCCCGCGAGCCTTCCCATCCTTCAGCATCAGCGTCGCCGTGGTGCACATGCAGGAAGTATAAATTTTATTGATCGTCAGCGGATTCTCCGATCTATTTTTAAGAGTGAATACCTTGCTCACTTTGCCATCAGCCATAGAAATATCGCCAAAATCAAAATTAGACTCATCAGCAACTAATTTATTTTCCGAAACCGATGACACGGATGCCGTCTGAAGATTCTTGCTTGAAGAATCTGAAGATGCCAACCAAATAATTCCGCCAAAAACCAAGAAAGTAACGAGGGTGATTATAATGACTTCTTTGTAATGTTGCATAATAACTAAAAAATTAATTTTAAAAAAATAAAATGCCCCGTAAAAGGGGTTAGAGGACGGCAAAACCGGAAGCTGTCGACAAACAACTCCGATTAAGCGCCCGAAACTAACGCCGGACTATTCTCATGCAAAGCAATCCAACTGAGTAAAGGTTGATTGATACTGCCCAGAACCACTGCCGCGCCCAATCTCCAAAAAGAATCTGAATGCGGCGAGACTAGAGATGCCGTAAAAGCTAAGCCAAGCAAAATAAAGGCCAATGCAGTTAGAAAAATCGAAGCCCAGCCCGCCACCGCTCTAGTAAAGGTGTGAAATGCCTGCATATGGAATCCAACCACCGCAAAAGGGTTGTTGCTTGTGCAAATCTTACCCTGAAGCATTTCGGCAACGCAGCCATGCCCATGAGCCATTGTAGAAAAACCAAAAATAGCAATAGCGGCAAGAACTACAATAAGAAGAATGGCCAGTATCGATTTCATATGATTAAAGTATACCACCAAATTAACTGTGACGCAAATTACTATTCTTGCGCCTGATATTTTACCAAATAAACAACTCCCGCTTTATCGTCGGAGATATAGATTTTTCCTCCGGGTTGGACTAAAATATCCACCGGCCGGCCGACTGCTGTCCCATCCGGGCGCAACCAGCCGGTAATAAAATCTTCTTCGCCAAAATAAGCTTCCTGATTATCAAATTTATAACGCACAATCTTATAACCAGTCGGGACGCTGCGATTCCAAGATCCATGGTAAGCAACCAATAAATTGTGCCAATATTGCTGAGACCACCCCTCTTCTGGAATAAAAGCCAACCCCAATGGCGCCGAGTGCGCCGGAATATCTATATAAGATGCCGCCTCAAACGGCTCTGTACACGGGTTCCTAATATATACATTCCTATCAAACTCCGCGTCATGAACGTTTTTCCCGTAACAAATTGGCCAGCCGTAATTTTTCCCCTTTTCAATAATATTAATTTCATCCGGCGGCAAATCATCTCCCAATAGATCGCGTCCCATATCAGTTGCCCAAACCTTTCCGCTAACAGGATGCAAGGCCATAAATACCGAATTTCTGAGACCGGCCGCAAACCCCTTTAAATTGCCCCCATCCGCATCTGCAACCAAAATTTTTGCCCGCCGCCAATCACTTTCATTGCACACATTACAGCCGGAACCGACAGAAATCAAAAGCTTATCATCGTTTGGCGGCGGTAAAAACATCAAAGTTCTGGTTACATGATTCCCGCCGCCCGGCAAATCGATAATTTTCCTTTTATTAATTGCTTTTAAGTCTTTATCATCGTAGTCATAAATTGCCACTTGGTCAGTTTCAGCGATATACAGCTTGCATTTTTCAGCGCATTTAAAAGCAAGCCCGTGCGGACGATTTAAATTTTCTATAACCGTTACAGCTTCATCCGCCAATCCATCTCTATTTTTATCAGGCAAAGCTACTACTTTCCCGGCCGAAGGAATGCTAACTAATAAATTTCCCCCTGGATCCCAAGCCATAACTCGCGGAGATTCCAAGTTTTGCGCAAAAACGGAAATAGAAAATCCGGGCGGCAATTGCAATGGCATACCGGTAGTATTAATAATTTTTGAAATATCCTCCGCCGGCTTATTAATAGCCGGGCCGATGCCGCGCAAATTGCGCCAATAAAATATCCCAATCCAGACAACTAAAAACAATAAAATTATTCCAATTGCAATAAGAGAAAATCTTTTCATGATTTAACTTAGGTATTCATAAAACTCCGGCCAAGAATGAATTTTTTTATAAAAGTCTGTTTCCGGGAAAACCCGGTGGCGGTCAAATAAAAATCTATGCCTCACATCTGCCAATTTTTCCAATACCCGCCTTTCATCGTCTATATAATGAGTTACCCCGAATTCAGCGGCCTTAATATTTTTGTCTTCCGGCTCAACTACAAAAAAAGTATTTTTATCATTGAAATATTCAGGCCATAAACCACGCTTTTCCAAAAGCTTCAGCGCTTGAACGGTGCTTTTTCTCCTGGAAATCAGCAGATAATCAATCTTATTTTTTTGGAAATTATTAAGCATGGATTTTGCGCCCCGCATTAAAGGAGACAAAAGCGATAATTTCGGATCTGAATATAACAAATGCTGCAATTCCCGCCAGCGCCCTTCAGGCAAAATCTTATTCATTACCTCGGTTGGAGTGTCTTTTGGCAACAAATTAAAACCCAATCTTTTCGCCAAACGGATTTTTAAATCAGTATGGTCAACTAATACCCCATCCAAATCAAGCCCAATAACCATATTGATATTCCTCTTTGACATAAATGAATTTTGCCTTAATATTAACAATAAATCAGCACCTTAACAAAACGGAAATATGGAGAGAGAAGCTGCCTTTGAAGAAAAGGCCAAGAGAATACTCGCATATCTGAAAACCGATCTCCGCTATGACGAAAAATTCCTGCCTCGGCCGTTTTTCCTGGAATTCACAGGGTCTCCTTCGGCCGGAAAAACCACTACCATTACCGAACTAGATAAATTTTTCCGGCGGCAAGGTTTCCGCGTGCTACGACCACAGGAAGGCGCTGAAGTTATCCGTCACATTTCCAGAACCACTCCGCTTTATAATATACGGACCGGCTTATATGCTCTGGAACTCTTAATTGACCTGTCCAGCAGCCACCAGTATGACATTGTCATTTTCGACCGCGGAATATTCGATGTTTATTGCTGGATGATGTACTGGGAAGAAAAATTAAGGCTAGCTGGAAATCAAAAAAAATTAATCCAGTCATTTTTTCTGTCCCAGTTCTGGGTGGATAAAATCGATGTCGCCTATTTCATGATCGCCGATCCGAAAATCGCAATGGAGCGCGAACTCCGCATTGCGCTTTCTAGCAAGCTAGGAGAAACCACCAATCCCAAAACTATTCAAACTCTGGTAGAAAGATACCGAATTGCCTATGAACAGCTTTCGCCCCAATATCCTCAGCTCCACCTTCTGAATACCACCGAGATATCGGAACAAGAAATGATAGAACGGGTTGCTATCAATGTTTTGAATATCCTGGAACAAAAAGCAAAAAACAGCCGCTAGGCTGTTTTTTAAATCTATCTGGACTCTCGCCACAAGCCCCAGCCAAGAACCGCCGCCGCTAAAAAAGCGGCTGCGCTGGCCCAAAGCGGAATTTCCACGCCGCCGATTACCGCCTCCCAGCCATAAACTAAGCGCAGTCCATGTAATAAAGCGATAATTCCAAAAATAACGGCAGTTAATTTTAAAAATGTTCTCATAATATATTAATTAGAAATCAATTTTCCGGCCTTTATTTAATTTTAACACTAATTTCTCTAATCCTGTTATTAATATAATCAAGACAGAATCACAAAAAGATAAGAAAGCAGGGCAGCCAAAAAATATAATAACAAACCGGCTGACCAGCGGGATGGAATAAAATTCTTAGCCAGGATATACAATGCGACAGTACTCATGGCAAAAGGTATAAAACCTATATAGCCGTAAACCGGCATCTCAAAAATATGCGGCGCATCCGGAAGAATAATATATTGCCATTTCCCGCCAGCCCAATAATTTAAAAATTCCCAAAGAAAACCGCCGGTTAATCCGGTAGCTACCGCCAGCCACCAAAAATCTTTGTTGATAGATTCCCTTGGGCCGCTGACAAACGGCAACAGCATAAAAAGAGGCCCTAACCACATCAGCTGATTCAAATAAAAATTGTTGCTGAAAAGCGGCAGAACTAAAAAAATCCATCCGATGGACATAAAGACAACCGGATATCTTTTTATTAAACTCAAATTTTTCTCGGAAAACGGCAACCGTTCCACCGGACCGTTTAAAAACCAAAGAATCTCTACGATAATCGGTATCACTGTTCCAAATGATAAAATCGAAAGCGGAACCCGGATCCAAATTCCGGAAATTATCCCCGCATAACCCCATTGCGGATATACAACATTGACTAATTCATAATAAAGCCAAAAAAGCGTGGATAACGGTAAAAGAATTAAAAAGAATTTTTTTGTTTGATTATGAATAATAGATTGCTTCCACTTCCAGAAATTAAGCGCATCAATAATAAAAATAATCCCCCACCAAAGGATGGGGTACACTACCGCCGAAATCACGCCGAAAGAAAATAACAAAACTGCAACGCCAAAAGTAACTAGAATCAAACCGGCTAGAAATTCCATCTTAATTTAATTATACCCCAAATTTATTTTTATCTTCCCGGTTATAAAGCAAAGCCCAATCCTGCGAAGCATTTCGCAAAAAATCGCCTAATTTTAAGCTGGACGGCTTTTCAAAATCTTCTTTACTGATAGTATGTAATTCAATGTTACGGAAAGGATAAGATGAAGAAGGGCCTAAATAACTGCCAATCGCATCATGAATTAACTTTTCCTCCTGGCCATGCGGACCTTTTAAAAACCCATTTAAAGATTGCAATAAATCCCATCTAGTTTCTACCACTGCCAAAATATCAATATCCGATTGCAATTGCTTATAGCCGCGCGGGATACTCCCATAAAAATAAACTTTAACCAGACTCCGGCCAAAAGAAGATTTTAACTTTTCCAGGATGGAATGCAAATCTTTATCCACCTCCGGATCCACCAATATTTCTGAACCTAAATTTATATCTTCTTGTCTTTGGATTTTCACTCCGCCAGCCCACCTGGTTGGCCGGCCGCTGGCCAAATCTTCCATCACCCTCCTTTCATTAAGCTTTTGCGGTAATTGTAAAACCACCTTCCCGTCCGCCAGCGATAATTCTTTCGGGACCTCTTCAGCTGGCGCCTGCTCCAAGACTTTCAGTAGCGACTCCGGATTCTCCCGTAAAATTTCTTCAAAGATGGGGAGATTCTCCAGTAAAATTGTCCTGCTGATAATTCTTAATAAATTGCCGTCCTGATATTCACCGGCAACAAAAATCGTCTCATTATTTCTATCGCGCGACTGGACTTTAATAAAAGAAACTAATCTGGAAGGATCTTTTTTAGAGACTACAATGCCATGCGTGACATAATCAATAGATTTTTCTCCAAACTCCGGCTGGGCATCTTCCCGGAAAACAGTCTCAATAATCGGATCTTTCTGGCCAACATTTAAATAGTTATATTGCTTATGTTCTTCTCCTTTGAGATTAGATCCGGTTACAATCCGCGAAAGCCACACTTCCCGCTTCTCCTTAACTAAATCCGAAAACTGGGACTTCTGCCTAATCTGAAGATTTTTAACATCAAAGCCCGCATCGAATTCGGGCGGATTTCCTTCAGCCGCTCCCAGAAAAGAAAAAAATAAGTGCGGGGAATCGCCGCGATTGCTCTTAATAATCACGTATTCCCTTTGGGAAAGCGGGTTAATAAAAGACTTGCGATTAACTTTTCTGCCCACATACTGATACGGATGCCTTTCGGAACCTGTCTCCTGGGCCATTTCTGCCCTGGTAACCAATTGACGGGCTGGCAAAGCTTCATAAGGAATTTTAAAATCAGTGCCAGCTAAAACTTCCGGCATTAATTTTTTATTAAGCTTTTCCCAAAGATTCTCTTCGGGTGATTCTTTTATTAAAGTTTCTTCTTTAAACATAAATTAGCCGGCCGTTAATTTACGGAATATGGCTAAAATATCATCTCGCCTTTGCGATAGGGCTTTTTTTAAATAACCGGCCTCACCGCCCGCTTGTATTGCTTTAGAATAAGTATTAATAGCGGCCTCAGTTCTTATCCTGTCAGCGCCGGACAAATCAGGCAGATCATTTTTTAAATCCCCGATTCTTTCCTGCAATGCCTTGATAGACCCTTCACCGTCCAAAAAACCCGCTTCGTCAATTACTGAATGAATAAACGCGTCATCGATTTCCTCAAAACGCTTTAATATATTCTCTAATAACAATTTATTTTTTACAGTCACCTGGCCGTTTTTAATCTCAATTAAACTATAGTATGCCTCGTTAACCGGTTTGCCCGCAAATTGCGGATTCGCTAAAATCTCTTCCAGCTGCTTAATGGTGAAATGCTCATCAAAGCCCTTATGTCCGCCCCGCGCCCGGGAAAAAAGACTGGCGCCATTATCAATAAAAGCTACTCCGCCATCCTTAGAAAATAGCAGGTTCCAGGGAGTCCGGTCGTATTGTCCAAGCAAGGCATCCACCAGCAGCCCCGCTTGAATTTTAGGATTGTTATGATGCTCTTCGGGCAAAGTAATCCCGCCCTCTCTCCAGCCTTCTAAAAATTCCATTTTTAATTTTAACTTTCTCTCTAAAGAAATCAATTCGGTTTTGGGAACCCTTATTCCAACTCGCTCCAAAAACCTCTGGCCGACAAAATCTGCCCGCACTGTATGTTCCGGCCCGCCTTTTAAGAGAAATTTCCTTTTCTGGACATCCTCCCAAACTTGAATCATGTGCGTTCCGATATAATTGCCCCTCAACTCCTGAATAAAATGAAGGCCCTTAATCGGATTTTCCCGGTCATACTTAATCCGCATTTCCGGATTCAAACGCGGCGCAAAATTCCGAAAAGAAGAATGTTCCGCGGTCCAGGCTTTTAATTGCTCGTTAACTGCCCTGGGTTTTAATTCCGGCTGCAACTTCCCTTTTTCATCCAGTACTAACATTCTAGGCTTATCAATTGCTTTTGGCCGGTTCTCAAAACGTTCGATTGAATGAACTTGCTCACTGCTACCGCGTCGTTTTCTTGAGAGTTCTTTTCTCCCCATCATGGCGGAAGAAAATAATTTAATTTTTTCATCAATAGCCTCGCGCGATAAAGATACTCCACCGGCTTCTGCCAATGATTTAATTGCGATTTCCGGCACCGATCCCCGAAAACCGGAATCCACAAAGGTAAATTCCAAGGTCACGCCGTTTTGCTTTAAATATTCCGCGATAATTTTCATCTCTTGAATATCCTCGCGAGCCCTCTCTTTCATCGGACTGGTAATAACAACATACTTAATCTTTTTAGTTTTTAATCCCAATTCGCCGGCTTTAAGCGCGGTAAAAAAATAACGGCCGTCTCTTCCAAAAATAGCCAGCCGATCCGCTCCAAAATTCTCCAGTTTTTCTTTGGCTTCCCAATAAAGCGGCACGTCTTCTTCTTCCAAAGTTTGGTATAAATTTAAATTTACCTGATATTGCCTGGCAATTTCCTGTAATCTTGCAAATGACGGTCCGGTAATCGGCAAAATATTTTCTCTTTCCCGCGAAAGCTGCAGATCGGTAAGATTATGAGAAAGATCATTGGCAAGATACCAGCGGATTTTTTCTGCCAATAATTGCCGGAAGTCCGGTATTTGCCGGCTTTTTTCCAGAGATGGGTGATAAAGCATAAATGCCTTAGCGCTTTCCGGAAGCTTTGGCTCTTCCGCTATTCCCTTTTCCGAAATCTGGCCCTGCAATTCGCTTAACTGCCGGAAAAGCCCGATCATAAAACCGATTTCTTTCGGATCGGCAAGTTTTTCCGCCGAAACGCTTAAAAATTCTTTTAAGAATCCGATTTCAGCCACTGCGTCATTCGGACGATTTTCTAAATTCGCCAAACTTAAAGCTCTGGCAAAAGCCAGCGCGGCCATACGATAGCCATCTTCAGAACTAATTTGTTCCGGAAGCTTAGTTTCCGCAAATTCTTTAGAAATGATTCCTGAAAGAAAATTTAAATAATCTTCCTGCTTCTCCTTGCCAGCGGCAGAAACCGTTGCCAAAAGCCCGGCTAAATAGGTATCACGATTTACCTCCGCCCCCTGTTCCGCCCTGGAAGTAAAACGGCCGTAAAAATTAAGAAATTTTCCTCTTTCCCATTCGCGTGACCGGGCGGCAAGGCCAAAACTAGATTCGGAAAAACCAGTTGGCTCTTCTTTTTCCGGCATCCCTTGAATAACATCTCCGTGATAAATCTGCTCCGGTTCCAATTCCTGCCCCCAACTCCAATCGCTCTGTTCTACAGACTTTTTCGGCTCTCCGGCCGCCACTGCTTTTTTATACTCTTCCTCTAAATTCTTTAATCTTTGCGCCTCTGCTTTTTCATTAAATTCATCAAATACTAATTTGAGGGGGGCGTAATATGATTGTTCGCTAAATAAAGCCGCTTTTCTTTTTTCAAACCATCCGGAAAAAGTCTGATCTTCGTTAGCCAGCGTTTCTAAAATTTCTTTAGCCCCGTCTCCGAGAACTGACTTTAAGGCGCGGGCGGCTTCTCCTAAATCGCCGTCTAAAAATACTTTTCGTTTATATTCTTCCGAAGTGGCATTTTTTATAAAGCGGGTAATCGCTTCAGTGACAGCCGGATCTTTTTGGCTCGCAAAAAATTCTAAAATAACGTGCTGAGCGCTTCCATCCGCACCAGCCCAGACAGTCTTATGATTCAATAATCCTCCAAGGGTAACCGGCGCATTTTTATATCCTAAAGATTTATAAATCCTAATATGTTCACACAGACTATAATAACTAGCTTCACTGCCCTGGTCAGCGATTTTTTTAATTTTATCTTCAAAAAATGTTTCAAAAGCCGCTCCGCTTTTTTTCATTTCAAACCATAACCTTCGCGCCTCCAAAAGCTTTCCCGCGCCATATATATTGGAATGGCTCCAACTAGCCAAAAAACTATCAAAATTGCTTTGCTTCTCCAACTTTACCGATACAGGATAATGAAGAGAGTCGGCTACTAAAAATTCAAATTTTCCGATTTCTTCTGGAGACAATATCCCGGCTTCCAGTTTCTGCTTTTCAGATTTTTCTTTCTTGCCCGCTCTTTCTAAATTAAACGATCTGGTAGTCATTTTTTTATGATAATACCATAAATTTTATTAATTGGCAAATTTATTTAGCTGATTTTAGTTCCGGGCAACACTTCTTTGTCCGGCATAAGTATAACCGGACCGCCTTCATCACTTGCCGCCAAAAGCATCCCCTGGCTTTCCAATCCCATCAGCATTCTTGATTCAAGATTGGCAACGATCACTATTTCCCTGCCAAGCAAAGATTCCGGTTCATAAACCCTGCCTACGCCGGCAATAATCTGCCTTTTTTCCTCGCCTAAATCAACCTGCAATTTTAACAACTTATCCGAACCCTCAACCTGTTCTGCCCCCAATATTTTTGCCACCCTTAACTCTACTTTTTGAAAGTCTTCAAAATTAATCATTATTAATTTTATAACAAAAAATTTGCCTTAATTCAAAAGTTAGAAAACTATATTCGCCTAACAAAAAACTTAATACGCATTAAAATTCATACCCTGTCAATTAAACAAATTTGCTTTATAAGATAGTCAGCACTCCAAACTCAAATTAAGAGCAGGTCATGAAGCGCCTCTCCGGACTGAAAATAGCTTCATTCGGACCGACCGCAGAAGATAAACTGGAATTATAAAGCCCTTCGAGGCTTTTTATTTATGTCCTTAGATTATTAAGGCCTATTGCCAAAAATAATATACTGGCATATAGTAATATGCTTGCTCGGGTAATACGGGCAAGCGTACGTTGACAAAACAAGGAGGCAACAAAATGACGGAAAAGGAAAATATTGAGGTAGTTTTCTCATTTGATACCACCGGTTCAATGTATCCCTGCCTTAGCCAAGTAAGACAAAGAGTTGAATGGGCGGTCAGAAAACTTTTCAGCGAAGTTCCGAATATCCGTATCGGAATTATCGCCCATGGAGATTACTGCGATAAAAACAGCACATATGTCGTTAAAAAGCACAATCTTTCCAGAGATGCGGAAAGCCTTTGCAGATTTGTAAGAAACGTTGAGCCGACCGGTGGCGGCGACGCCCCCGAATGTTATGAGCTGGTGCTTCACGAAGCGCGGTCGCTTGACTGGACTCACGGTAAATCTAAAGTCGTAGTACTGATTGGCGACGATGTGCCCCATGGCCCGAATGAAGCCCAAAATTATAAAAAACTGGATTGGCGGAACGAAATCAATTTGCTCCTGGAAATGGGAGTAAATGTTTATGGCGTCCAAGCGCTTAACCGCTCTCATGCTACCCAATTCTATCGGGAAATCGCCCATAAAACTGGCGGCTATCATCTTACTCTTGACCAATTTGCCAGCGTGACGGATATGCTTCTTGCGATCTGCTATAAGCAGGCCGGATCCGCGCAACTACAGGCATGGGAAAGCGAAGTTGAAAAAAGCGGCCGTATGAACCGCAATCTGGACAGCGTCTTTGCAACCCTCTCTGGACGAAAAGCCAAAACCCGCTATGCAAGAGCAAGAGACTTGGAAGCTGTGCCGCCTGGGCGATTTCAGGTCATGACCGTTGATGAAGACCAGGTTATTCGCGACCTCGTGGAAGATAATGGACTTCTTTTCCAAAAAGGACGAGGATTCTATGAACTCACTAAGGCCGAAACAATCCAAGGATACAAAGAAGTTGTTCTTATGGATAACGCGACTGGCGATTTATACACCGGCGCCAAAGCGCGCCAAATGCTAAGTTTACCCGAAGGCGAGACGGCCAAAATAAGGCCAGTAGTGCCGGATGGATTCACTGCCTTTGTACAAAGCACTTCATATAATCGCCGGTTGGTCGGTGGAACCAGATTCCTATACGAAGTTGATCTATCAAGATAGAAAAATATTAGCTCGACTCTGTGTCGGGCTATTTTAATTCCATCGCAATCAAGCCGGACTTTCTAATTTTTTCTTTATAGTCCGGGAAGGTGTAATACATTTTTTCTAATTCTTCCCCCGATCTTACATTCGGATTTATTTGCTTGGCTTTGTATTTTTTAAGAAGCGCAGTAATAGTCTTAAAAACTTTGACTCTCTTAATTTTCTTTTCCAGTTTATTTTTACCGCAAATTAGTATCAGCGTATCCCCCACTTTTATATTTTTGTATCTTTCGGTCGCGGCCCGGGTTTCCACAGTCTTTCGTCCGCTTTTAACCGCCTCAAAAATATCCCTATCCACTTCACGAAATTTTAATTTTATTTTTTTATATTCCATAACATTATTGTAATTATGATCTCACACATTGACAATAACCGGAAATTTTGATAATATATAGTCACGTTCGTTAAAATCACTAACCTAACAAAGGAGAATGAAATGGAACATGAACGCTGGCCGAAAGATACAAAAGATACGCTCTACATCGAGAGTAGCTACAACAGCATTAATCTCGGAGAACTCTGGGGAAAAATCCAACTTAAATGGCCCAGCATCACTATGAAGGAATTGGAAATCACTGCGGAACACATCCATACCGACCATCTAAGTTATGACTTGTACGACTCGAGCGATTATACTAACTTCCTCTGCATCACTGCTTCTCCGGAGTACTTCAAACGAACCGCCAAGCCGGAGGTCCTGACCGCGACAAAATGATATTCACCCAAGCACCCGTTGCATACGCAGCGGGTGCTTTTCATTTCTAAATGAATAACTAACTATCTAAAACCTCACCAAGTAATTTTTTAAGTAACGCCTTAGGTAAGCCCATAACGCTGTCTTTAGTTCCCTTAAACCCTTTAAGATATGGATCTAAAAGCGGATGTTCGGTGATAAAAGCCCCGGCGGAATTAAGAATATCTTCATCTTGAGATAATTTTTCTATAACCTCATCCGGAATCGGGTCAAAATACGCCGTGGCAATATCCGTGCCCTTAGCACTTTTACCGTTTGCGGTATTGGTAACCAGTACCGAACTGTAAGTCGAGGGCGGATACTGCGCATAACTTTTTAAAAATTCCTTCGCCTGCTCCGGATCATTCGGCTTTTCCCGGATTTCTCCGCGGCACACCACCACCTGATCGGCAGTTATTAAAATATGCGGTTCCTTTACCCGCCTCTTCAGCTCCTCTGCCTTTGCCTCGGCTAATGCCTGAGTTAATTTAGTCGGATCATCAAAACGTATCATCTTCTCATCAATTCCGGGCGAAATAGCCTCAAACTCGTAACCCATTTCTTCAAGCACTTTTTTCCGCCACTTAGAAGAAGAACCTAAAATTATTTTCATATCCATACTCAATATTTAAATTCTAAAAATAACGGTGCGTGGTCAGAAGCCATATCCGGCAAAACTTCAAATCGCTCTACGTTAATATCAGGCGAAGTCAGAACATAATCTGCGAAATTCGGTTCACTGGGATTTTCATAATGCCGATATAAAGGCGTGCGCGTAGATTTAATTTTATAATCTTTCACCAGATTACGCATTCCTTTTTCTAATATCTTCAGCGATTCAGTATCAGGAAGCAGATTAAAATCGCCGCATAATATTTTAGGCCCATCAAAGCCGTCTAAAAATTGCTTAATCCGTTTGGATTGGCCGATCCGTTCAGGAGTATCAGTTTTTGGGCCATTATTCCAAAGACCGTGATAATTCGCAATCAGCATCTCGCGACCATTTAAGTCTAAAGTAATATATTGCAACTTGCGCGCTGAAAATACGGCGCTACCCGTTTCTTTGGGCTGTTCCGGTTTATAAACTATAAAATCTTCGATTGTCTTAAGCGGTACATCCTGGCGCGCAAACACTGCCAAACTCATCCGATTCGGGTCGTCATCAAAATAAGCAAATGACCCCTCAAAACCCTTCAGCTCTGCAGAAATTTTATCAAATAGCGGACCGTGTAAATGCTCATCCGGATGCCGCTGATCAGCAACCGCTTGCGGACTATTCCGAACTTCCTGCAGACAAAATATATCCGCATCCCCTGCCCGCCTGCGAAAAAATCGCATCAGCGGATGCAACGCCCGACCGCTCCAAGTATTCAAAGAAATTAGTCGTATAGATTTATTTTTCATTTTTCTTTCTCTTTATATATCGCGCCAATTCAATGACCAATCCGATTGGTAAACTGACTGCCATCATTATTCCAAAAAAATTAGACGCCAGCTTAAAATGCCCTCCGGTTATAACCGCGAAAACCACAAAAACGACCCAACCCGCTGCTCCTATTATCGTTAAAATTGTCCAAAATAATAAGTTCCGCATTTCCAACTATTCCAGCGAAATAATCTGGATTCCATTTTGTTTAATCTGCTCTTCTGGCCAAAACAACTTATCAATCTTAAATTTCCCGATATAAGTGACTTTCTTTTCCTTTTTCCTGCCGGTATATTTTCCTATCTTGGGATCCCATTCTTCTAAAACCAGAACGTCGCCTTCTCCTACTTCAAAGTCATCTAATCTCAATTCATATTTCTTTTTCCCGGAAGCTACCGCATCAAAATACTCCGGCCAGATTTTTTTCTTTATAATAGACATATTATTTACACTATAATATTACACGATTCTTGATTGTTACGGCAAAATTTTATTATAATTAAAATTAGTTAATTGGCATTACTCGATAAAAATGAAGAAGCGATGTCCGCGATGTAAGAGAGCCTTAATTGATGTCACCGCTGTCCGAGGAGTGTTATATTGCGAAGAATGTCCCTATTATCAATGTCCGAAGTGTAATAGCAAAATGACGGAGACTGGTAGAAGAGTGTGTGGTCATGCAGATTACCTAAAACTGAGGTGTACTAGGTGTGGCCACAGAACGGAGATCGAAAGTTAACGTAACCCCCCACAGAAGCCCAAACGGGCTTTTTCTTTTCTCAGCGGCCTATGGCCCATAACATTCTGTCCGCATTGATTATCTGTTTCCCTATAGCTCCCGCAAAAAGTCGGTAGGCCGGACGCTTTTCTTTTTGATAAATGACTCGGATCCCTATCAAAGTTTTACACTTTTTACAGACCAAATCCTTTCCGTAGAACTCCGGGTTTACAATTCGGTCAATATATAAACGCTTTAATATTCCGGGACCGTCTTTTTGATATGTCAATAATGGCTTTTTGCATTTTTCACAAAAAATGAGCAGCCATCTAGAATAACTGCCTCTGACTCTCTTAAATCTGTCATTCTTGAATTTTAGTGCTCTATTTTTCATAACATTTTTATACCTCACAGCATTTTAAACAAAAGCTCATTTAATTCGCGCAATCGGGATTCTAAAACATAAAGCTCAGAATTAGCCTGGTCGAATGCCGAGTTCTCGTGCCAGCCGCCGCCTTCACGTATTGCCTCTCCCCTTTCCCGTAATTTATTTTTTATCTTATCTTTTAAATCTTTTATTTGATTTTCTAAATCTATCCTATTATTTATATTTTCCATGGCACTTTTTATCCCGCAAAATTCGCTTCGCTTATCGCGGGATTGCGAGATATCACTTGCCGTGACATCTCTTATATTTCTTTCCACTACCGCAAGGACACGGATCATTGCGCCCAACTTTGCCCGCCGTGGCCTTAACGAAAGCAGGCTTTATATTCATTTGTAAGTCTCCCGAGTGCTGTTCCTGTGTCTGGATTGGCTTTGGTGCGTGTTTATGTTCTGCTGCAGCTTGCGCAATGCGTTCTTTATTTTCTTCCATCCATTTATCAAAATCGGCTAACAATTGATCATATAACATCCGGCTTTCTCGGCGATATTCTACCAGAGGATCATGCTGGCCATAAGCTCTCAAACGTACGGATTCCCTAAGCGCCTCAATATTTTCCAGATGATTCATCCAAAGCATATCCAGCATCATCAGCACTTGAGGTTGCGTACCGTCTTCCAGCATTTTTTGTCTTTTTTCATAAATAGCCGTACGTTGTTTATTAAAAATATCATCATATTCAAGCAAGTGCTTACGCGCATCAAAATTAAAACCCTCCACCCTACTTTGCGCCTGCGTAACAGCTTTAGACACCAATCCTGATTCAATCGGCATATCCTCCGGCACATCCAAAGTTTCCATCAGGCTTTTAATCCGGTCCCCGCCGAAAATACGCATAAGATCATCTTCTACCGACAAAAAGAATTGAGAGGAGCCAGGATCGCCTTGGCGCCCGGAACGGCCGCGAAGCTGATTATCAATGCGCCGCGCGTCATGCCTTTCCGTACCAATCACATGAAGCCCGCCAAGCGTTTTCACTTTTTCTGATTCTAAAATATCCGGCGGATTCCCGCCTAAAATGATATCCACGCCCCGGCCGGCCATATTAGTTGCAACCGTCACTGATCCGGCTCTGCCAGCCTGCGCAATAATTGCGCCTTCACGTTCATTGTTTTTGGCATTCAACACTTCATGCCGCACCCCTTCTCGATTCAAATACTGCGACAATAATTCGTTTTTCTCTATTGAGATAGTACCGATAAGAACCGGTTGTCCCTGTTTCTGTTTTTCTTTTACTTCCTTGGCTACGGCCTGAAATTTGGCATCGGCGGTTTTATAAATAACATCCGGCAAATTTTTACGCTGAACGGGCTTATTAGTCGGAATCGTCACTGCCGGAAGCCCATAAACTTTATCAAACTCTTCAGCTGAAGTTTGGGCAGTGCCAGTCATGCCGGCCAATTTTTTATACAAACGAAAATAGTTTTGAATAGTGATCTGCGCGTAAGTACGCGATTCTTGCTGAACTCGCACTCCTTCCTTAGCTTCAATCGCCTGATGCAATCCGCCGGAATAGCGCCGGCCGAGCATCAAACGGCCAGTATTTTGATCAACAATAATAATTTCGTTATCTTTAACTACGTAATCCTTATCACGCTTGAAAAGAGCATGTGATTTTAAACTTTCTTCCAGATAATGCGTCAATCTCAAATTTTCCGGCGCGTAAATATTATCTATCCGCAACGCCTTTTCAACTCTATCAATTCCCGCTTCGGTAATATCCACCGAACGGTACTTCTCGTCCACAATATAATCTTCGTCTTTTTGCAATGAAGCGGCTAACCGTGAAAAAGTTTTATAAAGTTCGCTGGATTCTGTGTCCGGCGCGGAAATAATAAGCGGAGTGCGCGCTTCATCAATCAAAATACTGTCAATTTCATCAACGATCGCATAGTTATTTCCTCGGTATTGTACCTGCTGTTCTTTGGAATACGCTAAATTATCCCTTAAATAATCGAACCCAAATTCATGGTTAGTTCCGTAAGTAATGTCCGCAAAATAGGCATCTCTCCGGGAGATCGGCCGAAGATATTCCTGCTGGACTAAAAAACTGCCGGTGGTATCCCGTTCTTTATCCACTAACTTTTCTGCATCTTGGGCAATGTATGCCGGATCATAGATAAAAGCTCCTTCGTGCACCAGACAGGCCACACTTAATCCCAGAAAATTATAAATCTGTCCCATCCACACCGCGTCTCTTTTAGCCAAATACTCGTTTACTGTTACTACGTGTACTCCTTTACCCTCAAGCGCATTCAAATAAACCGGCGCCGTAGAGGCCAAAGTCTTACCTTCACCAGTAGACATCTCGGCAATTTTTCCTTCATGCAAAACCATGCCGCCTATCAATTGAACGTCAAAATGCCGCTGGCCCAAAGTGCGCTTAGCGGCTTCCCGGACTAAAGCAAAAGCCCTTGGCAAAAGACCATCTAAGTCAGAACCACCCTGCGCTGAATTCCGCAGTTTATTGCCTTCCTCCCGGATTTGAACATCAGTTAGTTTTGATATTTCCAGCTCCAGTGCATTGATTTCCCCAACTTGTTTCTCTAATTTTTTTGTCGGATTAAACAGAAAATTCAACAATCGCATATTAAGATACTTTAATACAAAAAACTCTTAACTTAAAGTGGTTGCGCCGATCTGTCCAGTGTAGTACCCTGTATATAGCTAATTTACAACTATGAGTCAGTGGTGAAACAGCTCGAAGGCGGATTTATTAATAAAGTATATCTAGAAAATGGCATAGTTATAAAAGTTTTTGGCAACGATGAGCTGGTGGGCATACCTTCCGCAGAACGGCTTAAAAGAGAAAAAACAGCGCTGGAAATTTTTGGAGGTATGGTAGCGCCTCGCCTGTTGCATTCCGAAGGACTTATTCTGCATCAAGAATATATTGAGGGAGAAACGTACGAAATCAAAGCCCGGCGCGGTGAACAAGTATTTGAAGTAGCCGGAAAAATTTTAGCAAGAATTCATCGGCACCAAATAAACCGTGATCAAACTTCTCAATCTTACTATGAAGCACGGTTTGCCAAGGCCTTGGCAATCGCAAAACCAATACTAGACACGGAACAACTGCCGGTAAAATTTGAGGTAGATTGGAAACTGGTACGCGCCTTTGGCGCATGCTACATTCACGGAGACTTTTGGCTGGCAAACATCATCGGCAAAGAAGAGGCGCCGAAAGTGATCGATTGGGAGTTTTCCGGCCCCGGATCCCCATATGAAGATTTCGCTATTGCTGATCTCTGGATACTTCGTGAATTTCCAGGATCAGAAACCAACTTCTGGAAGGGATACGGCAGGAAGCCAGACCCAAAAACGGTCAATGCCTTCCTAGTTTTGAGGTGCATAGAATTCTTGGCAACAACAACGCTTGATAAATATCTTCTGGAAGAAAAAGACGGATTCTATCATAATAAAGTTGCTACCCTACATGAAATTAATCAAAGATAATCACATAGACAGCGGCCACTTTCATGCCTGGTGCCGGTATGATCCGACTTCCTGGAAGCACTACGCCTATCTTTTCGCAAGTATCATGGTTTGTAAAATCCGCAGATTTAAAAGTGTAACTACCCACTTGCCACTGGAGCTGCAGCATCACATTTATCCTCGCCGAAAAAAAGGAGAAAGGTTAATAAAATTCGGTGAGTTTTTAGCGGCGCTTATCCAAGTAAATTTATACTGGGAGAATGCGCCGCTTTTTAATTTTGGAACCTGGGATTTAAAACATGGCCAAATCGAATGGGAACTTGTGCCAAAAAACATTCCTCTATGCTTTGATACCGGTCATGCCATGCTCGGCGCGAAATCATCCGAAAAAGCAAGGGAATCGATACTGACTATTTTCAAAAAGCGGGCGGGGCAAATTAAACACCTCCATGTTCACGAAAATGACTTAATACATGATACGCATACTACGCCAAATAAAATAATTACCAAAGAACTACTCCTAGAAATAACAAAAGGCAAAACTTATATTTTTGAAAAATAAAAAGAAATTTCAATGATCCGCCAGCTTTTCTTTATACTTGCTTAATTCTTTCTTCAATCTGTCCTTCAGCTTGTCTATGGCGGCATGCATTTCTTCATTTGTTTCTTCTATCCGCAAAACCTTCATTGGCAAATCCAGATTCGCCTCGGCATAAAATATATTTCCTTTATTGTGATGCTTAGTATTCTTGGCTAGTTCTACTCTTAAAAGAACTTCGGATTTTCTCTCCCACCGCGCCAATAACTTAGCTATTCCGCTCAGTTTCTGCTCAACTAATTGATTCAGCGACGGGGTCAAATCAAATCCGGTTGCCTTAACTTGAATTTTCATAAAAATGCTATTTGCCTGTCCCGCACCAAAATTGAGCACTGAATCACTCTATGGAGTCATAATGGTGACCTCCAAAATGCTATTTGTATTTAGTGAGTGCTCTCTTATGACTCCAGAGAGCAATCCAATTTTTGGTGCGGGATATTTAGTGAGTGCTCTCCTACCACTCAAAAATAAGTATAAAGTATAAGGTAAAAAGTGAAAAGAGGGTTAAAAACCAAAAGCCCCTTGCGGGGCTTTTGGCTACAAATAGCGGAGCATTCCTTAGTCGATATCATCGCTGAGGAACGGACTTCTGCTTTCGCCGAAGCCAAGACTTCTACTTGCGTAGAAACCTCACACTCACTATAAATAGTATAGCATATACATATTTAAAAAGCAATAGTTTTAAGAAGCAATAATTTATGTATCATATATAAAAACGCCTCTTAATTAAAGGCGTTTCCGCGGCTCGCAAAGTTCTTTCGGCATCCGGTAACAAAAGCCAAGCTTATCTTCCCACATTGATACAACAACAATCAACAATCCGATTAGTCCACAAAAAACCAGTGCAAGACACGATAACTCCTCCATCCATGTATAACCAAAATTTCTGAATCTAAGAAGATATAAATTTTTTAAATGATTCTTAACTAAACCATAAGCCAAAATACCACAGACTAGCCAAAACACAAGCAATACAAGCACGACTCCGATATCAAACATCACCCACCCCCTTCCTGCAAGTTTTAACTGCCAACGATCTGGAAATATTATATATCAAAATCACGTATTCGTCAAACCCCCGCTCACTCATCTCAAAAAAACACCCTAACTTTAAAAGCTGGGGTTCGGTATTATAGTATATTCAAATTTTTGGCTGATTTTCCGTGTTGTCGTAGAGAAACTACGGAACGCCGGCGCAGCTTGGTACTCCGACTTTAGTCGGAGACCGCCGGCGTGAGGCGTAGCGGGCTCTCGCCGCTGGAGCGAGAGAACCGCGGTTCTCATAGACAATCCGGTAAAGCAGCCATCTTCAATAATCGAACACTACCTCTTAAAAACAACAAACTTCATACCGATAAAATTCCAAAAAAGCGCAGTAACAGATGCAGTTACCGCACCCACATTTGCCCAAATCGTTTCGCTGATTCCCGGCGGCGCCCCAACCAAATTAACCACTGCCGAAGCTACGCTGACATTAATTCCAAAGCCAATTAAGTTAACAGCAATAAACTTAGTAAATTCAACTGCTTGCGGCGCGCCCTCCACGTGAAAAGTCCAATACTTATTCCAGAAATAACTGTTAATAACAGCAAGAACAAACGAAGTTGCCTTAAAAGCGGTGTAGAAGTAACCAACGCTGATACCCGACAGAAAAATCAAAAAATTCAGCACCGCAAGATCAATAGTAAAATTCAGTCCGCCGACAATCGCAAATTTGATAAATTGCAGCATTACTGGCCACCATTGGCTTAACCAATAAGCCGCCGCATAACCAGCGGGAGTAAGTACTGTTAAACCAACAATACTAATAGCTACAGAAGATAAATTAAATTGGACACCAAGGTTGCGCAACGTCGGCAAAAGCAGAACGCCAGCCATGAAACCAACCAGCACGCTGATCTGAAAATCTTTTTTCATTTCATTAAAAATTCTTTAATTGCTTCAGTTAAATCTGGCTTCTCACTGAAGCCAAGTAAATCAGTTCCGTGTCCGGCGCTCTCATATAAAATCAATTGCTTATCAGAGGTCGGAGCCGAATCGTAATACTGCTGATTTTGAACCGCATTATTTCCGGCTGCCCGATCATCTTTCTTACTGGCCACAAATAAAACTTTCTGATTTAGGCGTAATTTTCCCACCAAATGGCCGCTATCCAATCCTCGATAATCGCCAGCCGACAATAAAACACCCCTCTGGACTTCCGGATTTTTGATCAAAAATTGGAGACTAAGATTTGCGCCTATTGATGCTCCGATAACGGTTAATTTATCCGGAGTTGCGCCTCGCGACTTTAGAAATTCCCAAGCGGCCATTAAGTCTTGAATGCTCACTTGGTGTTCGGTGTCAGAAAATTTTTGATATCCATTCGGTCCCCCGTCTGATTCTCCGTGACCGCGAAGATCGATCGCTATACTCTCATATTTTTCTTTCTGCATTGCCGTGGCAAAATCCTTCCAAGATTCTTTAGTAGCCGGCATCATATGCACCAGAAAAAGCCATTCCTTGGGATTGCTAACCGGATACAAAGATCCAACTATTTTCACGTCATCCGAAGTGGTTAAATTAATTTTTTCTATCATAAAATCAATTTCCCTTGCCCTTTGCCCATAATTAAGTAATAGAATCAATGCCAAAATCGCCGCAACAATCGATATAATAACGCCTGCCACTTTACCTAATTTCATAGGTAACACTCACATTCACAGTCACCTCTTGACTGCCCGATTCAATACTCGGGGCCTTGGCTGCCGCAAAAGCGCCTCCGCGGCCAAATGTCTCATAAACAGGTATTGGGGGCGGATACCCGCCGGCAGACTCGGAAAAAGTCACTACCCGGCCTATCCGGACCCGATTTTGTTTTGCCATCTCTTTAGCTTTGATAGATGCTTTTTCAAAAGCTTCTTCCCTGGCTACTTTCAGATATTTATCCGGCTCATCAATATTAAAGTTCAGCGATCCAATCTGGTTAATACCCAATTCCGGCAAGGAGCCTAAAATTTTACCAATTTTAGAAAAATTGCGTATCTTCACCAAAACGGTTTGCGTTAAAGTATAGCCGCTGATAAAAGTTTTCTTCGCCTTTTCATCATATTCATAACGCGGAAACAAATTATATCCGACAGTCTTTACATCTTTATCCGCAACGCCTTGTTCTTTTATAAATTGAATTGTGGTATTCATTGTTTTATTATTCTCATCCGCAATTTTCTCAGGATCTGCTCCCTCGCTTACTACCGAAAATGTAAAAGTTGTTACATCCGGAGAAACCGTGGTTTTACCTTCCGCGCTGACTATTAAAGTCCGTGACGGATATAAAGATCCCTGATATTTATAAAGCGTTTTCAAAGAAGACAGCCCTAATAAAATTAATACTAATAAAGACGCGTTGACCAACCACCAAAACCAATTTTTTAATTTCTCTGGATTAAACATAAGAAATCATTTTTTTTACTTCTTCTTTTTTCAGACTGGCGCCGCCGACAAGGGCGCCGTCCACCTCCTTATATTTTAAGTAGTCTCTTAGATTTCGGGAATCAACTGAACCGCCGTACAATATTTTAGGGTTTAGGGTATAGGGTTTAGCGTTCAGGATCTTTCTGATATATTTTATAGTTTCTAATGCTGATTCTGGGGTTTCGGGATTGCCAGTGCCGATTGCCCAAACAGGTTCATAAGCTACGATAAAAGGGTTTAGGGTATAGGGTCTAGGGTATAGAAAGAGGCCAATTTTTAATTGGCGCTCGATTACTGCTTCTTTTTTGCCAGCATTTTTTTCTTCAATAGTTTCGCCAACGCAAAGAACCGGGATCAGTTTATTCTCGGCGGCGGCTTTCATTTTTTTAGCTACCATTTCATCTGTTTCATCAAACTTATGCCGGCGCTCTGAATGGCCAATGATAACGTATTTCACCCTAACGCTTTTAAGTTCTTTTGCTGAAACTTCTCCGGTAAAAGCGCCTTTTTCTTCGTAAAAAAGATCTTGGGCTCCCAGCCGAGATTTTTTTAAAACTTTTCCTACTTCTTCCAAAAAAGGAAATGGCGGCGCCACTACGACATTTTTATAATCACTGGCTTTTGCCAAAGAAAGCGCCTCTTTGAGAGTGGCTGGATTCATTTTCCAGTTTAAAATCAGCAGCTTTGTCATTGCCTAAATTATATAATTTTATCTATAAAAAGGGAAAGTTAAAAAATATTTAATTTCGTAAAGAAAACCAAACCTCATTTAAAAGTCTCTCGCGTAACTCATAAGTGTTAGCATGAGACAAAGCGCCAAGATAAGATTGTAATGATTGTTCAAGTGTTATTTTAGTAATATATCCTAGGTTATATTCTTTGATGCGTTTCCGTATTTTTGTAAATATGCGATGTTTTGTCTTGATTCGTATCAACCGATACTTTGGAAATATCACATGGCCAAGAAAATCAATGCCTTGATGTAACTTACGAATTATGATTTTCTTTGGATGTAGCTCCAAAGCAAGTTTCGTCTCAAGAAACTCATTGATCTGCGGCAAAAATTTTTCTAAATAATCCTGATTTTTCGAAACAATAACAAAATCATCGGTATAGCGAATATAGTATTTTACTTTTAACCTATGTTTCATAAACTGATCAAATTCGTTCATATAGATATTGGCGAAAAGCTGCGAAGTCAAATTCCCTATCGGAATACCTTGCGCGGCGATTCTACTCTCTCTCTCTCTCTCTCTCTCGGGCAAACGTCACGCTTTTATAACTTTCAATAATAGATTCCAGAAGCCAAATGGTGTCACTATCTTTGATACGCTTTTTGATGATGGAAAGCAGGGTTACGTGATCAACGCTGTCAAAAAACTTCCTAATATCGCATTTCAATATAAAGCAAGGATTGGCGCCATTCTTACTGACCTTTCTCACTGCTCTTTCCAAAGCTTCCACGCCTCTATGAGTTCCGTAACCGATGCGACAGGAAAACGAGGTAGAAATAAAGGTCGATTCAAAAATCGGATTGATAATCGAGAAAATAGCATGGTGCAGAACACGATCCCGAACTACCGCTTTATGAATGTGCCGTTGTTTCGGATCCTGTATATAAAAACCGGTATATGGACCGTGTTGGTAAGTTTTATTTTTCAATTCTCGTTGAAGCTGAAAAATATTTTCCTCCAGATTCCATTCAAACCGAAGCGCATCAGATTTTTTCCGCTTATCGATTTTAAAAGCCTCCCAGGCTGAAAAAAGATTCTCCGATGAAATAATTTTTGTAAACAGATTTTTATAAATTTTCATAAATAATTACCACTATGGATGACTTCGATATACCAATCTTTAAAAAATCATATGAGCTCTATAAGACCTTTTACGGATATCGGCTCATGGTCTCCAAACAAGATCGCTATACCCTGTGGCAGCGCTGTGAAAATACTATTTTGGATCTCTTGGAAAACATCTTATTGGCCAGCCAATTATCCAAAGAAGCTAAATTGCCGGCATTGGAAAAATCCAGCCTGAAATTGAATCTCCTTCGGATTCTCCTCAGGCTTTCCAAAGAAACCAAGGCAATCGACAATAAAAAATATCTTTACTTGGAAGAAATAATAGATGAAATAGGCAGGATGCTCGGCGGCTGGATCAAATCCACCAAAGATCGCTAAACAAAACGCTCTCCAATTATTGGAGAGCGTTTTTAGCGATGGGAGAAATGACTTCCGAGAGGCACCGAGACCAATGTTGTTCCACCTGTTGTCATCCCAGTTGTTGTTGACGTTCAGGCCATTGCCGTCGAAGTTGCCCACATTGACGCGGTTGCCGTCCGACGTGACAAATTTGCTCGCCCCCGTCTTTGGCACTGAAAGTCGAGGTTTGCTGTCGCCTAAGGCGACTTATATCCTCTTCTTTCTGAATTTTATTTAGGAGCACTCCGATGTTCATCGGAGACCTCCGCTAGAAGCAAGCAAGAAGTTCTGTTCTCCATCTTTATTCACACGCTATCGCACTCCGTAGAGATGCGACACTCTGGTGACGTCTCAAAGATGAGACATCTTGCGGGATTAAACCGTGGCCTAATCTACATTAGCAAGATATTTATATTGTAATAAATTTGTAGAAATAAAAAAAGAAGCCCCCGGCGCAAAAATCGCGCCGGAGGCTCAAGAGTTCAAGAGAGACAATCCCTCCAGAACTCAAACTTCATCCTTCGACTTCGCTCAAGATGACCCTGAGCTTGTCGAAGGGTCAGAACTTCCGAGAGGCACCGAGACCAAGGGAGCCCCCCCTGCCGTCATCCCAGCCGCGGAAGACGAACAGGCCATCGCCGTCGAAGAAGCCCACAACGACGCGGTAGCCGTCCGACGTGACATCCGTGGTTCGCGCATACCTCGTCGGGTTCAGATAGATGCCGTTTTTCCGGTAATAGAGAATGTCCTTGAGGACTTCCTCTACTGCGGTCGGCACCTCGTACCCTTGAGGCAGCATAGCCACTTGGTCCTGGTAGGTCTTAGACTCGGAGTTCGGAACGATCTCCAGAGGCATCAGATACCACCGGAACTTCGCGGTCAGCTTGGTTGCCCAGGTTTGCTGAGAATACCACGAACTGGGCGCGTAGCTTGCGAACTTTGGCTGGCCGTTTTGCGGATGCAGCTCCTGCAAGTGGAGGATGGTGAGCGGTTTCCCGTTCACGTTCTCGAGCCCCAGAAACGCGAAGTGCGTTTCTTTGACTGTCTTGCCTTTGACGAGCGGGCAAGGGGCGTTGAGAACATCCTCTCCCCACGGGAACTCAGCCACTTCTCGGAGCTGCTTCTTGGTGAACTTCACGCTGTACAGCGCGGTCCACTCTTCCACTCCGAAGAAGTTCTTGCCCTGAATGGCGCGAACCACCTGGTGATTCGCCGAACCCGACGCTTTGCCGCGAAGCATGAACTCGGCTACGCGTTTCGCGTAATCCGGCTCAGCCCGCAAGCGAGCGAGGTGCTCGGTTGAGACTCCGTGATCCTGGAGCGCTTTCAAGGTCGCTCCGACTTCTCCGTAACTGGCTTTCCAGAGACCGCCTGGGTTTGTGCTCATGACACTTACCTCCTTTGTTTTCCGTCTTTCTCTCTTTGTCTTTTGGAGACTTTAGAGAGTTTGCCCTGTCCGGGGCACGGCCTCATCTCGGTAATGAGACGAGTATTTTAAAAACCAATTTTTGATTTCCAAAATACTCGTCTCATATGTTTCAGTTTCAAGGTACATCAATCCCGCACTTTGCGAGAATTAAAACAAAGATAGCATATTTAGTGCTATTTTGTCAACCTCTCAGTCAAAAATTTCTTCTTCACTAAACCCCAAATCCTCTGTCGTTCATCCTTCTCCCGCCAGATATGTACCAAACTCGGCAAAATAGACAAGAAAATTATAAGCAGTATTATCGGCAATAAATATTGGTCAATGCCGGGAATCGTACTGCCAAGATAATATCCGAGTAACGGCAAACCCGCCCCCCAGAGTAATCCGCCAATCAAGTTATATACAAAAAAAGTCGGGTAATGCATTTCCCCTACTCCGGCAAGAATCGGCGCAAAAGTCCTAATGCCAGGCATAAAACGCGCAAGAACAATTGCTTTTTTACCGTATTTTTCATAAAAAATCCGCGCCTTTTCTAAATGATCTTTATGAAACAAAATTGATTCTTCCCGGCTAAAAATCATCGGACCGACTTTTTGACCGAAAGCGTAGCCGACGTTATCTCCCAAAACCGCACCAATAAAAACTAAAAGCGAAAGTGCCCAGATATTCAAGAATCCTTGCGAGGCTAAAAATCCGGCGGTAAAAAGCAAACTGTCTCCGGGCAAAAAAAATCCGATAAAAAAACCGGATTCGGCAAAGACAATGCCGAATACTCCAAGATAACCGGCGGTTTTAATTAGAGATATTAAATCAAACATTCAATTATTTCCTTAATAAATCGGCTGCTTCATCCGGATCCACGACATTAATAGTCACTCCGGTGCCAAGCTCAAATCCCGCTCGAATGGTCACCTTAGGAATCACTTCCAAATGCCAATGGTAATGGTTATATTTTTCTTTATCCCTGATTGGCGCAGTATGAATAAAAAAATTATAATCTGGATCTTTCAAATTCTTTTTCATCTTTTTTAGAGACTTTTGCAATGCCTCAACCACATAATCCAAATCAACATCCAGGGTATTTTCAAAATACGGCAAATGTTTCTTGGGAAAGACCCGGAACTCAAACGGCTCCTTAGAAACAAACGGCACGAAAACCGCCGCTCCCTCATTTTGATAGATAACCCGCTTACGATGCCTTAATTCCCAATCCATCATCACGCAATGAACGCATTGTTTATTTTCCCCAAAATACCTGCCGGAACCGTTTAAAGAGTGTTGGACATCCGGAGGCACTACCGGGATAGCGACAATCTGATAATGAGGGTGATAAACCGATGCGCCTGCCTTTAATCCCCAATTAAAGAAAATGGAAATATAAGCCACGCAAGGATCATTAAGAAGCATCAAATAGCGGTCCCGAAAAGATTCAAACACCTGCTGGGCTTCATTTAAAGTCAAATCTGCCAAAGTTTTATCATGGGCTCTGGTTATCACCAGATCATGATGGCCGTCGGCTCCGCTAACCGAAAACGGGCCGTTTTTGGAAATAACCGAACAAACGTCCTGGTGCACAAAAGCCGGATATTTATTCTCTATCACTTGGAGCTGCCAATCATTATTATTGCCGTAACTTAAAATCGGCCGCCCTTGGCCGGTCTTTTGTAAATCTTCAAACGGACAGTTTCTCTTAGGCGTCCCAATCCGAGGCTCAGTTTTTTTAATAATCGCATATGGACGCTTAGCCCGGCCAGGCGCAATTACAATCCAATCGCCGGAAACCAAATCCTGACGAAGTTGAGATTTCGATTTAGACATAATATCCTCAAAAATCTTATTTGAGTCCCAATTTCGCTTCTACTCTTTTAAGTCTTCGCTCCAGCCCCTGAACCTCAAAACGAAAGGCGGCTTGGCTAACACGTAACTTGAGATCTTCTAATTCCATTTTGATAGCCGAAACTTCTTCGCGTAATAAAGCAATATCATTTTCTACCTTATCAAATCTCCCAGACATTTCATCAAATCCTTTTTGTACCATTCTAGCCAATTTTTCAATTGTCATATCTTTTTTCTTAGCCATGCTGAAATTATATCATGACTAAACTTTAAAAACAAAAACCCGATCTATAAAAGCATCGGGCACCCAGTGAAACGCTGGGATTTTACATATTTATCGAGCAATCTTCTGCTTAATACTTGAAACATCCAAATCAATACTGCTTATCTTTCGCTCAACATTGCTAAGCTTTTGTTCCGCACTGCAACTGGCCATCATAGTTATGAAAAGCCAAAATATGATCAGGCCATGACCCTTGTCAGACGCCTCCTTCTTAACCTGGCCAATATCATCGCGAATATTCTTTAATTCCCTCCGCAGTTCACTGTCGTCCATTGCTCCCCCTGGTTAAATTCAACCTAGGATGATAATAACATATGAATCCTTATTTTGTCAAGCGATTCCAGTAATACCAATTCAGAACATCTTTACCCACCGGAACTGCGTTCAAGCTCCCCTCTTTGGCATTTTCAATAAGAACTAAAATCGCGATCTGCGGATTATCTGCCGGCGCATAAGCAACAAAAAAAGCGTTTGTCCTGGTATTGTTGGCAACCTGGGAGCTGCCGGTCTTACCGGCAACGCTAATTGGAAGATCAGCAAGCAGGTGCGCGGTGCCGTATGGTTTACGCACTGTATCTTTCATGCCCTCCCGCACCTCCTTCAGATAATTCCCTAAGTAAGAAAAATCCCTTGATAATTCCGGCTGAACTTCTCGCAAAACCATATCTTCTTTTCCCTTTTCGCTTTTTACTATCTTCTTAATGATGTGCGGCTTAAAATACTTTCCCCCGTCTGCGAACGACGCAATATAAGCGATAAGCTGAATCGGGGTCACCTGAAAATCTCCCTGGCCGATTGAAACGTTATAAGTATCGCCAAGCCGCCAAATATCTTTGGTGCGAATTTCTTTTTCTTCCGGATCAGGCAGAAAACCAACGCTCTCTGCGTCAAGATCAATGCCGGTTTTCTCTCCAAAACCGAACTTCTGCCAATATTCTTTTAATTTGTCAATGCCCAGACCTTTTATACTTTCAGATCCCTGACCAGGCAGACCGCCGCCGACTTCATAAAAATACACATTACTGGAACGGGCGATCGCCGACCGTAAATCAACCCAGCCATGCGCCTTCCAATCAAGGAAACGGCCTGGCTGATCGGGAAAATAAGGATTGGGGATTTCTATAAAACCAGCAGAGTAAATTTGTTTTTGGGGAGTAATCACCTGCTCATTCAGCGCCGCCAGCGCCACCATCGGCTTTACAGTTGACCCAGGAGTGTACACGCCGGAAACCGCCCGGTTAAAAAGCGGCTCAAAAGATGCATTCAATAATGCGGCCCGCTTTTTACTTTCCTCAGTTCTAGTAAATACGTTATTATCAAAACTGGGCGCGTTTACCATAGCCAGAACTTCTCCGTTTTGCGGATTAAGCGCAATTCCGACTCCCGCATTTCGGCCCAAAGAGCGCAAGGCTTCGCTCAAGCGATTATAAAAATATTCCTGCAAACCAGCGTCAATCGTCGTATAAACATGCGCGCCGTTTTTCGGCTCATCTAATAATTTTTCATCTAAAATATTTCCCCTCGCATCGCGATACATCAGCCGTACTCCATCTGACCCGGACAAAACTTCATCGTAATATTTTTCCAGCCCTGCTTTGCCGCGCAGATCGTTAAATTTTGCGAGCCCGGTGTAGCCAAGCACATGCGAAAATGCCGGACCTTTAATATAATTCCTCCGGTAATCATCCTGTATTTCCAGAGCTTTAACTTTAATCTTTTTAATTGCCTCCACTTGTTCACTGGATAAATTGCGTCCCAAAGTTATCAAACCGCTTTTTTCCAAATCAGCTTTAGTAACGGCAGATAAAAGCTCGGCTTTATCTATTTCTAAAACCTCAGACAGATCTTCAAGAACCGTATCTAAATCAAAGCTATCCCTTTTTGCCAAGCCCACATTTAACACGACCCGATAAGAAGATTCGTTCCCAGCTAACAATTCACCAAACCGATCATGAATAGATCCGCGAATTGCAGGGATGGTAATCGGATCTTCTACGTTCATATCTGCACGAGTTTTATAAAAATCCCCTCTTTCTCCTGCTAAATAGAAAACCCGCAACAAAACAATACCGCTAAGAACAACTGCAGTAACACCCAAAAGCTGAAAAGTTTGCCTGGAAAGAGGCAACTCCAAAACTTCATAATGTTTCGTATTGCTTTCTATTATGGCATGCTCTAAATCAAATTCGTCTCGCATAATGTCGTTGTTAGTTTAAAACAAAAAAGCCCCTCTTTAAAGGGGCTCTCGGGTATTTTAATAAACCGCATTAAAACCCTACCTATTTATCTGCCGGCACCGGCGTTCGTCCCGTCCAGCGCGGGACGCCGCCCATGTCTCGGCGCCAAAAACCTGGTTTTGCTAAAGCAAAAACTCCGCTTCGCGGAGTACGGTTCCTAGCTTTTGGCGCCTCCGAAATTGCCGTACAACAAACAGATAGGGTTTCTAAAGAATTTCTATTTCGGTTTAATAAAATAACCTCACTTAACTATATAAAAAGCCCTCACAAAGAAGGCTTTCAGACAATTACCGCTTACCTAAGGACGCTTTCTAGATTTCTAAGCAATCGCAGACCCTGACCAGCGCGAACGGGATTGGCATTTTTAAAATTATTTATTAGAGTTCCAAAAAGTTTGGAAATACGAACCCGTTCTCTCTTATCTACGCCACGCCAACGCTTACGAAAAGATTTTGATTGAGCTAAAATCTTTAAGGCATTAGTCCTTTTTGCTAGTCCCCACAATAACTCAAAAATTTTCTTATCAATCTTATCAATAAATGCATGGTCAAGTTTCTCATCCAATGTTTCATCTCCTTCCACCTTTACACAATTAGGACAAACATAAATTGTTTGACCGACAGATTCCCCGAAATCCGGCATCACCAACCCTCCATAATGATAAGGATAATGACTTTGCCTCAACTCTGTTTCTACAAATTGAACGGGCGGTTGCGGGTTTAATTTTTCGCCAGAATAAGTGGGGTTTGCCACCTCCATCGGTCTAATTTCAAACAATCTGGCGTTTGACAATTTTTCAGCCAATTTTGCATCTAGCGGTGGCCAATGCGGTTCAATACATGCACGGGCATCCAGAGATTGACCACCGTGGCCGTAGTCTGGCCTATAAACGCGAAATTTTAACGGGTCGCCATTACAAATAAAACACGGAATCTCGCGCCTATCACCAAAGCCTGTCGAATCTAGCGCCATATGATATATCCTCATATTCTTTAAATGTTCTGAACAGAGCTTAACAACGATTATAGATTTTGTCAATAATCAAAAAACGAAAACCCCTCGGTTAAAGGGGTGTTAATCTCCAAAAATCAGCCAATAGAGAAAAGTAGATGCGACTGAGATCAAAACCGCGACAGAACTAAAGACAATCAGTTCTTTCCACATTCAATCTTCCCCTTTCATGAACCAAATATATAATACAATATTTTAACTAAAAAAGCAACTTAGATCTTTATATCGCGAGGCCGTAAAGGATTGTTGACTACTTGGTAGTACTTATCAAATTGCTCAACTGCAATGCCGCAGCCGCGAACTACGGCGGTAAGCGGGTCGTCAATAATTCTCACCGGAACCATCAATTCTTTTTCTAATAATTTATCTAGTCCCCTCAACAGCGATCCGCCGCCGCACATATGAATTCCATTTTTCAAAATATCGCCGACCAATTCCGGCGGAGTTGCCTCAATAACTTCCCGGATAGATTCCAACATTATTCTTAACGAGCGGGCTAACGCAGTCCGAACGTGTGTTTCTTTTAGTAAAACTTCTTTAGGAAGACCAGTAGCCATATCCCGTCCCCGGATAGCCATTTCCAATTTCTGATCAACCGGCAAAGCACTGCCAATCGTAATTTTCACCTCTTCCGCAGTCGGCTCGCCAATAGCTAATTTAAATTCGTCACGGACAAACCTGATAATATCATCATTTAACTTGTCACCTGCTAACTTTAGGCTCTTAGAAGTAACAATGCCACCCATGGAAATAATGGCAATTTCCGTAGTGCCGCCGCCAATATCAATAACCGCGTTAGCAGTTGGAGCGTCGATCGGCAATCTGGCTCCAATCGCTGCCGCTAACGGTTCTTCTAATACATAGGCTTTATTCGCACCAGCGCCAATAACCGCGTCTTCCACAGATTTTCTTTCTACTTCGGTTAAATTGCTAGGCGCGCCAATCACAGCGCGATGATAATGAAAAAGACTATTAGTAGCTCCAATTTTCCTAAAAAAATACTTCAACATTTCCTGAGTCATTTCAAAATCAGAAATAACCCCGTTAATCAGCGGGCGGATAACAGTAATATGCGCCGGGGTCCGTCCAACCATTTTTTTTGCTTCATCGCCAATTGCCAGCACTTGGCCGGTCTTATTGTTTACTGCGGCAACTGACGGCTCGCTGATGACAATTCCGCGACCGGCTACATAAACCAGCGAATTGGCGGTTCCCAAATCAACTCCGATACTTTTTGAAAAATAATTGGATAAATTTGCCATGAAATTATTCTCCGCTTTCTTCTTCAGATCCCTTAAATCCGGCTGCTGGCTGACGCCCTTCTATTGGCAAACCGGTTCCAAAATGTTTCCGTCCCCGGAGACGCGGGTTATTTTTCTGCAGCTTCTTCTCCGCAAGCGTCCTTATCTCCTCTAAAGTTTTTTCGTAGTCCAATTTTTTTGGATTTTTTTCTTTTTTAAATTTAGGATTTTCCATTTTATGCCGCTAGTTTAAAAAACTCCTTAATACTCACCAATTTAGCAGTTTTTTCCGATCGCCTTTTTACTTCAACCCTTTTTTCCGCCATAGTCTTCTCGCTAACTACTATCCTCCACGGCGCGCCTAAAAGATCGGCGTCATTAAGTTTCTCTCCCGCCGATGCATTTCTTTCGTCATATAATACCTCCAGTTCCCCGAAATGTCTAACCAAGTTTTCATAAGTCTTATCGGCTTCTTTTTGTGCCTTGGCTGAATCTCCAAGAACGATTAAATGAACCTTGAAAGAAGCAACTGAATCCGGCCAAATAATGCCTTTTTCATCATTGTATTCTTCAACTAATGTTCCCATTAATCTGGTCGGGCCAATGCCGTAAGAACCCATAACTACCATTTTTTTCTCCCCATTCTGATCAAGATAATTCAAGTTAAAGTCTTTGGAAAATTTCGTGCCTAAACGAAAAACATTGGCGACTTCAATCCCCCGATCTGATTTAACAACGCCCCCGCACTTCGGACATTTTCCGCCTTCCGCAACTTGCGTAATTTCTTTATTTTGAGCCCAGTCACATTTCTCGCAATGCATAACCGTATCCTCGCCGGCAGAATTTAAAACTTGAAATTCGTGAGTAAACTCTTTAGTAAATGCGCCGCCGCTGGCTTCGGTAACCAATGCCTTAAGGCATAACCGGTCCATTATTTTTTTATAAGCGTCAATTACCTTCCGGTAAAAATCGTTTAAATCTTTTTCATCCAGATGAAAACTATATAAATCTTTCATCAGAAACTCTCTGCCGCGCAAAAGTCCCGCCTGAGCTCTTGGTTCTGCCCGGAATTTTGTCTGAATCTGATAAACTGCCTTTGGCAAGTCCTTATAAGAATTAATAAAATGTTTTGCAATGGCGGAAATTACTTCTTCATGAGTCCATCCGAGTCCATACTGCAAATCCTTCTCTGACTTTATCGTCTCACCGGTTTTATAAATTACATCAACGCCCCACCTTACAGACTGCTCCCAATATTTTTTCTGAACAAGCGATGGCATCAATAATTCCTCTCCGCCGATAGCATTCATTTCTTCCCGGATAATCTGATTAATCTTATTTAAAACCTTCAGCCCCAATGGCAGCATTGAATATACGCCGGCAGAAGATTTATTAACAAAACCGCCCTTAGTTAAAAGCTGGGCATTTTTAGACTCCTCCCCCTCCGGGAGATTTTTAGTAGTCCGGCTGAATAACTTGGATTGTAACATTACAGTAATGTTAATATATCTTTCACGGTTATCGCAAGAATAAGCAAAAGCAAAAATGCAAAGCCGGCGGCATTTACAATCATTTCTGTCCTTTGATTAATCGCCTTGCCTTTAATTTTTTCTATCAGCAAAAAAAACAATCTTCCGCCATCTAAGGCTGGTATCGGAATCACATTAAAAACGGCGAGATTCAAAGAAATCAAAGCTAGCAGCTGCAAAAAATGCGCCACTCCCAGTCTGGTACTCTGGATAGCGACATTCACTATACCAACCGGGCCTATAAAACGCTCTAAAATACTGATGTCTGTAAAAATGCCGACAACCAGATCGATAATACCAACAAAAATGGCTCCCGTCATTTTAAGCGAAGTTTTCAAGCCGTCCCAAAAACTCCGGAAAAATCCGGTCTTCGGCAAACCGGATTCCACAATAAAGATCCCCAAATTACCCTCGCCTTCTGGGACATCAGCGCGAGGAATTACATTAATGGTTAACTTTTCCTTACCTCGTTCGACATTCAAAATCATTTCTCCGCCCTTATTCTGTTCGACTGCCCCTAATAACTCCGGGATAAGCTTGAAATCAACCAATCTATCGCCTTTTTGAATCCCAGCCAGCGCCGCAATACTGCCCTCCTTGATATCAGTAACCAAAACTGCCTGCGGAATACCAACCATAAAAACAATGGTTATCAAAAGCCATCCCAGCAAAAAGTTCATCAAGACGCCGGCGACAATGATCAATGCTCGCTTAAAAATACTTTGATGGCTGAAGCTTCTCTGGACATCCGCATAAGAAGTTTCATCCGCATGCCGCTCGCCGTAAATTTTTACGAAACCGCCAAACGGCAGCCAATTAAAACTGTAAATCGTCTCGCCGATTTTCTTGCCCCAAAAACGGGGCGGCAATCCAAAACCGAATTCTTCCACCAAAAGCCCGAACCACTTGGAGGCAAAAAAATGTCCGGCTTCATGAATAACTACTAATACAGAAAGGCCGACAACTATTAAAATAACGGAAAGCACTTCAAACATTGCTTCTAATTATAACCTTGCCGCATTGATCTGGCTACATCAAAAACAAAATCCTCCTGGCACACAGGAGGAATAATCCTATTAAGACAAGAGGAAGAGATATGTCTTAAAAACTTCGGGGCTACTCTTCACGTACATACAAAACCAATAAGTCAGTCCGGACATCACCAATCCCAACATCGCATAACCCCTCATACTTTCTACTGGTATCTCGGAAAGCTTCGTTAAAATGTAGAGAACAAAGAAAGTCCCTCCGATCTTCTGCAACTCGCCAATTCCATAAACTGAACCGAAGAACAGCGCCGCTACGCCCGCAGCAATAGTTATCATCTGAAACAGGATGTAATTGTACCTCCGGTGGTCATACCACCGGGTAGAAGCAATCAAAAGACCCAGATAACCAACAAAACTGCCTAGAAAAAGAGAACCTCTTTCAAATATCTGAAACAATTGCGGATCTGCACCCGTCACTTTCACTGCCACGAAAAAAGTCAAAATAGCAAAAGCCACGGTTGTTGCCCGCCCCATAGCATCCTTATCATCAAATCCCATTATTACTACAAACGGAAGAACAATCACCGCAAAACCAAGTAAGCCCATTAAGGCGCCGACAGAGATGAAACCGATAATCGCACTTTTATAAAGAAGTGCTACGGCTGTCCATACCGCGAACAATATAGAAAAAACACCGGTAGGACTTCCTTTCCATTTACGGACACTGCGGGTAAAGAGCACTGCTCCGCCAAAACCAAGGCAACCAGTCAGTCCAACATATTGACCCACATCCGCTCCTAAGCTAGTGCCGTACCAAACCAGACCCAAACTCAACGCATAGAAAACTGATTCGTAAAGAATGGCAGGAATCTCCATTAACAACATCATTAAATCTTTAACAATCAATCCGAATAAATAAGAAAAACAAGCTACTCCGATGACAATTGCCAAGACCCAAAGGATATTTACAAAAGTGATCAGGCCAGCAAATCTCTGCAGCGGAGTAAGTTTTTGAACCGGCGCTAAAGTCGCATCTTCTAAAGAAAGTAAGTCTTCCAAAGATACCCGCTTCTTAACGAGTTTGGATGCTTGATCTAAATATTTCGCCGTGGCCAGAACTGACTCTTTCTGCGTGATTACTCCCGCGTCCGAAATTTCCTTAAGCACCAAAACAGACTGCTTCAGCGGAAGAAGCTGGCTGACTTCATATTCGCTAAATTGTGTTTTTTCCTGACCGGCAAAGCTATTACCGGTTATCAACAATAAAGCAATAAGCCACCCGCTCACTATCTGGATCGCCTTCATCGACTACCTCCTCTCAGTTTTCAACCGAGCTATCAACTCTGTTCTGGCTAGATATTATCATATAATTCTTCAGTTGTCAAAAATAAAAAACTGTGGTAATATACAAAACATTCACTTTAACAACCCGCGGAAAGGAGAAATATGATCCCAATCGAACCAAAATGGCTTTCTGCCCTGCCAGTTGTTGGTAACGATGTCAAAGTCCTTTTAAAAACCGGCGGCTATCTCCGCTCACCCCAAGCTCGAATCCGTCATGACACCGTAAAACTTCATGTCGAGACTATTTCGACACCCCATACAACCAATAAATATCCCTATATTAGGCACACCGCCGAACTGCCAATTTCACTTTTATTACTAATTCGGTTCACGGATCAAAATAACGAAATACAAACTCTAAGAAGTCCTTGTGTTGATTCAATTATCGATCTCGAATCACAAAATTTACAACTTATAACATTATAATTTCTTTAATCTTATTTAGTAAAAGTATTTCGATTTCACTATTTATCTCATCTACTAATTTTTGAACCTCTTCTTTTTGCTTAAAAGCCGCGTCCTCGGATAAATTTTTACCCTCCTCCATCTTTTTTATTTCTTTATTAGCCTCGTCCCGCGCGCCCCTTATCCTGATTCTAATTTCTTCCGTCATTTTGCGGACTACTTTTTCAAACTCCTTCTTACGCTCATCGGTTAAAGATGGGAGGTTAATTCTTATCAGATTGCCGTCAGTATTTGCCGGGACATTAAGAGATGAGGTTTCAATGGCTTTTGCAACCGCAGCCACGACCGACTTATCCCAGACGCTTATCTGAATTTCCCGCGGCGGCACCACTGAAATAGAACCAAGCGCTTTCACCGGCATCTGCTGGCCATATACTTCAACTTTAATATCCTCCACCATCCGCGGAGACGGCCTCCCGCTCCGGATAGTCTGGAATTCGGTTCTAAGAGACTCCACTGCAGATTTTAATTTTTGTTCTAATGGTTTTAAGTCCATTTTCTTATTTTAATTGATAAAAATTTTATTGTCATCAATACTTATCGCTTTACCTGTTTATCTATCAACCACAAACTTTATTCAAATTCTGCCCAATAAACCAGCTAACCCTACTATCCTATCAGATAGCGATTCAAATATAATATAATTTTAAATTTTCTTTTTATAAAACTCGTCTTTTATTTAAAAATTTCCACCGCGGCCCATTTTTCTGTGGCATATTGTCAAACATAAATGCAATGTGATTAAACCAATCATCCAAGAAAGAGCTAGCTTCAATTTTAAAATGGCCGGACTTTGGTTTTCTTATATTTTCTTTTTTACTGCGATGATAGCTTTTATATTTACCGTTACCAAGTATAGATTTTTTAATGGCGCTAATGGTAAGAGGAGAAACCCACAATTTTCTGCTAATTTCTTTATAACTGACGTCTTTTCTTATAAGTGAGATAGTAGCCATGCGCCTTGCCATGGTTTCCCTTTCTTGATCCGTTGTAAATAAATTAAATAATCGTTCAATTTCTTTTGACGATTTCGCCTTAAAAAACTCCTCTATCAGCTTTTGCCAAATCAAATTTTCTATATCTTTAGCCGTTCTAATTATTCTTCTATCCACCTTCATAATATTTTTACTACCCCACTATCTTATAAGATAGTATTTATAAAATACAAATAAAATTTATAGTAAAAGTAATTTTTACTCTCGGAGTTGAATCTTATTTGGGATATTTAATCCTCCAGTTTTGCGCACCAACTCTTATTTTTTAATCTGAAATCATGACACAAAAGCCGTAGCCGTTGCGTGATGCATAACTTCCTAATCAAGATATCAAATTAATGTAAAATAGAAAACCCCTGCATACGCAAGCGTATGCAGGGGTCTGTCCTAGGAACCAAAGTCCCAAGGTTCCTAAGAGTTGCGGGAGAAGACCTGGAAGCCGTCGTACCACACGTACGGATTCTCAACCGAGATGGCATCGACGCTCCAGCCAGCGCTGCGCCAGCGGACGCTCACCGCCCAGAGAACTCCTTTGGCATCGCGGACATAGAAGATGTTCGCGTAGCCATTGGTAAGGAGTTTTCCGGACTCGCCTTTGGGCTGCTTTTTGAGAAGCTCCCAGATGCTGGCTAGGGTGGTCTCCGCCTTATCTCCCAGTTCTGCCAGGATCGGCGCCTCCGGAGAGGCCTTCTTGAGCTTACTGATGCGGAGCTCGGTTTCGGCTTGCGGCTCCTCCACTTTAGCGAGGAAGTGCTGCCGGAAGTTGTCTCCGAGGTAGGCGATCTTTACCTTTTTGTTGGTCGTAGTGAGGTGGTCGCTGGCGACGAACCTGCCAGCAGACATAAGCCTAAACGCGCTAACGAATTCCAAGAACAGCGAGTCCCAAGTCTTCTCCTTGCGGAGAAACTTCTTGAACTCTCTCAGCCACTGCGCGCCTTCTTCGCTCACCAGCTTCGTTAAGAAGTCTGTGAACGGTCAACTACGTCTTGGAGCGTCAACCGAGTGTCTTCCATGACAGTCAGTCTCCTTGCTTCAGTTTTAAGGTACATCAATCAAGCCTAAGCCTGATCAAAATAATAATAGCACGTTTTTAGCTATTTTGTCAAATCTGAAACTAGCCCTAAACCCTACAAACGTACGGCAAAAAATAGAGTAAGATACCCAAGAAAATTACCATTACTATGAGAAAAAAAGCCTTATCCATTGCGGAGGACGCAGTACGTAGAACGTAGCCCGTAGAATAAATAAACCTATGAACTACTGCCTATGACCCGCGGACTAAATAGCTTCCAACTGAAGCCGTTTATTTACATTATAACTCTTTATCAAAAATAATCTATGCAGAACCGACTTTAACGCATCTAAATTTTTAACCGGATCCTGGCGCAGTTTTAAGATTAACGATTCAAAAAATTTATCCAATAATTCCGGCTTTTCTTTCTGTTCTTCCACCAGTTCCTTAATAAGATCAGATTTTGCTTTACCGTTCATTCTTAAAAAATTATTTACATAACCTTCGGCTTGTTTCATAAGATCATCGCTTAATAAGCGCACTGCTCTCCCTGGCCTCCCCAGAGATAATTTCACAATTTTTTGGTCATCCGATGACCCAAAATTATCACTCTCAATATTAAGGTCATCCGATGACCTTATATTTAGACATTTATATATCTCTTCATCGCTAAGGCGCCCAAAATAGATCTTCTGCATACGAGACAATAATGGCAGTAATAAATTATCCAATTGATTTACTATTAAAATAATCAGAGAATGCTCCGGCGGCTCTTCGGTAATTTTCAAAATAGCATTCTGCGCCTGCGGAGTCAGATTTTCCGCGTCATTGATTACCACTAAACGCTTTGAAGAAATATTTGGTTTCTGCCATAAAAAATTTTTAATCTCCCGCATGGCATCTATCCCACTTGAATCCGCCAAAATTAAAGCGTCGCTTAACGGTCTAGCCGACAAATTTAATTCCCCGCTTTCCAATAAATTAGCCAAATGTTTTGCAAAATAGAACTTCCCCACCTCCGGCTCGCCAAAAAAAATATAGCCATGAGCTAACTTTCCGGATTTAACCAGCGTCTTAAAATCTTTAACTAAGTGTTCGTGGCCAACAAACATTATCGTTTATTAAGCAAAGTCCTTTTATATACATCTAAATGATTCAAGATAATGCCGGCGCCTTTGGCTACGCAGAAGATCGGTTCTTCGGCTATATAAGTTTCTACGCCGGTCATGCGCTTAAAAAATTCATCAATATAGCGGAGCTGAGCGCCGCCGCCGGATACGATAATCCCCTTTTCCATAATATCCGCCACCAATTCCGGAGGAGTTTCGTTAAACACATTTTTAACCGATCCGGCAATATCAATAAGATGCTGATTCAAGGCATCGGCGACCTCGTTGGAATTGACAATAATATCCTTCGGCAATCCGGAAACCATGTCCCGGCCCCGTATCTGCAATTCCAGCTTGTCTTTAGAGGGAAGCGCGGCGCCAACTTCAATTTTAATCAGCTCGGCAGTTTGTTCACCTATGTGAAGCGCGTATTTCTTTTTAATATAATCTGTAATAGCTTGGTCAAATTTATTACCGGCCACCCGCAAACTGGACCAAGATACAATACCACCAAGAGAAATAACCGCAACTTCCGATGTGCCCCCGCCGATGTTAATAATCATATTTCCGGAAGAATTATTAATAGGAATACCAGCTCCAAGCGCAGCCAGCAGCGGTTCTTTAACGATATAAGCCTCTTTAGCGCCTGCTTCTTTAGCGGCATTCATAATTGCCCGCCGTTCAGTCGGCGTAATGCCCGCCGGAGCGGAAATAACCACATCCGGCCTGACTAAATTAAATCGCCCGGTGGCTTTAGCAATGAAATATTTAAGCATTGCTTTGGTAATGTAATAATCAGCAATCACGCCGTCCTTAAGCGGCCGATAAGCGGCAATGTCGCCTGGAGTTTTACCAACCATATCTTTGGCTTCTCGGCCGACAGCTAAAACACCGTTATCAGGCAAACTAAGCGCAACAATAGTCGGCTCATTGATAATAAATCCTTTCCCCGGAACAAATACGATTGTATTTGCCGTACCAAGGTCTATGCCTATTTTTCTAGTAAACATCAATTTAGTGGACTAGCCACTAGCGATTAGCCACTAGTATTTTTCTAGTCGCTAATCACTAAACACTAGTCGCTTCTTATAATGTCCGCTCCTAACTCTCTTAATCGTTCATCAAATTTTTCATACCCCCTGTCGATCTGTTCAATGCTGCCAATCGCGCTCTGTCCTTTGGCAACTAAAGCGGCTATTACCAAAGTAGCGCCTGCCCTTAGATCTAAACTTTGAATTTCCGCGCCATGAAGCACTGTCGGGCCGTTAATTATCGCGCGATGCGGATCTAAAATTACCGCGTCTGCTCCCATTTTTCGGAGCTCATCAATGTATTTTAATCTACCCTCATACATTATGTCAAAAATTAATGATGATCCCTTAGCCTGAGTAGCTAAAACCCCAAAAGGCGCTTGCAAATCCGTCGGCAAACCAGGATAAGGCAAGGTCTGAATTTTAGCCGCATGCAATCCAGATCTCATGCCATCAATCCCCAATACACTGCCCCTCAAATTAAAAACAACCCCGAATTCTTTGAGTTTGCGCAACGGCAATTCCAGATGACTTTCCTCAACGCCAACAATATTAATATTACTTCTGGTTGCCGAAGCCAGAACCGCAAGCGTCCCAGCTTCAATGGGATCATTAATAATGGTGTGTTCTATTGCGCCGCTTAATCCCTTACCGCTGTTAACTTTAAAAGTGTGGCTTTTGTCGCCGGCAACCGTAACTCCTAATTTAGCCAAAAAATCAATCAAATCCAGAACATGGGGCTCAATTGCCGCCAAAGCAATAGCGAAGGGGTGCGCTTTTGCCAGCATTAATAAATTTTCCGTAGCCGTAACGCTAAACTCTTTTAAACAAACCCGGTCATTTTTAAAATTTTTCAAAAAGATAGTATGTATTCCGGATCCATCATCAAATTCCACTATCGCACCCAAATCCCGGAAAGCTTCCAAGTGTGTATCTATAGGACGACTCCCAATCTTACATCCTCCAGGAGTTACAAAACTCACCTTTCCAAACCTGGCTAACAATGGACCCACTAATAAAATGGATGACCTTATTTGGCACATTAGGTTTTGATCCAGTTTTTCGGGATTAATATCGCTATTATCGATTTCTATACTGTGTCCCGAAAGCCATTTTTGTCTTGAACCGATGCTCTTTAATATTTCCAGAATAACCAGGACGTCACCTATCCGTGGAATATTGTGAAGGATGCAAGTTTGATCAGTTAATAAAGTAGCGGCGATAATCGGGGTAGCGGAATTCTTACAGCCGCCGACCCGAATATCCCCATCCAAAGCTTTCCCGCCATTGATAATAAACTTCATGGAAACTAAGATGATGCTAAGTTATAATTCAATTATATATCATGACCCTTCGAACTAGAAGAATCTTATTCTACGGATTAACGCTGGTTTTCATATTTATCGGTACAATCGTTATTTTCTACTCCAGCGGCTGGAGGTTTGATCTGGAAACCATGCAAATCAATAAATTGGGGGCACTATTTTTTGAAACCATAACCCCCACCGACGCAACTATCACTATCGACAAAAACAAATTCGAATTCCACCAAGGGTTTCTGCAATCCGGAATTTTAATCGCCAATCTCTTTCCCAAAACCTACACAGTCAGAATCACCAAGGAAGGCTATCAAAATTGGATCAAAGAGCTGGAAGTTTTTCCTTCATTAGTGACCACGGCCCCGCCAATCGTCCTTCTTCCGGAAAAACCGGATTTAAATAAACCGCTGGTGAACAAAATCGCTGATTTTTGGGTTACTCCTGAACATTTAATTACTCTTGCCAGTGACGGAACACTTGAATTCGGAGGGCAAAAAATTATCGGCAACCAAATTTATAAATGGTCAAAAACCGAAAATTTAATTATCACCACCCAAAAAAAAGGTTCTTATTTTCTAATAGATCTAGACCATCCAAGCAGCGCCACCAATCTCAGTTTAATATTCGCTAATCTTAAACCGGCAAAAATGCGGCGCGCGCAAATTCAAAGCATTGATTTTCATCCGCTTAACGAAAATCAATTTATAATTTCTACCACCGAAGGACTTTTTATTTTAAATATTGACAAATTAGCCCTTGCATCTATTCACGAAAATCCGGTCAGCTCTTTAGATATAAATAATGCCGAGATTATTTTTACCGACAAAAATAAAATCTTTTTATACAATCTAACCATAGACACCAAAGAATTCCTGACTGATAAAGAATTTCAGGACATAAGAGACATTCAAATCTCTCCCTCGAAATATTTGGTGTCCTTACTGGAAAAGAACGGCCAGCTTTATATTTTCGACCGTAAATCTCTGAATTTAACAGAAATCGCGGAAAATATTTCTAAAGCGATCTTTGCTCCGGACAGTAAAAAAATCGCGGCGATCGGTAATAATAAAGAATTATCCATTTATTATCTTGCGGACCCAAATCAAGAAAGTGAAAAAAATGAAAAACCGGCTCATTTCAACATCGGCTCCATCCAGGAAGAAGCCCTGAGCTGGCATAAAAATTCTAATTATCTTTTTATTAAATATCCGTCCAATCTTTATCTCCTAGAGGCTAATAACTTATTGCCGATAAATTTTCAAATGATTGACCTGGAAAATAAGAAATATCAGTATGGCGCCGGAGAAAATTCCGTCTACCTATTAAAAAATGGCAGTTTATACAAACTGCCGTTAAATTGATCGTTGAGAAAAAAGATAAGTGACGCCACCCAATATTCCCCCGACTAGATCAAAAAATAAATCAGATAATGTGTCAGTCAGGCTAAGTTCCAAGGTTTGTAAAAAATAATTAGTTGAATATTCATAAAATTCCCACAGCACTCCGATAAGCATCACAAAAGATACAATAAAAAGAAAGTTGGCATACCTGTTTCCGTTTGGCAGTAAGTTAAAATATTCAGCGGAAAAATTTAAAAACAGAGATGCAGTCAATAGTCCGCCAAGAAAATGCATAACCATATCCAGCCACCAAATTGCCTCAAGATCCGCAATTGAACTATTAGAATAGATCTGCCCGGCAATTAATAATAGAGCCGAAGCTAAAATAAATTTTTTATCAGCGAGAAACATTTACCTCTTTGCCCATTGCGGAGCTCTTCTGGCCTTTTTAAGTCCGTACTTCTTACGTTCTACCATCCTGGCATCGCGAGTTAAAAATCCATGCCGCCTTAATCGCTTCCTGAAATCTGCATTAAAAAGCACTAAAGCTCTAGAGATACCGTGGCGCACGGCCTCTGCCTGGCTGCTTAGTCCCCCGCCACTTACCTTAACCGTACCGCCAAGTTTATCTATAATATTCATAGTCTCCAAAGGTTTTAAAACCTCCTTCTGGAGATAGCTATCCTTAAAATATTCTTTATAATCCTTACCATTAATAGTCACGCCTTGATATTTGGTAGATAATCTTACCCGCGCTACAGCAGTCTTTCTCCCGCCCCTGGCTTCGAAATACCTGGTCGGCTTAACCTCCGCCGGCCTCGCTGTTATTTTTTTTGTGGTTGTAGTTGATTTTTTCACCATATAACTTATTTTATTGTTAATCTTTTCATCCTTTTCGGCTTTAATGAATTCTTCGGCAGCATATGCCCTACCGCATCCCGCAAAACTTTGCCGGGATTCTTTTCAAATAATTCTTTAAGAGTCGCAGACTTAAGATGGCCCATATAACCGGTATGCCAATGATATTGCCTCGTTATGGGCTTATTTCCGGAAAACGCCAATTCTTTGACATTCTCCACTACGACTTTATCCGCGCCAGCAAGACGAGGTTCGTAGTACGCGCTTTTCTTACCCTGCAAAATACAAGCTATCTCTGAAGCCAACCGTCCTAGTCTTTTATTTTTAGCATCTAATCGATATTCCATAAACCAGATAAGTCCGATAGGACCTTATTGAACAAACTCAATTACTGCTTGTTGCGCCGCATCTCGTTTACGGCGAAGCGCTGTTTTTAAAATCCGCAAATATCCACCGGCGCGATTCTGATATTTCGGAGCGATATCATAATAAAGTTTGGTAGCCGATTTTTTAGGAAGCTTGGACAACAAACGCCGCAGACTGGCTAAATTCTGCTCTTTAGCAATAGTTACCAGCTTTTCCACTAATGGCCTAACCTCTTTAGCGCGAGCCTCGGTTGTCTGCATTTTTTCTTTCATTATTAAATTATGTACAAGGGTTTGAACAAATAATTTTCTTCGCCCCCGAATTCTGTGGAATTTTCTCATCTATTTTTTCTTTTTTGAAGTCTTCTTTTTCGCGATTTTCTTTTCTTTTTCTGCTTCAACTGGTTTCACTTCTAATTCCTTGACTTCGATATTGGAAATTTTTTCAAAATGATCCTTCAGGATATTACTGGCTTTATGCAGGGCCGCCGAAGGAGTGATACTGCCATCCGTGGTAATGGAAACAATCAAACGATTATAATCGGTCCGGTCTCCAACGCGCATGTTTCCTACCGAAAAATTAGCCTTTACTACCGGAGAAAAAGAGGCGTCCAAAGCGATTGCGCCAATTGGCAACTTTTCAGATTTAGCCGATTCAACTGGAACAAAACCCAATCCCCGTTCAACTCGTAATTCCATTTCCAATTCAGATGACTTACTGGTTAAAGTAGCAACTTTGACATCCGGAGTGATCAAGTCTACTTCAGAATTTAATTCGATATCAGAAGCCGTAACAGCTTTCCCGCCTTTTACTTTAAGAGTCAAAGTCTGCGGCTCGTCAGTATGCAGGCGGAAACGGATCTTTTTCAAATTCAATCCCATTTCTACCATGTCCTCCATAACGCCACTCAAACTGGAAAATTGATGCTGTACATTTTTAACTTTAAATTGAGTTATGGCTGCGCCGGGCAAAGACGAAAAAAGAACCCGCCTCAGAGCGTTTCCGACAGTCAAACCATAACCAGTATAGAGACCCTCAATTTCAAAAACTCCCTCGGTATCCGTCTCCGAAACCTTTTTAATAGTTACCGACTCACTTAAATAAGCAAATTGCATTTTAGTTAGGGGTTAGGGGTTAGGGGTTAGGGGTTAGAAATTTACTAAACCCTCAACCCTATACCCTCGACCCTCAATTTATTAATTTATTTAGAATAATAATCGACGACCATATTTACATCAAACAAAACCTCCATATCTTTAGGCAAGGAAACCACTTCGCCTTCAAATTTTTCCTTGTCCAATTTTAGCCAAATTGGCGCTTCGTATTTTTTTAATCGTTCTCCCAAATCTTTTAATTGCGCGATATCTTTAGATTGCGGTCGGATACCAATTTTATCTCTAACCCGCACCAAATAAGAAGGGATACCGACTTTTTTTCCGTTAACAACAATATGCCCGTGGCTGACCAATTGGCGCGCCAGAGATCTCGACGGAGCAAGGCCTAACCGAAAAACCGCATTATCCAGTCTGCGCTCCAATAATTGAATGATCATCTGTCCGGTTACACCCGGATTCTTAACGGCAGTGACAAAAATCTTTTTCATCTGTGCTTCCCGGATGCCATAACTGTATTTAATTTTTTGCTTTTCCTGCAGCTGTTGGCCAAATTCCGAATAAGCATGCCGGTCTTTACCATGCAATCCAGGCCGATATGCTTTTTTGATCATTACACATTTTGGTGAATTACAACGATGCGCTTTCAAGAAAAGCTTAGTTCCCAATGACCGTTCTTTTTTTTCTCTGGTATCAAACATGTTGAAAAAATTAATTTACTAAACGCGCCGAACCTTTGGCGGCCTAGGTCCATTATGCGGGATAGGGGTCATGTCTTTGATTGATAATATGTTAAAACCTTGATTCGCGAAAGAGCGGATTGCAGAATCCCGTCCACTGCCAACGCCATTCACAAAAACGTCTAAATCCGCTAAACCGGTTTTCTTCAATTTTTCGGCAATTGCCGAAACCACCCTAGAAGCGGCAAAAGGAGTCGCCTTTTTCGGTCCGGAAAAACCAAGTGATCCGGCAGATGCCCAAGCCAAAGTATTACCCTGCTGATCGGTAACAGTAATGATAGTATTATTGTACGAAGCGCCGATATAAACATTACCGCGCATCAATTTCTTTGCACCGGAAACAACCCTGGCTGATGTCTTGGCGATATTAGCCTCCAAAGCTTCTTTTTCCTTTAGGGCCTCTTCTTGAGTTTGTTGTATAACCTTTTTCTTTCCCATACCAAATTTATTTTATTTGAGCTCTGTCTTCCTCTTACCGCTGCCGGCAGTCTTACGAACATTACCGCGAACAGTCCGAGAATTAGTTTTTGTCCTTTGACCCCTTACCGGCAAATGCCTCATATGGCGAATACCCCGATAAGCCTGCAAATCTTTCAATAAATTGATATTTTGCTTAATCAACTGACGCAGCTCGCCCTCGATTTTATAATTCTTCTCAATAAATTCTTTTATCCGGTTAACTTCATCCGGCGTTAAATCTTTAGCCCGCTTATTCATATCTACCCTAACCGCCGACAAAATTTTCTGCGATAAGGTTCTGCCGATCCCATAAAGATAGGTTAATGAAACTTCAATTTTCTTATTATCCGGAATATTTATACCACTAATACGCATATTACAATATATATATATTTATTAGCCTTGCCGCTGCTTGTGTTTTTTAATTTTGCAAACGACATAAACTCTATTACTCCTTCGGACCACCTTACAATCTTTACAAATTGTTTTTACCGATGAACGTACCTTCATAAATTTAAAGTCTTCTAATAATCCGTCCCCGCTTATCATCGTAAGGGGTCATTTCCATCGTTACTCTATCCCCGGGCAAAATTTTTATATAATTCATTCTCATTCTGCCAGCCAAATGCGCCAAAACCTCTTTGCCATCACTCGTCTTAACACGAAAAGAAGTCCCCGGAAGGGCTTCCTCAACCACGCCTTCAACTTTTATAACATCCTTACTATTATTCACAGCTAGAACAGATGGTTTAAAGTATACCACCTGTTTTACTAAAATGTCAATCCCCCTTTCAAAATTTATTCTATTTTTATCGTAACCTTTCTAGGGTTAGTAGGTACGGTCTTAACATAAAACGGCCAAAGAGACACAGTGGCGCTCTTTAGGCCCGGCAAGGCAAAAACAGTAGTTTTAAGCTCAATTTCTGATTTACCGAGTATTTTAGATTTCAATTCCTCAGCGTTAATGCGCTTTGCCAGAATAGCTTTAAAATTCACTGGAAAAGTAAGGAGGCCGCGGTCGAAATCCGCTCTAGCTAATTCATAATCTAAAGTATTTTCTCTCATATCCAAATCTTCTCCATTATCGCGCTTAGCGCGTTTATCCAATAACTCCTTAAGGTCATTCTCCTTAAACGCAATAATCGTCATTTGAGCCTCACTGAAAATTCCAAATGATCCGCCCTCATCAGTTTCCGAATCCACTTTTTGTTCCAGAACCTTATATCTGGTAGAGCCGTCCAAAACTTTAAATTCTTTTGGAATCTGCATTAAAAGCACAGTCTTAACTGAATCCTCCAGAGCAGCCTGAGCTTTTTCTTTTGCATTCTTGATATCGCTGTCCGTCGGATAAGCTACCTCCCCGATAAATCCGCCAGTCATATTGCCAGTGGATTCGCCATAAAATGATTGATACTTTGGCGTACCCTTAAATCCGGGAATGGTAAACAATTTTACCGGACCGATATTATAATCCGGACCAGGTTTGTCAGCTGACACTTCGGTGTCAATACTGGATGGAACTATCTTTCCTTCAACAATCTTGGCGCCCGGAACCGTAATGGTCTTAGTTAAACGATAAATTTTACCGTCCGGCGTAATAAACCTAGTCTGTTCCACCAACGGCTGAGGATCGGAGCTATAGCTGTTAAACACCGTTATCGTGCCGCCGGCTTTTCTTTCAACTTGCCTCCTGCCAGTAGCCGGAAACTTCAGCTGAACATTCTTCTTCTCAGAAAAAACCTGGTTCGGGATAGTCATTTTAACCGGATCCAAAACTGCCGCTTTATCCGTAATAATTGAATCGTTATACGACCACTCCTGCGTTTGGGCGACAATAACCACAGTTGCACTTGGTAAAATTTTCAACAGATTAAACCCAAACACCGCAACAGTGAAAATCACGAATGCCCAGATAAAAAAACGCGGGCGGAATTCGGTGGCCGGAAGAGTAAATTCCGGCGGCGCGATCTCCGGTAATCTGAATTTCCATGACTTATCACTTTCCGGCATCACCGGCTCTTCCACTGGCAACCTTTCTTCGGCTTCTTCCTGGAAAACTTTGGCAGCTGGCTTTCTTTTGGTAATTTTTACGGCTTTAGGCGCAACAATATCGGAAAATTGCCTTTTAGTTTTAGCAAAAAACGGATTAAGCGCAGTAAGGCCGCTCATTTCCGCCAGCTCCACTATATGATCATCTACTGATTCTATGCTGATTTTTTTCCCCAGAGCATCCGCTTCCCGTTTTAAAAGATGAAAATTACTGAGCGATTCGCCAAGATGAGAAAAACGGGGAATATTTAAAACTATCTCCTCGTCCGGAGCTTCAATAATCTTTTCAACGATAATTGCTATTTCGTCACTTTTATTTACGGAAATCTTCTTCATTTATGTCACCAGCCATCGCACGCGCCTATTCGCCAGATGGCTCATTTTATCATTTTGCGGAAGAAAATTAATTTCTAATAATGCCGCGAGAATAGTCGCGAGATTCTTCACAGAAACCGAATGTTTAAATTGTACCTCAAAACCGGATTTTTCGATAATGAGATTTGTAGATAGAGGCAGAAGCTTAATAGGCTTTTGAAACCGGCTATGAAAACGGTCGGAAAAAATGAGTGGCGGCAAATTAAAAAAAGAATTAACATAAATATCCGAAGACTCTTTCTCAACTAAAGTTTCCAATCCATTGGCGAACATCTGCAATTCTTTCAACAAGATATTTTCAAACCTCCGGAGAAAATTCTCCGAAGCATTTTCAGCAGAATAGCTCTGGATAATAGTTTTAGCGATCAATGGATCTACCTTAAGATAGCGTCCCAGCAGATGAGTCAGGTCGTTCTCGCCCCATTCAAAATTATCCAAATGTCCAAGCCGGCCGCTGGATGAAAAATAAATTGAGGTCTGGTTGGGGAAAAGGTTCGCAATGAAAAACCGGTCTTGCCCGGCAATTCTGGAAAAAACATGGCTTATGGCAGTGCCAGCTTCGGTAACCAGCGCAATATTTTCTTTAGATAATAAATCCCGGAATCCGCGCATCAAATCCCGCGAAGTGAATGTCTGACTAAAATAAATCTCTACTGCCTTCGCCTTAAATCCAATGGGATTAACAATTTTATGGCCATCCAACCTGATACCGCGGATACGGACGTCGCCTAACAAAACATCCACGTCATCGATATTCATTTTTTGGGCAACTTTCAAACGGTGACGGTCAAAAAATCTCCAGATCGCCTGTGAAATCAAATTATCAATATCCGCCTCGTCGATGGTTTCTTTAGAATTCGGGCGCACTAAAGAAATGGAAGAATAAATTGTGGTGGCGAAATCGGAATCCAAACTTAAAATGATTTTATATCTGTGCAGTTTCCTTACGTTTTTCAGCAAGAACTTGATTTCCTTCAAAATATTGAAAGTGCTGAATTCCGCAACCAGGCTCACCCAATTTCCCAAGATCCTGATTTTTTTCTTTTCAAAATCAGCTTTCAAAACCGTAACCTGCACATAATGATTCAGCGCCTCGATCAAAAGATACCTATCGCCCCGGAAGAGCAAATTGGCCAGGAATTCTTTTATGTAATTTAGTCCCAACACTTTTTATTATAACACATATAGGCGATTAGCGGTTAGCGACTAGCGACTAGTTAAAAAAACGGCTCATTTTGAGCCGTTATGTAAGGAAAAGGACTGAGGGTTGGTAATAGATGTATTCCGTTGAGTTGTACATGCCGCCGTCAGCGCCGCGGACCATCGTCTCGCGAATACGAAGCTCGGCGTCGTTATCCAGCTCCAAAATCAAAATGCTTTCTTTGGAAACGATTCCAACGATTCTTCTGCCAATCAGCAGCCTCGCCACTTCCTCGTTTATTTTGTTATGCACCCCTCTCCTCTTTTATTTAAGAAAACTGCTGAATTAAAGATAAATTAAAAACAGCCATATTACAAGAGGATAACAACAGCTCTTATTCTCCGTACGCCAGATCCAACAGCTTCCTGTTTCAAAATCTTAAATTTTCCGATTTTAAAAGTATTGGCAACATGCGGTCCGCCGCAAAATTCTTTGCTAAAATCACCCATAAAATAAACTTTTACTTTTTCAGGATATTTTTGTTTAAAGAAATAAAGCGCGCCGGTTTTTTTAGCTTCTTCAATCGGCAACTCTTTATAATAAACTGGCAAGTCTTTTTGGATTGCCTCATTGACTAAATCTTCTATCTTTTTAACTTCTTCGTCGGTGAGTTTGCGGCTAAACGAGAAATCAAACCTGGTTCGCTCTGCAGTTATATCCGAACCCATCTGATGCACATCTAGTCCAAGCACATTGCGTAGCGCCTGTTGAAGCAAGTGAGTCGCGGTATGGAGCCGGGTGACTTTTTCCACTTCTTCGGACGTAGAAGCTTTGAGTTCTCCGGTATCTAAAATAAGACCGTGACCGCCAAATTTTTTCTCCGAACCGGCACGAGAAACCTCCTGATGCTTTTTAAACTCCGCATCAAAATTATCTTTATTTAAACCTCTTACCTTGGCCGGCACTAATTCACCCAGCAATTCCCACGGCAATCCGAAAGTTTCATAAATATAAAATGCGTCTTTGGCAGTAATAACGTCGTATTTTTCGATCTCTTTTATTCCCAGGGCGAGCGCTTTTTCGAATTTTGATTTTTCTTCCATCATTACTGCGAAAATTTCTTTCGTATTTTTCACTTCCGGATACGCATCGCCAAAAGTTTCTCTGACAATATCCACAGCCAAAGCAAAAAGCTCCGCGTGAATATCATATTTAATTTCATAAACCATTATCCGGCGAAGTAATCTCCTCAAGATATAACCGACTTCCTTATTAGACGGCCGGACGCCGTCGGCAATTAAAAATATTGATGCCCGCAGATGATCCGCCAAAACTCTCAATACTTTATCTTCTAGTCCGGATTTTACTTCCTGAATTTTTGAAACAAGCGGATGAAAAAGATCGGTTTCAAATACATTATCAACACCCCGAAGCATTGTGGCTAAGCGCTCCAGGCCCATGCCGGTATCCACACCAGGCGTTTCCAATTTCCGCAAACTCTTGTCCGAATTCTGATAATATTCGTTAAAGACTAAATTCCAAATCTCCACGCCGTCAACATAAATTTCCGTTGTCGGCCCGCAGGGACCTTCATTGCCGGTTGGTCCCCAAAAATTATCCGCCCGGCCATGCTTTTTAATTTTCTCCTTCGGCAAGCCGATTTCTTCATGCCAAATTCTGAATGATTCTTTATCAAATGGAATCGGGACTTGCCCTGGGCCTGCCGAAAGGTCGCCGCCAAAAACCGTAACGGTAACCCGTTCGCGGTCAATTCCTAATTCATTTATGACAAAATCATGCGCCCACCGGATCGCTTCTTTTTTAAAATAACCGCCAAAACTGAAATTTCCAAGCATCTCAAAAAATGTCAGGTGAGTTTTATCGCCTACCTCATCAATATCCGAAGTCCGAAAACACTTCTGCACCGAAGCGGTATTTTTACTGCCGAAATCACGAATTGGATCGGCCTTACCAACATAATACGGCTTGAACTGTTGCATACCCGCAGTTGTCAGAAGCACCGAAGGATCGTCCGGAGTCAAAGAAGAAGACGGCACTACGGCGTGCCTGCGCTCTCGGAAAAAATCTGAAAATTTTTTACGGATTTCGCTAGATTCCATATTTACTTAAAAATTTTAACATGACGCCAAAAATAAAAAAAGCGCCGGTCCTCAATCGGCGCTTGTCGTCTTACTGCAATACTCTCTGTATCAACGGCTGAGAGGCGCGCTGAGCTTCTGTTTCCTCCGCTAATTTACGCAGTAAATTCTTCAAAGATTGTTCGGTATCTAGGAGTAAAGCTTTGACGTCTTTTAAAACCGCCATTATTGAATCGGGTTTGGCATTTTTAGTTTTTAAATCCGAAAGATTCGCCAGAGATTTTTCAGCTGAAGTTAAAAGTTTGAAAAGCTCCGGCGAATTTTCCGAAGTCAAACCGTTTCTCCCCGAATCATATGAAATCCGGTCAAAATCTGTTTTTAAATTCCTGAGCAAATTTTCTAAATTGCCATAATCAATCAATTGCCGCAAGGCATTTCTTGCCGCGGCCGCCGCAATACTAGCCTGACCAAAGGCATTTGCGTACTGCGAATTACCAAAAGAGTCTTTTGCCTGCTTAAGATTAAATTCACTCAAAGAAAACAGGGCATCGGTGGATTGGCTTCTTAAATTCGCTTCAACGATCTTTTCTTTAAGCAATCTGGCCAAATTTTCCACATCATTCATCAATCTTTCCGCTTCTGATTTACCGATGCTCCGACTGCGGGAAGCCAACTCTAAAATTAGTTGGCGAATCACACCTAAATCATTCTTTAGTTCGGAATCAGCCAAATACTCCCTTACTTCGTCCAAAACTTTTATTCTCCGCCAGGCATCTCCGGGTAATTGCTGAAATACCGCCGGCAAAGTAGAACTTAGATTTTCAGCGCCGATTTTCATTTGTATTTTTAAGAACAAATCTTCTTTAAGCGCCAAAACTACCTCCCGCGCTTTGGAATTGTAAGGAGTTTTATCCTCTACCCGATCCAACCGCTCCAAGGCGCGGAATTCTTTAAATACTCCTCCCCCGCCTTGATCTACAACAGCTAAAAACCGTGAACGGAAACTCTCCGGGGAATCAAGATATGCCAAAGTATCTGCGATAATTTCGCTAATACGGCTTTGTAAAGAATCCAGTTTTTCTTTATTTCGCGCATCACTTTTTAATTTCAAAACATCGAATAAACTCAAGTGTTTTAAGCTGCGATCCAAAAGTTTATTCAATAATCTATCAACACCAGCATTGGAACTGTCCTCTTTAATTGACTTTAAAAGAGCCGGCAGACGATCTAAATTTTCTTTATACATTTCAAGCGCCTTAGCCAAAGCAACTTCGTTATCAGGTAAAATTTCTTCCAACCGCTTCAACTCTGCAGCTTTTTCATTTAAGAAGTCTAACTCTAAATCAGCTTTTTGAACCGGGTTTATCTTAAATACCCTTTGAGTAGACCGCCGCCAATTCTTCATGAAATAAAAAGGATTAGACTGTAAAAGCCCCGGATCTTCTATCCCCAGATCTTCTAATTTGACAGCCTCTTGGGCAACCAGCCTCAAAACCAGGCTATTTTCAGGATTAATCTCTCCTTGAGCCAAACTGACCGCCGGAACCAAAACAAGGCTGAAAATGGCGGTTTTTATGGCTATTTTACATATAAATTGTCGTTTACCCATGTTTCCAATATAAAAACCCTTATTTAACAGGGTCCTCACATATATTTTCCCGATTAATTAACTCCTTATTTACTTACAATTAGTATAACATATCAGATACTAAAAAGCCAGTAAAAAGAAAGCCCCCTCAACTACCAGAAGAGGGGGCGGCGAGCGCCTCGTTTGTCGCTGGTCTCTGATAACCAGCCTAGTCCCGTCGGACTGAGACACTCTAAGGAGCTTATTTGGTTAGATCGCGCGTACTCCCTATGTCAACCACGCGCGACCAGGAACGCTTACCAGGTGGTCAGAAGACCTGGCGTATCTGTGAGCTGTCTCCCGTGCCCTGCACGAGATAACAACCAGGATGCGCTCCACGGTAATACGGATGGGTTTTTCGCTAGGTGGCAACCCAGCTAAAGCAACCTCACGCGTTGCTTTCCTCCCACCGCCCCATAATGATCCCTCTTTGAGAAACCACGCTGGAACCAGATTCCAAACTGATGCCTCGGTCCGGTGCCAATGAAGGTACTACAGTCTAGCCGGGGCGCCCCTTGCGGAGCCTTCCGTCAGCTTCGACAAATTAAATATAGCATATAATCCAATTCTTGTCAATACCCCTCAATTGTGTGCGATTTGCCGTGCTGACGGATGCGGCTGAGAGCCTTCGCTTCAATCTGGCGGATGCGCTCGCGGGTGACTGCAAACTCCTTTCCTACTTCTTCCAAAGTATGGGTAATTCCATCCTCCAGACCAAAACGCATCTGAAGAATTTTCTGCTCTCTCGGAGTCAGGTCAACTAAAATTTCTTTGATCCTTTCCCGAAGTAAAGTTTGGGATGCTACCTGCGAGGGAGTAAGGCTGTGAGTATCTTCAATAAATTCGGACAAAGTTGATTCGTCGTCATCTTCGCCAACCGGCGCCTCAAGCGAAACCACTTCCTGGGAAATTTTCTGGATATGATGAACCTTCTCCACCGAAATATTCATTTCAATGGCAATTTCTTCCGGCAAAGGATCACGCCCCAATTCCTGCATTAAATGCCGCTTAGCTTGGGTATATTTAGAAATAGTTTCCACCATATGGACCGGAATACGGATAGTTCTGGATTGGTCAGCAAGAGCGCGGGTAATAGCCTGGCGAATCCACCAGGTTGCATAAGTAGAAAATTTAAAACCCCGGCGGTAATCAAATTTTGTAACTGCCCTGGCAAGGCCGATATTGCCCTCCTGAACAAGATCTAAAATACTGAGATGCGGAGTCCTGTTGACGTAGCGCTTGGCAATAGAAACTACCAGCCGGAGATTGGCTTTAATAAATTGCTGGCGGGCCTCTTCATCCCCCTTCTCAATTTTTTTAGCCAATTCCCGTTCCTGTTCCTGTTTCAAAAGCTCAGTCTTGCCGATCTCTTTAAGATATTGCTGGACTGAATCCGGCAGCTCTCCCTCAAAATGAGTCGCTTTTTCTAATTCCTTTTTGCTGATTTCATCTTTAGGAAGCTCGATTAACTGGCTGGTTTCCAAAACCTTAATATTAGCGGTCTCCAGCCGGTTATAAATTTCCTCCAAAAAAGCGACGTCGTCTTCCACGCGCGGAAAATAATGGAGCACTTCCGTATCCGTCACAAAACCACGGCTCTTTCCGCGGTCAATCAATTCATTTAAAGCCTCCTCTTCAGCCATAGCTTTCTTCTCGCCCCCCGCTACTTTCTTCGCAGCCACGTTCTTTAAAATTTTCTTTATCTTTTTGATTTTCTTAGCCTTCTTGGTTTTTTTAACCTTCTTAAGTTTCTTTTTCAGCTTTTTAATTTTTGGCTTTTTTATTTTTTTATTTTTCTTCTTTTTGCTCATAAAATAAGACAATTTATGCATTATGTAACTCTTTAGATATATTAGCAAACTCCCGCATCGCCGCCTGGAGCTTATTCTCATCGCCCTCTCCCTCCAGTATTTTAATTAAATCGCTGATTTCCTGCCTTTTATCCTTTAAATATTCAACCCTTAATTCCCGTAAAAGGTTCCTCATTTCTTTCTTCAGATTTTCAACGTCAAAATCCTGATTTTCAAAGCTAAAACGCAAGCTAATAGAATTCATGAAATCTCCCAAATCTGATGATACATTCACGCCTTTATTTAAAAGTAAGTCCCGATAGATAGTAAGGTATTGTTCTGGGAAATATTTAAGGTGGTCTTCAATGGTCTGCATATCATTTTGCAGATGCAGCATCACCCCCAGAAGCCTTTGCGAAATCAATTCCCGGCGAGACAATTTTTGGCTTACACTAACTGCCGGTGCGCCCGCCGGAACTATAGCCTCGGCCACGCCAGCCGGCGTCAATATTTCCATTTCTTCAGCCAAAACCCGCTCATCGATTCTAGCAATTTTAGAGAGCTGATTAAGCCAATGGCTCCGCTCAATCGGACTGGAAAGATTTTTAATCTTGGCGAGCACTACCCGCAGATTCTGCTTTTTAGCTTTAATGTCAGTGGACGCATTATTAAAATATTTATAAAAATAATAATCCATTGCAGACTTTGCGCCGCCAAGCAAATCTTTGATTTTACCGGGCTGTTCTCTGACTACATCTGCCGGATCTTTAAATTTTGCATCTTCAATTACCAAAAGTTTCACCGCGAAATCATGCGCTCCCGCCAAATCAATACTTCTCTCCGCGGCTATCTGCCCTGCCAGATCAGCATCAAAACTTAACACCACCTCATCAGCTAATCTCCGCAAAACCGCCAAATGATCTTGGGTCAGAGCAGTCCCGGAGGTAGCTACAGCGTTTTTAATTCCATCCTGCCAGACCATCAGAAAATCCATCTGTCCCTCAACTAAAACTGCAGTTTTAGCCTCACGAATATCACTCTTAGTTCTATGAAATCCATATAAAATTTTAGATTTCTGAAAAACCGGGGTTTCCGGACTATTTACATATTTGCCAACGTTAGGATTATTATTTCCCGGCAGGATTCTGCCGGTGAATGCAACTACTTTGCCAAAATGATTATAAATCGGAAACATTATGCGGCCACGGAACCTATCCCAATAAGTTCCCCGCTCGGTTTTAATTGCCAAGCCGGCTTTTTCAATATCCAAAATATTATAGCCAAGTTTTAAAAGATGGTGCGTCAGTATATCAGAACCGTCCGCAGCAAAACCGATTTCAAACTCCTGAACAGTTTCATCTTTTAATCCCCGCTCCCTCAAATAATTTCTAACTAAGTCGGACTTCACAAGATTAGATCTAAAGAAATTTTTAGCCGCCTCCATTACGGCATATAAAGAATTATAAGATTTAAAATCACGATTGCCGGAGGTCTTAATGTCCACGCCGGCTTTTTCCGCCAAAACCTTTAAAGCATCATAAAATTCCAAATTCTCATATTTCATCAAAAACTTTATGATGTCACCGCCTTCATTGCAGGCGCCAAAACAATGCCAGGATTGCCGTTCCGGCGAAACCATAAAAGACGGAGTTTTCTCTTTATGGAAGGGGCAGCACGCTTTCATATTTTTACCTGCCGGCTTCAGCTGGACATACGGCCGCAAAAAATCCACAATATCTAACTTTTCCTTTATAAGTTGGGCTGTATCAGAAGACATATAGAAATTTTAATCCAAAATTTTCTAAATTAAAAGCCTTGACACTAAAAACTAAAACCTATAAGCTAAAAGCTATCTTACATGAAACAATGCGAACTTTGCGCCAAAAGTTATTTGATGGGCGGCACCCGCAAATTACTCCGCGGCCATTACAATCAAACTAATAAAGGAAGGAAACAGCCAAATCTTCAATGGCTTCATTTGCCAGGCCAAACTGGCCGCGTTAAGGCATGCGTGAAGTGCCTAAGACAAACAAAAACGGCTGCAACTAAGTAGCCGTTTTTTAATGTCGGAGTGCCGAGAATCGAACTCGGGCTACATGCACCCCATGCATGCGGACTACCATTATCCCACACTCCGTCATCGATAGAATAACCCAGAAAGTTCTTTTGTTCAACAAAAATCCGCTAAAAGGCGGATTTTAAATTTACTTTAAAAGCGGTTCAATCATTCCAAAAACTCTTTCCTCATCTGCCCTTGTGCTGGTTAACACTAATTCGCGGTGCTCTACTGTATCCGGTAAGCAAAACTTCTTTGCGTCTTCAATAAAAACTGCTTGTCTTTGCGAATCCTTAATCCCACGCCGTTCCAAATTTTTCTTTAAAACCTCATCTGAAGCCGGACGCAACAGAATGATTGCCACATTGATTTCGTACCTGCAACCATAAAGCGCCTCTGTACCACGCGGAGTAAGCGCCATAATGCCGTGAGAGTCACGAAGTACGCTTTTCGTTTCATCTAAAGAAGAACCGTAGTACTGATCCAGCCGATGATCATGCTCATCTCTGTAATGATCATGCTCTAAGAAGGCGCAATTTCTTATCCCTTCCTCAAACTGTTCTTTGGCAAGAAAATAATAATATTTCCGGTCATTCTCATCACGGGGCTGTCTAGTGGTTACATTTCTTACTCTCTGCAGTTTGCTGCCGAATTTCTTTTTTAGTTTTTCGGTCCAATAAGTTTTGCCAATAGCGCGCGGCCCCACAAAATCAATCAGCCAATAACGTCCCCGTAAATCTCTGGAGACATCGCCATATCGGGAATCCTTGCTTAATTTCTCATATTCCTCGTCCCATCTTCCATCAAACTCTCCCGCCGCATCTCCCCTGAATATTCTGATATTCTTCGCCGGGTCCCATTCCAAACGGTCACGCCATTCGCCCATCACTCCTTCAGATATTCCAAAAACACCGGTAGAACCACAGCTGCGCTGAATATTCAAATCCAGCTTCAGAATTGCCGAACGGCCAACTCTGCTTTTTTCCAAATTCCGGCCCTTATATCCTTGAATATCAAAAGGGTCTATGCCTTCATAGCCCAGGCTGTCCACAAACGCCTTTAATCTTTCGCCCTGATTAGCGTTGCGGCTGGGATGCGCCAAATACATAAGAGCCGCCTCTCCCGTCTTCGGCTTCAGCCATTCAGGAGTCATTTATGCCTTATACTGATTTAACAGAGCTGTATTTAAAATAACTCATCTGAAAAAAATCGGCAAATTAAAAACCCGCCTTCTAAGCGGGTAAGTACCGTGCAGGAAAATAAGGCAATAAAACTATTGTTCTATTCGGACGCCGGTCAACGATTTCAAAAAGCGGAAAATAATTAAATTCCTGATGTTGATTTTCATCCGGTAAATCTAAAAATAAGTTAACCGTATCCCGATATACTTTAAACAAAAGCAGACCCTTCGTCTCTAAGTCGAATGGACGATAATCAATATTTTCTAAAAAAGCGCGCCTTTGATTCAAAAACTTCAGAACTTGGCTGCGCTCCCGCGGTTCCAGACTGGAAAGGTAGGTCTTTTGACCGCGCACCCTATCAATTTCATTAAAAAGATACTTGATTTCCGCCTTAAAAAGATGAAAGGCTAATAAATCTTCTTTGGGTTTAGTAATATTGATGGCAATCGGCTCGGGAAGAAATAACACTTTATTTCGGTGTAAAATAATGATCGCCTCATCAGCGCTATCAATTATTTTCTTAAGTGATGTTTCTGTGGTTATAATCTTAAACAGTTCTTCCAATTTATCTTTTTTACGAAAATAAATCGTGACATAAATCGTAACTGCAACTACCGGGAAAACAATAAATAGAAACATGCCGAAAACCAGCATAACACCCTCCTTTCAAAGAACTTAATTTAAATATAAGTTAATTCCTGAAAATAAACCAGAAATATGTTATGATAAAAGTGACCTCCTGAAAAGGATGTGTCATAAAATCTCGCTCGTTTTCCGGATCAAATTGTTTATAAAGGGAGGGCAACATAGCTGCGGCCTGCGGGCTGTAGTTGAGCCCACCCACCTGCTTCATAGCCGGGAACAATTGGGCGAGATTTTATTTTTATTGAAAAAATAAATTGTATCTGATATACTACAGCCAGCACTTCTCTAAAGAAAAAGTCATGGATCGACGAGTCGGCTGCGAATACTGCAAATTAATATACGGATTTGAGGAACCAAAAAGAGAAACAATCTTTGCTACGCGTCATTTTCTAGCATTCTGGGACGATGAAACAAAACAGAAAATCCTGGTTATCGGTAAAGATCACGGCTGGACACCACAATGGACGTCCACACCCCAAGGCGAAAAAGAGATAGATTTCAAGAAGGCACAAAATCAAGCTATGAATATTCTAAGTAAAAATCACCCGAGCAAACTGGTCAGCACATATGCCGGTGACCCAAACCAGCCGCCCAAAGATCATTTCTCACTGATAGCTCAGGCTACAGAAGTACCGCCAAACTACGGATGGTAAATCAAAAAACTCCGACTTTAATCGGAGTTTTCTTATTCAAGGACACTATCCAAGTTTACATCATACAAAATCTTCTCGCGAACACTCTTATAATTCACCAACTCGCTATCCTTAAACCAAACTTTGGTTTCTTTTTCCGCATCATCGGTGCTGGAAGAAGCGTGCACCAAATTCCTTACTGCACGTCCGTCTTTATCGGCGAGATCATAAGAATCCAAGGTAAAATCGCCGCGGATTGTGCCAACATCAGATTGAAGCGGTTCAGTTGAACCAACTAATTTTCGCACTACGGGAATTGCTTTATTGCCTTCCAATACCATCGCCACTACCGGGCTGGCAGACAAAAACTTAGCCAGATGATCAAGTATAGTCTGTGGAAGATTAGGATTTATTTTATAATGCATATATGCCTGTTCCTTAGTTGGAAGCAAAAACTTCATAGCCACAATCTTCAGTCCAGCCTTTTCAAACCGGCCGACAATCTCCCCAACCAGATTCCGCTGGACTGCGTCAGGTTTTAATAAAACTAGAGTTCTTTCTTTAACATTCATATTAATTAATTATTGTACCAACAAACTTTTTATTTTTAAAGTAGTTATCCAGATTCTTCAAATTATCACCTCTTAAAATAACCGCCTTTATCCCAAGCTTGCTGGCTTTTGCGGACGCAATGGGATCAAAAGGAGCATTCAGGCCCGGACCCCACTTACTTCCGACTAATTTTTTAAATTCTTTCCAAGAAATTTTATTAATCGGTTTTGCATCAGAAAATTTCTTCGGATCTTTGTCATATACTTGTTGAATATTAGAAAGATTAATCACGGTATCAGCTCCATAATCTTTACATAAAAGTACGGCATCGTAATCAGTAGACCACCCAGGTTTCCAGCCGGCGCCTATAACTACCGGTTCAGCTGCCTTGCGAATAACGCCGTAATCTTTGATTATATTAGGATGGGCAATATCTCTAAAAATAGTTCGTAAAAGATGCGCGTTTAATCTAGTTGCGTGAATGCCAAGCCAGTCCAAATCATCAGGAGTTAATTCTTTGCCAACCACTTCTTTTCCCGCATCCCGGTAATTCCTGGCTACTTTCCCGCCGCCGACCACAATAAAAAATTGCCGATTTTTATTCTCTGCCAATTTTTTACGAATAAAGCGGTTAAATTCCGATAAAAATTTAGTATTAGGGCCGCCATCCGGCACCACCAAGCTTCCACCTAAAGAAATAACTATTTTATCTTTCGCGTCGCTCATTATTTTTTCTTTTTAATTTCTAATCCCAATTCTTTCAACTGTTCTTTACTTACCTCTGATGGCGCTTCCATCATCAGATCCCGGGCATCACCGGTTTTCGGAAATGCAATCACCTCCCTGATATTCGGTTCATTTTCTAAAATCATTATTAATCGGTCTAAGCCCGGAGCAATTCCGCCATGCGGAGGCGCGCCGCTGCCAAGCGCTTCCAGCATATGCCCGAAATTGTTCATAATTCTCTCTTCCGCAAGGCCCATGATTTCAAAAACTTTCTTCAACGCTTCCGGCTGGTGATTACGGATGCTTCCTCCGCCAACCTCAAAACCATTTAAAACAATATCATATTGAGTAGTTAATATTTCGCCGATATTCTTTTTCTCCATCAGCCACTCCACGTGCTCCGGTTTAGGTGAAGAAAATGGATTATGAGTGAATGTCCATCTTTCATCAGTTTTTTCGAAGAACGGAAAATCTACCACCCAGCAAAACGCCAAAAGATTTGGGTCATCTTTAGTTTCGCGCAAATCCGGCCGGTCAGTCCCATATTTTTCCATTGCTTCTTTATAGCTCATTCTGGGAAACGGCATTTGCTGAATTTTCTTCCCTGGATAAAGCGTCTGCACGGCTTTAATAAACATCTCCTCAATCAAACTCATCACATCCTCTTCTCTGACAAAACTCATCTCCAGGTCCAGCTGGGTAAATTCCGGCTGCCGGTCGCCGCGAGTATCCTCATCTCGGAAACAACGCGCCACCTGAAAATAACGCTCCATCCCGGCAACCATTAAAAGCTGTTTATATTGCTGAGGAGATTGCGGAAGCGCATAAAATTTTCCATTATATAAACGCGAAGGCACTAGATAATCTCTTGCTCCCTCCGGAGTTGATTTACTTAAAATCGGCGTCTCCACTTCCACAAAATCCCGCTCGCGCAAAAAATTTCGCATAAAGGCGATCACCTTATCCCGATTCCGAATATTTTTTTGTAGCCGCTGCCTTCGTAAATCAATATAGCGATATTTCATCCGCACATCTTCCCCGACTTCAGTCCCATCCGTTCCGACCTCAAAAGGCGGAGTTTTTGCCTCATTCAAAACTTCTAATTTTTCTGCTAGGACCTCATATTCTCCGGTTGGCAAATCTTTATTAACCATAGCCGGCGGACGCTTATTTACTTGCCCAACAATCTTAACCACCCACTCTGAACGGAGCTTATCTGCTTTTTCATAAAGCGCCTTGCCGACAAAAACCAACTGGCAAATGCCAGATCTATCCCGGAGATCAATAAAAATAAGCTTGCCGTGATCACGGCGAACCGAAACCCAGCCCATCAGCTCAACCTTTTGGCCTTCTTTGTTTACAATATCCTTAACTAAAATTCGCATTATTTAGAAAATAATTAGCATTATTTGCGATTACTCCGTTTAAATATAACTTATTTTTATAAAAAGAAAAAGCTCTCTTGAAAGAGAGCTTTGAAAAACAAAAAAAGGGGTTTATTCGCAGAAGGAACCGTGCAAGGGTCTTGTTACAATGCCTCCTGTTCAGACCAGTAGAAATAGTACATAGCTCCGCTCCACAAAACGAAGAAGATCAGGGATAAATAAAGGCTTGTCTCAAAACCGGAATACCATCCCCAACTAAAATTTGCCCCTAAACCGGACACCAAACCGACGATCGCGCCTCCGAAAAACAGGCTTATGAACACCGCGGCAATAATCGTTATCAGAAAGCACTGATAAAAATTAAAATTCATTTCCATTGGCAAGGGAGAGACGCCGATCGCCATCCCCAGCCAGAAACCGTAGTAAAGATCACTATCGCTTTGCACATAGAAAAATCTATGCTCTTCAAGGACAGAAATCACCCAAATTATCCCAAAAAAGGCTTCCAGATAAACAGAAAACATAAGCATATCTTTCCAGGAAAAAACGCCGAGATTGGCAAAGACTAAAGCGCCATTAAGATGCATCAGCGATACGGTTTTCCTCAGCGCCAGCCATATGACCGAATAGGAACAAAGACAGAACAGAAAAATCTTCAGCATAGTAAGGCTGGTATGCTCTTTTACAAATCTCTTTCGCATTGATCTTAGAGAATATTTTTCCCGAATCAGCTTTCTCTTTGCCAAATAATCGTCTATTGCGGTTTGCGGCAAACCCCTTGCTTTTAAAATCGTGGCGATCACTTCCTCAAGAGTCATTCCTTTTTCCGCGATAAACACTTCCTTAATCGTCTTCATGGTCAGCTGCTTATCCCTATTTTTTAAAAGTTCGAGTAACTGCGCTGCGGCGCTTTCTTCAGCCATTCAATCCTCCTTATTTTTTCAAATCACAACTGCATATAAGGTAACACAAACCACCGTGCCTGTCAAAATTTACCTTTTGAAGGTATGTAGATTTAATTTGCCGCCGGCAAGCACTAATTTTAAAAGACCATCCCTATCCGTTCTATAAACCCCTCCGAAACTCGCAAGCCGCTGGAGCGCTTCTTTAGTCGGGTGGCCATAACGATTTTTGCCAACTTCAATAACCGATAATTTGGGGCGGGCTTCTTTCAGGAATGATAGGTCAGAAGAATATTTAGATCCGTGATGACTGACTTTTAAGATGTCCACATCTACATCGTATAAATTCGCAAGTTGTTTCTCTTTCTCGCCGCTGATATCGCAGCCATAAAACGCTTTTAAACCGCTACTTTTTAAGATTGCCACAAGACACAAATCATTAACATTTTTTGCAATATCCGAATCTCTAGGATTTAAAATATCTAGTTCCGAACCTCCATACTTTATTTTATCTCCGGCGCGCATTACCACGGTTTTTAAATTCTGATCCTTGATTACTTTTTCCAGCGCCCGCCAGGAGACATTCGGGCTGCCGTATTCACTCATCAGCACCGCGCCAATCTTATAATTTTTAAATAGCTTTATAAACCCGCCGAAATGATCGAGTTGCGGATGAGAAATCATCACCAAATCAATATAGCGGTCACTAATTCGTAAAATTTTTTCTAAATTTTCTTCCAACCGGCCGTTCGGGGGACCGCCGTCAATAAGTACTTTTATTCCGCCGGGTAAAACTACTAAGGAGCTGTCTCCTTGTCCGATGTCTAAAAAATATAATTTCAGTTTGTCCGCGCTCGCCGGAAATAAAATTAAAAGCCAAACTGCAATATCAATTATAACCAGTGAACTAAGAATTATTTTAAAATATTTAAACCCTTTTTCTTTCATAATAAACTATCCAACCAATTAACAATGCATAATAGATTATTGAGGCAGAAAAACCAAATGACCGAGTAGCAATCGGCAGAGAAAATTTGGAAAAAATATCAATAATCCAAAGCTCATAAGACAAAAGTAAATTCACTATCAAACCAATCATCTGCGCCAAAAAATCGGAAATAAATCCAAGCCCCGCCATCATAAAACCCAGCCCCATAGTCAATGGTACGGCTTCAGCTATCAGAACGTTAGAAAACAAAGAAGTTAAAGAAAACGTACCGAAGTTTCCCAAAAGCAGCGGCACCACTGCCAACTGGGCAGAAAGCGCAGTTAAAATATTTTCTTTCCATGATAAAAATCCGGAATCCTTAAATTTTAAATTTTTTTTGAGTACCGGCAGCAGATAAACAATTCCAAGAAGCGCTGCAAAAGAGAGCTGGAAACCTAAATCAAATACCAAAACTTTAGGATTATATAAAACCATCAGAAACGCCGCCACTATAATTGCATTCCGTATGCTAAAAATACGTTCAGTTTCTTTAGCCAAGATGGCAATAATACCCATAATCGCCGCCCTGACAACCGATGCCTCTCCTCCAGTCATTAAAACAAACAGCACGATAACTAAAATGCTTAAATAAAAAGAAGTCGATTGTGAAAAATAAAGTCCAAAAATAGCGGCGGTAGCCAGGGCGATAATGGAAATATTATATCCAGACAACGCCACCAAATGAGTGGTGCCGCTAAGCGACATTTTCCTTTGTAATTCCTTAGAAAAATCTTCCCGCTCTCCCAGCGTCAGGCCTGACAAAAATGCCGCCTTTTCACTCGGTAAAGCTCTTTTAAAAATCACAACAATCGAATTTTTAAAGTCCAACAATCTCGCCTTGATGGGATTTCCTAGTCCAGACTCAATCAGATCAATTTTTGAGAAACGCATGGTCCCCAAAATTCCATTTTTGGCCAGATAATCTGCCGATTCCGGCGAAGGCCGGTTAATAATTCCGGCTACCTTAACCAGATCCCCATACTGGAAACTTTGGTATGGATCGGTATTAGCCTGAATCTTGCCGCTGTAAGGCTTTTGCAGCTCCAGCACCAATTTTTGTCCGCCGGCGGTCCGCTCCAGCGACTTAATAATTCCGGTAAATTCTGTTTTTAAACCAACAGGAAAACTGACGCTCTTCTGATAATAATCAGACACTTGATAATACAAAGCTCCGGCAACAATTAAAAAAGAAAGTAAAACTAGAGAATGCCGTCTGAAAATTAAAAAATAAAGAGCAATTAGAAATGTAACTAAAATTACCGCCGGCAATACTTTAAAAACGCTTATCAAAAAAATACCCAATAAGAAAAAGACGCAGAACCAAAAGGCTGAATCGTGCAAAAACATATCTTATAAAATACAAAACGGCTCAAACTATTACAAGTCTGAGCCGCAAAATTCTATGAATCGCGCTCCCAACCAGCCACATTGCCGAAATCCGAAGGAAATAAAAGTATCTTGGTTGTTCCGGGTAGAAATTTCAGAAGAAACTTAACCCGGCTCTCAATCTCCGGATCGTCTAAGCCCTTAAAGCCGGTTAACTCCTTTGTTTTTAGTTCCGCCAGCAAACACTCGACATCCGATTCCCGCTCCTTCGCCAATTCCCGGCGATAAAAATCGGTAATCTCCTCATTGCCATTTTTATAAACCGCTTCGGCAATTTCCACCGATTGCCAATAAATTCTCTTAAGCCGCTTAGCCTGCTTGGAAGAAATTCTTAATTCGTCCGCCACCCTATCTACGCCATATCCATTATTAAAGAGATTGAAAGAGCGGGCGATCGTCCGCAAATCCATAAATCCTCCTCGGTAATCTGTTAAGATAATATCACAAAAATTTAATTAACGCAACATCAAAAAAATAACCCGCCAACAGGCGGATTATGATTTTTTGGTCAACTCATCTAATTTTTCTAACGTGTTTGCTTCCAATTCTATTTTTTGATCTTCGTATTCCGCTTGTATAGATTCCAATTCTGACTTTAAAAAATTATTTAACGTTTCATTTTTAACGCTCAAGTATCCTTCCTCCAGCATATTAGTTAAAATATCCAGTTGCCCCGGCGTAGCGGTATCTAAAATTCCAACAATGGCGGCCTTAACATCATCGTCTAAAGAGGAAGTCGCCAGCAAAAATCCCAATTTTCTTCCCTGGGCATCGGCCAAATCCAAAATCTGTTCCTTGGATAATTCTTCAATTTTTAATTGTTCTTTAGCCATAAGGTTAATTTTTTTATTTAAATACATCGCCATACTTTTTTTCCAATTTTAATATTGTATCCGCGATATGCTTAGCCAAAAATCTTGCCCGCGGACTTTCCCCTTTCTCGGATCTCACAAGTTTATCCACCACCTTCTTTAAAAAAGCAACTTCAGCTGCTCCTGATTCTACCTGCTGCCGACTTGAAACTAATCCACTCGATGACTTCTCGTGCATAACTTCTAACCAATCTTTTTTTAAAAGCTTTTTGCCCGCTTTAGAGAAATGCTCCATAATATCTCCCCCTTCGTGGCCAACGCCAATGATTTCATTTTTGGCATTAACTCGGAAAAGAACTGGGACGCCATCAACTCTTATAGGCTTCACCCGCACCCCTTCATCAATCATATCTTTTATAATAGTTTTATGCGCTTCAGCCGCTTCTGAAAATACCGTTGGCTTTTTTCCCGCCGCTACTTCGACTAAATATTGATGCGCCCGTTTCAGATAAGCTTCAACGCTCTCATTCTCCCTAATGGGAAGGTCAGTTTCTTTATGCATTTTCTCAATTAATTTCTTGGCTTCCGCCCGCAGTCCTTCCTCGTGCCAATCTAAAGTCTTGCCGACATGCGCCCCGAATTCTCCTTTTTCAGCATCAGCCGCGGAAATTCCTTTAATGACTTTCCACACCTCTTCATCTTCCTTCCCCCTAAAAATACTCTTAACATCTTGTAGGGTAGCTTCTGTACCATCTAATTTTGCGGCAATATCCTGCCGTGCCAATTTACTGGTTGCCCGGATCAAAAATTCCTCTATGGTTTCGCCCTGTTTTGGCGACTCTTGCGACTTTTTCGCCAGCTCTTTTATATAATCCAGCAACTGCTGTTGATTTTTAATTTCCGACCTCTCCAATTTTTCACCAACCATCGTAAATTTATAATCATCCGACAAAACTTCAGTAGCTTTTAGCCTGCTATGCACTGCCAACTCTTCCGCTCCTCTTTTCCCAATTTTCCCAAACCATCCTCCATAAATTCCCCTCATATCAGATTCTAAATTTTTAGGTCCATGGAATTCCTGTATTTGCACGGCAACCGCAACGTCATGTTCCCTGACTTTTTCCAATACAGCCCTAGTTTCTTCTTGGGGATTCCAATGATACTCATGCTTATTTGATACCTCTACCGTGTCATCTGATTTTAATAAATAAACAGACGGGTCCTTGGAATCCAAAACCCTGATTTCCTCGCCGGTTGAAGGAATAATAAAATGATTTTTAACCGCTAATTCATAAGCTTGATGCTGAGCCCATTGGTGCAAAGCCAGCTTATCACTTAAATCTCCGTTATAGCCATGAGATGCCGGATCGGCTTCCAATTGCCGAACAAAAGCATGGGTTATACCTTCGCCCTTATGAATCGTAGCCAATTCGCGCACGTGCTCTAATTTCGCAACTTCTACTACTGCCCTTTCGGATTTTAATTCTGATATTTTAGCTCCTTCGGCTTGGGCGGTTGCCGCTGCCTTTGCCTCAACTAATTTCCTAGCTGCTTGTTCTGGATTTTCCGATAAACCAATATAAGACAATAAACGCCGTGCATTCATCACCCAATTTTCTCCACCTTGTTTCGCGGCCTCACCCAATTTGCCTTCTGATACGGCGCCCCAAAACTTTTCTGCGCCTTCCCGCATAGTTAATGTCCCGTTACGGAGCGCAACTTCAAATTCTACTAACCCTACCGCCCTAAAAAGTTTGGAGTAAGCCGCAACCGCTTCAGCCGTGGTCTGAAGTTTACCCTTTGTTTCTCTATTAAAAAGATTAAACGTAAGTCCATTAAAAGTCTCTCGCGCCGCATCAATGGTCAAATTTTTAGCCAGAAAACCCAATTTTTCTACTTGACTGCCCTCTTTTTGGAAATGTTCTTTCTCATAATTCTCAGCCGCTTTTACAGCACGTTCTCCTATAGCCAAGCCGGTGTAACCAACTGTCCGCAGCCACGGCATCATAACCATAATTGAAGCAGTATTAACTGCTTCTCGCGCCACCACCATTCCTTGGACCGAATTATTTATATATAAATCTAAAACTTTACCGACTTTTTCAGTACGAGCCTTATCTGAATTCTTTCCCTCCTTTCGATAATCCCTTAAAATTTGCGCCATCTCTTTTCTCAAGGCCAATTTTTCCTTGGCTGGCAACTTGGCTTCTTTTAATTGTTCGTTTAATGCTCCGATTTTAGCAGCTACTGGATTAGTTACCAATTCCTCCACGCCTTCTGGTAATTCTTTCTTTTTTAATCTCACTTCTTCTAAAAGTGCAATAGTTGATTCACTAATTTTTCCCCGCTGTTCTTTCTTTTGGAAATAGTCGCGGATTAATTTTGGCGCTTCCAGAAAGAATCGCGCACCAAAAACAGAACCAAGCGTATCTAAAACGCCTTTCCCAACAAGTGCCTGAATACTTTTAGGTTCTTCAAATCCTCTTCGTTCTGCGCGGCTCTCTTCTATTTTCTTTTCTAATCCTGATTTTCTGGCTTCACTGGATGCTTTTTCCTCTGGCGTCATCATTTCCTCGGCTTTTGCTTCTCTTACTTTTTTTTCCTCTGCCTTAGCTTTTACTTCCTGCTCCTTTGCCAATTTAGTTGCTATTTCAGCATCCTTCGCCATCTTTTCAGCTTCTGCCATCCTTTCTTTTTCAATCGCGGCCAATTGCTTCGGACTTGGCGGCGCAGGAGGCAAAGATGCTAACGGAACTTCTGCCTCTGGAAACACAACTGCTGGTTTCTCAGCAGCTGCTGCTTCCGGTTGGTCTAGTGACCGAACTTTTTGCGGCACCCCTAAAGTTTCTATTGGCACCGGCTTTACGGCTTCCTCTGGCTTGGGTTGTGCTTTTGGTGGTCTTTCGCTCATATTAATTAAATTATACAATAATTATATATTTTAGTCAATACTTACTACTATAATATCCCAATTGTTAATTACTAATTAGTATATCACATCAACTACATCTAAACTATTACTCCTCCACCGAGCATTCGACCCTCGTCATCATAAAATACAGCAGATTGACCGGAAGCAACGAATTTTTGGGATTTATTAAATACTAATCTAAGGTCTTGCGATGACCTTAATATTAATTTTGCCTTTGCTAAAGGTTGGCGATAACGAACGCGAGCAAGTACTTGAGTCATGAATTTTGAATTATGAATTATGGGATTGATCAAATTAACGCCTTTCAAAATAACTTCTTTACAAAACAAAGCTGGATTATCGTCTCCTTCGGCTACAAGTAAGGTATTAGTTTTAATATCCTTTTCCGCAACATAAGACGCCCTTCGTTCATTTTGACCCTTAATTCCTGATTCATAATTCTTAATTCCAAGATGCCGCTGGCCGATCGTATAAAAATGCGCTCCGCTATGCTCGCCAACCACCTTACCGGCGGTATTCAAAACCAAACCGCGCTTTTGCGGAAGATAATTGCCCAAAAAATCTTTAAGAGTCACTTGGCCCAAAAAACAAATCCCCTGCGAATCCTTTTTCTCCGCATTCGGCAGACCGAACTTCTTCGCCAGCTTCCTCACCTCCGGCTTGGCATAGTCCCCGATCGGAAATAAGCAATGCCTAAGCTGGTCTTGCGTCAAAGTCCAAAGAAAATAGGATTGGTCCTTTTGCGCGTCCCGCGCAGCGTATAGGGTATAGGGTATAGGGTATAGTGATTTTTTTCTAGTTTTACTAAACCCTGAACCCTGACCCCTAACCCCTAATCTCACATAATGCCCAGTCGCTACATAATCCGCTCCCATTTCCAGTGCCTTTTTCAAAAACAAGCCGAACTTTATCTCTTTATTGCACATCACATCCGGATTCGGCGTAATGCCGCTTCGATAACCATCGATCATGTATTTCACCACCTTCTCTTTATATTCTTTTTCAAAATCAAAGACATAAAAAGGAATACCCAAAACCTCCGCAGCTCTCCGCGCGTCTTCAGCATCCTGCTCCGCGCACCCGTCAACGTTATAGCATTTCATATGCGCGCCAATTACCTCATATCCTTTTTGTTTAAGCAATGCCGCGGCAACTGAAGAATCTACGCCTCCGGACATTGCACAAAAAACTTTTTTATTTTTCACGTTTGACATATTCAAATAAATATATTTTACTATAAAAAGGCCGCTAAAATCAACTGGGAGATAGGTATGAGGAAAAAAAATAAAAATGAAGGCCCGGCTGAATGGTATCTTAAAAAATCAATCGAATATGCAAGAAAAGCCGAAGGCCATCTCTTTTCCGGCAGAAGCAATGACCTTTCCCTTATCTCGATCGCTTATGGCCTAATCTGTCAAAACTGCCGCGACCTGGAACGCCAGCGATAATCTTCTTCCAAACACAACGCCCAACCTACACAGGTTGGGCGTTTTACTTAAACAACTCTATTCAAAACCCAAATTACCAAAATAGAAAATAAAAGCCATGGCTTTTATTTTCTAAGTATAGACATTTACGGCACTTCAACGCGTCGGAGTATCAAACAAACGAAGCTTGGTCAGAATTGGCAAGGTTTCAAAGATGTAAATATAATTTTATTGTATAATTATTAAATAATGAATAAACCTGAATCCAAAACTCCTATTAATCCGATCATTAAAGTAATGATTTATTCCGATTTCCTGGTTCTGTCGGCTCTTTCCATCTACGGACCGATTTTTGCGCTTTTTGTTACCCGGCAAATCACTGGCGGCTCAGCACAAGTAGTCGGATTTGCCGCGGCCAGCTATTGGCTCACCCGGTCAATCGTCCAATTGCCCATATCAAGATTTTTAGACAAATATGACGGCGAAAAAGACGATTTCTGGGCAATGGTTATCGGCTCAATTTTATTTAGCGCAGTACCTATTTTATTTATCTTTGCAAAAATGCCTTGGCACATCTATCTTTTTCAAGCAATTTACGGCTTAGCCGACTCCTTAGCAGTTCCTACTTATCTAGCAATTTTTTCCCATCACATTGATAAAGAAAAAGAAAATTTTGAATGGGGTTTGCACTCAGTCTCAATTGGAATCGGCGTTGCTCTTGGAGCGGCGAGCGGTGGTTATCTGGTAGATAAGGTGGGGTTTAACGTAATCTTCATATTGACTAGCATTATTACTTTTCTAGGCGCAGCAGTATTAATTACCATTCGGCAAACACTGCTCACTAAACCGCAACCAGTAATACCAATCATTACGAGAAAAAACCATATCTAGCCACACTTTAACGCGTTAAAGCGCCCAATAATAAATCTCCTACCTTATATATATCCCCCGCACCCATGGTCAAAATAATATCTCCTTTCTTCGGTTCTAATATTAGAACCGAGGCCGCATTATTAAAAGAATCAACATACCGCACATTTTTATGAAACTTTTTCATTTTATTTACTAATTGAGTTGAATGTGTCCCGTCATCTTTTTCCCGCGCCGCATAAATATCCGCCACCAGTACCGCATCGGCATCATTAAAACTTTTGGAAAAATCATTTAAAAGCAATTTAGTCCTACTGTATAGATGCGGCTGGAATATGCAAAAAATCGCGCTATGCGGAAATGCTTGCCTGGCGCCGGCAAGCGTTGCTTTGATTTCCGTAGGATGATGTCCGTAATCGTCGTAAACATACGCACCACTCCTAGTTTTCCCTTTATATTCAAATCTCCGCCAGGTGCCGGAAAAATTTTCCAAAGATTTCCGCGCCTCGGATTCTTTAACTTTCAATATCTTAGCCACTGCAAATGCCGCCTGCGCATTATCCAGGTTATGATCTCCAACAACTTTTAATTTTAAATTCCGCGGCGATTTGGTGTAATCAACAATCTTGCACTTTGCGTTTTTAACAACCGAATCTAGATACCTGCCGCGCGGATTACAAACTAAATAATCCTCTGAAGTTAACTTAGAAACAAACTCTGAAAACGCTTTTTGGATATTCCGCACATTTCCATAATAATCCAGGTGATCATTATCAATATTCGTAATAACAATAATCTTCGGATTTATATTCAGAAAAGACTTTTTATATTCGCAGGCCTCCACGACAAAATATTTTCTGCGTCCGGCTACAAAATTAGACTTAGAATCCTTCAATAAACTCCCAACAATAATCGTCGGATCCAGACCACTATCCTTTAGGATAGTGCCGATCATTGCGGTTGTAGTTGTTTTTCCATGCGCGCCGGAAACCGCAATCGTATATTTATCGCGTGAAATAATTCCTAGCATCTCGGGGTAGGAAAGAGTTTGGATGCCCAGCTTTTTTGCCTTAACCAATTCTGGGTTATTTTCTTTCACGGCTGGCGTATAAACTACCAAATCAACATCTTTTAAATTTTTTTCATCATGACCAAAATAAATTTTCGCCCCGAGCTTTTCTAATTCATCAATAATCTCCGATCGCGAAACATCCGAACCGCTGACCTCTTTACCCTCCCCCAGCATCATCCTTGCAATCGCCGAAATCCCAATTCCGCCGATGCCAATAAAATGCGCTTTCCGAATATCCATAACTTTATTTTAAAACTATCCGGCGCAATTTGTAAGCATTCCCATGCCTCAATAATCCCAAATAAGAATTTATGATTTCTGGTTTTGGCAATTCTTGTATCCTCTTCATCATCCTTCTTTTAGTCGTTGTCCTTAATATCCGATGATCTAAAAAATTCACCCAGCCAAGAAAATCCACTCCGGAAGCAAGAGTTTTGATGGAAACTTTATTCGGGTGAAGCTCTAAAGATAATGTCTCATTCAGGAACGCTCTTATAAATAAGAGTGAGCGATTTAATGATTCTTTGTTTTCAGACAAAATCACAAAATCATCCGCATATCTTATGTAATATCTGGCCTTTAGTTTGTGCTTCATAAATCGGTCAAATTCATTCATATAGATATTGACTAGTAATTGGGAGGTTAGATTGCCTAGCGGCAAGCCGATTCCTGGCTTAACCTCAAAGCTATCAATGACTCTATCCAATAACCATAAGATATCTTTGTCTGGAATATGGCTGACCAGAATCTTCTTTAAGATGGAATGGTCAATATTGGCAAAGAATTTCTTGATATCGCACTTTAATATCCAGTAAGTTTGAGTGTTATTTTGACTGACTTTGTAGGAAAAATCCCGAAATCGGTTAATGGCTTTATGAGTTCCTTTGTTTAGACGGCAGGAATAGGAATCGGCAATAAAAATTTGGTCAAAAAATGGGTAGAGTATCCTATATATTGCGTGGTGTAATAATCTGTCTCTTACTTGGGCTTTATGGATATTTCTGGGTTTAGGGTCGCAGATATTGAATGCCTGGTACCCGCCGTGTACATACGTTTGGTTGCGAAGATCATTATGAAGCGATAGGATATTATCCATCAGATTAAAAGAGAATTCCTGGACATCTGGCTTGCTCCTTTTCCCTCTTACAAATTCTTTCCAGGCCTCTAATAAATTCTCAATGCTAATAATATCTTCAAATTTATGGCGCAATTGAATTTTCATAAAAATAATTTTTCCCGGGAAGCGCCCCCCCCCCCGACTTTTGCCGCTAATCCAGAAAACTAAGGACGCCTATCTGCTTTGGTATGGCTATTACCAAATCCTGCCTAAACTCCACCGGCACTCTCTAGGTCAGAAAGTTGATACTCTTTTTGTTGAAATTATAGAAATGCTCTCAACAGCCAATTTTCTTATCAGAGAAGAAAAATTGCCCTATGTTCGTGTGGCTATAAGAAAAGCAGATACGCTGAAGATATTTTTAATGATGCTTTGGGAAACTAAATCGCTGGATAATAAAAAATACATCGCATTATCAACACAAATAGGCGAAATAGGCAGAATGCTAGGCGGTTGGAGCGGCCAGCTTATCAAACAAGCTCAAGATAAACAAAACTCTCCTGACAAAAAGTGAGGAGAGAAATGAAGAGAGTTTCGAGAACGGCAGACGGATCGTTAACATTCCAGTCGTTGTCAAGCCAGTTGTAGTTCCAGTTCCACCTGCCATCGTTCCAGTACAGATACAGGACGTAGCGGTTGCCATTCGGGTTCCGAAGAATTATATGGAATATCGTCTGTGCCACCACCCCTTGAATACTCTTAGAGTTGTATCGTATCCGGTATATCATTCAGTAGAATGACCTACTGGGTTAATACCTTAATATTCCATACCAAGTATCTTCATTTTTTGTTGAAGTGTCTGCATACACCACTCTATCCGAAACCGTGATCGCGGATACTCCCGATGTATGGATACTGGGTTCGGTAGCGGAAAACCGTAATCGTCCGCGTATTCACCTACTGCCAAATTTATTTTAGCAAAAAAATAATCCCCTGCACAGGCTTGCCTGTGCAGGGGATTCTAAGGGCTAAGTTGCAAAGGGCATACAGTGCAAAGTAACCCAGTACTGAAGACTAACTTGCGAGAACGGCAGACGGACCGTCAACATCCCAGTCGCTGCCAAGCCAGTTGCAGCTCCAGTGCCACCTGCCATCGAACCAGTACAGACACAGGACGTAGCGGTCGCCATCCGGGTACCGAAGAACCGTTCCATCAAAGAAGATGAAACGGATGTTGCCGTTCACCTTCTCTTTCCACGATTCGGGGATGAGGAGCTGGTTCTCCCAGAGCGTCTGGAAGACCTTGGCATCCAGGCGGATGTGACCCGCCTTCTTCAGCCGTTTCAGCTTTTCCTCACCGGTGATCGACGTCTCGTTCGGATTGAGCATCGTCTCGAAGCGGACCTTGGACAGGTCGACTTCGGTGAGCGCCTCCGAACGGGCGTCCGTGTCTTCGCCGACAACCGACCAACCCTTGCCGATGAAGGCGACGGGGTCGAACGGCTTGGCGCGATCGATCTTCAGGATCTTCGGTTCCCCGACGAGGACCTTTCCGCCGTTCTTGAGGAAGGCAGTGAACTGCTGTCCCGCCTGACGAGGGTCGTTGATGATTTTCTGGATGGTGTCGCTATCCAGATTGTCCCAGTCTGCGTTGTTAGCGAGGACTGAGAACAGGTTGAGGGACTGACCGGTAGTGATGGCTTTTCCCATTTCCGTTTCTCCTTTTTATCCGTTGCCTGACCGCCGTCCGTATTTGGCAGCCATAGCCAGAAAACCTCAATATTTAAGGGCTTTTGGCTATGGCCATCTTACAAATTACTAAATATAGTATAGCACTATTAGAGCTATTTTGTCAAGTTCGCCGTAGATAAACTACAATTATTTTTAACAACTAATATGAGGAAATAAAATAAGGTTTTTGGATATTCAGGCTGGCGGTGGGATCGATTTCGCTCCCTTTAGGGAGCTTTATAAATATAGGCGATATCCAAAAACCTTATTTTGTTTCCGAATCCCACTCTTTAATGGCTTTTTCCCAACGCTGTAAATTCCCACAGTCATGCCACTTCCCTTTTGATTTATAAGCCGCAAGTTTTCGTTCGGCGGCAAGCTTCGGAAAAAGGTCCTTTTCAATCATTAAAAATTTTTCACCGCTTTGTATTTTGTCGCTTAAATGTTCACGCACTTTCGGGTCAATTAAATAAAGACCCGAAGAAATAAAATTTGTCGGCGGATTTTCCGGTTTTTCCAAAAAACTGTGGATGTGATCGCCATCGCAAATTAAAACACCATACTCCTGCGGATTTGATACTTCCACTGCCGCAATAGTTGCCAATCCTCCGACCTTGCGATGGTGGGCCGCCATTTCAGTCAAATTTACCTCTTTTAATTCATCGCCATTAGTTAAGAAAAATGGCTCACTGCCAGTCCAGGTATGTAGCTTATGTGCCCAATAGCCAAGCGTACCCATTGGCTCCTCCTCAACCATCAAATTTACCCACACGCCGCCAAGGTCATTCTGCCAACGCCGCAACCACCAAGAAAAATCTTCAAAATCACCTTGCCTGACCGTAATAGCAACTTCTTCTATGCCATGCTTTTTAAACATCTCGATCAAATAATTTATGATCGGTTTTTTATTGACAGTTAAAAGCGGTTTTGGAGTTTCCAAGGTCACCGGATAAAGACGAGCGCCTTTCCCGCCGGCTAAAATTATTGCTTTGCGAACTTTCTGCATATTATTAAAATACAACAAATTTTAAGTAATAAAAGTCATAGAGCTAATTTTGCTAATATCCGTCGCTTTCTTCCGTGCGGCAATTACGGAACCCTGAAATACTTGGATTTTTGCGAAGCAAAAAATTTCAGGGTGAGGCATAGGCGCTCCGATCCGCAGGAGATCGAAGACGCCGGTGCCGGTAGGAAGAAAGCAATGGATATAAATAAAAATTAAATAAAAAAAGGCCGGGGAAACCGATGTCGCGTTACAGGCGACTGGTTTCCCCGGCGGGTAAAACGTTGGCAACGCCCCATCTTAAGCCGTGTATAGGCAGGATGGATAGCGTTGCCAAAATTGGCGGTCGGAAAATGCACTTGGCACTTCAGGGGGTCGAAGTTTACCTTGGCCCCCTTACTATGCACGCCTTTTGCTCAATTGCCCCCACTTTAGAATAAAGGGGCGGGAGTCGGATGGTTGGCGACCTGGGAGGATTTCTGCGATCGCCGCGCTAAGGCTCCCATTGAGCAGTCAGGTACCCGCGAAATTATTTGCCTTTCGTGGGTTGCATTTTCCGACCAAATCAAAGAACGAACTGTAAATATACAATAGCATACTATAAAATTTTGTCAATAGTGACAAATCTTAGAATGGGTTATATAATTTACAATAAATTTGAATAAAGTACCCCGTATAAATTTTACTCTTGGATATAGTAAAGATAAAATTTATACGGGATGCTCATTTTTGCAGCCAATCGGGCTGCGTTAGTAAATTAACTTGCCCTCTTGGGCAAAAATGGCACATGCTAAGCTACAACGAATTAAAAATTGGAACGATGTTCAAGTTTGAAGGAACTCCGTATGAGGTGCTGGATTATGAGTTCCTCCGGATGCAACAGAGAAAACCGGTCGCCAAGACTAGGATTAAAAATCTGCTTACGGGCCAAGTAATTGAACGAAACTTCCACCAAAATGAATCGCTGGAATCCATAGAAATAGACAGGCAGGAGATCGTCTACTTATACAATAATCGCGGTGAGTTTTGGTTCTGCGAAAAAGGCAACCCGAAGAACCGCTTCAAACTGGAAGAATCCAAAATCGGACCGGCTGCAAAATTCCTAAAATCAAACAGCGAAGTCACGGCTGTAAAACTGGATGACCAGATTATCAGCGTTAAAGCGCCGATTAAAATTGATTTGAAAATTACCGAAGCGCCTCCAGGAGAACGAGGCAACACTGCCCAAGGCGGAAGCAAGCTGGCTACCGTAGAAACTGGCGCTCAAGTTTATGTGCCGCTCTTCGTAAACACGGGTGATGTCATACGGGTAAATACAGAAACCGGACAATACGTTGAAAGAATGGAAAAGTCCAAGGAATAACTTTATTCTTGTTCACCCATATCCTCAAAATCATCGTCTAATGTGTCGGCAGAACTTAAGGCCTTTGCCAAAGCGGATTTTAAATCAGTAATATCCACCTTTTTCTTTTCTTGCTTCGGCACTTCCGGCATAGCTGGTTTTGGGATTACCGGTACAACCGGTTTTGGCATTGTCGGAACGGTCTCCTTTGGCGCCACCCCAGAAAAAGGTTTCGGTGGGCGAGACGATAAAGATTTGCGCCGCTCCGGACTGCCGACAAAAGAATCAATCGGCTTTAAAACTTTGATCAACGGCAGTTCGCCTTTTCTGGATATCTTTTCTTCTGCCGCCCTTTCTCCCCCCGCCATCCATTCCCCGGCTATTTTTTCTTCAACAATTTTTTTCGGGGTGCTATATTCTCTCCGACTATTTTCTATAATTACATCTTTAAAATTTTGATCCGGTATTTTATAAGGAGAAATACCAGTTGCCGAGAACGGCCGGGAAGAAATGCCGTCAATTAAAAGTTTGATATAAAAATTATGTTTTGGGAGATTTACGAAGTCATTGGCCATAAAATCCGGCTGAAATTCCTTTTCCAAAAATTCCGCGTCTTCAGCGCCGATTCTATAAGAAACTATCGTCCCGACATTGCCAAAAATAGCATCCCGGACTTTAGTATTGGTGTCATGAACCAATTGCCGGATATATTGGTGGGCCAGAATAAGACAAAGGCGATATTTTCTGGCTTCAGATAAAATATTAGCAAAAGAATCAGTAGCGAAATTTTGAAACTCATCAACATAAAGATAAAAGTCTTTGCGGGCGCTCTCCGGAATATCCACCCGGGACATGGCTGCCAGCTGAAGCTTGGTAATAATCAGAGCGCCTAAAAGTGCTGAATTATCCTCTCCAATTTTTCCTTTAGATAAATTTACAATCAAAATTTTTCCCTCGTCCATTATTTTCCGCATATCAATAGAAGACCGGGACTGGCCCAAAATATTACGTATGAGCGGATTAGTAACAAACTGTCCAACTTTGTTTTGAATTGCGGCGGTGGCCTCAGTTTCAAATTTCTGGCTGTATTTTGCAAATTCATTTACCCAAAAACCTTTTACTACCGGATCTTTTAAGCTATCCACAACCTTTTTACGATAATCTTTGTCATTGAGCATACGCATAATCCCAAGCAAAGTAGAGCCGGGATACTCAAGTAAAGCAAGTAGGGTATTATTTAAAATGTATTCCATCCGAGCAGACCAAAGATCAACCCAAATTTTTTTAAATACACCCATGATTCCGGATGCTACTAAATGCCGGAATTCAGTCCCAACCTGCTCTAAAGGATTAAAAGCAATCGGATAATTCATGTCTGAAGGATCTATATAAACCACATCTTTAATACGCTCTGCCGGAACAAAATCCAGCAATTTTTCAGCAAATTCGCCGTGCGGATCCACTACTCCAACACCTCGGCCAGAAAGAATGTCGGCAATCACCATATTCTCTAAAAAAGTCGTTTTCCCCATTCCAGTTTTCCCGACCACATACATATGGCGACGGCGGTCATCCATTTTAATACCAAATTCTATCTGCCGGTTACGGAAGTTGATTATACCAAAGGGGGTTATTTCATCTTTAATCATACGCTAGTATATTGATATCGCATTATCTAATTGGTAAATTTCCAGGCGGTTCGCCTTTCCTAGTTTCTAAACGGCGCAACAGCGGCGCCTCAACAGTAACCAAAGGAAAATGGAAGATGGTTGCCAATTCTTCGGTATTCAAAATAGAAAATTTCGGCGGAAACCAGCGCAATTTATACATATCGTAAATCAAACGCTTGCGATAATGCAGTTTTTGCCTGCGAAACCAGCTTTTGGTGGTTAATTTTTTGCTGGTAACAAAAGTAACGGTTTCCGAAATTAAACCCAATTTATTCATGTCTTGAGTACTGAATTGTTTAAAAGCGCCCTGAACCGCGGCTACATTAGCCGGTGAAAAACTGTCTTGCCGGTCAATGTAAATAAAGCGAATTGCGGTTTCAAACCCAAGCTTAGAAATTTTATTTTCTACCCCCTCCAAGATATTTTTTTCTCCGGGTGATAAAGCGAGTATCTTAAATTTTTCTTCTTTTTTTTCACCCCCCGGCCAAGTTGGAACTTCTGTCGGAGCAATTGTTAAATTCCTTAAAAAAATAAAAAATTCTTTGATGAGTGATTCAAGAATGCCGGCCGGCTTCTCTTTTTTCCGCTGCATTATTTTATCCCTGATTTCTTCACCTTCCTTTTTCCAATAATCAGAGACTGGGCGAATCAAATATTGCAGCCAAATCGCCTCCCCTTCTTTAAGGCGGGACATAACCTCCGTAATAGCTGCTAACGGATCCAAACGCTGTTCCTCAACCTGGGCCTCGAAAAATTCATAAGTCCTGATAGGATACGGGCTTTCTTTCGATAAAACATAGTCATTGCCCCACAAGTCATAAACCTCGTTGGGCAGCACGTCCGGCAAAAGGCCGGTATAATCTTCCGCTTCAGCAAATTCCGCGTCCGGATATTCCGAATAAATCGCCGATTCTATAAGATTACGGTGGCGTTTTGTACAACGGACATAAAAATGGACGCCTCCGGCATAACCCACCAGCTCAAAAGTAAACCAAGACAAATCAGTACCGCTCAAATACCTGTCCTCAAAGGTCATTTCAGTGGCATAAACCGCATGGAGCGCGGAAAAAATATTTTCCATTGCTTTGGGAGTTTTCAAGATATTTCTGGGAATCTTGATCTCCAGCATCACCCACTCAATACTTTTTTTCCACATCCGGTTCAGCCCCCAGACCCAAAAACCCTTCCAGACGAAAAATAAGCCGAGGGGCAAAATTGCCCACCAGCTGATTGAAATTACCCGCCAAATATTTTTAAAAATCTCCAGCTCAAAAGCCAATAGATCAATGCCCATATCAGTGACCTCTAATTAAATATCTTTAATAAATTGAAATCTTGATTTTGTATCAAGTTCCAGGCACGACGACGAAATTGTGGTGATAACCACATTGTTGCTCGTCGGAAAGGTAGGTAACCCTACGATTTCCTCCTCGCGCCTTGTATTTATTATAAAATTTCTCTTATCAATTAGCAAAGATATTTAATTAGAGGTCACAAATTTTAAAACGTTATTATTAAAAGAACAAAGTGAATAAAAACTACTAGATTCTAGATATTAGATCCTAAATTCTGCAATTAAACCAAGACAGTATACTTGCCGTCTTCTAAGCGCTTAAAGAATTTGCGGTTTTGCAAATTAATCATCACCGTATTCTTCTTGAGCATTCTTTCTTTCAGAACTAATCCCAATAACTCCTTCGGAGATAGCGGTCCATGCTGTTTCAGAATTCTTCCCATAACTTCTTTAGCTGTTCCCGGCATAAGCCCGAATTCCTGCAAACCATACATTCCGCGGCCAACTAAAACAAATCTTTGATCTTTAATTAGTTCATTATGAACAGTTTGTGGATGGGCTAATTTCCGAGAATCTTTACGGATTCTATTGATTAATTTCGCAATATCCTGGAAATGCAGCGGCTTTCTTTCTTTCTTTAAAACTATATGCGCCCAATCTCTCACGGTTTTCGGATTAACTTCCGGCCAATGGGAAAGGCCAAAATCTCCAAATTCATTAACATGGAAATCCTTAGAAATAGAGATAAAATTTAAGGCAACTAAATCTTTCAAATTATGCGGTCCGGTTGCGTCTTTTAAAAGTAAATCGATATTGCCGTGAGTGACTACCTCACCTTTTTTCACTTCCATTAACTTAACCAGCTTAGCGACAAAACCGGTTGCCTTTTTTTGGTCATCGCCGGATAAATACCAATATGAATAATTATCGTTCCCCTCGGATACAAACTTCGGATCACCGGCCACTTCCAGCAAAAAACGGACTTTATTTCCAAGATATTGAGTATTGGGATCGCCGACCATCATCTTAAGATCAGTCAAAAGCAAAGCTTCCCGGCGAACTCCCCCGATATTCTTTAAATGAGTTTTAACCAGATTAACGAAAGATCCATCGGTTTTAGCCAAAAGAACTCTGACTTCCTGAAGAGCTCCGGCCTCTATCTGGCGCACTCGCTCGCGGGTAATAGAATTTTTCTCGCCGATTTCCGCTAAAGTTCTGACCTCGCCATCTTTCAAACCATAACGCCCTTCCAGCACTTCGCGCTGTCTTTGGTCCAAACTAGCCAACACGCCGGAAACCAATTTAGAAACATTTATATTCATTGGTTTATATAATACCACAGCTATTTATAAATAGCAAGCCATAGCATTAACTTTTAAATTATTAATATAATACCACGACCCAATAAAATAAGTCAATAGCTTAACCAATAACCTAGTATTTAGGCTTAAAAAACGTCAATAGCGGGCTGGCAACAAAAATCGATGAATAAGTGCCGGTAATTGTTCCTACCAGGATCAGAAGAGTAAAATAGCTCAGATTATGCGCCCCGAACAAATAAAGCGCCACCAAGACCAATACTAAAGTAAGGGAGGTATTAACCGATCTTGCAAAAGTCTGATTAACGCTGGCATTAACAATTTCACTGAAATTTTCTTTATGCTTGGAAAGCAAAAGATTCTCCCGGATACGGTCAAAGACTACGATAGTATCATGAACCGAAAACCCCATTACTACTAAGATTGCCACTATAAAATTAGTATCCACTTCAGCTCCGCGCAACTGTCCCAAAATGGCAAAAGCTCCAGCTGGTATTAAAGCATCATGAAACAAAGTTACCAAAGTTATAAATCCATACTTCCAGGAACTGACCGGATAAGAAACCTTCCTAAACGCAAAAGCAATGTAAAGTGAAATTCCCAACAGCACTAAGAAGAAAGCTAGGAGAGCGCGATTTCTAAGTTCATAACCAATCGCGGGACCGATGCTGGCAAAACTCAACTCCTCCATCTCACCAAATTGGGAATTTAGCTGGCGAAGCAATTCCTGGTGCCGTTCCTCACCAATCTCCTTGGTCCGGATGGAAAATTCTTTCGGCGTTGCACCCTGCCTGACTAAAACATCTTCCAAACTCTGGGTTGCCAAAAATCCATTTAATCCATCTAAAGTCGCGCTTTCGGAACTAAATCGCAATTGCCAGAGAGTCCCGCCGGCAAAATCAATCCCTTGCTTGAAACCAAAAAACACTATACCAACAACTGCGGCTATAGTTAAAATTGTAGAAAAACCAATGAATATATATTTGTACTTTATAATGTTCATAATTTTGAAAATGCCCTTAACATTGTTCTGGTGACTGTTATGGCGCTGAACATACTCATCACCACACCAATCAGCAGAGTCAGCGCAAATCCTTTAACAAAACTAGAAGTAAGATAAAAAAGAATCAAGGAAGTAAGAATGGTCGTAAAATTGGAATCCCTGATAGATGTCCAAGCACGGTTAAAACCGGTATCGATAGCCGCGCCGCGTGAGGATCCCCTTCTTAACTCTTCTTTGGTGCGCTCAAAAATTAAAATATTGGCGTCCACTGCCATCCCGATGGAGAGAATAAAACCGGCTATACCGGCAAGCGACATAGTGATAGAAAACAATTTAAAGACTGCCAAAGTCAGAACAATGTAAATACAAAGAGCTGCTACAGCAAAAAACCCGAGACCGTGATAATACAAAAGCATGAACAACATCACCGCAAAGGTACCGTAAACTCCGGCCCAGATCATTTTCTGAAGAGAATCTTGGCCAAGCGAGGCTCCAATGGTCTGCTGATTGACCAATTTAATCGGCGCCGGCAAAGCCCCGGCATTAAAACGTTCCACCAACTTCTTGGCCTCTTGAATGGTGAATCTGCCGGTAATTTGCGCCCGGCCACCACTGATTTTTTCAGAAACCCGCGGAGCGCTCAGTAAATTATTATCCAAAAAAATCGCCAGTGGCTTGCCGACGTTCCTGCTGGTCACTTCTTCAAAAATTTTTGCCCCCTCACCGGTGAATTCCAAAAATATTTGCGGTTCGTTGCCGACTCGTCCGAAAGCCAGCTGAGCTTTTTTAACATAACGGCCGGTAAGTTCGGTGGGCTTAAACTTCGGCTGCTTTTCAAGATCCGCCTGTTCCGCTGATTTATCCGCCGATTCCGGCATTTCTACTTCAGCAAAAAATAGAAATGGGGTTTCACCAATCTGCTTGATTGCCTCACTGATGTCTTTTACGCCCGCCAATTCCACCAATAACCTATAAGAACCCCCCGCTTTGGAAGTAACAATACTTGGTTCACTGACGCCAAAAAGATTTACCCGGCGCTCAATTACGTCGCGAAGACCTGCTATTACCAAATCGCGGTCTCCGGAAGCTACTCCGGACATATCCACTTCATAAATCAATTGGCTCCCGCCAACCAGATCTAATCCCAAGCGCCATGGTAATAATTTATTCACATACGGACTCTTGGGATAGACAAAAAGTCCCGCCGCTACCGCGACCAACAAGATTAAAAGCAGAAGTAAAAAAGATTTTAAGCGCATTAAAATATATTCTTAATCAAAAATAAAATTTATTCAACCGCGATCCCGGTGACGGCCGCATCAACCATTGGATGATCATTCTGATTACGAGGCAAATTTTCAATTTTAGCCACCACCTCCATACCCTTGATTACCCGGCCAAAGACCGTATGCTTGCCATCCAGCCAAGGCGTTGCTTCGGCAGTTACAATAAAAAACTGGCTGCCATTGGTATTCGGTCCGGAATTAGCCATAGCCAGCGTTCCACGGACTAGTTTATTAGAATTAATCTCATCTTCAAATACATAACTCGGACCGCCAAAACCATCATCAGACCAGTCATTATCTCTGCTATTCGGATCACCACCCTGAATCATAAATTGCGGGATCACCCGATGAAACTTAGTGCTATTATAAAATCCTTCTTTAGCCAATTTTACAAAATTAGCCACAGTCTTCGGAGCATCTTTGGCAAAAAGTTCCAGCTCAATATCGCCGAAACTGGTTTTTAAAATCACTGTTTGTAAATCATTTTTTGGCTCCATGATTCGTATTTGTCCGCTTTGATTAGCCGTCAAAACAGATTTGGTTACTTCAACATTCTGTCCATGCCAATTATAAGCTATTCCAAAAAATCCTGCCAGAACTAACGTGGTAATCAAATATTTCATATCAAAAGATTTTACCTTAAAAATAGAAAGGCGTCTAGCGACGCCTAATATTAACTTTTCCCTTTATCCGCATCACCCCGGTCAACATTCTTAAGCAAGTTTTTAGCGTTTATCAATGCCTGAAGATATTGCTTTAAAACCTGGAGCACCAGCTCCTCCACTTCTTTCCAATCAAATGCCATACTGACTGTCACTGTAACTATATAGCCATCTATTCCCACTGTCTGGACGCCATCTATCTCCAGCAAGTTCTTTGCCAAATCATAGCGATGATTCCGCTCATCTTCTACATTGAATTCATACGCATCAGCCAAGCCATTATACCACTCCGGATAATAGGTCAGTCTTTGCCGGGTATGAAATTCCTTTGATTCGGGATTGTCACTCTTTTGAGTAACAACTTTTAATTCCAAGTCATTCTGTTCCGACATCCAACCTCCGGATATTTAAAGTGCTTATAAGTAATATAAATGGCCGCGGATTTATTTACAAGTTAAAGAAATTATATTATAATTTTATAAGCTTTCTCTCCTCATATTAATCTCCGACGCGACACTGCTTATTTTATTATCAGCGCCAGGCGCGACGACGAAACCGTGGTCTAGACCACATTGGGGAGGAGCAACGCAGCGATGTAATAAAATAAGCATGTCCCAAAGGGTTGTTGCCAAAATGAAATATCTCTTCGTTATTCCTCCTCGCCGTGGTTAAAACCACCAGCTTGTCGGAAATGCCTTGATCTAATTCATTTTGGCTAACAACGCGTCTAGAGCTAATATTATGAGGAGAGAAAGCATGCCCCCATAGCTTAGTGGTAAAGCAGCTGCCTTTTAAGCAGTTGACCTTGGTCCGATTCCAAGTGGGGGCACAAAAAATAATCTACAAAACAAAAGGCCCGGGCCCGCCTTTTGAGTCTCACTCGCGACCGGCGCCGTCGCCAGTCGCTAAGTGAAAGTCCCCTAGTGGTTTAATCCCGCTCGGGGACTTTTTTATTTGACTCTCTCATAAAGAAAATCTTAAAATAAGATATTCCTTGAAAACTTGAAGGGGTTGAGGTGGACAAATGCATCGTCTGGATGGCGAAATTGATTTTCTTTAGTTTATTGCTTTTCGGCAAAAATCTGCATGCACATATTAACTTTTGGCCAACATTGATCACAATTTTAGTTGTCATAATTGCAATATTCGCTATCAGCTACGCGGCTGAATCCCGACTGCTAAATAAATCCCAAGAAACAGCCGCCGTCATCACTATCAGCACAATAACCCCAATCGCCTTCTTATTATCTAATCTTCAGGAAATCGGAGTCATATTATTTTCAATAGGCTGGATATTAAATCGCCTGGCGATACTTGCAAACCAAGGAAAGATGCCTGTAGACTCGGAAGCGCTTGATAAAACATTAGTCCCAATTCCTTACGGAGAAGTTGAGGAATCCGATTTACATTCAATAATGACTCCGGAAAGCAAATACAAATTCCTCTGCGACTGGCTGTATCTGCCGTTTAATCTCGGCCTCGGAATCTGGAGCATAGGAGACGTACTTATAATTCTCGGAATGCTCGTCCTGGATTACAAATATTTTATATAAATTAAAAATTGCTCGGTTAAGGGCAATTTTTGTTTATCTAAAAATCAGTTTTAACCGCTTTAAGACCTGTTCGCGTTCCCTCAGCAACAAAATTGAATTTCCCGGCAATAGCAGCACCAGAAGATCCGGTGACAGTGTAAGTTGTTTCCCCGACCGGAACCAGCCAGGAATCAGCCGGCAAATTAAAAAAAGTGGCTCTGCCATCCGAAGCATTAATTGGACCGGCAACTAATTTTCCCGACGGACCCCAGATTTTTACGTTTTGAACCTGCAGAGATCCGGCCAATTTTATTTCAAAACTGAAAACCCGCATCGGCTCGCGATTAACCGCTAAAATAAAATTTCCCAATTTTTCCTCGCCTAAATATTGAGTCAAAAAAAGATTCCACGGAGAAACTTGCATTGAACCGGCTCTAATAGTATGCGCCGCAGAATCATGAGTGTTATAACCCAAAATCCCATATCCATAATTAACTCCGGTTGCAGTCAGTGATACCTTTAATGAATCCACAAAATCAATTGTCCGCCCAACGCCGGATACCGGCTCTCCGCTGATATAAATTTCCGCTGCGTCCCCTTTTTCCATCCTGATTCCGGAATCTAGTGCCGCAATCCACTCATGCTGCGGATTCGAACCGGTAGAATACGGATCAGTCGGGAAAGAAAAAATTTGTCCCTTATAATTTACGTTAGTGGTTAAATTCGTTATATCTTCCGGTCCGGCAGACCCAAGCTGGGTCCAAATTACATATTGAAGGACTAAAGGCTCGGCCTGACCAACGTCTATACGAATTGAATTAAAAACTTTTTTCTCGCCAGTGGTAAGATTTTGCGCAGCGCCCGGATCGAGCGGCCCCTGGCTGACAGTCATCGAACCGATAGTAAGCATTGAATTAATGATATGCGCCGGACCAACAACCGGAAGCCCCTGAACAGTTGCGTCAGAATCTATATTTACTACCGCCAACTGCGGCTTCTCGCCGTCATAACTTGAAAGCGAAGCCTCCATATCTCCCATTATTTTAAACGTCCTGGTTTCGCCTTTTTTAATAGTAAAATTATATCGGGTGTTATGCTGATGATCCGAATTTAACGCCTTCGCCTTGCCGATATCCTGATCTGTCCCGATTTCTCTGACTTGCACATATAAAAAAGCGCCGTCTCTCGCCACACCCATCCGCTGAACCGTAAGATTGTTGACATTCACGTCTCCGCGCAAAGCTGTCAATTTGAATACGGTAAAAGTTTGCTCCCAAGAATTAGCAACAGCTAATGTGGGCGCCGGGTGATCTCCGGGTTCAACCAAAAGAATCGGTTGATTATCCTGCGCTTTAAGTATATTTATAAACAATCCAGCAAAAACGGCTAATATGAATAAATTTAAAAAAATCTTTTTAAAAAGTGACATATCTAAAGATTACTACCAATAATACCATACTCGCCAAATCAAAAAACGGGGCTAAATCCCCGTTTTTTATTTTTTACAGATATCTTACCCCTCCAGCGCCTTTCTGATCTGAGAATCAATTTTTGGAATCTTTATATCAAAATCAACATACAGATCGCCGCGGCCGTGACTACCGAATCTCGGCATACCCTCTCCGGAAATTCTCAATTTTTCCCGCAAATTAAAGCCAACCGGAATTTCAACCTGGAGCTTGCCGCCGGAAAGAGTCGGAATTTCTATTTTTTTCCCGACTAAAACTGCCAAAATATCTAAGTCTTTTTTAACAACCATATCATTGCCAATGCGTTTAAAAGTGTGGTGTGGCTTAACTTTGATGCGAACATATAAATCTCCAACGCCAGCTCCGCGCTCTCCCGCCTGACCGGCACCCACGACTTTGATCAGTTGTCCGTCGGCTATGCCAGGCGCAATTGTTATCTCAACATTTCTCTTAGAATTTATTCTGCCACTCCCCGCGCAAGACTTGCAAAGTTTATTCGGAACCTCTCCTTCTCCGTGACATTTCGCACAAATCCTGACCTGCGAAAATTGCCCAAAAAAACTCTGCCGAGTTTCTCTAATTTCTCCGCGCCCATCGCAAATATTGCATTTTGTAAAGCCATCTTTTTGAAAATGGCCAAGACCACCACATTCACTACAGGGCATATAGGTTTCAAAGTTAAAGGCGCTAGTCATTCCATGAAAAGCCTCCTCTAAGGTAATCTCTTTTAAAACTTCGATATCTGCACCGCGATGGTAAGTTTTCCTCCTTTTTACTCCCAGACCCTCAAAAAACGCGTCGAAAATATCGCTGACATTAGATAAATCTTCCAAATTAGACGGGTCAAATCCGAAACCGAAATCAAAACCACCATCCGTGCCGCGGGAAAAATCAAAACCGCCGAACCCTCCCGACGCGTCCGAAACTCTTCCAAAACGATCATACTGAGTGCGCTTTTCTTTACTGGACAAGATCTGATAAGCTTCGTTGATTTCTTTAAATTTTTTTTCATCCCCGCCAGATTTATCAGGATGATATTGATGTGCCAATTTCCGATAAGCTTTTTTTATTTCTTCCTCATTAGCGCTTTTATCTACGCCAAGAATTTTGTAATAGTCTTTTGCCATAAAATAGTACGTAGTACGTAGATCGTAGGGCGTAGTTTATAAAATTTCTACGAACTACGGGCTACTGCCTACAACCTAAATTATTTTAAAACGACAATTTCCCTGCTCCTCGATTCCAATGCCAATCTGGCGAAACCGGTTAAAATAGCCAATTGATAAACCAAATAAGCCGGAATGGCAATAACCCAATGAAATAACGATCCGACTCCTTTTAGCGTCAAAAATAGCAAGGCACCCACGGCAATCGGAATAGCGGCGCGGAAAGATTCCGGAATTTTCTTAATTTGATTGAAAACAAAACCATACAGGACATCAATAATTTTATCCGTTCCCTTAAAAGAAATTCCGTATTGGCTTGCCTGCTTACTCAACTGTCCAACGGTTTGAGAAATCAAAGAATTCCTTGCACTGATCGGCAAAGCAGCTGCTTCGGCGCCCAACTGCTTAATAACCAGGGATTCTACCAATTTAGTCATAGTCATATTCAGCGAAAAATCCTTAAAATAGAATTTCTGAATTAGCGGCTCTGCCGGCAATAAGATAGATTTAATGTTCTGCTCGGAAACCATCCCTCCGCCGGCAACTACGTAGATAATACTAATAAAAATAGCTAAAGCGGTCAGGGTGTATGACATAACCGCCTTTTCAAATTGGAAAAATCTGATCTTAAGTTGATTATCTAATTGCTCCCTCCCCATTCTAACGGCAAGCCACCAAAATAGAATTAATAAAAACCAGGCGGATAAAATAACCGAAGAAAATAATCTGATCGAGACAAAAGTTAAAGCCAAACTTTCTAATAAAATAATGATTCCGATAATTTGCTTACTCTTGATGAAGAGCGTCTGGAGTAAAAACACTATCAAAAAAGCAACCGCCGAAAATAAGGCCGGCAATAGTTGGCTCGATCCATTATCTAAAACTGCCAAGTTCAAGAAAAAACCAAACAAACCGGACAAAAGAACGCCGATTACCCCCAACCCAATGACCTTAGGCTTGGAAGTATCCACAGATACCTCATCCGTTAATTTAGCTCCAGTTAAAGAATCCATTCGCTTGATTTAATTATACTTTATCTTCAGGCTTCTGTCCCTCTTCCGGCTTCGCCTGTCCTTTATATAAATGTTCCCCGATTTTTTGAAGTTCTTGAGATAAATCCTGAAGCGCCTTTTTAATCGCCTCCGCATCTCCGCTGTCTTTAACAGATTTTAATGCTTCGATCTTCTTATTAACCGCGTCTTTGATATCCGCCGGAACCTTATCACCCGCTTCACGCAAAGATTTTTCTGCAAGATAAACCGTGCTTTCAGCGGTATTTTTGAGTTCCACTAATCCACGTTTTTTCTTATCTTCATCTTGATGCGCCGCGGCTTCATTTTTAAGCCGTTCAATCTCTTCTTTAGACAATCCGGTACTGGCCTCAATCCGGACCGACTGGCTCTTACTGGTCGCTTTATCTTTCGCAGAAACATTCAAAATACCGTTTACATCAATGTCAAAAGTCACTTCTACTTGCGGCATGCCACGCGGAGACGGCGGAATACCATCTAAAATAAACTTAGCTAATGTTTTATTGTCCGCAGACATTTCCCTCTCTCCCTGAAGCACATGAATTTCCACTGAAGTCTGGTTATCAGCGGCCGTTGAAAAAACTTGGGTTTTTGCGGTGGGAATTGTAGTATTTTTTTCAATCAATTTAGTGAATATGCCGCCAAGCGTTTCCAAACCAAGTGAAAGCGGAATCACATCTAAAAGCAGAATATCTTTCACATCCCCCTGCATAATGCCGGCCTGGACTGCCGCACCCACTGCCACCACCTCATCTGGATTGACTCCCTTGTGCGGCTCTTTGCCGAACATTTTTTTCACCGCTTCCTGCATTGCTGGCATCCTGGTCTGACCGCCGACCAACACCACTTCATCAACATCTTTTACATCAAACTTAGCCTCTTTAATCGTTTGCAAAGTAAGTTCCACAGAATGATCAATAAACGGCTGTACTAATTCTTCCAGCTTTGCCCTAGTCATTTTCATTAAAAAATGTTTCGGCCCGGACTCGTTAGAACTGATGTAGGGCAGATTAATTTCGGTTTCCAAGGCGGCAGAAAGTTCATGCTTAGCTTTTTCCGCGGCTTCTTTTAAGCGTTGGACTGCCAATGAATCTTTGGAGATATCAATGCCTTCTGATTTTTTATACTCAGAAACCAAGTATTCAATTATTTTTTTATCAAAATCATCTCCGCCCAAATGAGTGTCGCCGCCGGTAGCTTTGACTTCCACCGTATCGTCGCCAACTTCCAAAACCGAGACATCAAAAGTTCCGCCGCCAAAATCATAAACCACAATCTGTTCATTTTTTTTCTTATTCAAACCATAGGCCAGCGCCGCCGCAGTCGGCTCATTTAAAATTCTTTTTACCTTCAAACCAGCAATCTCCCCGGCGTTTTTAGTGGCCTGTCTTTGACTGTCATCAAAATAAGCCGGCACCGTGATCACCGCTTCTTCTATTTTTTCTCCGAGAAGTGCTTCGGCATCAGCTTTCAATTTCGCCAGCACCATTGCAGAAATTTCTTCCGGCTTAAGCCACTTATCACCCAATTTAACTTCTACTCCGCCATTTGCCGCTTCGCGGATATCATAAGACAGCCACTTTTTGTCATTTTGGACTTCGGCATCGCTAAACTTGCGCCCAATCAGCCTTTTAACCGAAAAAATTGTGTTCTTCGGATTAGTAACCGCCTGCCGTTTTGCAAGCAATCCAACCGAACGTTCACCGGATTTATTAACTGCCGCAATTGATGGCGTAGTGCGATTACCCTCGGCGTTTTCCAAAACCCGAGGTCCGCTCGCCTCCATAATCGCCATTGCTGAATTAGTTGTACCTAAATCAATACCTAATATTTTTGACATAATGTTTAGACATCAGGCATAAGTTATAAGAAATAAGAATAAATTTTAATTCTTATGGCTTGTGACTAATTTCTTATTTACTAAGCTTAACTCTTGCCGGCCGAATGACCTTATTTTTTAATTTATATCCGGAACTTATTTCAGCCGCAATTTTTCCAGATTCTAATTCTTTTACCTCCATTTCTCCGACTGATTCATGAATACTAGCATCAAACGGATCGCCTGGAGAAACTTTGATTTTTTCCAACCCATATTTTTTTAACATATCCTCCAGCTGAATTTTTATCCTCTGCAAACCATCGTTATTAGTTTCTACTCTAAGCGCCAATTCCATACTATCTAAAACCGGAACCAAATCGCCAATCACCACTTCTCTGCTGTAATTCATCATTTCTTCAAACCGTTTAGCTTCGTCTTTCTGATAATTAATCAGATCTGCCTTGGCGCGCCTCCAGCCATTCAAGTACTCTTCACATTGCTTTTTCAATTCATCAAGCTCGGTAGTATTAGGTTGTTTTTGCTGTTCCTCCATAAAACTATGATACTAATATACAAATGGTACTAATGATACGAATGATACTAATTCTTTTTTATATTCGTATGATTGGTATCATTCGCATGCATTAGTATATTGGTATCGCATTATTTTAACTCATCTTTCAAATTCTTAAAAACTTTTAAAGTTTTATCATAATCCATCCGCTTGGGACCAATAACCGCCACTAAAACTTTGCCATCTTTAATATTAAAACTGTCCATCACCACGGAAAGATTTTTACTTTTAGTAATCGGGCTTTTACCGATAAAAACCTGCGGCAAGCGCAAAGTATTAAAAATCTTTTCCCGCACCTCTTCTATGCGGCGGTCCAATAATTCAAAATCACTCACCACTTCGGACATTTCTTTTTTAGTTGCGACATCCAAATGCTCTATCAGCTCTTTAAGGCCGCTTTTATGCGCCTCTTTTTCTTTTTCTTTTTTACTTACACCCAAAAGCTTCATCTCGTCCGAAAACGCGCCTACGAATTCTTTAAGCTTTCCGGCGCGAAGATCTCCCGCCAGCATGCCATAATGGCCTTCCAGAATTTTCTTTGATTCCACCACGTTTTCCAAAGTGGAAGCCACAAACATTTGATATCCCTTATCTGTCGGCACCCTCCCGCCAGAAGTGTGGAGCTGAGATAAAAATCCTTCCTGCGTAAGAAGGTTTAATTCGTTGCGAATTGTTGCTTCTTTCGCGCCAAAATCATAAGCCTTCTCCAATAAACGCGAGCTAACCGGTTTTCCGCTTCTTATATATTCTTTAACTGCGGCCTCTAATACCGATTTAGAACGTAAATTCATTCACTAATTATAAGAACGTTATCACTCTCGTGTCAAGAGTGCCAAAACCCTTGTTATGTTATAATAAAATTGAATGAGAATCATTAAACATAAACTTACTTGGATAGACGTACAAAATCCGACTAAAAAGGATATTGAATTTATCCGCAAACAACACCGTTTCCATCCGATTATCTTGGATGAGCTTTTGCATACTTCTGCCAGATCCAGAGTCGAACCGTATGAAAAGTATCTTTTCATGACCTATCACCTGCCGATGTATGACAAGAACATTAAAAGTTCGCGAAAGGCGGAAGTAGATTTTTTAATTACCAAAGATAGAATCATCACCGTTCACTATGAAGACCTGGAGCCATTGAATAATTTCTGGCGGCATCTCAATAATGACAAAAATTTTAAAGAACGCGCTCTTGGTGAAAGCACCGGCCGAACGGCTTATTATCTGATTGAAGAAGTTTTGGCATTCGCCCAGCGGCAACTCCGCCACATTGAAGAAAATGTTTCCGAACTCACGAAAGAATTGTTCCAAAACAAAGAGGCTCAGCTTTTACAAAGAATATCTTATTTAAAAAGAGACATTCTGGATTACAGCATTATCAGCGATCCGCAAAAAATTATCCTGGAATCTCTGCGAGAGGTTGGCGGAAAATTCTGGAATGAAGAAATGAAAATTTATTTATCCGACTTAGCCGGCGACCATCTGAAAATCATGCAGCAATTGCAAAATTTCAAGGAAACCGTTGAGGCGCTGGAACAAACCAACTCTCAGCTGCTAAGCGCCAAAACCAACGCCGTTATGCAAAGATTCACAGTTCTGGCTTTTCTGACTTTTCCGCTGGTTTTATTAACTTCACTCTTTAATGTCGGGGCGATCGATAAATTAATTAACAGTAATCCAATCATCTTTGGCTTCAGTTTTGTCTTAGTTTTAATAGTCACCATTCTATTGCTGATACTTTTCAGAAAACGAGGCTGGCTTTAAACAAAAAGATTTTTCCAGTAAGATTAAAGCATGCTCCGCATTTTTAATACTCTTTCCAGAAAAAAAGAAGGTTTTAAGCCGCTCCGCAAAAACCAGGTTGGACTTTACACTTGCGGACCGACTGTTTACAACTACGCGCATATCGGCAATTTGCGCACTTATATTTTTGAAGACGTTCTGCAGCGCACGCTGGAATACAACGGCTACCAAGTAAAGCGCGTCATGAACATTACCGATGTCGGACATTTAACCTCTGATGCCGACACCGGCGAAGATAAAATAGAAAAAGAAGCCCAATTAGAGAGAAAATCAGTATGGGAGATAGCCGAATTTTATACTAAAGCTTTTTTGCGGGACATTAAAAATCTCAATATTAAGATCCCCGAACTGCTGATACCAGCAACCAAGACCGTTCCTGATCAGATTAAAATTATCAAAAGACTACTGACAAGCAGATTCGCCTACGAAACCTCCAAGGCTATTTATTTTGAAGTTTCCAAATTCAAAAACTATACCAAACTCTCCCGCCAGCCCTTAACCGAAAAAATAGTAGCCGCACGGGAAGAAGTCATTGCCGATCCGGAAAAGAAAGGTGCGGCGGATTTTGTGCTTTGGTTTAAATTAGTAGATCGGTTTAAAAACCATATTATGCGCTGGCCTTCGCCGTGGGGAGACGGATTTCCCGGATGGCACATTGAATGTTCGGCTATCTCCACCAAATATTTAGGCCAGCCATTTGACGTCCATACCGGCGGCGTGGATCACATCAGCGTTCATCATACCAATGAAATCGCGCAATCAGAAGCCGCTTTCAGTAAGTCATTAGCCAGATATTGGATGCACGGAGAATTTCTTACTATCAATCAAGGGAGGATGGGAAAGTCACTTGGTAATTTTATAACCTTGCAAGACCTGCAAAAAATGGGCTATAACCCGCTTGCCTATCGCTACCTAGTTCTCAATTCGCACTATCGGTCGCACCTGGACTTTAGTCTGGAAAGCCTGAAATCTGCCGAAAATGCCTACCACGGCCTTAAAAATAATCTTGCCGCTTTTAAAAACTGCGAAGCTAAGATTAAAGATTCCTCTGCTGATAAAACCGCGAAAAAAGCAATAAAACTTTTCCAAAAAAAATTCTCAGAAGCAATCAATGACGACCTGAACACCGCTAAAGCCCTGGCCTCCGTCCATGAACTTCTTAACCAGTCTAATTCTATAAAAGCCGGCGGAAAATTAAACGGGAGAATCGCCAAGGAAGTATATAAGGCAATAATGAACCTTGATAAAATACTTGGCTTGAAGCTGGCAGAAATGCCCAAAATTCCCTCCAAAATTATCGGATTAACCAAGAAACGGGAGTTATACAGGGTCCGTAAACAGTTTATTCAAGCTGACGCCTTGCGCAAAGAAATAGAAACGCTAGGATACAGTATAGAGGACACGCCGCAAGGACCACTGGTCCTTCCCAAAAGCGTTTAGCGGTTAGAGTTTAGTGGTTAGGATTTAAAAATTTTTATAAATTAAATTCTATACCCTATACTCTATACCCTATACCCTAAATGACACAGTCATTAAAACTTCCTCCGCAAAATTTAGAAGCCGAGCAATCGGTGCTTGGCGCTTTAATGCTGGATAAAAACTCTATTATTAATGTAGCGGATATTTTATTGCCGGAAGATTTTTATAAACCGGCCCACGCCAAAATTTATGAAACTGTATTAAATTTATATGAAAAACGGGAACCGATTGATATCTTGAGCGTTACCGCAAAATTAAAAAATGAAAATGTATTGAAAGAAATAGGCGGCAACTCCTATCTAACTCAATTAATCGAGTCGGTACCAACTGCCGCGCACGTGGAGCATTATGCGAAAATAGTCAAAGAAAAAAGGGTTTTGCGTGATCTCATCAAAGCTTCTGCGGAAATCACTGAAAATGCTGTAGATGCAACCGAAGATATTGAAACTATCCTGGACGGCATAGAACAAAAAGTTTTTGCGATCTCCCAGCATTCTTTCAAGCAAAAATTCATTAAATTAAAAGATGAACTTCTGGGCGCCTATGAAAGAATCGAGAAACTGCATCGCGGCGAAGGCGGTTTGCGCGGAGTAACCACCGGATTTTCGGAAATTGATAATATGCTTTCTGGACTGCAAAAATCGGATATGATAGTTCTTGGCGCCAGACCATCGCTCGGAAAAACCTCGCTGGCACTGGATATAGCCAGAAATGCGGCGCTGAATGACAATCAGCCAGTGGCAATTTTTTCCTTAGAAATGTCGCGGGAACAAATTGTAGATAGATTAATATCTGCCGAAGCTCAAATCCCGCTCTGGGAATTAAGAACCGGACGCTTAAAAAATGATGAGGATTTTGAACTGATCCAGCACGCATTAGATCAGTTATCTAAGGCGCCGATTTTTATAGACGACACGCCATCCCCCACTGTTCTTCAAATGAGATCCATGGCTCGCCGTCTGCAGGCTGAACACGGATTAAGCCTGATAATAGTGGACTATCTCCAGCTGATACAGCCCAGAGCCCACTCCGACAGCTTGGTTCAGCAGGTTACTGAATTTTCCCGCGGCCTAAAATCCATGGCCCGAGAATTAAACGTGCCGGTATTGGCGGTTTCCCAGCTTTCCCGCGAAGTTGATAAAAGAGAAATAAAAAGGCCGCGTCTGGCAGATCTCCGGGAATCCGGCGCCATTGAACAAGATGCCGATGTGGTGCTTTTCATTTACCGCAAAGATCAAGACCGGCTTAACCCGACATCTGAAGAACAAAATACCGCAGAAATCATTATTGCCAAACACCGCAATGGTCCGACTGGCACGGTGAAATTGAAATTTGATCCAGAAAAAGCGAGTTTTAGATCAATAGATAAACACCATGTTGCCTGATCCTATTAAAAATTTCGTTACTATTTTTTCTAAATTGCCTTCTATTGGACCGCGGCAAGCTACGCGGCTTGCTTTTTATATCAGCGGGCTTGGTAAAACTAAAGTCAAAGAAATTGCCGACGCCATTGCCGAATTAAATACTTTAATCACCTGTGCCCGCTGTTTCCGAACATTCACCCCGCCAAGGGCGGGACAAGCAGGCTCTGGCAAACTTTGCTCCATTTGCTCCGATCCAACCAGGTTAAAAAATCTCATTGCTATCGTAGAAAAAGAAACTGATCTTTTATCTTTAGAGAAAACGAAAAAATTTACCGGCTGGTACCTGGTAATCGGCGAACTGCATAAAAATGGCGAGCTTGAACCGGAACAAAAATTACGCTTATCCAGCTTAAAAAGCTTCATTCAAAAAGAGTTGGGAGGGAAACCCTCCTCCGCTGAAACTACGGCGGGCAAGGCCGAAGAAATAATCCTCGCCACCAATCCTACTGTTTACGGTGATCTTAACGCCGCTACCCTCAAAAAAGAACTTGAGGGCCTTGCAAAAAAAATCACTCGCCTCGGCCGGGGAATCCCGACAGGCGGAGAAATAGAATTTGCCGATGAGGAAACCTTGGGACAGGCGCTTGAGCGAAGAAACTAAAAACAGTTGCCCTAGGCGACTGTTTTTAGTTCACTGAAACTATCTCCAATTCTGTAAAGTGTTGCCTGTGTCCTTTTTTCTTTTTATACCTAGTCTTGGAATGATATTTAAAAATAATTTTCTTGTCCCCGCGGCCTTGCTCTAAAACTTTAGCCTCCACCTTAGCACCACTAACGTACGGAGCCCCGACTTGAACATTCTCACCATCGGCAACCAATAAAACTTTATCCAAAGTTAAAGACGCGCCCGGTGCGGCATCTAATTTTTCCACTTTTAATTTCTGTCCGGGAAAAACTCTGTACTGTTTCCCTCCGGTTTCTACTACAGCAAACATAAATTAGTTAATAGAAATAATAGCATTAACTGCTATTAAAATCAATATGGATACAATCAAAGTATTACCGGCAAATATGTAAGATAAGAACTTTTCTCTCGAGTAAAGCTCCTTTGTCAGAAATAAGTTTATTAAAAAAATTGCCATAGCTGTAAAAACTATTTCAAAAACATCATACTTTTCTCCAAAAAAGTCTGCACCCCTATAACTATCAAAATGGATAACTAAAAGATTATTGGCTCCGGATAAATTTATAAAGGCAGTTGCTGCCGCTATAACTAAAATAACCGCGCTCGCGGCAAAAACCGACATAATATATTTATCTTTTAAAATCATCGGGGCTGCCATGTGGTCCCATCGGGATTCGAACCCGAGTTTTCGCGATGAGAACGCGACGTCCTAGGCCAGGCTAGACGATAGGACCAAAGTGATCTCCACACTAATGGATAAAAATACTATAATATAAAAAATGACTACTTCAAAGTAGTCATGTAATAGGAATAAAGTTCCCTAATTTCCTCCATCCCGACGCTTCGGTCGGGACCCCGACCTTCTTGGGGCGTCAGGGCTACCCTAAAATTGTTGAATCTCTTCAACAATTTTATCTAATCTGATGCCATGCGATCCTTTAACCAAGATCAAATCCCCTTTTCTAATCAGTTTTTGTACTTCCGGCGCCGCTTCTTCCGCAGTATCAAAACTATAAATATTTTTAAGATTCATTCCTTCGGCTTTGGCGGATTCGCCAATAAATTTAGCCCTGGATCCAACAGTTACCAAAATATCAAAATTATCAGGTATTAATTTCCCGATGCCCTCATGCGCTTCAACGGTATATTTTCCTAACTCCAGCATATCCCCCAATACCGCTACTTTACGTTTTGCCGGCCAGCTTCTAATCGTATGGATAGCAGCCTCAACTGAAAGCGGGGAGGCGTTATAAGAATCATCCAAAATATAAGAATGTTTGATTCCAGAAATTATTTTTCCTCTGCCAGGTGGCGCAGAATAGTCCCAAAGAGCTTCGGCAATTTTAACCAAATTTAATCCAAAAGCTATTCCCACACAAGCAGCCGCAGCTGCCGCATAAGCTTGCGCCTTGCCAAAACATCCGTCGAGACGGATCGGCACAAAACTGCCGCCATAATTTAATTTAAAAGCGATGCCGGCCGGCCTTTCTCCTTCCATGCGAGTTTCATAATTGGTCATTTGAACTTGCGCGCCCTCGCCAAATCCAAAAGTCATTATATGAGCCCTAGTCCGTTCTTTCATATTTAAAACGATTTCGTCATCATAGTTCAAAATAGCAAAACCAGTAACTGATAATGCTTCAATAATTTTTGATTTCTCTCTGGCAACCGCTTCCGGACCGCTGTAAAACTCAACGTGAACCGGCATATTGCCAACCGTTGTTACCACTCCAATTTGCGGCCTGGCAATATCAAGGAGATATTTAATATCGCCTGGCTTATCGGCCGCATATTCCAAAACCAAAAGCTCCGGATATCGCATCCTGAATATTAAATGCAAGACAGAAACAGCTATTGCCTTAATCCAGAAAAGTTTCCCGCTGATAATCTGCCAGTCTCCAAGAATAGTTAAGGGCAATCCGATTTCATTATTAAAATTTCCACTGCTTTTCCTGACATTACGATGCTTCTTTAAAACAGTGTAAATCGCCTCTTTTGAGGAAGTTTTTCCGACGCTTCCAGTAACTCCAATGACTCCGGGCTGATATTTGCGGAGAGTCCACATTGCCAATAGCCGCAATGTAGTTTGGAGGTATTGTTGAAGTTTTTCCTTATTCATAAGCATTAAATTCTAAATCCTAATATCTAAATTCTAAATAAATTCAAAATGCTAAAATTCTAATAATCCAAATTTTTTAAGTTTTTATATTTGAATTTAATCATTATTTAGGATTTCGTGCTTAGTGCTTAGAAATTATTCTAAATGGTCCGGTGCCACATTATAATAATTTAAAATAAATTCCGCTAACTCTCTGAACGCCGGGACTACGGTCAATCCGGCCAGCGGAGCGCCTTGCGGCTTATCTATTCTTATTAAAATTGTAAATCTCGCATCGGAAGCCGACGCAAAACCTATATAAGTATGGATATATTCTTCAGTATAACCGCCATGCTTAAAATCCGGAATTTGGGCAGTTCCAGTCTTACCAGCCACATCGAATTTAGGTATTTGCGCAATGGTTGCTTTTTTCACTGCGGAAATCATCATTTTAGTCGCTTCTTGAGCCGCTTCTTCAGAAATCACCCTCCTCATAACCTCCGGCTTTTCATCTCTCAATAAGTGAGGCTTCATTAACAATCCGCCATTAGCAATAGCCGAAAAGGCATTTATCATTTGAAGCGGCGTAACCGAAACTCCCTGTCCAAATGCCGCTGTAGCGAAATTAACATCCCGATAAGTTGACTTCAAATTGCCCAAACTGCCGCTTAACTCTCCGGGCAGAGCAATGCCAGTTTTCTGGCCAAATCCGAATTTCACTAAATAATTATAAAAAATGTCTTTGCCAATTAATTTCTGCGCATAAGCCGCTCCGGTATTGATAGACTGCTCGATCACCTCTGTCATAGTTATTTTGCCATGCGCTTTATTATCCCAATTTTTTATAGTCCGCCCGTCCAGCATCAAAGATCCGCTATCATAGAAAGTAGTGTCTGGTGTCAATTTATGGCTATCCAATCCGGCAGACATTGTAATTACCTTCATCACCGAGCCAGGCTCATAAATAGCTTGAATTACCGGGTTCAAAAAAGATTCAACTTTATTTTCTGAATAATTATTCGGGTCAAAATTGGGATAAGCCCCTAAAGCCAAAATTTTCCCAGTCTTCGGTTCCTGGACTAAAAACATTCCCTTCTCGGCCTTATATTTTTTAATCAATTCTATTAGTATCTCTTCAGCTCGAGCCTGAATGTTCGGATCAATAGTCAAATAAAGATTTTCTCCGGCCACCGGGTCAATAATACGATCATCATCCAAGCGTCCGGCTTCGCCATCCAATTGATCATTATAATATAATTCCAATCCATAACGCCCCCGAATGGCCCGGTCTTCAGCGTTTGGACCGGTAAAACCTATTAATTGAGCCGCTAAATTTTTAAACGGATAAAAACGGTCATTTTCCGTATCGATATAAACACCGCGAAAATTTAACTCGCGTACAGAATTTACTTGTTCTCCGGACGCCTTGCGCAATAATAATTCATAGGGGTCATTGGATTTACCTAAAGATGCCAGTAATTTTTCTTTATCAAGATTCAGGATATTACCCAAAGATTCTGCGGCCCATTGCGGATTTTCCAATTCTTTGGGCACCGCAAAAATTACCGGGTATTCCTTAGTTATGGCCGCTGGAACGAAATTATTATTCCGATCAGAAAAATAAATACTGCCCCTTTGCGGCTCCAAAAAACCGGCCAACCTATGTTGAGAGGCAGCCCGAGCAGAATAATAGCCGCCCTTTTCAATTTGTAAATTATAAATATTAAAAATTAAGGATGAGTATAAAAAGGTGAAAAATAATATTACTAAAAAAAGACGGTAGCGCATAATTCCGAAAATAGTATTGTCCGCCTATCAATTGGCAAGCGGTTTATGTTCATGAACCATAATATATTATTTTCCCTAATTGATAAGGGGAATTTTGATCTAGCCTCAAGGCTGGCTGACGAGTTTGTGGTTGAATACCACAGCGAGGAAGCATAACGCAGAAGATAGACAAAATTTCCTTACCCTTCGGGAATCTTGATTTCAATTTAGGGAAGATAACATGTTATGGGTCATATAATCTGGATTCTTATCTGAAACAAGATTTTGCTTATCCACAATAGAAGAAAGGTTTCGGGAATCTAAGATTTGATACAGCTGATTGCGCAGATCGGCGTTGGTAACTTCCAATTTTTGTACAACTTTTTCTTGCAAACTAATTTTGTATTTCAAACTGACATTAGAATTGTAAAAACGGATATTAAAAATGGCTAACATCAAAATAAGAACGGCAATATATAAAAATTCGTTGGTATAATATCGATTTTTTGTTGGTTCAATGATTGTCATATATATTTTAGAATATTATTGCTGCCCGGAGTTTCGCCGACCTAGAACGGGGGTTTTTTTTAATTTCCTCCAAGCTAGCGGTAATGGGTTTTTTAGTTAAAATTTTTAATCGACCCGCTTTGGCTAATTTCCTAAAACTGTTTTTCACTATCCGGTCTTCCAGTGAATGAAATGAAATAACTACTACCCGACCTCCAATTTTCAAAATCTTTTCTAATGAACCTAAAACTTTTTCTAAATTTTCTAATTCTTTATTCAAATAAATCCGGAATGCTTGGAAGGTCCTGGTCGCCGGGTGAATCCGCCCATACTCATAAGACTTTGGCGTTGCCTGCCGGATGATTTCCGCTAATTGCCGGCTGGTAGAAATCTGGTGCTTATTTCTAAAAATGGCTTCGGCTATTTTCTTCGCATAACGCTCCTCGCCATAAATGTTAATAATTTCTGCTAATTCCTCAATAGAAGCTTTCTTCAGAAAATCCGACAGCGGCTGCATTTTTTCGTCATAAGTCATAATCAACGGCTCATCGCTCCGGAAACTAAATCCTTGCCCGCTTCCTTCCAGCTGATCCGAGGAAAATCCCAAATCCAGAAGCAAGCCGTCGGATTTAAAAAAATCATATTTCTCCATAATTTCCGGCAAATCGGCATAATTACCATGAACAATTAAAAGATTTTTCTGATTTTTAAATTCGTCCTTCAATTTTTCCACCGCCTTTTTATCCCAATCAACTATTAATAATCTTCCTTCCGGACCAGCGATTTTAGCCAATTCCCTGGCGTGACCACCGCCGCCTGCGGTTCCGTCAATCATTATTTCTCCCCTCTTTGGGTCGAGTAACTCAATTACTTCTTTTAAAAGAACAGAAACGTGCGCCGTCATATACCGAGCCCCTCCAAGTTTTCTGCAATGTCCTCCGAAGAGGCCTCGGTTTTATCTTTATACTTCTTCCAGCTTTCCTCATCCCAGATTTCCAAACGATTATATAAGCCAGCTATCACGGTTTGCTTTTTTAATCCGCCATATTCGCGCAAATAATCAGGAAGTAAAATCCTTCCCTGAACATCCAAATTTACTTCCATCGCACCGCCCAACATTAAACGGCTAAATGCCCTGGAATTAGCCTGGGATATCGGCAGAACTTTTATTTTTTCCGCTAATACATCCCATTCTTTTTTTTCAAAAACAAAAAGACAGCGATCCAGTCCGCGCGTTACAATCGCGCCATTTTTAAAAGCCTCGCGGAACTTCGCCGGTACCGCTACTCTGCCCTTATCGTCTATTGAATGTTTAAATTCGCCGATGAACATATATTTAGGTTGATTATCCCCAGATTTGAGGGTTATCCCCATACTTATCCACAATTCCCCACTACAATTTAATTGTACCCCACTAAGGTCAAAAAATAAAATAGCTTAAAATAACCAAATTCCCTTCAATTTCCCTCTTAAAAGCCCGTTTTTATCCTCAAGTTATCCACACCCCGTGACCATAACAAGAATTGCTTGCAGTTTAAGAGCGGATGACCGGAGTTAAGTTGATGTCTTAATCTTGGAAAATCATGTATCGATTGCCATACCATATTTGCAAGAATGAGCGCTAGATTCTTGTTATGGTACGGGGCACACCCCCCAATAAAAATTTGTAATCCCCCATAAAATCAACTATTATCTTATAAGCTCTCAACGATGTGAAAATGGAGAATGTTAAATGGTACCAAAAGATAGCGCTTTTTTCCTCAGCCTGGACTGGGATACTATAAACATTAAGACCCCTTTTTCTAAAGATGAAAACGGAATCAAAAAGGTTACTTCAATAACGGCCTGGCCGGATAACCCGGAAGCTGATAATCCAGAAAATTCAGAGGCAGCCTTCCGACTTGACCAAAGCACCAATACCGCCCACAGCTTTCTATACCGGAAAAACATGTGGAAAGAACCTACGCCAAATTGAAAATCGGAATTGAAATAATTATTACCCCCATACAAGAACAAAAACCGGACTAACCGGCTTTTTATATTTGTGGGCGCTACAGGGATCGAACCTGTGAGCTCTCGAATGTGAATCGAGCGTTCTACCACTGAACTAAGCGCCCGTGAAATAACTATAAATAAAAAATACCCCGATTTCAATCGGAGTATTTTTTATTTTATTGAAGTTCAGCGGTGGCTCCTGCGCCCTCAAGCTTCTTCTTCAGATCTTCCGCCTCTTCTTTTTTTAGCCCTTCCTTTACAACTTTCGGAGCGGCATCGACTAAGTCCTTGGCTTCTTTTAAGCCGAGGCCAGTTACTTCCCGGAGAACCTTAATCACTTGGATCTTCTGGCCTCCGCCTTCTTTTAACAAAACGTTCCAGGCGGTTTTCTCTTCAGCCGCCTCCCCTCCTCCGGCCGCAGCTCCGCCGGCAGCCATCACCGGCATTGCCGCAGAAACTCCGAATTTTTCTTCCATCGCCTTTACTAATTCGGCAAGCTCGGTAACTTTCATTTCTCCAATTTTAGTTAATAAATCGTTATATTTTTCCATACGCTTACGCTAACTATGATACTAATATACGAATTTTACTAATGATACGAATATTTGTATTATTAGTATCATTCGCATGCATTAGTATATTGGTATCGCGTTAGGTTAATTTTTTCGACCTCTCATTTAAGACTAATAATAATTTCTTAATTGGCATTGTTAACATCATCGCAACCTGCGCCAGCAATACTTCTCTTGGCGGCAGAGTGGCAATTGCCTTAAACTCATTAGAATCAACAACTCTATTCTCATTGGCATCATAAGCTCCCGCTACCAAAAACTCTCCTTTTTTCTTTTTAGCCAAGTCCTTGGCGAATTTATGCACCAATCCGGCAACCGAAGTTAAATCGCCTTTAGAAAATATCGTGGCTAACTGGGTTTTTGTATTGGCGGGATCAAAAGAAACTCCGGTATTCTTCAGCACTAAATTAAGCAGTCTCTTTTTCAAAACTTTCACCTCTGCTCCAACTTTTTTCAATTCACCCCTGAGCTTTTTTAAATCCTCAACCAATACCCCATTAAATTCGGTAAAGACCAGAGATTTGCTTTCCTTAACTTTCTTGATGCCTTCCTCTATAACTGATGTTTTTTGTTTTTTAGTTAACATATTACTTAACTAACTATTAAATTAAAATAGACCTTTCGGTCCATAGACAACCACAATAAAAGTGGTAACTTCCTCGACGGGACTTAACAGTACCTTTTGTACAAATGCAGCGATATATTGGAAGCTCACAAATTAAGATGAGATCAAGGCGCGACGACGAAACTGTGGTTTTAACCACGTTGAGGAGGAGCAACGCAGAGATCACTTAATTTTAAGCTTCTCTACGAGCCAGAATCTTTTTTCTTCTGGCGTTGTTGCTCGTCGCTAGTGTATCTAAAGATACACTTCGCTTCTCGCGCCTAGCCAGAGAGAAAAAATCTTTCTGGCCAATAATCGTTGAATTTATATAAAAGGTACACTTGCCCGTTGTCTACGGATTAATAACTAGTATAGCAGGCTTATAAAATATGTCAACAAAAAACCGCCCAAGGGGGCGGCTTCGCCTCTTAGGCGGCTGACTCTTCTTTATAAAAAACTATTTTCTTCTTCCCGCTTCCCTCCTCAAATTTTACCAAAACTACATCATTGGCTTTCACTTCGCCCCGATTCTTCAATCGGCCAAGCGGCTCCCGAATATATTTGCTGATTTTATTCCTCAAAAGCCTGGCGCCAGACTGAGGTCGGTCAGAAGCTTCATCAACAACAAATTCTTTGACTTCCTGATCAAATTTCAAGAAGACTGGAAATTTCTTAGCAACCATTTCCGCAACTACCTCTTGAATCAACCAGTCAAAAATCTGAAGCAAAATTTCACGAGACAAAGGGCGGAAAACGCTGATACGATTAAATCTCCCGAGAAACTCCGGCCGGAAAACATTATATAACTCCTCCGATGCCCTGGAGTAAATCTCCTTATCAACGGTTTCTACTCCTTCTCCGTGCTTAAATCCCATTCCCCGCCGTCCCTTCAAAATATCAGATATCTGCTTGGAACCAACATTAGAGGTCATCAGAATCACCGATTGATTGAAACGAGTTACGTCTCCGTTAGCTAATTTGATCGTTCCCTTATCCATTATCTCCAATAAAAGATTATGCAAAGTTTCGTAAGCCTTCTCTACTTCATCAAATAAGAGTACGGAGCGATAAATATTTTTTTCCGGATCATAAGCGTATTTTATCCTAATGCCTACTATTTCTTTGGAGATCTCCGTCGCCCGATCACCGCTCTTGCCCCGATCATCCCTATTTCTGAAGATTCCTCTGCCGTCGCCGCCAATCTTCTGCAATTCATCAAACAAAACAGCTTCGCGTTTCTTATCATCCGTATATTTTCTGCTCTTTTTTAACCTTTCCATCCGGCTCAAATAATCGTGCCTATCGATATTCCACTGCGATAGCTGCGGTTCGGTGCCCCGATGCATGGGGTCGCTCGGATCGTAAAAACCAACATAGCCGGGCGGAGAGCCGATTAAATCGGCAACGCGATGCGGTTCGCTATATTGAGCGCAAGCAACTTTAGTAAACGCTTTACGCGAACCAAACAAATATTCAGCCAGAACTTCCGCCATCAAGGTCTTGCCGACGCCGGAGGGTCCCAAAAATAACACTATATAAATGGGCTTTTCCGGATCTTTTAAGCCGGAATTATAAAGATCAAACATATCCACCAGATCATCAATGGTCTTATCCTGGCCCTTAATTCTTGCCCGCATGAATTCTCTTAATTTTTCCGCTTCCTCACTGAATTTATCCGGATCCAGTTTTCTCATCTAAATCTCTGTATAAATTTTCAAAGTGATAACTATAATATAAATCAAAAAACCAAAGGTGGCAAACAAAAAGGGCTGCATTGCTGCAGCCCATGATAATGTTTATCTCCAAGGCAACTGAGTTAATTCATCCACCTTCTTACAACGCTCAAGCACCATAGCGGTAGTCAGATTATCCGCGAAAACGAACTTCGCGTCTTCCGGAACAATATCATCGAAAAACTCGATGGTGTCCGAAAGCAACTGACCCTGCTTATTCAGCTGGACCGAAACCTTGACCATTCCATGCTCAACCGCCTTATTGATATTATTCTCAAACTCCGTATCTTTCAGCATCGCGGCGCTCATAACTCCCAGGATAGTCTTGCCAAAATGCGAAGTGTGGATGGAAGACGCCTCATGGAAATTAGCCACCATTACCACACAAAGCTGCTTCAAATCCCGATCCGGATAATATGCTAATGCTTTCTCGAAGAAGCTGGCTGTCTGCTGGATTCGGGCGCCCTTGTTCTGAGTATTACCCTGACGAGGATGTTTAAGACCAATAACCGCGTCGGAAACCTTAATCGTTCGGCTCTCGCCCACCCTGATAATTTTTTCATTGATCAACTTAACCAACTCGTCAAAACGCACATCCGAAGCGCGATTCTCCGACTGCAAAAAAGCAGTCAGCAGCATCACCATTTCGGAGCGAAGTTTCAAATCAAAAATATGAAGCGCAATCGCGTCCTTAGACTTGCTGAATCGCGATTCATCATGGTTACCAACGTTATAAACGAAAGTAACCAGGCATTTCTGCAGCATCTCCTTGGTAGGAAGCTTTAAAGCAACCAGCCTTGCCCATCGGCGCCGGAAAATATCCAGCAGGATAATAGCCTGCATAATCGCAGCAGCGCTCTGATGCTTATCCGGACCATTCATCGTAGCCAGCATCTCGCCGTTATATTCGTAGTTGTGGGAAATACCCTGTTGGACATCGCCATTCAACACGATCACATCGGCATCGTCAGCCAATTCCGGCTCTTTCTTCAACACCGTGAAATAAAGCGCTTTCAGCGCGCCAACGTGCCAACAAGATTTAATAACAAACGTTAACGTCCGGGAATCTTTGGTAAACTGCTCCAACGTCAGATTAGCCTCATTATGAAGCGACTCTCTGATCGCATAGCGATGGCCCTTTTCGTAATAAACTGCCAGCTTCTTTTTCTGAAGATCCTCGACAATTCCTTGAACCGTTTCTAATTCCCAAGGATTCCTGGCATTGCTATTCAAACGGAACTGAATAGTCTTCAAGCTAGCAGAGCTAGACTTGAGAACATCCAAAACCTGCTTGTGTCGCCGAGACAAACCATCCGGCAAAGCCAGATTGTATTCATCGGCAAGAGCCGTCCGGAAATCATAGGTCGTAGAACGAATCCTGAATTTGTCGCCATCCTTCGTAATAGTAACAGCCACACAACCAACCATATTCTCCGTAGAAAGCTGATCATCCAGCTTATGAAGTGCCGGGACAGCAATACACGGAACACCTTTGTAATAAGGCAAGTTAGAACCGGTACCAGTGCAGCCAACTAAGATAAGCGGCGGCTTGCCAGAACCAGTGCGCATGGCAAAACCATTCACTAAACGCTGAAGCAATCCGGTAATATTCTCATAAAACCAAGGTTGCTTGCGCGGAACGATAACCCGCATCTCGCCGAAACCAGACAACTGGATCGGCATCTTAGTTTCCGGATTATCAGAAAGACGGATATCATCGCGCCGCTTACGGAGTTCATCCAAGATTTTATAACCGATCGGCCGGTCATAAATCTTTTCCGCTACCACAATATGGTAATTAACGTCCTTGATCTTCGGCAAAAAGGAATCCAGAGACTCAATCATCTCCTGATAAAATTTCTGCCCCGCCTCTTCGCGCTGATTCTTTGGAACCTCGCTTAATCTAAGCTTGAGCAGCTGCTCCAGATCCTTGCCGGCGATCGTGTGACCGGCTCCAATAATGAATTTAGCGCCATGAAGATTAACAACACCTTTTACCAGATTCATCAAATACTTGCGGCTCTTCACCGGGAAATTGATTCCCGAGATCACCACGAAAGTCACGGAACGGTTTTCCGCGGTCATTTCACCCTCCTTGAATCAGTTATCGAACTGCTGATAAGAGTGTAAAATAAAAACTCCTAAAAGTCAACGTGAAAATTAAGATTCCGGAACAGCGAAGGTGAAAGTACTGCCTTTGTCTAATTCCGATTCCACCCAGATAGCGCCGCCATGCGCCTCAATAAATCGCTTCACTAGATAAAGCCCCAAACCGGCGCCATCGGCAATTTTCTTAACGGCATTTTTAGCGCGAAAAAATTTGGTAAATAATTTCGGCATATCCTCTTGAGCAACGCCAATGCCGGTGTCCTTAACGCTGAAAACCAGAACTGGTTTGCCTTCTGATTCCCCCTCCCAGATACTCACTATTACCTTGCCTTTTTCCGGCGTGTAATGAATAGCATTTCTAATTAAAATCTTGCAGATGCGGTGAATCTTTGTAGGATCCAATAATACTTCTTTCAGCGGGGCCTTACTCCGGTCAAAGATCACAGACACCCTTTCCCGTTCAGCTTCTTTCTCCTGTTCTTTCAAAACGTCTGCAACAATTTCCCACAGCTGGCTCGGCTTTTTTTCAATCGCTAAAGTTTTTCCTTCAATGGCCAAAACGTCATAAACATCCTCAAGAATATTTATAATAAAAACGATTTTTTCCTGAATAAGGCGGTTATATTCTGCAAGCTTGATTTTTAATTCTTCGGGGGCAACATTAGCCAATTCATCGCCAATAATCTCGCTGTTCCAGCGAGCCGCCGAAAGCGGAGTGCGGAATTGATGCGAAACCACATCAATAAATTCGCTTTTTGCTCTATCCACCGCCTTCAAGTCGTCCAAAGCAACGGCTAATTTTTTCTGTTCTTGTTCCAATTTTTTCTTCTCCTCTGAAAGCTGGGCCATGGCAAATTCCAACTCCTGATTCCTTTTTCTTAATTCATCAACTAATTTCGGCTTTTCCAAAATTTCCAGCTTTTCTTCCTCTAAGATTCCGTCTGGCACAATCCGCAAAACTTGGGGAACGTTTTCTACAAAATTCAAATTATCCCGAAACTGCTGGTAGACCTCCCGAAATAGAAGTTCTGAACGCGCCGCCTCTATAGCTTCCAGCAGACCGTGAACCAAACCGGATAAAAGTTTAGACAAAGTTTGACTGGCAAATTCTTCCTGTTTTTCCGGTTCAGCTGCCGATTGCCTGACTTTCTGCTCAAAAACCAGCCAATCGATTTTACCGTTCTTTACCGATCCGTTTAACTCCTGCGGCAAAGAATTCAGCAAATTCACATAACGCTCTTCGCCGATAAAATGGCGAGACTTATCGATAAGCGCTTCGGATAATTTTTCCATTAATCTTACCCGCCTCAGATACTGCGGTAAAAAAATCAGCGCCAAATCTCCCTCAGCAGCCTCGCCATGGCAAGAATTAAAAATCATTTCCCGAAGCGTCTCTCTGGAAATGCGGTTTTTGGGCTGCTCCTCGCCGATATATTTTTCCAATCGCAAATAAAGCCGGGCGGCAATTTTGGTCCGGTCTTCAAACCCCGCCGGGGCGCGAAGTAAACTATCTATCTCCCCCAACTCTCCTTGAACCGCCTCCTTGGCTACAACTCTTTTAGTAATAGCTAAAAAAACACATCTTTCAAATTCCTCGGCTGAAACACGCTTCTTAAATAAACCCTGAATTAATTCCCTAAATTTACCCACTAAACTCATTAATAATTAGTTTAACATAAAATAACCCAGTCGGGTTATTTGAACCTGCTGAAGCAGAATAAAACCTATTTGGTAAAATTATAAAAAACCGCCTCAGCTTTCGCTTTGGCAGTAAATCTTATTTAATGCTTCAAAAATTAGGTAATAAAGTAGCCGGCTATATAATTTATGATTTACTCAAATACTTTTCGCTCAGAACAAATTTTACTATACCGATAACTTGAGCGATTTTGCCTTCAATGCCGCGCTTGCCATCGATAATTGTCTGATTCAAGTGGTCTCTCCAAACCTCTTTGATAGCCCGCTCCAATTGCTGCGCACGCTCAAGAGACTCAAACCGAGTTTCGTTATTTGTCTGTCCATACTTTTCTGGACAGACAATCGCTAATGACTCAAGGTGGATAATGACATCATATCTGGCAATCTCATCATCTATGATGAGATTATTATTGTGACAAAATTCTTCTACCCCACCAGGAGTATAAGCCGCGCCGTCCAACATTCCCCGATCACAGACAACAACTTTCACTCCCTTACTCTTTGCCATTAAGAGGTAAGCATTTTCAATTGTGCGTTGTAAGGGAAGAATGGCACCTTGTAAGCAAGCCTGCCATTCCTCACTCCAAGGCAAGTCCTTTCCGGGAACCGGGAAGCCATTTGCAAGTAATATCGTTGCTACTTCCGGCACGAAAATCGCCTTTCTAGCAAATTCCTCCTGAAGAGCCTTTAATACTGTGGTTTTTCCAGCGCACGGTCCTCCAGTCAACACGATCATCTTGATGCCGGCCTCCATGTTTCCTCCTTGGGTTCAGTCGGTTATACGACAGCTCGATTTGCCTCAGCGCTATTTTTCCTAAAAAAATACCCCTGGAGAGGGGGGCGCTTTAGCAGCTCATATTTGATTATCGAGCTTCTAAAATTTAATAGTGACATATTCGTTTATTATTTGTCAAGCCCTCGGCTCTAAATTCATCTTTGCGGGGGCGTCAGGATTCGAACCCGACCTCTCTGTTTTGGAGACAGATGTGCTTCCGCTAACACTACGCCCCCTCGCTTAAAAACACTTTTCCTAAAGCCGATAATTCGCGAGCAAGATCTGCGCTATAATATCTAACCGATAAGCATCCACGATAATTATCTCGGACTCGTTTTCCAGTATTTTCTTTAATATATGTCTTTAAGAATTGCTGCTTATTAATATGCGTAATTTCCGACCAAAAAGCAACTTCCTTATCAATGTTATGATATTTATGAAGGTGGAGCAGCGCCTTAAACCTTTCCTCTCTAATTTCGAAATTTTCCCTTAATAACTTCAGAAATAATTTTATTAATTTGGGATCGGAATTCATAAAGCACATCCCATATTCGACGCTCTTCACTCCCTCGCACCAATATATCATCGCACATAAAATTTTTTGATAATTTTTATTTGCCGGCAAGTCGGCAACGATCTTTCTGCCACGCATCAAATAAAATTCGTCCTTACGATTAACTTCTTTCAATTTGACTTCCGCAGCCCGCAATCTCCCCGTAACACCGCGCAGATACAATCTCCTTCTCGCTAAATCGGAAATTGATAATCCTCTAACCCATAACGAAACGCTGCTTTTTGCAACTTTTAATTTGTCGGTTATTTCATTAAGGGAATATCCCTTTTTGCGCAACTCAATTGCCTTCTGTCTTTTATCTGATTTCACGAACCTTGATATATAGTTATATTATATAACAAATTAGTTCAAAATTAAAACAAATCTAACGGCCAGATAAGAATAGCCCTAACTTATCCGAACCGCTCCATTAATTACGTAATTCCCGTTTTTTACCAGTCCGCCGCCAGCGTCAGTATAAACATACGGACTGCGGCTATTATGACTAAACAAACTTGCTCGCGAACTTTCTTCTAAAAAGCTCTCCTCTGCCCCCTCTAAGCCATGAGAATATAAACTTACGCCCAATCCTTTGGCTTTCCTTTTTGCAAACTCTCTGATAGCTTCGCCGATTTTACTATGCGGATTAACAGAATATATTCTCTCTAAAAATAGCTGCGGGTTGCCGGTGGCATCCTCTAAAAACCGCAAAACACTCCTGGCAATAATCTTACCGCCCTCATCATAAAGCTGGACTATTTTCACATTCGGATCGGTAATATAAGAAAGAAGGCCGCCATTCAATCCGGAGGTAGAATTATAATTCTGGCAGGATTCTACCGGTTCCTGCCCTATTTTGATGTAAGTTTTCAAATCCAAACGATCGGTAATGCTCATTTTAGATTTAGACACCTTCTGCTCGCCAAAAATTTTCTCAAAAGAATTATATAACTGACCCTGTAATCTTTTAATATCCTGCTGAAAATCCGGATTACTGTTGGCAAAAACACCCTCCAGTACCTTAAAAACCCGATTGAAGTTAACAAATCTCCCCTCAATATCCAGAGATTTATTAGATAATTCTTTTACGGTAACTCTGGCTAATTTGGCCAAATATAGATTGGCTTCGGCCAAACTTATCTTTTCTTCATTCTCCGATCGATAATCCGCAATTTTTACCTGCAGCTCCCTATACTCCGTTGCTTCTTCCAGAGTTAGAGAATCCTTTTTTTTAGAAGTCTTTTCTCTCAAAGCCGCCAACTGGCTGGTCCATTCATTCATCGGCAAACAAACCGCTGAATAAACCTCACTGACAACATCGTAAGAAGCCGGCAGATCTTCCGATTTAATATGCTGATCAGCCACTGCCTGCTGAAAAATCTTTCTTACTCCGGACCGGATATCCGATTCCTCCAATTTAAAAATTTCTTCAAAATCCATAAAATCGGCGCTGGACCATTTCTGGTATTGCTCCGCATTCAGATTTTCCGGAATCAAATTTTCTTCTTTTAAAAACTGCAGGTCAGCTATTCTCCACGCTTCATAATCTCCGGCCACAACCCGTTTAACGAATTCCTGAAAAGCTTTTTTCATCTGCGGATTATTTTTGCAAGAAACCGCATAATAAACGATCAACGGGCTAATGGCATCAATTTCAAAATTCACTTTTTTTAATTCGCCCAAATCAACCTCAAATATTTTACCGGCATAATCAGTTATTAAGCCTAACAGCATTTTTTTGGAAACCTCCGGATCCTTGCTTAAATTTGCCATTGCGGAATCAAAATCCTTATTATCGCGGTCTAAACCTCGGATCAATATCAATTCTAAAACTCGCAATAACTCTTCCCTTTCTTTCTCCGGCAAACTGAAGATAAACTCCTGATTCTCTAAAGCTGCTTGAGAAGAATTTAACACGCTGATCCGGATGATCAAATCAGAAAATTCCCTAACCGGGCTAAAAGATTCCACCTGCTGCCTGGGTCCATTCCGCTCATTTTCCTCCTTAACAATCCTTTCCAATTGTTTTTTATAACAACTTAAAAATGGGTTCGCCGTAACTTCTTCCAGAACCAACTTATAAAAATCTTCTTCTAAAGATTTTTGGGCAAGAATTTTATCTATCGGGTTTAAATCAAAAATTTTAGATAGCGTTTCCTTATCTAAAAGATCACGGTCATAAATAGGAGTGCCATACTTTTCGCGCAAAAATGCCGTCGGTATTAAATTCCCGTTAACCAATTCATTATATAAAGAAACGGGAAAATGACGCCTAAACTTAGACAAGAATTCCGGAAAAATGCTCAAATATTCACCCACCCCGCTTTCCGCTAATTTTGTTAACGCAGGATCTTTAACATCTAAAACATCTTCCTGAAAAACAGCGAAGTTTTGTTCAGAGCAAAAACGCTTTAAAGATTCTAAAATTGAATCGCTATTTAACAATAACTGCTTTTTCACCGAATCAGCTAAAATTCTTTTTTTATCATAATCCTCGGCTCCCGGCTTCCTACCCGCTTCATCATTTTTTAACAATCCCTTGCCAATTAAAAAAACACTTGCCAAAACAGAGGCATCTTTTCCGCCCATAACTTTTGCGATAAATTTCTTAAAATATACTGGATGCGCTGCTAGATCTAAAATTAAATCTCCCCTGCCGGCATTCACTACCGAGTACAGATTTAAACTATCTATCTGCTTAAAAAATAAATTGAAACGCTCCTCCGGAGATAATACATTAGCAAGAGCAGACCACCCATAGGTATTATTTTCCAAAAGATCCGAAAGTATTTCCGGCGCCGATTTCATCGTTTCTACTATTTCCTTTTTATATAAGACCCAATCAATAATCCCGCCATCTCCGCTTCCGGCTTTTTTACTTTTATCCAATTCCAGCAAGGCATTAAATAAAAACTTCCTGCCGGTCAAACCATTAAGGCCTTTCTTTATAAACTCATCCTGTTTATCTTTAGAAAAAAGGTTAATAAATAATCCCGGATGATAAATTATCTGCTCCGGTCGCTGCAAAAGAAAACTTCGTCCGATTTCCTGAATCTTTGCCTTATCATACAAAGAAGGCTTACCGGAACGCTCCAGCGCAATAACTTGTTTCAAAATCCGATTATAATTTTCTAAAAAAGCCCAGTCTTCTTTCACGGCCCTTCCCATCAATTCTTCGAAGGGAATAACGCCGGTTTTTACTACGTAATCCAATCTATGAAACCAAAGCGAATAAGCATTGTTATTAATAGATTTGATTAATTTCTTCTGATTAACCGCAGAAAACCGGGGCAGAATATTTTCGATATCATGCATAAAATTCCTGACCAGATAAGCACCATCTTTCTCTTCCTCCAACTCGCGGAGAAGATGCGTCACAGCCCTTCCTTCCGCACCAATATCAATTAACGCCGTCAAATCAGATAAATCATTCAAAAAAAACGCGGTTTCGCCTCCATCCTCAACAACGCCAAGCAGAGAACTTATTTCTTCCTTCTTCAATCCCAACTCCTTGGCTACATAAAAAATAGGCACTTGCCTCTCCATCAATCCTTTAAAGAATTGTTCGCGTTCTTTTGCGTCTAAGATATTTCCATATTCGATAAAATTAGCGAAGTTTCTCTTTAAAGATCTTTTTTGAGCGCCATCTTCAATAAGGCCATCTTCTCTCCTGATTTTCTCTGATTGGACGGGGAGATATCCGATATTATCCGCATCCTTAATTTTATCAGCAGGATTAATCCGTTTTGCTTTTTCAAAGATTTCTTTCTTTTTATTTTTTTCTTCCTCGTTCAAATAAAAATCGCTTCTGAAAATAACTGAAGTCGGCAAATTAATAAATATTTCTTTTGCTTCTTTCTGGCTGACAATGCCCGTTTCCAATAGTTTGGGCAAATAAGGATATAAAAAATACGGTTCTTTTTTAGAATAATATTCAACTGCGGCCCTCAAACCGGCGTCATTGACGCCGGCCGCATATAAACAATTTTCCATTAATTTTTCCGCCGCCTCATAATTATTGAAATATCTGTCCATTAAGGATTCTCTGGGTTTTTCCCCAAACCGCCGTATTGCCCAATCCGGCTGAGGCCTTAAATATTTAAATTTTAAATTATCGTCGGCGCTATCCTTAGACACCACAAATCTGTCTAAACGGATAAATGGCGCAATGCGCATAATTCCTTGAGGATTTTCTAATAAAAACTTTTCTTTAAAGAATTCCTGCTGCTCATAATCAAAATACTGCCAGGCATCATAGAAAAACTTATTGTACAGGTTCGAATCAATGGCTTTGCCAATATATTCCCCTACCGACTTTTTTTGTTCCTCGGACATCCCGCTGAAAATTTCCCGCGCCTCTTCCTCCTTGCAAGCCCGGAACGCCAAAAACTGCTCCAGCATTTCGGTCTGACTATTTTCATCCAGATCCGCAAAATGAGACTTATAATAATCAAAAAGAGCGCTCAATTCTGGTTTAGATAATGCACCAAAATCAATGCGCCCCTTTTCTTTATAGGCCTCAAATGTTTTATTCGGCTTAAATGACTCAAATTTTTCCTTCCTCATCAGTACTAATCTTACCCCACCCCGAACAAAAATTCTATCTATTTCTTAGCTTCCTTATGTTTAGTGTGCTTGCGGCACCAATTGCAGAATTTACTGGTTTCAATCTTCCTCTCCACCTTCTTCTTATTCTTGCGGCTATAATAATTCACCCGCTTGCAGGTCTCGCAACGGAGCTTTATTAAATTTTTTGAGAATTTACTTTCTGACATATGTTGAATTATTTTACTTTAAACAAATATAAAAGGCAACGGCATATATTAACCTTGGCTAACCGAGTGAGACTCGGGAGCCGATGGTCGGGATTGAACCGACGACCTACTCCTTCGCTTACACCTTCACTTCTTCGCCAACTGGCAAATTATAGAAGGACTAGACTGTATCTTATCCCGACACAAATCGGGACCCCTTGTCAGTCGTTCGGGCCGATATACATCGGCCACGGTCTTGCCCCACACTACTGGGTTTTAACCGTTATTCGGGATTCACTCCGATATTACTATCGAAGTGGGCAGGAGTCTTGTGCGCTAACTTGAAGTCGGCACCTGCGGCCCACCATGGAGTTGCTCTACCACTGAGCTACATCGGCAAAAATCTGATACTAAGCATAACTTCTTTATAAATATTTTTCAATTGAGCCTCCTGTCAGAATCGAACTGACGTCTTTGCTTTACAAAAGCATTGCTTTGCCACTAAGCTAAGGAGGCGCAAATTCAGGATATTAAAAATAACTTGCATGCGCAAGTTATTTTATTTGGTGGGCAGAGAGGGATTCGAACCCCCGAAGGCATAAAGCCAACTGGTCTACAGCCAGTCGCGTTTGGCCACTTCGCTATCTGCCCATTCAAGAAACTCTAATTCATTCTAACAAAAAAAACTATTGTGGCAAGTTGTCTTCTTTTTTTTCAAAAATATTCGGCCGGTCAGTTTTATCTGCACCCTGCGGAGACCGCAAGTTCTGAAGATGTTTAGTCAGAAAATTATCCAGCTTCAAAATAACAATTTTGGATTTCCTTAATAATTTTTCAAGAAGCGAACTGGCAAGGGTATCCGCTTTTTCAAGCGGCAATCGCTTTATCAATCTATCAATATAATTTTCTTTAAGAGGTTCTGCAATAGAATCGGTATCAGGAACTCTCGGCAAAGCCCGGACCGCCAAATAAACCATCGTGCCGAGACTTAACATCATCAAAGTTTGTAGGATAAAATTGTACAATTTGACATTTGACCTTTGACATTTGACATTTGACTCTTGTATCAATAAGTCAATTGTCACCTGTCAATTGTCATTGGTTAAATCTGGTATCTCGCGAACCTCGCCACTTTCAAATTCTCTCCCACTACTGCAATGACGCCCTTAATCAGCTCTTCCACGTTCTTGCTTTCATCTTTAACATAAGGCTGTTTCAACAAATCCTCAACCGTTTCCGGTCCCATAGCGGCAATATGAAGGGCAAGATTATGGGCTAAAGCCTTTACTGGCTCAGAACGCCCGACAAAATCAGTTTCTGTGCGAAGCTCTAGAAGAACGCCAACTCTTCCATTGTGGATGTAAGATTCTAAGAGTCCGGCGCCCGTTTCCCTTTCAGCCTTCTTAGCTGCTTTGGCCAATCCTTGTTTTTCAATCAATTGCTTAGCCAAAATATAATCCCCCCCAGCTTCCTCCAAGGCCTTCTTGCAATCCATGACTCCAGCGCCGGTTTCCTCCCTAAGTTTTTGGATAACGGTCATCATGTACTAACGCTTACTAATGTTATGCTTTTACTTCAACTTGTGGAACAACTGCCTTCGCTTGTTCCCTGCCTTCTTGAACAGCTTTTTCTAATCTGCCCAAAATCCACTCGATACTTGCCTTACTCCGATCATTTGCTGGCAAAGGATATTTGATCAAACCGGGATCGGTATCAGTATTCATGACTCCCACGACCGGAATTTTCAAACGATTGGCCTCGCGAACGGCTGTCATATTCGAATTCACATCCACCACAAACACTACATCCGGAGGCGCATCCATCTCCTCTACACCGCCAAACATTACAGTCATTTTTTGAATCTGCCGGTCAAAATCTAATCTCTCTTTTTTAGTGTATTTATCCAATCTTCCAGTCTCCTTATCGCTTTTCAATTTTTTAAAATATGCAATTCGCTTAGATAAGGTTTTAAAATTTGTCAAAGTTCCGCCAAGCCACCGTTCAACCACAAAGGGCAATTTGAGATTTTTGGCAGCCGCCTCCACTGAATTCCTGGCCGCCGGCGTAGTACCAACCAAAAGCATGGTTCCTTTTTCCGAAAACTTCTTTTTTATAAATTCCATCGCTTTTTCCAGCAAATTCAAAGTTTCTTCCAAATTAATAACCGAGGAACGATTCCTCACCCCAAAAATAAACGGTCTCATTTTTGGATGAGTCTTGGAGCTTTTCATACCAATAAATAATCCCGCCTTCATCATTTCTTCAACCATAGCCAATTGCGCTGGGTCTTTCGGCGCTGCTGCCGCTTCCTTATTTAATTGCTCTTCTTGACTAACTAAAACGTCCATAAAGATACATTATAATACTTTTAATTTAAAAAGCAATATCAATTTAACCTTTTACTTTTAACCCTTAACTAAATTTAGTGCGCCACTCATCTATCTTTTTATGATCCCCGGATAGCAAAACTGACGGAACCCTTAACGCTCTTCGCTTTCCGCTTTTCACTTTCCACTCTATTTTCTCCGGTTTCGTATAAACGGGATAACTACCCTTCATTTCCTCTAAAGATTCCCGCTTCCCCAATACCCCGGGAATTAATCTGGAAATTGCTTCAATCACAAGGGCCGCCGGTAATTCCCCGCCAGAAAGCACAAAATCACCTACAGACAATTCCTCATCAGCTACATATTTAGCCACCCTTTCATCCACCCCTTCGTATCTGCCGCAAATAAAAATTAATTGGTCGTATTTCGCCAACCGATGCGCTTCCTTTTGGTCAAACTTCTTCCCCCGCAAGGAAAACAAGATTGTCCTAACTTTTAGCTTTGAGCTTTTAGCTTTTAACTTGATTTCCTGAACCGCTCTATAAACCGGTTCGGCTTTGATCACCATCCCCGGCCCGCCGCCGTAAGGCGTATCATCAGCCTTATGATGCTTATCCTTAGTAAAATCCCGTAAATTATGAGAAATAACCTTAAACAAGCCCTTTTCCTGGGCTTTTTTCAAAAGCGATTCATTAAAATAGGAATCTAGAATTTTCGGAAAAATTGTAATGATGTCGAAACGCTTCATAAACCTTATCAAATAAGTTTAATAGGACTGATAAGTCTTATAAGAATAATATAAAATAATTATAAACTAAAAAGCCCCCGAAAGGGGCTTTTTAGTTTTAACGAAAACTTTTAAAATCTCATTTCACCCTCTTGAGAACGAGGGGCCCGGGTAGAGCCCTCTGGTTCCTCAATCTTCAGATTAACTCGGGCATTATTTCTAACGCCGACGATTCTCAAAAGAGAACGGATAGCTTTCGCGGTAGAACCTTGCCGTCCAACGACAAGACCCATATCCTTCGGGTTTACTTTCAAAGAAAGCAAAACGCCCATTTCATCTACCTTGCGAGTAACTTCAACATCATCAGGATTCTCGACAATTGATTTGACGAGATATTCCAGAAATTCCTGATCGTGTGGTTTCTGTGCCATATCGCTATTCAGAATTTCTTACTTCTCTTACTTTAACGACCTTTTCAATTTTATTTAGTATAACAGATTAAATTGAACTTGTCAAGCCGAAAGTTTCCCCTATTTTGCTCCTGCCGGCGCCGCTGCTTCAGCCGGTTTGGCGGTTTCTTCTTTAGACTTTTTAGCTTTTTTATGAACTGGAAGCTTTGTGCCTTCAATGACTCCGGCTTTTACCAAAAGATTATTCACGGTCGGCGACATTTTGGCGCCAACTTTAAGCCAGTGCTGTACCCGCTCTTTATTAAATTCGTATTTATCCTGATGAGGATTATACCAGCCGAGATCATCGGTTTGCTTACCCAAAAGCTTAGTTCTTTTTTCGCCGACAATCAGGCGATAAGCCGCCTGGTGCTTTTTACCCCTTCGTTGTAACTTAAGCATTAACATAAGATAGATTATATAATAAACAATCAAAAAATGCTCGTCAATAGTTAAAATCCGAAAGCTGCCGCTTGACGCTTTAACGCGTTAAAGCGGCGTATTTTGAATAATCGTGAGACATCAAGATACCAAAATGTTAAGACGCCATTTACCCGCACTTTAACGCGTTAAAGTGCGGAGAGAAAAATTTTTATAAGATAGGTATACGAATATATTATAAAGCCTCGGGAGTCGTGGTTGCCGAATCGGAACTTGCCCCATTGGCATCAGATGCTTCTACGGGATCGGAAACTGGCGGCTGTTCTTCGCTGGGTTGTTCTTCGGTAGTTTGTTCGACTGGCTGTTCTGCAATTTCCTCAGTCGTTTGCTCAACAGACTGTTCAGTTGCTTGTTCTACTTCAGAAGCACACTCCCCTGCGATATTTTGCAACTGGCCATCTATCACAATTACGCAATACGGCTGTTTGGTATTTTTATCGTAAACCGTAATACCAGCCGGTTGCTCAGAAGTTCCAACTTTCAATTTAATGACATCTAATATAGAAGCTGTTATTTTTTCAGCCACCAAATTCTTCAACGTAACCAGACCATTTTCAATCGTAATCTGCATAGAAGAGAGCCAGGACTTGAAGGCCTCCAAAGCTAGGGTGATTAAGGAGGAGTTGCTTGCCCCGTTAGCATCGACAAATGCTTCTACGGGGTCGGTTGAAGTGTAGTAAGTCAAGTTCGCAAAGACCATGATCTTATTATCAGCGTTTAGGGTTTCGTTGTAGGGTTCTAGGGCATAACCGATGATTTTAGTTGTTTGGGTAGCTTTCTTGCCAACTCCGGGTATAGAGGAGATGGTAATGGGGTCGCCGATGGAGATATCTCCTCCTTCCAGGTTGACTTTGGCTGGGATGCGTCCGGAGAGAGCAACTGGATAGGCATGAGTGGAAGAAGAGGTTACGGCATCTCCTAGGAGTACGCCAGGTTTGGTGGAGATAGCTCCGGCCAGAAGGACATCTGACTGCTGGACAGCTTTTTTGATATGGACAGGTTCCCCTTGGTCAAACATGGCTATGTCTCCTGGTTCTAATTCTTCTGTAGCCAGATAGAGTTCGGCGACGTCAGAGGCGGCAAAGGAGGAAGCATCGCCATAGACAGTGCCGGCAGTCAGAGCCGCCTGACATTTGGTGCCGCCATTGTTATCGGCGCAGATGGCTCCGTTGAATACCTTGAGATCTCTTTGGGTGGTGCCTTCCCAGAGCACAATGTCTCCGCCGGAAACTGACAATCTGCTCATGGGAGAAGTGGTGCCGATGCCGATGTTGCCAGACCCAGTTAACGTCATAGCTGTAACCGGCGTACCAGCCGCACGTAGACGTAATTGGATTTGCGATCCAGCGACATCATATCTTGAATCAATATA